>UGTZ01000001.1:2367500-3022500 GCA_900455085.1 Providencia rettgeri | reverse complement strand
TACTATGACTTATCATTGGATGGGATATAGTATTAATTGGGGCGGGAATGGTGTTCATATATTATTTTCGATAGTTATTGCAGTTATATATTGTGTTATCGCTGAATACTTACCTAAGGTGAAATTATTACACGGTATATGTTTTGGTATCGGTGTTTCTGTTTTTGCTCATGGCTTAGTTGTACCATTATTAGGATTGTCTGGCTGGCTTTGGACTGCTGGTTATCAAGCACTAATATCTGAGTTTGTTGGAACTGCTTTTTGGATTTGGTCTATTGAAGCTATTAGGCAAAACTTGCGTTATTGTTTAACTAAAGAAAAAGACGCTGAGTAGAGAGTGATGTTCACTCTTAATCTTTAATAAACTTATGGTCAGGTTAAACTTTTCATCTGAGCTATATCAGTTATTCATAAAAGATCGCCTAGGCGGTCTTTTTTATAGTTAAAATAAACATAAGATTTTCTGTCACGATTGGTCAGAGTTACATGTGCTGCTGTGTGCAATAACCGATCTAAAGTGTTAATTATTTGCCTTAAGATTCTGTTAAGGTTTAATTGATAAACTATAAAAAATTAACAGACAAAAGGAATTATTATGAATAAGACAGTTATTGCGCTCGTATTATCAGCAGCTTCATTTGGCGTATTAGCTAATAACCATGCTGGTGGATTTGTTTCGAATGAGGGTTCTGTTGGTCCAAAAGGTGGGTTTGTTGCAACAGCTCAAGCAGTAACAACTGTCGTTCAAGCGAAAGAGCTTCCTGATGATGCATGGGTTTCACTTGAAGGTCATATTGTTAAACAGATTGGTAAAGAGCTTTACGAATTTAAAGATAGTACTGGCTCAATTGCTGTAGATATTGATGATAGGCGCTGGCGTGGACAGGTTGTGACACCTGAAACAAAAGTTCGTTTAGATGGTGAAATTGATAAAGAGTGGGCTTCATTAGAAGTTGATGTAAAGCGAGTAACCATTATCAATAAATAGCTGTAAATTTTTAATGAGCCCCATGATTGGGGCTTTTCTGCAATGAAAACTCGCTTACTAGCTTCTGTCTAATTCATATGTTAGATAGCTTTATCTATAGCTCTTTCAATCGCTTTACATTCGGGACTATTTCCACTGGACTGCTCTATTTTCCCAGGCAAGTTACCTTCGGGAGTATCCATTTTTATCTCGCAAGTATCTGACTTAGTTAGGGGTTTAGTGTTTGATGAACAAGCTGTTACTAAAGCGATAACAAAACATACTAATATAGCTTTGTTTTTATGCATACTGTCTATCCTGTTTTTAAAGGGCTATTCTTGATGCTATCAAAGGTTAAGCGTGAAGTGCAAAGTAATCAATAAAGCTGGTCAGTACGGCTTCTTTATCTTCTATAACGATGAGGTAATCGCAGAGAAGCGGAGGCGGCTATATGTCATGGAAACTTATAGTGGTAGTAATTTGCTTTATGTTACTCGCGATATCAATGATTGTATTTGGCGCCAACAGACTCACTGACAATACATGCGGTATTGATAAAGCCAGTTTAGAAAAACGCGCCAGAAAGTTATAGAACACTACAAAAGTCGGCAAGTTAACTTTTAATTATCTATATAGTGGATACCATGAATACAGTCAGTGCATTGTTATATATCGCTGCGTGGGTGGCCATATGGGGAATGTGGAAACAACACGAGAGGATAGGTGAGTTAAATACCAAAAATGCCGGACTACTCGTTGAGTTGACAGAGTAGGTCAAAATTAATGAGGATTACCAAAAACGTATTAACTCACTTCACGAACTCGACAAAACTCACACAATGGATCTCTCAAATGCAAAAGCTGAAATTGATAAGCTGCGCAATGATGTTAGTAATGGTACTAAGCGCGTGTACGTCAACGCCAAATGTCCAAAACCCGAAGCGAATACCTTCGAAAGCGGAGGCAATGAAAGCTCCGCACGACTTAGTGAAGCAGCTGAACAAGATTATTGGCGTCTCAGAAAAATGATAGTTGAGAACGAAAAACAAACTTTGTATTTGCAAGATTACATTAGAACGGAGTGCTTACATTAGTTCCAGCCAATGAAAGTTCTAATTAAAAAAAGTAAGTTTAAGAAGGAGATAGCTGCAAGTAGATATATAAAAGCTTTAAAGAATAGAGTTGTCACGTCTGCTTGATAGTTATCACTAATAAGAATAAATACAACGCAAAGAAATAGGGAGGTAACGATAAGTATGGTTGTGATCGGGAGGTTGTGTATAAGGTTCATATTTTTGAAAACGTGATTTTATCTTGATTCTGTAATGGTGAGAGCCTTAAAAGTTATAGTACCAGAAATTGTATGGATAAAAAAAGCCCACACAGCGTTGGGCTAAATATGTTGCTTTATACAATTAAATATCGCCTTAAATATAGTTGGTATTTCAAAATACGCAAAAGTATTTCCAAATATTTTAAATTGATGGCTGTGTAAGACAACAACAGCGAGCTTTTAAGAAAACAGAGGCTTTTTAAAGGCAAAAAAATAGCCCCTAGATTGGGGCTTAAAAGGGATGGTCTATTTAACTGAGGGTAACTCTTGTAAATAGTTATACCGCTAAATAGGTCATTTTTTGAAAGTGAAAATAAAAGAACTCATTGTTTTGTAAAGATAGTAATCAAACCACTTTTCACCCGGTATATAGCAGACATATTTAAAACACTAAGAACCCACAGAAGGGAGCATCGGAACTGTTGCTATAAATGGCGATCTCTCTTGGGAGCTTTTTTGTGCTAACAGGTTGCTTTTATTTAACTAACTATTGATAAGTTTCTTATATCAAAAAAATGGATTTTTCATATTTTATAGGCGTACACTGATAGTTATGGCTAGCATGTATTTATTATTAAGATGGAGCTATAACATGGGGTTATTAAGTAGTGAATACGAACCTTTTGGAACTTTACTCGGATATGCTCCAGGAGGCGTAGCAATATACTCATCAGATTATGATTCATTGCCTAATGTGGAAAATAAAAAAGATATTTCTTTTCGAAGTTATATTGGCAATGAATATATGGGCTATAAATGGCAATGCGTTGAGTTTGCTCGTCGTTTTTTATACCTCAATTACGGTACTGTTTTTAGTGATGTTGGTATGGCCTATGAAGTATTTTCTCTGCGCTTTCTACGACACGTAGTTGATGATGACATTTTACCGTTAAAAGCTTTTGTTAATGGGAGTCCTGTTAAGCCTGCCGCGGGGTCATTGTTAATTTGGGATGAGGGGGGTGAGTTTAATAAAACAGGCCATATAGCAATTATCACCAAGGTTTATGATGATAAAGTACGTATCGCTGAGCAAAATGTCATTCACCATAAATTGCCCATAGGCCAGCAGTGGACAAGAGAATTGTCTCTGAAAAGAGATAAAGGAAGATATACACTATCAGATACTTTCCCAAACACTAAAATTTTGGGATGGATGATACAAACAGATAGTGATGAGCATGCTTATTCAGGCCCGTATACTAATCCTGAGTTGCTAAAGATTCATGCTGCTAAAATAGATAATAAGATTGACTATAATAACGAATGGTTGAATAGCTCAAATCCCATAGAAAATAAATATATTCAAGCTAGACAAGGTCGCGCGCTAAATAGCGCTCTTCATGAATATTTTACAATATCTAGTACCGCTGAAAATCAACTGATACAAGCAACCAATGAAGTTCATCTTATGTATCTGCATGCGACAGAAAAAGTATTAAAGAGTGATAAGTTATTGAAACTTTTTAATATTCCAGAAATACTTTGGCCTCGCATACGTTTATCCTGGAAGAATCGACGTCATGATATGATCACAGGAAGATTAGACTTTTGTTTGGATGAGCGAGGGTTAAAAGTCTATGAATATAATGCGGATTCAGCTTCTTGTCATACAGAGGCAGGGGTAATTATTGATAAGTGGGCAAAAGTAGGGCAGCTGAAAGATGGCAAAAACCCAAGTGGTTACTTAACTGAATTACTTTCTAGTACATGGGAACATTCTTCAGCTAAACCGTTTATTCATATTATGCAGGATGTAGATAGTGAAGAAGATTATCATTCGCAATACATGGCGCATGCAATTACTGAAGCGGGATTCGATTATAAAATTATTCATGGTTTAGACGAATTATTTTGGAATGAAACAGGTCAAGTCGTTGATAGTGATGGCCGTATATTAGAGTGTGTTTGGAAAACATGGGCGTGGGAAACTGCTCTTGAGCAAATTCGGCAGGAATGTGAGAAAGACTATGAGCATTCAGCGCTACAAATTCGTACCGGACACTCAGAATATAATGACGTCAGACTAGTTGATGTATTATTAAAGCCTGAGATTCGTGTCTTTGAGCCTTTATGGACAGTCATTCCAAGTAATAAAGCGATATTACCTATTCTTTGGTCGTTATTTCCCTATCATCCCTATCTTTTGAATACAAGTTTTGATATCAGTGACGAGTTACGCTCGAGTGGTTATGCAATAAAGCCAATAGCAGGCCGCTGTGGTGACAATATCGGTTTGATAGGTGAGTGCGACACGATTTTAGATGAGACTTCTGGCCAATTCGATAAACAGGAAAATATTTACCAACAATTATGGTGCTTGCCAAACGTTGCAGGGCGTTTTATTCAAGTCTGCACATTTACTGTCGGAGGTCACTATGGTGGAGCATGTTTACGTTCAGACCCATCATTAGTTATCAAAAAAGATAGTAATATGGAGCCATTATGGATACTTGATGATAATGATTTTTTGGAAAAACCATTATGTTAGAAAGTGTATTTTAAAATTAATATAGTTATATTTTGAAAGTGGCATTATTAAAATCTGATTTTTTGTAGTTTCTTAGGCCTTCAGTTAATAGCTGATGGCCTTTATTTATAAAAAAATTGAAAAGCAAAGAAAAGCCCCAAATATCGAGGCAAAATAAACTGATACAATAGTTTAGAACACACTATCAGCATAGACATATTTATAAATGTTTTACATGAATAAAGTGTAAGCAAATACGGAAAAGAAAATACAAATTGGAGTCTCGTTAAATGAATAAGGAAATACTAGAGGATTCAAAATAAATATACCCTCTAGCATTTGAAATAAGAGCATTAATGTTTACTGGGCTGCTCTTTGTATTGCTTCTCCTCCTGCTTCTATATCTTCACCAACACCTTTAGTGGTATTACAGGCAGTTAATGTGAAAGCAACAACTAATGAGCAGATGAGGAAACTGATTTTTTTTAACATATTGTCTTCCTTTAAAGTTTGAAGTTATAAGTTTCAAAAGATCATTTTTAATTATAGCAGAACAATTCGATGACTATTTCTAGCTGTATACAGCAGTAAGATTGGGGTTAAACCCTCATTTTTATGTGGAATTGCCGTAGTTAGTGATACCTGACAAATGAAAATGAGCTGCTATATTTTAAGTGTTAGTACTTATTTTGGGCGATCAATCTACATTAGCAATAAAGGGTATACTCTATGATATTAAAAGAGCTATTTATCCGTATGCTTTATGTTTTTCAATACTTATTATTTGGTTTTCTTTTGTTATTATCATCAATAGCCTTACCTAATTGGTTAGGTAACGTCACAAATTTTTTGTAGGATAGTATCTCATCGATAAATATTCAACGGAGTTACCATGCGAGTGAAGTCAATTTTTATGTTTTTAAGTATGCTTCTACTTAACGGATGTAGCGTTAAAGTGCCAAAAGATATATCACCTGTTGAGAAGTTTGATTTATCACGTTACCTTGGCGAATGGCATGAAGTAGCGAGAATAGATAATCGATTTGAAAAAGGATTAAGTAAAGTCTCTGCTAACTATTCTCTTCGTGATGACGGAGGTGTAAAAGTAGTGAATAGAGGATGGAATTCTGAAAGCAAAAAATGGAAAGAGAGTATAGGGAAAGCTTACTTTGTTGAATCCTCGGATACTGGGGCTTTAAAGGTTTCATTCTTTGGGCCCTTTTACGGCGGCTATAATATTATTAAGCTAGATGATAACTATCAATATTCATTAGTTGTTGGACCTAATAAAGATTATCTATGGGTGCTATCACGTACTCCAACTATGCCACCAGAGTTATTAAATGAATACCTTAGTTTTGCAAGTAACCATGGTTTTGATAGGCAAAGAATATTGATATTCCAATAGTATTTATTCCTTGTGATTAGCTTTACAGTGTTGGTTACTGAAGCTATTAATGTTAAATGAGTCGGTTATTTGTGTTTCACATCAATTGAATAGATAGGGGATTTAACAGAATCAATAATATGCATTAGACTGAGAAATTTACAAACAGAAATTTTGTTTAGCGGGTTCGTATATGGCTGTTAGTAAGAAGAATTTAATTCATCAGTCTGAGTTTGCTTGTTAGGACAGTTATTCACAATTCGCAGACTATGTTCGCAAGACTAGCCGTTACATCTTAAGTAAAGAGCAGAATGTATTCCTTGATACTGTTCTAGCTACAATCAAGGGACGAGATCGTGAGTTGAAAGAGGGGAGCATTTTTTATAGGGCTCAGCTTGGTATAGATATTTGTGATAGGACCGATAATGATGGCAACTGGATCGAAGAGGATATGTTAGGTTTTAGAGCTTCTCGTATGAAGCTTTTGGTTGATAGAGCCAAAGAAGGGCGTGCAAATCCCTAAGGCATTCCAGTGCTATATGTAGGTACAACAGTAAAGACTGCGATTTCTGAAGTGCGGCCTTGGGTCGGTGCTAATGTTTCTTTAGCAACATGCAAACTTTTATCTCCATTGAGGGTACTCGATCTTTCGCTTGGTCATGGTAAGTCCTCACTTTCTGGGCCTATTTTTAGTTATATACTCGGTGTAAAAGAGCTTACAGCACAACAGAAAGAGAAAGCTGTTTGGACTGATATTGATAACGCATTTTCAACGCCAGTTACGCGGTCGGATGATAAGGCTGATTACGCACCGACTCAAATACTGGCTGAGCTTTTTCGTAGTGCTGGGTATGATGCAATTGCATATAAAAGCCACTTCGGAGATGAGGGCTATAACATCGCAATATTTGATTTAGATTCGGTCGATGTAGTTAGTTGTGCTCCCTATCAGGTAAAAACGATAAATATTATTGCCGAACAGGTAAATAATGCATGGTATAAGACTTCTACCTAATGAATCATGTTTTTATGTTTGCAAGGCTTAACATGAAAACTATTATATATTTCAGCAAAGGATAATTAATTTAGTGTGATGGTAAAAAAAGCCTAATTCTTTTAAGAAAATTGAATAATAAATAGTTATTGATGTTTACTTTGAATTCAACTCCCTGTGAGGGAGCTGAATTGATATTTATTGAGTAGTTGCAAGCTATTGGTAATTCCATTAATTATTGAGGTGAAATAGTTTGTAAGCCCCCGTCTGAGTTCATCAATTCTCTTATCAATATTCAGATGAAAATCATCTATTTCACGCTGCCGCCATGCGTTGACTAATAACCTAAGTTGCTGCTGGAAAAAGACAATGTATTCCTTGACCGTTTCCGTGGTTCCTGAATATAGGGCTTGCCCCAGTGATTATATTGGCTATTGAAGATTAAGGCTAATGGTCGGGATGGTTTTACGAAACTATCATGTATTGGTTCGATAGTAGAGGTAGTGGGAGAGCTTTAATGTCGTCATGCAGTACATCCTACAGCACAATTTCAACATGAAATGGTTTGAAACTCGTTATAAATCAATTAATTAGGCTGGCGGAGTCTGAATTAAGCTTGTACTATATTGATTTTAAATCAATAAAATTCAATTCAACTTTTAATTTGGGCCTAAAGTTTATTTTACTGTTTTTTGCTCTAGACTAAAAAGTAGATTGCTATTTTAATATGATTGGTTGATGAAACGGAAACGACCAATAAAATTCTGTAGATTGTCTTGTGCCATAAGCATACATTGTTGATTGTTGATTGTTGATTGTTGATTGTTGATTGTTGATTGTTGATTGTTGATTGTTGATTATGATACTCATTTTGTTCTAATTCATTATACGCTAGGATATTTGCCATCTTCATCAATTAAAAAAATCTGAGACAGGTACCAGTTATTGTTTTGCTTGACCAAATGATATTCATAAATTGAGGAATAGTATAACTGTGTTACTTTAGTCGTAATATTGGCAATATTTTCGATAATTTCTGTAGCTATAATTTTGGATAATATTTCCATATGCTCAACAGCAATACTATATGATTTTTTCACTTTGTTTTCTTCCAATCAGTTGCATATGTTTTGTCTATCAAGCCTTTTAGCAGCGATGATGGTTCATGTTGTCTTTTCGTATTTCTGGATATTTTTTGTTTTATAGGTTTGGCTGGGGTAGGGCCTAATAAGAGATCAAAAGCATCATCAATAGTTATATTTTTTTCTGCTGCTATAATTTGAGCTTGTAATTTTAATAACCTCTTTCTTGCTATAACTGATTTAGTATCCATATTAACCTTTAACGTAATGAATTTCATATGGTTATTATCAAATCTGGTGTATGGCATCAAGTCGCGTTCTTGTCTGATTGATCCGATACCCGTTCACCATCCTTGAACTTTACATTGTTGACCACTAGCGTCAGTAGATTAAATCCTTTGATCTGCTTCCATTTATTTTGTGCTGATTCCAACAGTTTGTAAACCATTACTAAGGTGGTTTCTCGTGAATCACAATTACGTACACGCTTGGCTCTCAGTCGAACGGTTACAAAGGTCGACTCTATTGGATTGGTCGTCCGAATATGGCACCAGTATTCGGCCGGGAAATCGTAGAATGCTTGCAACTCATCTCTGTCCTTGCGCAGGCGTTCCATCGCACCATAATACTTCGACCCAAAGCGCACCAATGCACGATCAAAAGCTTTGTAGGCACCATCATGAGTCTCAGATATCCAAATCTCATGCAATGCTGTTTTGACCTTAGGCTGAGCTGACTTTGGCAAAGTATTCAGAATGTTCGCCGTCTTTTGTATCCAACAACGTTGATGGCGTGTATCTGGATAGGACTTGCTCAGCACCTTCCAAAACCCTAGTGCGCCATCACCAACCGCGAGCTTAGCACCTAACAACGATGATAATGCTTCCTGATAATCACCTGTGCTGACACCCTTCAGGTACAGCCAAGGCATTAGCTCTTCTACACTTCTAGCTTGCTTTATGTAAGGCATGTAAGGCGGTAAAAGGTTACTGCTGAAACGGATTACTGATCCACTCTGATCACGTACCTTGGGCTCTTTAAACTTGATATCACCAATACCAGTGCTTTGCGAACATCCGGTAACCTATAGCCAGCATACTGATCGAGTAACACCTGAAGCTCTGCTTCAAGGGCCTGAGCGATCAAATCTCTGGCACCCGACCGCAGAAGTTTACTCTGTAGGGATGTTATCTGTTTTTCTGGTTGTGAAAGCGCTTTGAGGGTAGAATTCATCATGGCGTGTCACCTTCTATTTATTGGTAACTTTATCTTTATTTTTATCAATCAATGGGATACGTCATCCTTCTAAATCCTCGTACACCAGAAATCACTATAACTCATTGCATATCGTTAATCCATTAACTGACAATCTCTATTTCTAATTCTTACATCTACCCACGATGTCATATCTTTTAAAAGAGCAAGGGCATCTTCTTTTCCCCGCGTATTACCCCAAAAACTTAGTTTAAGATATTAAATTATAGCTTGATATCAGTACACTAAATAAAAAAGAAGGTCTAGGTAATGACCACCTTTACGAATATTCGTAAAAGTGGCTAAATGATATTATTCAGTTTGATTGATGTTCTATCTTATGGATGTTATTGGGATACCACTGCATCAATTATTCTCCGTCCTATGGGATGAAAGCGGTTTGACTCTCATTCTGTTGTTCTATCTACCCGCCCGTATGATAAACATATCCTCCATCGTAAAAAATCCCTCCTTGTTCAATACAAACATCACGTCCGTAGCGTTCATAGTCAAAGTAATGGGATAAATGACCAAGTTGTGCTAAATCATAACAACCACTTTCTTCTATCCAGTAATAACCTAAGTCATATTCATTATTGACCCCCGCTAATTGCTGGAAAGAATCTAAATTATCCGCTAAATGAATTAAATCATGAATTGAACTCGCTGAAGAACCGATTTCAATTGCCGCCTGATAAAGGTCAATTTCATCAGGCGATAACATGGCTAATTGTGTGGCTAACTCGTTCAACTCATCTAAAAGGCTATATTCTGAAATGTAGGATGAAAGGCCATCAATTGAGGATTCATAGTCGGTCAAGAAATACTCTTCATAGTGAATACCATCAATGCCAATAAGGGCTAAACAGTGTTCTATCTCTTTTGAGGTTGCTGGAAGCTCAAGCCATTCACCAACCAGCTCTCCTTCGTTATATTTTCCTAAATTCGTAATAAAAACAGAAATCATTCCCGATTTTAGGCATGGGGAAGCCGTCGCTGTTATTCGCATATTCATGTCCTATTATTGATGTATTGTGATTTAATTAATGGCGATATTTTGATAAAGGGAGCTATTTCCCTTTAGAAGACGATGTTGATATAAAATATCCATCAGCTGAAAACAGACAATCTACTTAAAACGTGATTAATGACGTTTTAGATCAAGATGATGAGCAGACTCACAGATCCGATAATGCGTTATGTTTTTTACCATGATTTATTTTTGTGTGGGTTAAAACGAAAAAAGCCCCTGTCCATCAGGACAGAGGCTCTTGCTTTCGTGGGGTATAGGTTACAAACTAAAATGCATTATAATAAAATTATAATCATGATTATGTTTTTAGGCATAAGCTATTCTTAAATCACTTTATTTTGGCTTTCCAAAGAATCCATGTAGTCAGCATATGTAGTGGTCAACAAAAATTGGCCACCGTTTTAGAGTTTTCCCAATATAATCGTTCTGATTCATTGGGCGTTAAGCCACCGTTATATTGATGGGGTCTAAGCTGGCTATAATACCCGATGATATATCGTGTTATTTCTTGCTGTGCTTCTATAAAATTACGGTAGCCTAAAGTGGGTACCCATTCTGTCTTTAAACTTCGAAAGAATCGCTCCATCGGCGCATTATCCCAACAATTACCTCGCCGAGATAAACTTTGCTTTATCTGATAACGCCATAATAATTGGCGATATTGGCGGCTTGTATAATGACTTCCTTGATCTGAATGAAACAGGATATTTATTGGCTTACCTCTTGATTCAAAAGCCATTGATAATGCTTTTCCTGTTAGCTGGCTATCCGGTGAAAATGACATCGCCCAACCAATGGGTTTTCGAGCAAATAAATCCATTACAATACCACTGCATCATTTCACGTCTTCTTTCCAAATATTGCGCATGGTTATAGGTTCCTCGAATGGAGTTTTTATCCCTGTGCGCCAATTGAGTTTCAATACATGCGCTATTAAATCCTTTTTCATGCAAGATCGTACTCATCGTGTGACGAAAGCCATGCCTTGTCGCTTTACCGTCATACCCAATTCGCTTTAATACCATATTGATACTGACTTCACTCATGGGTTGATTGATATTGCAACGCCCCGGAAAAACTAATTGGTATTGGCCTATAAATACAACAATCTTAAAGTGATAATTGTAATTAACTTGTAGATGTGAACTGTATTTCATATAAAATATTCTACAGTTAGGGCTTAAAGCCATAACTAAGTGAGTTATAAGCAATTAAACTGTGTTCGTGTGAATAATTATAAAAAAGGTGAAGCATTGTGGGCATATTTAAATCGATTTGGGATTTTTTTGGTCTTTATCAGACTAAAAGAATAAGAATTTTACATATGTTAATTCTACTCTTAGTGATATCGCAAATCATTGTTAGTAATTGGATGACGGGTACTAAGTCAGTAGTTATTCCGTTTTTTGAAGAGACTTATTTATTTACTTGGATTCATATCGTTTCAGGCTTTGTGCTTTTTTTCTTAACGTTCTTTTTTGTCGTGTTATGTTTTCACCAGAGAGGGTTTAGATATTTTTATCCCTATCTCTGGGGGGATTTTAAGCAAATCAAAGAAGATATAAACTCTCTTTTAGCTAAAAAGCTACCAGACAGCTCACCTAAAGGGCTTGCCGCGACAGTTCAAGGGCTAGGGTTAGGTGCTTTATCAA
The DNA here is from genome assembly GCA_900455085.1 of Providencia rettgeri. Lineage (NCBI taxonomy): Bacteria > Pseudomonadati > Pseudomonadota > Gammaproteobacteria > Enterobacterales > Morganellaceae > Providencia > Providencia rettgeri. The sequence goes on along the minus strand of UGTZ01000001.1, from coordinate 3,010,331 downwards.
TTGTTATTTTGTCTGGTATTGCATGGTTTTTTCTATGGTTACAGCAGTCTCCATTTGCTTTAGAGGCTAGAAGTATTCATAAATCACTCACAATTTTAATTGAGATTTATATTTATGGTCACGGTGGTTTAGGGATTATTCATTTTATAATTTGGAAAAAAAGTAAAAATAAATAGGTTTGCTTGATACCTCATTGGCAATATGGGTGATTAGTTGCCCATATTCATTAAATGATATTTTGTTGTAATCTGTAGATACTAATAAGTTACCGTGACGCAAATATGCGTTACTTAGTAAATCAATAGTTTATCTACTCTGAACATGAATAACCAAAGCTAAAATAACGGTCCTATTACGGTTCGTATAATGCGATTGAACGGCAAGGTTAGACGGGGATGTTACGGGGAGGATTAAGCTGATAACGGTGAGATTACGGTGAGGTTTCCACAATGGTTTCCAGTGAAAACGCACTTTAGCAAATGGAAACTAACCACTAGGTTACTATAATATTTCAGGCGATCAAATTGACCGTTAGTAATAAAAACAATGCGTTACCACATCTTACCATTGGTCACTGAAACGATGACCAATGAGCGTTAATCTGGTTTTGTGACAGAATTAAACGTTATCAATTAGTTATATTTTGATTCCGTCGATTTAACGGAATTAAGTATAATCAATAGGTTATAGCTACATACGGGATTATCTCGTATCATCATGGATAAATTAACGTTTAGATCACCATAGAAATTAGAATTATATTCCGATCTTCAAGAGTCCCACTAGCATTATATTTTGACCAATAGCTTATATTGTGATGGTATCAAGATGAATAAACCAGAAATGAGAAAAGCAAAATCAATCAGGATCACCACATCAGGAACGGTAATAAAAGCCCCTGAGCGAGTTAAAACAGCCACAGGTAAAGTTATGGCCACGATGACTATTCAGGCTGAGAGTGATAAGCGTAGCCCATACCCACTAAAGATAGTGGCATTCGATATTAACGCGCTGGAGCTAATGACCTGCCAGAAAGGAAATAAAGTCACTGCTACAGGTCGCTATGAATGGTTTAATGGTTATCAGCTAACAGGGCGCAGATAGTTACTGGTTAGTAAATGTTAGTATCAATAAGCTGATATGAGTGATTTCCGTGATCTAGAATTAATGGGAAAGTGAAAAAACAATTATATTTCAGTGTGTTGGTGAGTCTGAAAACCTCCATTTTGAAATCGAGAAATCAAAAGAGGACACTTCACCTCTTTAAACTAACCCACAATTAGTTACCTACCTTTAACTGACCCTCTTTATATATCCAGTTTAGCCAAACCGAAATTATCGGAGCAGTTAATATTCAATCAATAATCACTTTTAGATATTATTGAATGATGTTCTTAAGTTTAATTATTTAAAAGATAATAATTTGCATTCTCTTATGCATATAAAATAAAAATCATTATCATTATCAATATGTTGAGTTGAATTTTATGGTTGTTTTTCTTTTTATTTATTGTTATCTTCCGTGCCGCAGAAATGGGGAGTAGCTTGCTCGGCAATTTATCTTTATTGTCGAGATTTCGTATCAACATACTTGAACAATATTTGTTCATGGTGCGAATGCCTTAAGGGGTTAGCAAGACCATAAACATGTCATTCGTCTATATGTTGGGGGACGGATTATATGTCTATGGAACTCCCGACTGAGATATTTATTATGAGTTTTTATGCTCTATTTATCCTCGCATTTGCCTTATCAATGGATTCTTTTGCTGTAGCAGTATGCAAAGGATCTACACTTCACAGACCCTCTTATAAAGAAGCTTTAAGGACTGGTATTGTTTTTGGTGTAGTAGAAGCTTTAATGCCATTAACAGGTTGGATTATCGGTATTGGTGCAAGTCATTTTGTTATGCAGTGGAATCATTGGATTGCCTTTGTATTGTTGTTTGTTTTAGGTGGTCATATGATTTATCAAAGCTTATTAGCAAAAGAAGATGAACCAAAAGAGAGGAAGAAACAGCATAGTTATTTGAATCTAATTATAACTTCAGTGGCAACCAGTATTGACGCTATGGCTGTTGGTTTAGGATTGGCTTTCCTTGATGTTGATATTATTCACGCAATTTTTATTATTGGTTTAACGACCATGATAATGGCTACAATAGGGGTAATGGCAGGGAGACATGTCAGCACTATATTAGGTAAAAAAACAGAACTAGTAGCTGGTGTGATACTAATCAGTATTGGGTTATTTATTTTACTAGAAAACATCTAGTTGTTAGCATCAAGCTACCTATTACTCATGGGTAGCTTATATCATTTCGTTTTATAACTCTCTTATTAATAGAACAAACTGAAACTCTTTAAGAGTTACACTTACCAGATGAAAAATATTTTTCTGTTGCTATTGTTCCGTTTGAAACGGAGTCGTGAAAAGACGGGCAGGGTTATTTCTGGTTGATATTTCATTATCCGCAATGAAATTGCCATTGATGATATTTATGCAATGATGTTACTGGAAAGTGTAGGGCTAACATTGAGATTAAAAATCACCTCAAAACAGGCGTGACAAAAATATTAGGGGGTACATTTGGGGGTATCTATAAAGTTAGAATTTAAATAATTATTTATTATCAATGTATTGATTGCCATGTATGGTTCTCTCCTCCGAATTAAACGCCATGCTATTGATTAGCATGGCGTTTTTGCTTTTTAGGTTTTAGCGGTATGCCATCCAGTATGCCATTTTATTTTGGTTTCCTTCCCACGGGCTTGGTCTGTTTTGGATGCAATGTAATATTTTACGCGCTTTGTTCTTCAGAATAACGAGATAGTGAAGGCAACTTTGCTATCTCGTTATCATTTTTTATTATTGAACTGAGATAGCTGGAAGACGGAACGGATCGCCCATTGCCATGTAGTCATCCACGTTATCAATGTTACGCAATGAACCCGCAATGAGTTGACTCATATCGATAGGTTGTGTACTAATAACTTTTCCTTCCTTTGTTTTTTCAATCAATTGCTTTTCTTTTAAAAAGTAGCTATTCGTGCCTTTGTTGTATTCCCAGATAATTCTTTCCACTCCTTTATCTGGATATTGCTGAAGGTAATCTTTAACGGCATTTTCAGCGGCTAATTTGGCTTGAGCGTCGATCACTTTATTTTGTTTCTCTGGTGCTAGGTTATTGAGTTTTTCCTGATATCTTTGCATTTTTTGTTTGAGTGCAGTTGATTCACGTTCGGCTAATGTATTTTTGAGACTAAGCATGGCATCACTCAGGGTTGTTAGCGTTTGATCAAACGCTTGCCATTTTTCTATAATCGGTTTTTCGCAATGAATTGTTGCATTATTTCTCAGTGTTTCAATATCCTGTTGATAACGCTTTGAGGATTCGCTCTCAACGTACTCATATTCAGAAAAGCTAATTCGACTTTCACAGGTTTTTAAGTGATCCGGATCAAATCGAATATAACGCTCACTAGAGCGTTCACAGTTTTCTTTTTCCTTCTTAATGTATTGTGCTTTTTTAGCATCTAAAAACACCTTATCATTTCTCACTTTTTCTTTATAAATGGCTTTTTGCTTGTCCAATTCCGCTGAAATACAATGTGATGACATTCTGGATTTAGCCATATCAAGCATTTCTTGAATCTGTGTTTTTACTTCTGGATGATGAAAATACAAATAAAGTTCTTGATAATGTTGATAATGATCAAAATTGATAATTGTCAGGTAATGGACTGTACTATTGGGTGGTAAATGGCGATTGGGGAGTGTTGAGACTATACTTTGTATGTCTGGCATATTTTTATTCTGTTGATAATAAGACGAAAATGTATCTTGTAATACCTTTTGCTCTATGGAAGATGGGGCCTTGATGGCAAATAGATTACCCGAATATTGCTGTAGCTTTTCTACCTGTTGAATCTCTTTGTGTAATTGGGTTAGATTACGATTGATATTATCCCGTATTGATTGTGCTTGCTGTTGTAAACGTTCGGTCTCATGCTCATAGGTTTTGTTGTACAATTCTTGTCGTGTGCTTTCGTTGTAATTAAAATAGTTTTTACCCTTATGGAGTTCACAAGTATAAATAACATGTTGATATGCTGTATTTTCAGTTGACCATGTAATGGATTTGCACACATTCCGATGGTCTAAAAGTTGTTGATACGTATACTGGCTAAAACCTTGAGGGGACATATCTTTAACCTGCTGTATTGTGTTATCACAACCTGTTAATAAAAGCGAAATAGGGAATAAAATGACACAGATATTCTTCATGTGATGTCCTTTGCATATTCTGGTAAAAGTCGATTAAGCTCAATCTTAATGAACCAATAAGGAAACTTACGCCGGGGGAGTTAGTGAGAAATTTCACGATAATAGAGGGGCGGGCAGTCAAAATCAGTGAATATTTTCACTCTATTTTTCTCGTTTGGTTGAAATTTCCCTATCGGTTTATCATCAACATAAACCTCAAATTGTGTTGCTTTTGCTATCGCTTCAGCGAACTTGTACCACAAATTACCGTTACCGCGTGTTTGGGTTTCATCAGGAATGTAATAAACTTCATCATCAATAATGAAAGCGATATTGTCGCTGCCGATAGGGTTTCCATCTTGATAAAGGTGAACACCATTATCCATGTCGTCGTTTGCTGCAATATTACAAGCAAGGATCACGCTTAAGTGCTTGTCATTGCTGATACCGTATTCCATATAACCTTGAGCAAAGCTTTCAGACCAATAGTTAGGAATAGCGGAAGCACTGAATGTAGAGCACATGAGTAGGCAAGCGTATATCATTTTTTTCATGGAGATTAACCTTTTTCGATTTTTTGAGTAATATTGCAATGTATTAGCGGTATAACGGAGATATTGGCCTTGTTCTTAGGCCCATGACAACGAAAAACGTAATCCCTGCCCAAACACTGTAGATATGACCGGTAGGCGAAATCCAATTATAAACAACGACAATTGCGCTAATGACGAAAGCAATTAGCAGGTATTTAATAAAATAAGATGAGTTCATGTAACTCCCTTTTTTAGAATGTAAAATAGCCAACATCAAAAAGGCATGTTGGCTAGATAAGTTGAGGGTAATCTTTAAGGCTGAATGCCAGAGATTAGAATCGGTAAGTCAAACCAAGCATGATGTCATTGGCCTTCACTTTGATTTTTGAGGTGTTTTCCCCATCGCCTACCGCTGTCGTGATGTCGGCTTTTCCGGCATCTAAATAGCGATAACTTAGACCCATATCCCAATCGTCATTGAGGGCATAGTTCACCCCCGCACCGACACTCCAGGCAAAGTTATTGGCGGTATGCGTGTGAGTATCATGCAGAGAGAGTCCTGGAGTATAAGCATCAGCGCGGGTGGTTTTAAAATCCACGGCCGCATAGCCTAGCCCGACAGAGATATACGGCGTGAAATTTGAGCTATTTTTAATGTCGTAGTACCCATTGACCATTAACGTATTGAGTTTGATTTGGTTTTTAATATCACGAGTTTGATGTACGCCATTACGCACACGGTCCCGGATGTTGTAGGTTGAATTCGCTTTATCACGCGCCATAAATTCCAATTCAGCTCGAACAGGGATATCAAACTGATTGGAAAAGTCATAACCTAACGCAAGTCCACCGCCAAATACGCCAGTACGATGGCTATCCCCATTTTTTGTACCATTATCACCGGCATCAGCATAGCCGCTGTAGACAAACTGCTGGCCAGACATTTGCACAATGGATGCGCCCATTTTACCCGTGACATAAAGCCCCGTTTTACTGTCATCCGTGTTAGCGAATGCCGGTAATGAAATGCACCCCATTAGGGCGGGAACAATAAACGCTTTTTTCATGATTGATTTCCTTTTAATCAATATCACATTTAAGTATGGTTGAATCGCGTTGTGTCAGTGGAAGGCATGAAAGATTTGACTCAATCACCTTAATATCACTGACATAAAGCTAATTTAGCGTGAGACAGTTTAACTTAATTGATCTGTTTTACCTATCAATAATTAAAATACGATCGATAATATCGATCATGTCTATCAATAAACGGTTATCGATCGGCGTAATCGATCAACTGTTGTTTTGGTGCTTAAATAAGAAAAAGAGTTGATGAGAGAGTGAGTCAAAATGGAAGGGAATAAAATGATGTTTAAAGAATTCTCTCCTTTCTTGAATAGGTTGGTATGCTCGATATTATCAAGTACCAAAATACGGGATAAGTCTTTATGTTAGCGCTAACGCTTTATAAGCAACGCCGTTTACTCATGTTACAGATATGAAAACCGAACTCTGTTAAGACCCAATGGTTTGATGTATTCCATTGAATCATTCCTTTTTTCTCCAGCGAGTTGAGTGTCCTTTTGTTGCAGAGTGAGCCATAATTGAGTTTCACATTACTCAAGGTTTTTAGTTGCCGTTCTGATAATTTCATTGCGTTCACCGTAAGATCCAATTATTTAACGTATACTGTGGCTATAGTTGTTCGCGTCCAGCAAAATGAGCAATGCATTTGTTCTGTCAGTACCCACAACGCTTTATTGAGCTTAATATCCCCATCAATTCCATTCACTGAACGCGTGCGAGTCCGTTTACCTTTGGTATTTCTGCCCGATAATCCGCCTTTGATTAAATTTTCCTGCAAACGTTGGTACACTGTCCACAAATCATCTTTCTTATCCTCCCAACGACGAGGTTGTAACACTTGGGCTTCAGTGATCGGTTGATGTTCTTCGCCATAACGATACATGAGAGCTGCTTGGGCGAAGATCTGTTGTGCTGGTGGCGGTAATAGTAAGGACTGCATTTGCTCACGTTTTTCAGCGATAGCATCAAACGTACCTAATACTTCATAAGCCCCTTCAATCACTTTGCACACTACATCACCTTTGTGCGGCACGCGTACTTCACCAAAGGTATCGCCACAAACGAGTCCATTTTGACAAACATAACGAAAAAAGCCCGGTAACATCTGATAACTACTGGAGCCATCATGGCTATTAAGTAAGATGATTTCAGGTACTTGGCTACCCGTAATTTGGTCATGACGTCGGAGCCGTAACATATGCTTAGTATGATCACGACGGCTGTCATCTCGCACACGAGTTTGGCATGCAAAGAACGGATAAAAGCCTTCTTTTTGCAGGCTATCGAGTAAGGTGATAGTTGGAATATACGTGTACTTTTCGCTACGAGAGTCGTGTTTTTCTTTAGAGAACACACTGGGTACGGTGCGAAATAACTCTTCGAGAGTTAACGGGCGGTCACGGCGAATGCTATTCGCCGCACCAAAGCGGGACGCTAAGCGAGTCATAATGAATTTCCTTTAAAATAAAGTAGATAGATAATACGAAGGCGTAAATAAGGACGTGGTTAATCGATTAGATGGAAAATGGCGGAACGTTCTGGGTGTTGCGCGGCATAATCACGCAATTGATAAAAGCGATCGACGAGGATGTCACTTTCCGTTTGAAATGACCATAAACTGTACATCATCAAACACACGGCAATGCCTGCGGCTTCACAACTGACGTTGACTTCGTTACCGTTATGTGGGTTGAACAGCGTCAGTGTCTCTTGAGGTAAATCGGGATAAATAAAAGCGCCACCATTGGATAAGGTGCAATATTCCCAATATCCACCCTGATAGTCATCACAAAACTGCCCCATAGTGGTAAAGATGACCACTTCAAAGGTGGTCCAGTCTTTCACGCTCCCGAAGTGGTTGAGCCAAAAATCAAGGCGTTGTTCATTGGGGACGAGTGTCATTGCAATAGCGGATTCAGTTGTATTATTCATCAGTTGATACTCCAAGAAAAAGAAATAAAAAAGCGCCAATCCTGTTAAGGACTGGCGCTGAGAGTGATAATTAATGGTTTAATGTAAGAGGTTAAAAGAACAGGCTCCACAGGGATTTAGCGACGGATACGATACTGTTTTTAACGGTGCTAACCGTACTTCTTATCAATGGCGGCAAGGGAATGATATTGATTAAGGTATCCACAACATCACTGACACATTGACCAAAATCGTTACGTGCGGCGTTCTCCACCGATTGGGTCCGGTAATGGCTGCTTAGTTGCCTGGCTACTCCGCTACTGGCTTTCGCCGGTAACACCTGTATGAGTTGCTCTGCTAATTCAGTGAGTTGATAGTTTTCGACCGCAGAAACCGTCATCACAGGATGATGCGGTTTGAAGGCGGTTATGACAGCTTGTTGCTTTGATGTTAAGTTAGCGACTTGCTCTGAGGAGGGCTGGTGGTTGTGTTCATTCCATTGGCGACAAGGCTCTATTTTATCGGCTTGGTTCAAGACAAACAAAAATTGATTAGGGGGATAACCGCATTCCTTCGTGAGAAAGCGATAACACTGTTCATCACAAGACCAAGCTCGGTCATCGGCTTTGAGTACCCAGATAATGAAATTCAGTTCGGGTAATAAGTTACGATAACGTTGATAGTATTTTCTATCTCGTTGACGGCTTTCCCCTACGCCCGGTAAATCGACAAAGGTGAGCGTATGCTCTTTCATCGTCATGTTGAAGCGCTGGGCTTGGCGTGTGCAACCTGAAACAGCGCTGACCGGCGATAGGGGGGATTGGAATAGGGCGTTGATGAGGCTCGATTTTCCGGCGCCGGTTTTACCCATTAAGCCAATGGTGGGGGAGTAATTGATGAGGCCATTCAGTTGGTTGAAAAATGACGTTTGAAATGCATTTGGAAAAGAAGATAGAATAGTTTTAAAGTGAGCGTTCTGAGGCATATGACTCCTTGAAATCAAAGAAAATGGCAGATGTTCAAGAAGATGATATATGTTTGAAATTATTTTAATTTATGAGACGGTTGTCTATTTCATGCCTGAAAATACGCAACGGCGTTACCGTTATCAAGACGCCATGGAATAAAAGATGGGAAAACAAGGGAGAGCCTGATGTTATTTGCCTGTTTACGCTTACCCTTGCGCTTTGGCTTTGGTTTTGGGCTGATATTGATACTCTGTAGTGGCGGCGCTTTTTTAGCTGGATGGGCCCTTAATGTCGCGCCACGTTATCCACTTCATAGCGTTGTTGAACGGAGTGTTAAAGATATAATGGAGTATCCGGAAGCGGCCAGTTACCGGAATATGAATACGTATTTTGCAGGGTACACCCGCGACGATGGGAAAATTGTCTATGTTTGCGGTGAGGTCTTTCGATTTAATGACGAGCGGCCCGATGACTACAAACCATTTGTTGTCAAGGCGTACATCAGTGAGCAAGATATTGTGACGTTATCCATGCCCGTCATTGCGTTTGGAAACGATATTTTTACGACTGAGCAGGTCCAAAAGGTTTGGGGTTTGCGTTGTCACCCCCACACCAATATGGAAGAGAGTCTATTACGCATAAACGATGGCGTTTATTTAAATCCGATAGATGATAGGTAATGTGTGAGTGCGGCATGACCTTACGGGGGGACATGAGCGTTTCCCAGACGATTACCGTCGGATGACAACGCGTCGTTATCTAAGGAGGGCCATCCTTATCATCGGCCCCCCATTTAACAAATGCAGAGACAATGCCCGCGATCAAACCAATAAAAGCCGCAAGACCATAGCGCCGGCGGTTTTTGGGTGTTTGTTCAAGTAAATTCATGGTGCTCTTACTCCCTTTTTAAAAACAATAAAACCAATGAAAAACGTCGTGATGTCTCTTTACGTCGATATCAATCATTCTCGAATAGGCAAATGATGATTTACTGATTTAGGCGGTGATAATCCTTTTGAGCTTGCATTAATTCCGCCTTAGCCTCTTCAAGATCTAATTCTTTTTCTTTTAGTTTTCGCTCTTTTTTCTGAATTTTACTGCTTTTCCCCTCTAATTTGGCTTCCTCAAGATCGGCCTTAGCTTCCTCTAAATCTAATTCTTCTCTTTTGACCTTTCGCTCTTTTTTCTTTAAGTTTTCGATGGCTCTATTGGCTTGCCGCTCTTCGGTACAATATGTGTTTACTTTATCCCGGGCTATCTTTAAATTATTCTGCGCGACAATATTTCCGTTTTTTTCTGCACTATCCAATTTTCTATTGATATCATTGAGTTGCTCTTGACAGCTTTCCGTTGCAGCTATCGCTGAACTGACAGAGATCCCAGAGATGATAAATGCCATTATTATTTTCTTAACCATTTGAATTCCTTATAAAATGTATGTAAATATTGCTTAACGAGAAGCCTATCGTTTTGATAACTATTTCCAGTATCTATCTGCCGTATTGCATAAAGTCAAAACGGCTATCTCATTCTATATCAAGCTTTGGGTGTGGTTTTTTATCCTCAGTTTCTTTTAAATCAGGTTTCGGAGGGGGGTTACCCTCAGCGTCTTTTAATGCGGGTTTCTCCTTGGGTCTCTCACTCGAATTTTGGGGAGGCACAGGGTGCTCTCTAACCTCTACGCGAACTTCATATTTTTTCCCTTTTTCAATTGCGGGCATATTTTTCATCGCGGTATTTAATGCTGAGCTTACATCGTCGGTTTGAACCATTAAGTTAAATACCGGCGGAGGCGGTGCCGAAAATGCGTTAGCAGAGAGGGCGAGTAGTGTGACCGTGATTATTTTTTTCATATTAGCACTCGTGTGGATGGGGTTAATGATACTGACTTAACTCAAATATCGTCTTTTTAATGGCTTTATGTCAAATTAATATTCATCTTCATGGGGGGCGAGGTAAACCGCCCACACAATCAAACCTCTTTTTTTCACGAAAAATAACGTCTCTTGATATTGGCATAAATGGTATTATTTGAACCGAGCTCTGGGGCGTTTTTACGTGATATGCCTGATCCAACTTACGACTCCCACTGCGTGATAAGTGCCTGGGGTTGACCGAAAAGGTCATAGCGCAGCGCAGCCGGCATCAAGGTGGCTTGATAGGCGACCGAATTTAAAATAACGGACACACAGCGAGTTAATCGTTTAGGCGTGAGCGTGAGTTTTCGTCGTTGTTTATTCGCGAGCAACTGTTCCGTGATGTCCAAAGCCATCGGGCGTAAAATACCAAAAGGGAAGAGATGCGGCCAATAGGTATTGAGGGTCTCTATGGCCTCTTGAAGCGTGACGTCACGCTGTTCACCGGGCGATCCTGATAATAGAGTTAATCTCTCCGTCGTTGGTGAAGACGGGGTTCTTTTGAGTGCAGTATTAGGGTCGTAAAACGGTGTTTCAATTTGTGCTTTCATGGTGATTGCCCCTTTTATCGTCGATGGCCCATGTCGTGTCGACGTGGGTGGGGGGTTGCAGGGTATCAGGCGCTTGGGGCGCCTGCAGCTTGGTCATGATGGCCTTGGCCAACATTCGTTGCCCTGCCGGGGTAAAGTGAACCCCGTCAGCGGTACGAATTTTTCGGCTGCCCGTGTGGTCGGTGAACGTGTCGGCGTAGTGGGTCTCGCTGTACTGTAATACGGCATTGCCATCGAGGTAGATTTCACCGGCTTTATTGACTTCGGATTGGTATAACGTCCGCAAGTATTGCATACCTTGGGATAGGGTGGTATCCCGTGTATTGGGGGGACCGACCCAAATCACGTGGGCCTGATATTGCTCGGCAATGTGTAATATCTGCGCGATGCGAGCGCGGTAACGTTGCTCCCAGCGTTCACTTTTAAACGTTGATGCGGGCTCGAGTTCATCCTTGGGTAATCCCCACGGGTCATTAGGACCTAAGAAAACCACCACGACAGTGATATCCGGATGTTGACGAAGCGTTTCGTCGAGCGTTTTTGGCCAATTAAAAAATGCCGGGTAGCGTAAGCCGGTACTTTGGCGACTCAGGTCTAGGCTGTGAATGCCCCATTCCATCAGTAAAGTTCGTTTAACGGGCGGTGCAACGCCTTGCATCAACGAGTCGCGAATAAACAACACGCGGTCCCCAGGCGCCAAAGGAAGGGGTGTTAGGGGGGCGGTGTTTCGCCGTGAAAGGGGCTCTCATACGGGCGCATCGATACGGAAGCGCCTTGCTGGCGTGCTGAACCCTGTAAGAAGCCGTTGGGAAAAAGGGGTTTTTTAGGTGTCATGATGTGGCTCGGTTTTACTTTTTCGTCTGTTTCTTGTTCTTCACTCTTGGTGATAGTGAGTTGCTGGATGAAGGTGTGTCGTGCGCTATCGACGGCTTGATACAGGCGTCCCCCAAAATCCCAGACGGGGTTACCTTGCCAGGACGCCCAAGGAGCTTCGGTGTGATAACGTTGTTGCCAGTAACGCATGAGTGCGTGTTGATTGAGCCAAATCAACAGACAGCTGGTACTCAGAATGAGTGCCAGCGCCGCAACGAGCGACTGACCGGCGGTAACGCGCGTCATCAAAGTCGAACGTCCTGCGTGTGAGACTGGACGAGCATTGGTGTAAGACATGAATCCTCCTTCGCAAAAAAAGCACGGAACCGAGGCTGGGGAGACATTAGTGATTTTCACGAGGGGGATATTTATTGTTAAAGAGGATGATGGGAAAGTCAAACGACAACGAGGAGTCAATTTATACGGAGGGCGGTTATTTTATATTTAGGGGGACACAATGTGCAGGCCCTTTTTTTATTGGCCGTTTATTGATTACTTTCATGTATGAATTGAATTTTTCATCGCGTTTTATATTTTACGTCAATATCCATTCCCGGTTTTTTATTTGTCTTTTTATTTATCTTTTTATTTATCTTTTATTTATTTTTTTATTTATTTTTTTTATTTATTTTTTGACGAGGGACTTTCTGTTTAGATTTTAATTACTCTCGATAAGATTATTTTACACGCATAGCGAACACGCTAATTGTGTGAAATAGACATTATTTGTAAGAATAGATTTCAATTTAATGCGAATTATGACAAAAAACAAAAAAAAAACACGACAGAGTTGTTTTTATTGGTTAAATATTGACCGTTTTTTTAGGGGTGAACGAAGTAGGGGTAACTCCTTCTATTTTAAAGCATTATTGTTTGAAAATTGGTGTTTAAGTACTCGTTTGATTTGTTTTGGCGATCGTTTGATTGTTTTTGATAGGTGTAAACTATTATGATGAAGTGGAACGATCGTCAAAACCATCTTTAGTTATTGCTTGCATTCCCTAAAATAGACAGCAGAAAACACGGAATCAGCGTATTTTTGCCATATTTCCATTTAGGTTGTTTTCTATTGAATCGTTTCATTCACTATGAATCAAAACGGGGTAGTACATGATGGAGTCTATTTCTAAGCACAACGTCCCCTGCTTATCTTCTGCGCGGTTTAATCGTCAGGTTGGTGTATTTTTACGTGGCCGCCGAGTGGCGTTGAATTTATCGGGTCAGCAGTTAGGGCAAATTTTAAATTTAAGCCAGCAACAAATTTCGCGCTATGAGCGAGGGACGACCTCAATGACCTTGTACCAATTACAGGTGTTTATGCAGGCGCTGGAGTTTTCATGGTGGGATTTTTTTAACGGCGTAATTGTTGAGTTAGAAAAGAGGGATGAACGCAATAAATCAACCCAAACGAATGCGCCTTGGCCTCTGTCACGCCGTGGCGTAAGTGAAATATTGAGTTGATAACTTAAGTGGGCTGGGCGTTTATCACGGGGGTGGTGTCTGCTCGAAGAAATTGAGGTTTACGGGTAATCCTTGCGCGTATTTTGGCGGATTATTTATCTCTATCAATATTCATCCGATGGCATAAATAAAACCGTTAGCAATAAAGGCAATAGTAAGAAATAAAACAGCAAGAATACATTGAGGCTGAATTCATCAGCCAAGAATAAATGAATAAATGAATAAATGAATAAATGAATAAATGAATAAATGAATAAATAAAACGGTCAGCGTTGCCGGTTATTTGTTATCGCTCCCTATTCGGGGTGGTATTTAACATTAATGCCTTTTCTTTATTTTCTTATTTGCGGGCGGCTTTCGCCTGCGTGCTAAAACCGCGTCATTTTTTCTGTTGTTATTTTGGCGACGTATTTAGCGGGGTTGTTTTTATATCGTGGCCAGTGCTTTTGTTGTTCAGTTTGCCCTTTAGGGTTTGATGTGGTGTCCCACCCGAAGGGTGTCTTTTTTTATGACGGGGCACGTGTTTATGTTTCCGGCTTTATCGTCTTGTGTGCCCGCGTTTGGTCTCGGGGTGTCCCATGACGGTGAGCTGAACCTGTTGCAATAGTGTGAAGGAGTGTCGCTTATGTTACGAAGGATGGTGCGTTGTGTTGGCGTGGCGTTAGGGTTAAGCCTGGCCACGGATGCGGCAGCGGCCCCGTACACAACGACCACCACGATAACGGCGACCATTGTTGCCTCTTCGTGTGTGGGGGAGGTTTTAACCACCGGCGCAGAAGGACGTCAAGCTGGGGCTGTCGGGACGGTGGATTTTGGGGTGATTAACCCGAAAACGCGCTCCGCCCCTGCGCGCACGTTTTCATTGCGTTTGTCGGAAACGGTGGGCGGTGAGACCGGTTGCGGTGCTTTTGAGGCCTACGGTCGTCAGTACCCGGCGGCGATATTGACGTTTGGGGATGAGGGGTTGGCGCAGTTGGATGAGAACGGGGTTATTTTGCGCCACGACGACGGGTCGGATGCGCGGTTACGGGTGCGTGTTAGCCCGTTAAATGCCGAAGGGGATTTCATCACGACTGGCGGCCCTGGGTATGTCACGGCGTCGAATACGCAAATCGCGTACCCCATCGACTTTGCCCGTAAAGGGTTATTTGATTTTCAGGCGACACTCAGTCAGTGGGACGGGGTGAAGTCGGGGCTGTTTAGTGGTGCGTTGACGGTAACCGTGGTGTATCGATAGGAGTGGGAATGTGAGTGTTAAACGGAAAAAAAAGCTGGCACCGCCTGTGTTTCCCCTGCGGTTTTTACCGGTGGCGCTGGGCATGGCGTTTGGGCTGGGTTCGATGCTACCCCAATGCGCACAGGCTGCCGAGGACGATTTAAATTTGGATTTTTTGCAGGGCGGCAATAACCCGGCGGCGGCGACGTTTTTGTCGGCGACGAAGGCGTATTACCCCGGGCGTTATTGGGTTGATGTCAATATCAACGGCGTCGCGAAGGGAAAGCGGATATTAAACGTGACCCCAGAGGAGCAACAGGGGTTGTGCTTTACCCCCGCGTGGTTGGCGGATGTTGATACGTATGTGCGCCCGGATTTTTACGCCGCAACGCGCAAGGCTGCACAAGGGGATGATGACGCGGTGTGTTATGTCTTGGATGCACAATCAGACAGTACCGTGGATTTTGATTTATCGACCCAGTCGCTCAACCTGACCTTGCCGCAAGCGGGGTTAACCAAAGCGGACGAGTCTCTCGGGTGGGAATTTGGTCATAATGCCCTGCGTCTGAATTACAACGCGAATGCGAATAAGAACACCGAGGGCGTGGATTACTACGGGTCGGGGTCGCTGTTGGCAAATGTGGGGGAGTGGATAGCCCGCGGAAGTGCATCGTTAACCCAGGATGAGCAATCCATCTCGGTGTTTACGGTCTCGAAAGCCATTTTGGCCTTACAGGCGGATTTATTGTTAGGGAAGACCGCGGTCAGCAGCGGGGAGCTGGGCGGGTTATCCACTTACGGAATGACCTTGAGCAGTAACGCCTCGATGCGACGTCAGACACAAGGTTATACCCCGGTATTCAGTGGGACGGCCAGCAGTAATGCACGTGTGACGTTACGTCAAGGGAATACGGTCTTGTACTCGGAGGTGGTGCCGCCAGGCCCCTTTAGCATCGATGATGTGACGGTGCTCAGTGGCGGCGATGTGGTGATGACCGTCACGGAGAATGACGGTAGCACCACCACACAAGTGTTTCCGATTACGCTCATCAGTGGGCAGATTTCGCCGGGAGAGCACGAGTATTCGGTCTCTTTGGGCATCATTGATAATGATAACCCAGACGGCACACCGACTGGTGGATTGGGGGCGTTCAGTTACGGTTACGGTCTTGAGCATCTGTCGGTCCGTGTGGGGGCGTTAGTGGGCAGTCAGTTCACGGGGGTGACGGGGGAGGTGGCCTCTCAGCTCGGGATGTTTGGGTCGTTGTCGGCGGCGTTATCGGGGACGCAATCGCGTTATGACGAAGGCAATCGTCAGGGACAAAAAACCACCCTGACGTTTGCCAAGACGTTTGACATTGGGACCTCCATCCGGTTGGCGTACAACCGACTCAGTGAGGCGTACGACACACTGGGAGAGTACAACGACACCGACTACGTCAACCTCAAGCACCGTCAACGCCTGAAAGAGGATGTGACGGTCGGATTCAGTCAACCGCTGTGGCAAGGGACAACGTTCTCGGTCAATGGCTGGCAGCGGACCTACTGGCAGCGTGATGCCAAACAGCAAGGGGTGACGGGGAACTTTTCGACCCGGATTGGGCAGGTAAGTTTATCCCTGGCGGGCTCGTACTATAAAACGCGGGCGAATAACGAATACAGTTTTTCCACCTCGGTTTCTATCCCGTTTTCGGTGTTTGACCGGGATTTTACCACCTACGCGTCGATGTCTGGGGTGGAAAACGGCAGCAACAGTTATTCCGCTGGGGCCTCAACCAGCCTGACCGACCGTTGGTCTTTGGCGGCCAATGAGAGTTGGGGTGGTGATGGCAACCTGGGGAACCAGACTAGTGTGTGGACCGCCTATGATGGTCGGTTAGCCCAGCTCAGTGGGCAGATGACGCACACAAACAATGGCACCTTGGGCTCGGGGTCAATTAACGGCTCACTGATGTACTTGCCGGCGGACAACAGTTTTTTACTGGGGAAAAACATCTCGGACACGGTCGCGGTCGTGCATGTCCCGGGCGGACGTGGGGTCACGATGCTTGGTGGTTTGGATAAAGCCGACCGTAATGGGAATTTGATGGTGCCACTGAGCAGTTATCAGGTGAACACGTTGAGTATTGATGCCAGCACCTTACCGCCGAATGCGGAGCTTGCGGTGACCAGTAAGAAGATTAAGCCGACTGGGAGCTCGGTGACGTATGTGCCGTTTGAGAGCACCACGGTGAAACGTTACTTGTTACAGGTGAGGCGGCCGAATGGGCAGTTTATCTCGGCAGGGGAGTGGGCCTATGCGGAGTCCGGTGCCCCACTCGGGTTTGTGAGCCATAACGGGGTGATATTAATCAATACGGTCGACACCCTCAATACCGTGCGGTTTTCGAACTGCCGTATCCAGGGAGACCAATTCAATGAATCTAATCGATTGCAAGAGGTTGTGTGTGAATAGAAAACAGTTACGTGTGGGGATTTTGGCGGCATTTGGCGTGATGTCCCTGGCGATGTCGAATGCGTGGGCGGCACTTTCCGTGGACCAGAGTCGATACATTTTTGAAGGTGACAAGGAGGCCGTGTCGATTGTGGTGGAGAATGCGTCACCGAAGACGTACGGCGGTCAGACGTGGATTGAGAATATTAAGGAAACGGACTTACGCCCAACGTTTGTGGTGACGCCGCCCTTTTTTAAAGTGCCGGGGAACGGGAAACAGGTGTTGCGGGTGATTAAGGCCTTAGAGCAGATGCCGGAAGACAAGGAGTCGATTTACTGGGTGAGTTTACAGGAAATCCCGCCGAAGAATAAGGACGGGGGGGTTGTCGGTGGCGCTGCGTACCAAGGTGAAATTGTTGTACCGTCCGGCGAGTTTGATGGACGGGCGTAAGAATGCGGAAACGGGTTTATCCACCAAAATCATCGACGGCCAAACCCAGTTAGTGAACACCACGCCGTACATTTTTGCGATTGCGGATGTGCTGGGTGAGAACGACGCGAGCCTTCCATTCGACGACAAACAACATGAAGCCTTGGCGATGTTTGCCCCTGGCGACACGGTGACGTTACCGAAGGGCACGGCGGCGAAGAAGGTGGTGTCGATTGATGACTTAGGGCATTTAGGGACGCACACCTTGACGGGCAAGGTCGGGTCGACTGACGTCGGTGCGAGGGACGTGAAGGACGCAAAATAACCGAATGTTAGGTCAGCGTCGCCAGGAGATGAGCGCATGAAAAAGGCAAAAAAACCGCAAGGCGGCGTGTGGGACACAAGCGTCAGGTCACTGGCCTTGTTGGGCACCCTGGTCGCCATGGGGCTCAGTGGCTTGGTCCAAGGGCAAACCCGAGAGCATGTTGAGGCGTTAGGGGTGGTGAATGGGAGCATGACGGCACGTCATTCGGGGGGTTGAGATATCGGCATTTTTATCGGGGCAACCGGTGTTTAGTGCGACGACGTCGGCGGGGGATACGCCCCTTCAGACCTTACTGGTCGAGCAGGCGCAGTTGGTGTCTCGCGCGGGCGAGTCGTTGCTGCTTCAGCAAGCGATTGTGTTACCGGAGGGGCAGCAAGGGTATTGGCAGCTGCCGGTACAGGTGCAGGTGAATGGCCAGGGCGTCAAGGTGACGGCGGAAGAGACCAGTTTGGGGGTGAGGTTGACCCTGCCGGCGGCGGGTGACACGGTGTCCGTGGTGCCGACCGGGGCGGCAAAATTGTTTTTGCCCGCAGCTTACCGGGGGGATATTGCGATGACATTACGTATTACGGGAGACGTGCCAGAGTAGCCACTTCGGCGATAGGTGGCAACGCCAAGCGTTAGGGATGCGCGAGTTGATAGCCGTCAGGGAGCGTGGCGGGGCGTCTAAAAGAAGGGGATGACCAATTTCATAAGGACGTGTTCACTAAAAGGAAAAGAGACAATGAGAAAACTGAAAATCAGTGTGACGGCGTTGGCCCTTGCCAGTGCGGTGACCAGTTTGGGCGCCATGGCTGCCACGGGTGTGGGGTCGATTAGCCACGATATTAAATTTGGTGGGATTATTGCGGAAAATGCCCCGAAATGGGTGTGGACATTGCCCCAACAGACGGTGCGTATTGACTTAAAGGACGGCGATGCGGTGGAAGACAGTGAGTCGAACACGAAAACGTGGGACATCATGCAGAACCGTCAACCGTATCGCTTTTTAGAAGGGTACATGGAGCCGACGGTCAATGGCTTGGCGATGTTGGGTCTGAATGCGGACGTGAAATACCTGCAAGACGGTGTGGAAGTGGTGCCGACAGCGGGCGCAAACAACACCACCGAGCTGGCGTTAAAAGCGATTGGGAATAAGGACACGACTCCAGTGGACGGTCAACTGGCGTTAACGTTAGAGCCAGTGTTATTACTGGCCCAAGCAGAGAAAGTCGGAGACACCACCTTGATAGCGAAACAGTTGGCGGATGCGGGGGTAACTCAAGCCAACACGAATGCCACCGAAGCGTACGAGAATGCCAAAACGAAATTGGCGTCACAGCAATCGAAAGTGGGCGCAACGAATATCACGTACGACACCAGTAACGTCGCCCCAGCCACGAGTTTGGCTGACGGGACCGAGGTGACTATCCCGACGATTGGTGGGTATGCGTCGACGATGACGGCGGGCAAGTTGAGCTTCCCGAAAGACACCGCGGTGAGCCAGTGGATAAGTACCATCACGGTTCAGGTCCAGTATAAATAAGCAGAATAAGGAAGATATCATGAAAAAGATGTTAGCGTTAGCGATAGCCACGGCCCTAGCGAGCCCGATCGCGTTGGCCGACAACCCGCCGAGCAATGTGGGAGATGTGACCTATTTGGGGAATATCGTAGCGAATAGCCCAATGTGGCAGTGGACCGTGAATGATTACCCGGGTGGGCGTTTGGATGCGAAACCGAGTGAGGTCGTGGAAGTCAACGGCACGTACACCTACCCACTGAATGGCCAGGCGTTCATCGCGGCAAGCGGTTATCTGCCCTCCTTTGTGGGGATAAGCGTCGCATCGGGTCTAGCTCCACACTCGGCACGCGGGATATCACCACGCTGACCGACCAGAACGGCACAGCCCCCTCGGACATCACGGACGCCGAAAAAGGCGCAGTGACCTTCGCGATAGCGGCCTCCGGTTATGACTCGTCTGGGCAGGCGGTTGAAGGGAAGTTGAAATTAAAAGCGACGGAATTACGAGCAACAAGGTACGCTCTCTACACCGCCAGAACTAGCGGCGGCACCCCTATAAAGGACACTAAATCCACGTTAGTTTACGGAGCAAATTCCCCCGTATTATCGCTTAGCCCCGGCGACAGTTGTTTCATCGGCACGGGTAGTTACAGCTCGAACGGTGGTGTAGCTTCAGGTACGGCGGACAACCCAACTAAAGGTGAGCAGTCTGAAACCTCGTTTAACGCGTTACTGTCGGCACTGGCCATTGCTGACACAGCAGGCAACGCCCCTTCGTATTCTTCGCTTACAGATTTCATGTATAACAACACGGGCACCCAACCCGCGCACTGCGTCCTGCAAACAGTTAGCCCGACATTATCCCCAGCCACTTCCAGGGCCTCCTATATTTACGTGTCAGGCGCACACATTTTGGAGCTGACTCCCGTCGAACTACAGTTCAGCGCCCCATTATCGGGAACCTGGAACTCAACGTTAACGGTGACGGCGTACACGATGTAGGGTGAGGGTGTGTGGAGGACTTGGAATGACCGGTGGTCGTACCCGAGGGCGCGGTCCGCGGACACGCTGCGGTCTTCGGTCCCTTTAACACACACTGTACCCATTGTGACCACCGGGCTCGGTATTGCGACACGCGGTCCGCTTGTTGTTTAACTGACAAGCGGGACGTTTGCTCATAAAGCTGTCGACACCGGGTTCGGTGGTTGTCTAACGCACGGGGGGCGACCCCCGTTATTCCGTGGTCGGTGAGCCACGCGCCCATCCAATCAACCCCCTTGGCCACACGGCCAATGACGGTTTTGTCGGGGTGTTGGGTGAAGCCGTAGGCGGCAAACCACTGATTCAGTTGTCGGATGGCTTTGCGCAGTTGGCCTCGCGTCTGGGTCAAGAGCACAAAATCATCCATGTAGCGCACATAGTGTACGCGCTTTTGCGCAAAATACGTGTCCATTTGGGTGAGATGGAAGGCCCCCATCAAGGGGCTAAGGGCACACCCGCGGGGAATGCCTTTTTTCGGGGGGTGAAAGACCCCGCCCAAATCGACGGTGTAATGCACATATTGGGTGAGTAAGGCCATTAAGGCAGGATCGGTAATGTGCCTTTGGAGCTGGTTCAGCAGTCGCGATTTATCGATATTGGCGTAATAGCCTTTGATGTCGGTGCGACAGACCCAGGTGTACGGGGCATGTGGGCCTTGCGTCAGGGTTTTCAGGCGCTGAACGGATTGTGGGCCCCCGCCATGGCCTTTGACATGCTCACATGCGGGATGTACGGGTAAAAAGGGGGGAATTTTTAGCTCAAGCCATTTTAGCGCTAATGCATCTTTGGAGGACCAGAGGATACGCGGATGGCGTTTCCCCACGCGTTGCATCGGGGATAACTGATACGTGCCGGATTGGAGTTGCTGCAAAAAGGCGGCCCGACAATCAGACCAACGGTGGCGCAGGTCCCAGATATCGGCATTGGGCGGGAAATGGCGCCGGGCATGACACAGCCAGTCCCATGCGAGGTCAAGGGCGTAGGAATGGGGTAGCGGGCGAGACGGTGTGGCTATCGGGTGCATAGGACCTCTTCGTTATGGTGTCAAATTCATAACAAAGGGGTTCAAGGGTGGCGATGAAAAGCACGTCTGTCAGGTTGCGTGATGATGATGTGAGAAAGCCTAGCGGTATCGGAGACTGAGGTGTGTGATTGAATTCACAAAAAAATAATAAAATACCAAATAAATCAAAGTGTTGTATTTTCGTGCTCGGCACTGGAGCAAGAGGCTATCTGTATCGCCCCGTCGCGCTGAGACACGCGAGGCGCTTCTTTAGGGGGGCGTATTTGATAATCATTGCGGTGGTATGCCAAGCGAGGAGAAGAGGGGGATGCAGCGTCTTGGTATTGGATTAGTTCTGACATTAGCGCTGGAGGAGGCATTTTTATTGAGGTTATCGCATAACCCCTATCCTCGATATTCTCTGCAGGAATGAGTCCGTCTCAGTGCGAAAGGCACCTTGGAATGCTCTGATGCAGCGAGTTACCGAAATATGGCGAGTTATGTTGTGGAGCACGCGCGAGATTAGTCTACACTTTCGAAGGGTTTTGTGTTTTTCATGATTTTTGTCAGTAAATTTGAGATAAGTTCAGTTTGTGTAAATGCTAATATTTATTTAAGATAAGGAAAATCCTTTCATCGTGAAAGGATATTCATGACAAGATGATGAGGGTTGCTAAATGAATAAAATAACGCAAGGCATGATGGCGGCGATTGTGGCAGGTTGCTTTATGGGCAATGTGGCACAAGCCGACAATCACACCGTCTCGATAGGTTATGCACAAAGTAAAGTGCAAGATTTTAAGAATATTCGGGGTGTGAATGTGCAATATCGCTATGAATGGGATTCACCGATTAGCGTGCTAGGGTCGTTTTCTTACATGAAAGGGGATAAAAGCTGGAGTTTCACAGACTATGCAGATGATTATTACCATCAAAAAATCGATGTAAAAAGTTATTCATTACTCGCAGGGCCTGCCTATCGCATTAATGATATTGTAAACCTTTATGGATTATTAGGGTTAAGTCATACCAAGGCAAAGGGAGATTACCAGTGGG
Source organism: Providencia rettgeri (assembly GCA_900455085.1). Taxonomy (NCBI): domain Bacteria; kingdom Pseudomonadati; phylum Pseudomonadota; class Gammaproteobacteria; order Enterobacterales; family Morganellaceae; genus Providencia; species Providencia rettgeri. The sequence goes on along the minus strand of UGTZ01000001.1, from coordinate 2,987,756 downwards.
TTAACAGTGTTGGTGGGAATACTGCGACAGGTCATGAAGAAGGTCATGTCAGTAAAAATTCAACCAATTTTGCCTATGGTGCGGGTGTGATTATTAATCCAATGGAGAATATTGCGGTAAATATTGGGTACGAAGGAACGCAAGCGGATATGGATGGGCATAAGTCGATGAATGGTTTTAACATTAGTGTCGGTTACCGTTTTTTAGGTGATAGTGCTAAAAACCCATATTCATAATATGGGGTTAACCGCCTCATTTCGAAGTAAATCTTATTAAAATTAATACAAGGCCTCTACATGAAATTAAAAGCCCTAAGTGCCATCTTTTTAACCTTATCAATTTCAACATTCGCCAGTGCTTCTTGTGAAAGTGTGATTGCGGAAATTAAACAAAAAATTATCAATAACGGTGTGCCTGAAAACCATTTTACGGTGGTTGCGGTGCCTAATGCAGAAGCTGAATCTCATGAGGGTAAAATCGTGGGCCACTGTGAAGATGAATCCCATAAAATCATTTACACCAAAAAATAAAATGAGTTGGAATACTGGGTTTTCGGTTCGTCATTTACCTTTTCTTATCGAGGCCTGCAGACCCAACATCATGAGTCTAACGCATAATTAAGAAGCCTCTAGACCTCTACATCGCGATAAGGACGTTGCTATTTTTTACTGAGTTATTTTATATCAATCGGATATAAAGGCATTATTCATTGTTTTTTTATTGTATTTCAAACAGAGGTTAGAACAACATGAATTTATTTGAACAAACCCCCAAAGACCGTCGGCGTTATGGTCTTGCGGCTTTTATTGGTTTGATTGCGGGTATTGTTTCTGCATTTGTAAAATGGGGGGCTGAAGTTCCATTACCCCCAAGAAGTCCAACGGATATATTTACCGCAGCCTGTCCGCCAGAGTCCTTAATTCGAGCTGTAGACCAAATTGATTGTTCGCGTAATTTTCTGAACCCACCGTATATCTTTTTACGTGATTGGTTAGGCGTTTCGGATCCCAACGCGACCGTCTATACTTTTGCTGAGCATGCCTTTAACTGGGTGGGCGTGACACATATCGTATTCTCGATTGTTTTTGCGCTCGGATACTGCATTGTTGCGGAACGTTTTCCAAAAATTAAATTATGGCAAGGTTTACTGGCAGGTGCGTTAGCACAATTATGTGTGCACATGATTTCATTCCCATTAATGGGATTAACCCCCCCATTATTTGACTTACCGTGGTATGAGAATGTGTCAGAAATTTTTGGACATTTAATTTGGTTTTGGTCGATTGAAATTATTCGTCGTGATTTACGTAACCGGATCACTCATGAACCGGACCCAGAAGTCCCGCTAAGTCAGCCCTTTAGATAAACAAAAAAAGCCAGCGCAAGCTGGCTTTTTCTATGAGATAAAAAAATGGTTATTCGGGTTTTAGAAAAGGTGATTAGTAGCATAATACTTAATAAATAAATAGAGAAAGGGTATGAGATTAAATTTTATAGAATAAGGTATTTGAAGTAATAGGAGACTGAATAAAAACAAAATATTTATAGAGCTCTCTTACTTGCTATGTACCATAATGGCTTTAATCCCTACCTGATCTGCCAAATTGGAGACGTTAGTGACAGCATCATTAAGCAACCATTGACCTAATTTATGATTTTGAACAGACATAATCTATGGCTAAATGCTCTAAAAGAATGACATAAATAGGGGCTGGCATATTTTGGCATAAGCGGCGATTTAAATTGGCATAACTAATATCGTTTCCGCCGTAATAGAATATTACCCTACGACATATATTGTACATTCAAGACAGGTTACGAATGTACAAGATGCGTTGAGATACTAGTTTTTTATTACTCTACGAGAAAGACAATTACTTAGTGTATCATTTCCACTATTAAATTGTTTAAGCTCATGAGCTTTATTTAGTAACTCGGGTGCAGTAACATTTATTTCCATTCAGGCTTTACATCGATTAGCCGTTGACCCTCTGTAATATTCTGAATGGGAACTAAAGTTGCCGAATGAGCCTTTGGCAGCGAGTATTCTCCAAAATGATATTTTGAGCAGCGCTTACCACCTTTCTACGATAGGTTTGCTGCATAATCAATAATAACACATTTCTTATATATTTATTTGATTATTACGAACAGATTTACGAGTTATTTTTTACACAAAAACTCTAACTATAACAAATCATTACATTATTTGTTATATAGTCATTGATAGCAAATTACGATACGAAAATTAAGTATATTGTGTATCTAATCGTTAGGTTGCCTTAACTTTTAACATAGGCTATAAATTTCATTCATTTTGAGCAATGATATGATTGATATCTATAAAATGGTACCATCTTTAAGATGGTATCGCCTTATTGACCGTTGCATTTAGGCCTTCTCAATAAATAGGTAAAGAAAAAAATTATAATTTACTTTTTAATCATTTTTATTTTTTAAATCATTTAATAACTTTTTGAAGTCACTGTTTGTTTCATCAAATTTAGAGTCAAAGGTGTAATGACGTCCTGAGGATTTACCGCATATACCGGCTAAATACCCTTGATATATGGATATTGAGATAATGGCGTCTAGGGCTTCATAACATTTCTCTTTATCCATTCTTTTCTCACACAGGTGTTCTGAAAGTGTGTTAGCAATTTGTGTTGGTTCTGATGAATTTAATGAAAACACGTTAAATGATAATTATATTAATAAAAGGAGTAATTTATTCATGATAAAATGGTGATGTTTGGATTTAAGTTAGTATTGCTGTTAATAAAATGACTTTTACGATTTATAGTAAATAGTGATACATGTAATTTAAATCAATTTCAATTAATTATGTTTTTTTTGCGATTGAGTATTTTTTATTGCCAAATACCATTTTTAGGTGTTTGCTTTGTGGTTTTATTAATAATAAAATTCGAAGCTGAAATTCTCTTGTGATTTCTTTTGTTGAGTTCCTTTGTTGCCGTATTAAAGGTGCGGCTTTTTTTTTATTTTGATAATCAATAATCTTTATTGAGCTTTGTTAAATAAAAATATTAGTGTATTAATAATATCTTATTTTATCGAACAGATGATGTTTTTTTCCATTGAATACCCTTTATCTATCTATTATTCATGTGATCCTTTCAATTTCACTGTAATTTTTCATAATCTTCTCCACATTCTGTATTACAAAACGCTAAAGATATCCTCGAAACAGATTCGTCATGGTACCATATATGTATTGTCCATCAGGGCTGACTAAAGTGGGGTTTCTTTTCATTAAAGAAAGCTGATGACGAATATCATCGCGTTGTTGGATGTGGTCGATATCGTCCATTAATGCTACTTCATTAAAAATGGCGTATTTTATGAATAGGGTTGCGGTGAGTCTGTTTTTTTGTTTCTAATTTTGTTAGTAATATTTTTGAGGGATAATTTAATTTGTTGCTTGAGATGAATATGTTACGCGTTAAAAACGGCGGTGGATCGTGGGATAGAATCAAGTAAACACGACACACAATGTGTGTCGTGTTTACTTGACCAAAGCATTTTTAGATACTCATTAAACTGGCCATTTTTTCTTTAATGGACTGGAAAGTATTAAATTTTATTTTTGAACAGAGTGTATCGCGTTTCATTGTCAGCATATCATTTAAGTAAGTTTTGGTATCTTTGTCCATGATTTCGCTATTTTTACGTAAAAAGTGGTATTCATTCATGATTTCACCATACTGTTTCAAAAAGGCTTGATATTCGTTATAGCGAGTTTGTTTGAGTAAGGCCATATCATCAATACAACTATTTGTACTGGATGGGATAACGCCGTTAGGTAAAAGTTTTCCCTCTGAATTGGAGATAGTCTCTTGTTGAGGAGCGTCTTGAGAAGGGGAGGGGCGGTTTTTTTCTAAAGTTGAGCATCCAGTGATACTGAGTAATAGCATCGATAAGAGAGTGAGTTTCATTTTTGTCATTATTTAGGAGCCTTTTGTTGAGAATTTAGCATTAATTTTTAAACCGTTGATGAGTTTATCTCATGGAGTTTATATAGGCAATATCACCGTTTTGATGACACTTTTACTTATGCGATGATAGGGATTAAAAAATGACGTATCATTGATTATTTTCCCCATGAGTATATGTATTTTATTTCTTGTGTGCTCATTAGTAAAGTGAAGGGGGGGATCCTGAGTCTACTTTATTAGTGTTTATTTTTTTGCTAAATTGAAGCGGGTTTGTTGGTTGTTTTGCACACAGCTATGTGTCAATCAGAGCCGCTCAGATTGACACATAGCTGAAAACCTACTTGTTCAAACGGTTATAGTCATCTTGCGCTTGTTTTAATTCATTTTTAGCCTCTTCAAGATCTAACTCTTTTTCTTTTAGTTTTTGTTCTTTTTTCTTTAAATCTTGTATTGCCCTGTTAGCTTGTCGCTCCTCAGTGCAATATGTATTAACTTTGTCTCTAGCGATTTTCAGATTATTTTGCTCGGCTATATTTCCGCTTTTTTGTGCATTTTCAAGCTTTAATTTGATATCACTCAGCTGTTCTTGGCAACTATCTGTTGCAGCTAAAGCGGGGGTAAATGATATTCCTGATAATACAATACCGATAATGATTTTTTTAAACATTTTAATTCCTTATGAAGTTAATTGCACACTCCCTAAGCTAAATATCATGTTTTGATTAATATTTAAAGTATCTATAAGAGTACATAGGGTTAATTGAGCTGTGAAAACCAAACATCGTGATATTTATAGGATATTAGAACTTGTATGCAACGCCCAAAAAGATGTCATTTTTTCTGATTTTTGTTTTCGATTTTGAATCTTTCATAGCTGATGGCTGATTTTATTGTATATAAATGCTGATAATTGAAATACAAGGCTTGATTGTTATTATTTTGGTTTGCCATGTTTTTTGCTATTTATAATATCATCTTTGCTCTTTAATGCTTATTTTAAGTGTTTGATTTGTTTTTTATCAAAAATATAATCGACAACCAGTGTCTACTGTTATGTTTTTTGGAGCAGCATTAAAATTGCGGCTTTTTTATTAGATTGATATGACCTGTCTTGCTTTTTTTGTTTCTCTGAAACTTCTCATAATCCTCTCCACACTCAGTACTACAAAATGCTAAAGATAATCCCGAAACAGGTTCGTCATGACACCATAAGCATTGCCCATTAGTGCTAACTAAAGTGGGTTTTCTTTTCATTAAAGCAAGCTGATGAAGAATATCATCGCGTTGTTGAATGTGGTCGATATCGTCCATTAAAGTTACCTCTTTAAAAATGGTTCGAAGAATATTTTGTCCTACTTGATTGGTGGATAGGAATTGTTATCCTGAGTTTACCTTATTAGAATTTGGGGATTTTAGCTAAAATGAGGCAGGCTTGTTGATTATCCTGCACACAGGCCTGTGTGAGCCACGGTTTGGCCGCCGAATAATTTTTTTCACTGTAATACAGGGTGCCTAATACCCCTTGGGCATCCGCATCCCCTTGTTCTGCCGCTTTTTGCATCCAATATTTGGCTTTCTCCATATTCGGCTCGCTATCGGGTGTGCCAGAAAGATACTGATAACCTAAGAGTACTTGGGCATCACTGTCGCCTTGCTCTGCCATTTCGTTCAATGAGGCTGCACTCACCGCGCCGGCGAGAAAGGCCCATAAGGTAAATAGCGTTATCGTGGTGTTCCGAAATGTATTTTTCATATCTGCCTTCTTTTATATTCATTGAGGATTTAGGGGTAACTCTGCCCAGCTTAAGTGTATCGAAAACCCGAGAGGGTGGTGCTGGACCTGAATAAGATAGCCAGCTTGCTGAAATTGTGTTTGGAGACTATGCCAGGCTAAAGCTTCTTTGTCTTCGCTTAAACGGGGGTATTGCTCCGCAGCGAACATTAATTGAATTTCCCCTTGCTGATGAATTTCAGGATTGCGCAACTCCATGACTAACTGCCCCATTACACGCTGACTTTCTTGTTTGATTGAGTCAAATAAGCCCCCTTGAGCTTTACGGTAAGTGTAATGTAAAAAAACGGCTCTCGGAATAATCATGTTTATTCTCTTATTTAAGTCTTTTGTTGTGAGTTACGAATACCAAGTTAATTTATTGTCATATCATTCACAGGTGTAGATAAATAATCACAGGCAATCCCACGAGTAGCGCATAAATCATAATGATAATTAATTTCGTATTTAGCGTCATTTTTTTCAATGTAAATATCCTTTCTTTAATTTTATGAGAATTACGTTACGTCTATCAATAATTGATTATTGAGATGAGTCTCTGTTCGTATTATTCCCCTCGCTCTGCTAATTTCTACTTGTTTTATTTTGTATCAAAATGTAACTCAATGTTTTTTGATTTTTAAATTCACAAAAGGTGTATTCACTAGCTATCTTTGTTTATGTTTTTATTAAAAAGGTAATTTAAACGAATAAAGCGTGAAATAAGTGCATTCGAGAACTTTGTAAGAATATATCGATCGTCAATGACGATCAATATCATTTTAATTGATAGTTAAAGTCTATTATTGTTGTGTTGTCTAAATGGAATAAACGATTGGAAACACGCAAAAAAAGCGTCTTTAATGCACCAAAGTGAAATTTGATTTGATTTGAGTCTGTTAATCACCGCCACATTTTGATTTAAATGGATTAACGACCTTTTAGAATATAGTTGGAGAAGGTTTTATTATGAATGTTATCGATACTCAAAACCAAAAAAATATTCCGCTTTCACACTATGTGGGACTGTTAATTCGTAAAGCGCGTATCCAAAATGGATTAACAGGAACGGAGTTGGCCAAGCAAGTTTATTTAAGTCAGCAACAAATTTCACGGTATGAACGCGGACAAACCGGATTTCAACTCGATGTTTTATTACGAATGCTTTCCGCGCTTAATATGAATGAAATGGAAATGAAAGCGTTTTTTTCAGATATTATCGAGCAAACTGAAAAATTACCGGAAGGAATTAAAGCATATTCAGAAGATTATTTTAAATAAATAATGAATATTCATTTGCATTAACTTATTGCTAACTTCTGCATTATCTCTTTATCGATATTTTATATATCGGTAGGTATTTTTATAACCATAATATGGGATGTCTTAACATGAAAAAACGTCTGGCTTTCGTCGCTTTTGCATCATTGGCTTTAGCCGCATGCAGCTCGGTGCCTCAAAAAAAAGTGACTTCAACGATTTCAAAGCCGAATGCCCCGAAAACGGCGACGGTATCGACCAATAATGAAACTAATTTAGCGGCCACGGCTTATGGTCAAAATAAACAGTTACGCTCTCAGGGGATTGTCATTGCGTCAACCCGCAATGCCTGTGTGGACAGTTTTAATTTTCTTAAAGGACTTAATCAAGGGCAATTTGATAATTATTCAGCCGATTACAGCAAAATTAACCAAAACTATACGTTCTTAAATATTAATAAAGAAATTATGGATAAAGACTCAAAAGAGCTGCTCTCCATGACACTGAACAAAAAACTGGACACCTTGTGTGCCAAAGTCCAATACGCGGGTTTTATTGGCGTGAAAGACCGACTCAAGGCGTTATCCGATATTTAATTATTTAAACGATAGACTTTTTCTTTGTTTCTTTTTTGTTCACTTGGTGGGGCTCCCTGGCAAGTGAACGTTGTGCTATCACTAGGAGTTAGGTATGTCATCTCAGGTATCGTCGTTACCGTATTATTCAAAAACCCGGCGATTAACAGCTTATATTTTGCTGGTTATTCAGCTGTTCTTACCCATTTCGGTGGCTTTTTCGGCGGTCGTTCAGGCGGCAGAGCAAGAAAGTCTGGACATGATGAGTACCATGAGTGGCATACAAGCGTTGATGGAGGGTAATGAGGGGGCGACACCTGAATCGACGACCTCGCCGAATTCTTCAGATAAAAAATCATCTAAAACAGCTTTAGGCGCACTCGGTGTACCGAATTTTACCGTTCGTGACCCTAATGATTTTTCTGCGCCGCCTTTGCATGACAATACGGTTCGCCAGGACGATATTTTAAGCGCCTTGCCCACCTTAGGGTTAGCAGAAACAGAAGATGAAAATAAAGCTTCACCGGAAACTCAAGTGGCACAAGGGGCATCGCAAGCCGGTCAATTATTATCGAATGGGGATGCGGTGGATGCGTCCATTGGATACGCTCGAAGTTTAGGGGAAAACTTGATTAACCAGCAAATTACTGACTGGCTGAATCAATACGGCAAAGCCCGTGTTCAATTGGGGACGGATAAAACCGGGGATGCGGATTTACTGCTGCCTTTGATTGATAAAGCGAATAGTTTGGTGTTTAGTCAGGTGGGTATTCGGGCAAACGAAGACCGTAACACGACCAATTTGGGACTTGGGTATCGTCAATACCAAGCGGATTGGATGTGGGGTGTGAACAGTTTCTACGACTATGACATCACCGGGGGCAACTCTCGCGTGGGGGTGGGTTCTGAGCTGTGGTTTGATTATTTAAAATTTGCCGGGAACGGCTATTTTCGTTTAACCGATTGGCATCAATCGGACTTGCACGCGATGCGTGATTACGATGAACGTCCAGCGAATGGATTTGATTTGCGTGCTGAGGGGTATTTACCGAGCTACCCGCAATTGGGGGCGTATGCCAAATATGAACAGTATTTTGGCAAAGGGATAAGTCTAAGTGACAGTGGCGTTTCTGCGAGTGACTTAAAAGATGACCCATCGCGTTCCACATTGGGGGTGAGTTATACCCCGTTCCCGCTAATGACGTTGAAAGGCGAAACCTCTCGAGGCGACTCGAATGATAGCCGCTTAGGGCTGGAATTGACTTATCGATTTGGCGTGCCATTAAACCAACAATTAGACCCAGAGTATGTGGATTTAATGCGTAACCTGGCCGGTAACCGGTACGACTTTGTTGACCGTAACTACAACATTGTTATGCAGTACCGTAAGCAAGAGCTATTAACCATTTCGTTACCGGACAGTATGACGGCGGAAGCAGCCGCATTATTGCCAGTGACGGCCACGGTCAATAAATCGAAATACGGGTTAAAAAGTATTGCGTGGTCTGCACCAGAGCTGATAGCGCAAGGTGGGCAAATTCAGGTCACATCACCGACCACGATAAACTTAACCTTGCCGGCTTACGTATTCCAAACGCGAGCGAATGAACCTCAAAGTTACCGCGTTTCTGCGGTGGGAACCGACAATGAAGGGAATACGTCGAACACGGCGGTCATGTGGGTGAATGTGAAACCTTCCCAAGAGACCGTCGCTTCGCTGACGTTGTCACCAAATACGGTATTACTGGCGAATAACAGTGATACGTATACGGCGACGGCGCTTATCCAGAATGAAAAAGGGGAAGCATTGGTTGACAAGGATGTCACTTTTACCGTGAGTGGATTTACCGACAATGAAAAGGTGACGCTGACGGGCGGTAATGGTGAGTCAGGTCAATCGGTGACGGTGAGAACGGATAGCCAAGGTCAGGCACTCATCACGATAAAAAGTAAAATTGCGGGTGATGGGGTACTGAAAGCGACCATGAAAAATGGGAACTTCCGGAATGCGACGTTGCGTTTTGCTGCGGATGCGAGTACAGCCCAAATCACCGAGTTAGTCTTAACCGATGATAAAGCGGTGGCGAACGGAAAGGCCACCAATGTGGCGGTGGCGACGGTTAAAGACCAATTTGGTAATGTGGTGGAAGGCTTTGATTTAGAAAGCTCTGCGAGTAATGGTGCGGTCGTCGTGACACCGTCACAAGTGACGAATACGCAAGGTCAAGTGACGACCTCATTTACGAATATGGCGGCAGGTAGCTCAGTATTAACAGTTAAAGGGAATAGTACAGGGACGCAAAAAACGGTTACGGCCCAATTTATTGCGGATATTAGCACGGCGAAAATCGCCAGCGTTGTGGTTGATAAAGACAATGCGGTAGCGAATGGGCAAGACCGTAATACCGTGACAGTAACGGTCGTGGATGGAAATGGGAATGTCTTAGCGAATGCCCCGGTGACAATTACAGTTCCAGGTGCCGCGAAATACAGTACACAGCCGGCGAATGGACTGACAAACAGCCAAGGTCAGTTGGTGATTAACTATACGAACACCAAAGCAGGGACGGAAAATTATTCGGTGAGCATCAACAACAGCCAAGAGATGGCGGTGCTGACCTTTAAGGCGGATAGCGCTAACCCAAGTGTGAGCCAATCCAAACTGACCGTTTCACCAAAAACGATTAAAGCGGATGGGGCTGAAACGGCAAATATTACCTTAATATTGAAAGATAAATTTGGAAATACAATTTCAGGCCAAACGGTAGCATTCAGTACGACACTGGCGAATACGACTATCAGCGCAACACAAGACAATGGTCAAGGTGACTATTTATCGACGATTTCAGGCACCCAAATTGGGGATGCGCCGATTTCGGTGTTAGTCAACGGCAAGACTCTGGCTGTCAATTCAGACAGTGTTACCTTAGTTGCGACTTCACCGGTACAAGCCACATCGAGTATTTCGGTTGATAAAGCCAGTTACGTTGCAGGCGGTGAAATTCTTGTTACCGTCACGTTAAAAGACGTGAACGGGAATATTGTCGTTGGTCAATCTCCGTTATTAACCTCCTCGGCAGTCTCAGTAGCGAACGCAGAAGTTAAGTCCGGTACCCGTTGGATAGATAATAACAACGGGTCTTATTCTCGAGCATATCTTGCGAACACGGCAGGGACTGGCTTACTGGCAACATTACAGCTCAGTGATTGGAGTGGCGATACGGTGTCATCACCTTATGCCATTACTTCCGGAAGTGCGGTCGCGTTAAATTCAACCATTGCGGTTGATAAAGCGACTTACGCATCGGGTGATGAAATTAATGTCACTGTGATGCTGAAGGATGCACAAGGTAACCTCGTCAATGGTCAAGCTGAGTTGTTAACCAGCACCACGGTTAAGGTTCCAAATTCAAGTCTTAAAACAGGGGCAAATTGGATTGATAATGGGGATGGGACTTACACGACTACGTATGTGGCCGAAAAAGCGGGGAGCAAGCTAAATGCGACACTTCAGTTAACCGGCTGGTCTAGCGCGAAAACATCCTCACCGTACGCAATCACTGCGGGTGATGCCGTGCCATTAACGTCATCAATTACGGTTGATAAGTCGAGCTATACGGCTGGCAGCGATATTGTGGTGACGGTTGGATTAAAGGATAAACAAGGTAACGCTGTTAATGGTCAAGCGTCTGCGTTAAGTCCGACTACAGTGACAGTGCCGAATGCGACACCAAAAGCGAACAGCAGCTGGGTGGATAACGGTAATGGTACATATACAGGAACGTATGTGGCCAATACGACAGGCACTAATTTAAAAGCGCAAGTGCAACTGAGTGGATGGAGTAGCACAGTTTCTTCTTCTGTGTATACGATTACCGCAGGTAATGCGGTGCAAGTGAACTCATCGGTGACGGTAGATAACAATACGTATACGGCAGGCAGTGATATTACGGTGACGGTGACGTTAAAAGATGCCGAAGGTAACGCGGTCAGCGGTCAAGCGTCGGCGTTAACCCAGGACACGGTGACGGTGCCGAATGCGACGCCAAAAGCAAGTGGCAATTGGGTAGATAATGGGGACGGCACGTACACAAAAACCTATGTGGCGAACACGGCAGGGTCAAACTTGCAAGCGGAGGTAAAACTGTCCGGTTGGACGGGGAACGTGACGTCGGGGGCGTATGCGATCACGGCGGGTAATGCGGACCAAACGCGTTCTGCCATCACCGTGGATAAAACGACATATGTCGCCGGAACGGATATCACGGTAACGGTGACATTAAAAGATGCTCAAGGTAACGTTGTTAATGGTCAAGCGTCGGCGTTAAGTCCGACTACAGTGACAGTCCCGAATGCGACCCAGAAAGCCAATAGCAGCTGGGTGGATAATGGGAATGGCACGTACACGGGTATCTATATAGCGAATACCGTGGGTACGGGGCTGAAGGCCAGCGCGCAACTGAGTGCATGGGGCAGTGCGATCTCCTCAGCCGCGTATGCCATTACATCAGGGAGTGCAGACCAAGCGAATTCATCGGTGACGGTAGATAACACCACCTATACAGCGGGCGGTGATATTACGGTGACGGTGACGTTAAAAGATGCACAAGGTAACGCGGTCAGTGGTCAAGCATCCGCGTTGACAGGGACGGTGACGGTACCGAATGCGACGCCAAAAGCGAGCAGCAATTGGGTGGATAATGGGGACGGTACGTACACAAAAACCTATGTGGCGAACACCGTAGGGGCAAACTTACACGCCGAGGTGAAACTGACGGATTGGACGGAGAACGTGACGTCTGGGGCGTATGCGATCACCGCAGGTAACGCAGACCAAGCTAACTCATCGGTGATGGTCGATAACACCACATACGTGGCGGGAACCGATATCACGGTGACGGTGACGTTAAAAGATGCTCAAGGTAACGTTGTTAATGGTCAAGCGTCGGCGTTAAGTCCGACTACAGTGACAGTCCCGAATGCGACCCAGAAAGCGAGCAGTCGCTGGGTGGATAATGGTAACGGCACGTACACGGGGACCTATGTCGCCAATACCACTGGTACCGGTTTGAAAGCCAGCGTCAAGTTGACCGATTGGACAAACTCTGTTGAGTCAGCCGGGTATGCGATTACGGTGGGTAAAGCGGCACAAAGTACCTCAACAGTCGCGGTTGATAACACCACGTATGTCGCGGGAACCGATATCACGGTGACGGTGACGTTGAAAGACGCTGAGGGTAATTTAGTCAGCGGCCAAGCGTCAGCCTTAACCAGTAGCACGGTGACCGTGCCGAATGCGACCCAAAAAGCGAGCGGTCGTTGGGTGGACAATGGCGATGGCACGTATACTGGCACTTATGTCGCCAATACCACCGGTACCGGATTGAAAGCCGAGGTGAAACTGACGGATTGGACAGGCGGTGTGACGTCGGCGGCGTATGCCATTACGGTCGGCAATGTAGTTGAAGCGACTTCAACCATTACGGTGGATAACACCACGTATGTGGCCGGCAGTGACATTATTGTTACGGTGACGTTGAAAGACGCCGAAGGTAACGCGGTCAGTGGCCAGGCGTCAGCCTTAACCAGCAGTACTGTGACCGTACCGAATGCGACCCAGAAAGCCAATAGCAACTGGGTGGATAATGGCGATGGCACGTACACGGGAACCTATGTCGCCAATACCACCGGTACCGGTTTGAAAGCCGAAGTGAAACTGACGGATTGGACAGGCGGTGTGACTTCAGGGGCGTATGCCATTACGGTCGGCAATGTAGTTGAAGCGACTTCAACCATTACGGTGGATAACACCACGTATGTGGCCGGCAGTGACATTATTGTTACCGTGGCGTTAAAAGACGCCGAAGGTAACGCGGTCAGCGGCCAAGCGTCAGCATTAACCAGCAGCACGGTGACGGTGCCGAATGCGACTCAGAAAGCGAGCAGCCGTTGGGTGGATAATGGGGATGGCACGTATACCGCGACCTATGTGGCGAACACGGTGGGCACGGGCTTAAAAGCCAGTACAAAATTGAGTGGCTGGGCGAGCAGTGTGATGTCGGGGATGTATGCTATTACTGTGGGTGAAGCAGCACAAAGTACCTCAGCGGTCGTGGTCGATAACACGACGTATGTGGCGGGAACCGATATCACGGTGACAGTGACGCTGAAAGACGCTGAGGGTAATTTAGTCGGCGGCCAAGCGTCAGCCTTAACCGATACGGTGACGGTGCCGAATGCGACTCAGAAAGCCAATAGCAATTGGGTGGACAATGGGGATGGCACGTACACCGGAACGTATGTGGCGAACACCGTGGGCACGGGCTTAAAAGCCAGTGTGAAGTTGACCGATTGGACAAGTGCTGTTGAGTCAGCCGGGTATGCGATTACGGTGGGCAAAGCAGCACAAAGTACCTCAACAGTCGTGGTTGATAACACGACGTATGTGGCGGGAACCGATATCACGGTGACGGTGACATTGAAAGACGCTGAAGGTAACGCGGTCAGTGGCCAGGCGTCAGCATTAACCGATACGGTGACGGTGCCGAATGCGACTCAGAAAGCCAATAGCAATTGGGTGGACAATGGGGATGGCACGTACACCGGAACGTATGTGGCGAACACCGTGGGCACGGGCTTAAAAGCCAGCGTTAAGTTGACGGATTGGGCAAACCCTGTTGAGTCAGCTGGGTATACGATTACCGTCGGCGATGTGGCACAAAGTACCTCTTCTCTTTCAATTAACAAATCACGGATTATTGCAAATAATGGTCAAAATGAAGGAGTGGCAACAGTTACCTTAATAGCTAAGGATGGGCAAAATAATCCAGTAGATGGGTTGAAAGATGATCTTCAATTTGTTGTATTAAAAGAAAACACTGTTGTCACTAATGGCGTTTTCATAAAGAATATGTCAGCGACAGCTACGCATGGTCAATATACAGCTGACGTATCTGGAATTGACGCGGGTAATTATGTTATTAAGGTCAAAATTGGAGATGAATACTTTGGAGCATTGAATACTGGTATAACATTATATTCATATAATTTTTATATCAATGAAAACGTTATAAATCGAGAAGTTATTCCTGGGCAGATAGTTAATTTTATAGTCAATGCTACTCCGACCGATAATTCTACAATAGAGTTAACTATTGATAACGTGATTTGGTCTTCTAGCAATAATAATGTAGGTGTTTTAAGCGGGGATTCTTTTATTGCAAAAAATACTGGTAAAACGATAATTACAGGCTCTAATATAAATTTAAATGGGATAACAGGTAATAATTTGAGTACAAATCTGACTGTGTTAGCTCCTAATAATAGTGAAATTATAGGGTCTCAATCTGGCAATAAGGTAAATGATTTGATTTCACCACCTGATTATAAGCTATATACTCAATCTGCTAATATTGTTGATGGTATTGGTTCAAATTTAACTGAAGGCGGTTATAAGCAAGAGATTACAAACTTAAATAATATTTCTAGAATTGATACGTGGTATGTAAGGATGGGAAATTTGGAGGTTTAATCTCAAGAATTGTGTTTTATGGTTCTGATGGCTCATCACAAATAACGGGTGAAAATAAATGTTCCGAAGGAGGTTCTCCTCAAAAGTTAGATACTATTTCACTTCCTAAAAATAGTGTTATTGTTGGGGTAAATACCTGGCAGGGAACTTCAATTACTGGATTTAAAGGGGTTACTACTACTCAATGGCTTTATTATGTAGGAGTTAGCAACTAAATTTAGTTAGATATTTAATTCAGTGAACAATCTGTAAAAACAGAATGTTTACTGGATAATATTGATAACTTGGGGTGATGTAAATGATTTAAAATAGAAGAATGATTGATAACTCAAATTGCGGTTCTGGTGTGTAACGTGTATGTAATGCTTAGACTGAGCAATTTTATTTCAGGCATGCTTTAGGTGAAGTGCATCTAATGAATAGAGCTTTTGCTCTATAATTCGCTTTGAACCGAAAAACTCAACTTCATTTCTTTATTTGCAACAGTGCCATTAAAACTCCTAACATTTTGATGATATTCTCACGATGCTGATGAATTCCCAGCACGATGAAGAAGCGATAACACTCAATACTTTAGGTATCAAGGCATTAAGAAATGAAGTGGGTTATTGATAAGTAATTTATTCATCTACTTTAATGGATTTTGATACCTTCGAAAATATTTTGCCTTGAGTGGATGAAGTGAATCTATGTGGGCTTCATCTGACGCTTAGTACGCCAGGCAAGCTGGTGATAGAACTGAGAGTGGAAGTCCCTCCTGGGTAAGAAATAGCCACTCGCCCAGACCTTTAGCTATGCGTGGCAGCGGGTAACTTCTGTCGTGAAGTGTTAGCGAAGGCACTCACAGGCCAGATATTGAGCCACGTAATTAGGTATAGGAGGCGGTGATGCTGTTAAGCGAAGCAGAAACCTACAATGGCCGTGTTGCTATGGTAAAACGCGGACATGCTTCCCGGGGTCGGGGACCCTGTGCATGTGAGGAAGTTCATCATACGGAACCTGGGAGATCCAGAACAAATTTCCACCCTGAGTCAGTGGGGCGACATCGCCAAAACTGTAAAGTGAAGCGATGTCGTGTTTCAGGAAGTCGGACGGGAGCATAGTACTGAGGAAATCAATGAACAAGACAAGTAACAATGTGGCGGAGTTGATGGAGGGAAGGCTCCCGACCAAGGGGAACAGCCAACAGTACGCCAATATCTGGATGCAGAGCTGGGAGAATACGATGTCACGACTGCTAGCTGTGCGAGAAGCGGCTAGGAAGAATAAGAAACAGCAGTTTACGAATCTCTTCCACCATGTGAGTGAAGCGCTACTATTGCAGAGCTTTAACCAATTCAAACGACATTCAGCACCGGGCTGTGATGGAGTGATATGGGAATACTACGCTGAAAATGCGCAAAGCCATATCAGTGAGCTCCATGGCAGACTTCAGCGGGGGCAATATAGACCGATGCCTACAAGGCGGGTCCTGATCCCCAAAGAAGATGGAACTGAAAGGACGTTGAGCATTCTATGTCTGGAAGATAAAATCGTACAACAGGCAACCTTCACCGTGTTAAACTAAATCTATGAAGTTGATTCCATGGGGTTCTCCTACGGTTTCAGGCCGGGGAGAGGGCAGTACGACGCACTGAATGCGCTAAACGTTGCGATTATGGAGAGAAAAGTAAATTGGGGGCTGGATCTAGATATCAGCAAGTTCTTCGATACGGTAGAACATGACTGGCTCATCTGGTTTATCGAGCACCGTATCAGTGACAAGCGGATACTGCGGCTAATCAAGCAATGGATCACTGTAGGCGTGGTAGATGAACACGGTCACCGGCAACAGTAGCACCGGGGAGTTCCACAGGGGGCGGTATGTTCACCGTTACTGGCGAACATTTATCTACACTACAGTTTTGATCTCTGGATGAACAAAGGTCGGCAAAAACGGGTCGTTGGCTAACGTGTGTGGTGCAGGGACACATAAACTATTATGGAGTGCCCTTTAATCACAGAGCGATAAGCCAGTTCGTAGAGGAAGTGAAGAGACTGTGGCTGAAGGCATTGAGACGAAGAAGCCAGCGGCATAACATGACCTGGGAACGCTTCAAGTGGTTGTGCAAAAAATACGATACCGAAGCCCAGAGTTGTCCCCCCCTTATCCATTACAACGCTTCTACGCCAAACACCTGAGGTAAGAGCCGGATGCGTTAGCAGCGCACGTCCGGATCTGTGCGGGGAGCGGAGGGTAACTCCCGTCCTACCGCGACCAATGAATCTACCCATGCAGCCCATTTTAGCGAGTCTGCTTGATCTACACCGGCAAGGAGTTCACCCCAAGACTCTATAAGGATTATATGGCTAGTAGATATATGTCAGTTAATTAATAGTTCTATATGCTGAATAATAAATTAAATAGATCATTAATAGATTAGAAGTATATTACCTATCCAACATCAATAATGTCACTCCAGTCCCATTTATATCAGGGTTGATTAATAAACAATCACTCTGGAGTTAGGTGTTTTTTCGAATAACCGTTTTTGTCCAATAACGCTTTACTGTTGAAAGGCTAATATTAAAATGTTTAGCCAATTCTCGTTGTTTATATCCTTTGCACCTCATTTCATAAATTGCTGTTTTATAGACATTCCCTCCTAGTCATCCTAATATTTTCCCTTGCTGTAATGCAATTTTATGTTGTCTATCTAATTTCATTTTTCATCATTATCCCCAACGATTGACAGCATTGTATGAGCTAAGTTATTTTCTGTTTATTATTTCTCAAATCATAGAACTCTCTTATAATTAATGTGTCGTAAGGCTTAAATACGCTATCAATATAATGTACCAATTGTGTTAGTAGTTCTTTGTTAATTTTTAGCTTACAATAATATTTTTCTCTTTTCATTATATAGTTTTGGCTATAATATTTAGGTGTTTATCAACCTATTATAGGTATAGGCTAAAATTTATATTTTTGATGAAAATAAAAATATGTATAATGGTCACTAGTTTAATTTTTATCGGTAATGCCAATCAAAACACACTTATTTATTGTGTGATAAGTAGGAATGAAAACGACACAAGTACTTTTTAGTGTTATTTTTTGTATGTGCCTTCAATTTTATGAAAAATAATATCCTTTATTGAATGGGTAATAATGAAAATAAAATAAAATAGATAATCTATTTATTTGGCATTTTTATCAATATAATATTTTTTATCTGACTATTATTTCCATTGCTGACGGAATGATATGTTATAATACGTCATTTCTCAACGATCCAACGTAGTATTAAATGGATCACTCTTCTGTTTTTATAATCTGGAAAGCTGATAAATAGTACATGTGTAACATCAAAAATAGTGTGATGACGGATTGTGGTTGCCTGTATAAGTTAATATTATTCTGCAAACAAGATGGAATGCAATAAAAATGATGTGTCTCCTCCGGCTACAATGGCTACATGTAGCCATTGTAGCCGGAGCCATAAGTGTATTGTAGAAAAATTATTGTGTGTTGGTTTGCTGATCTAACTTTTCATGCACGATGTGTAATGTTTCTACTAATACGTTTCTTTCGAGTTCACTGTCTTCTGATATTCCCATAAAAGAAGCGATAGCTTCTTGTTCTTCATCTGGTGCCTTCAGATATTTCATTAACACGGGTAAGCAGCCAATACAATTATTTAGGGTACAATGATTTAAGATGCCAATTAGGTTTTGAGTGAGCTCTCGACGGGTCAGTACTTTTTTTTCAATTATTACATCGGCAAAATGTTCGCTACAAATCTCATCAATATAAGAGAGTTGGTCATCAAGTTTTTCAAGAGCGATATTAACCTCATTTAATAAGCCTGAAATCGTTTGTGGATAACGTTCAATCTCTTCGTTATCTTCAGCGGGGGTAATTGTAGTAATGAGTGTGTTGTAGGTTTTAATTGCTCGAAGGATTGTTAAATTATTCGGGTCTGTGATTATGGGATTATTTAGTGATGTTGCTGAACCCAGAGCAAAATCAACGTATTCACCTTGTGAATTTAAAATCGGATTAATTAAACGCAGTAGTGTCCCATTTTTTATTGTGTTTTTCTGTAGCTTTATTTTCAATGCGAGGCTAATGTTTGCAAAGGTTGCTTTTAAATATCCGTAAGGTAATTCTTCAGATAACATTTCATGCGTCAGTTGATACGCTTCTTCAAGTTTTTTATTGTATAATAAATCGATGATTACAGTGAGTTTAGCATAGGGAGCTAATAAGGGAATATCCGCTCTTTTTTCAAACCAACGTTTTAAATTTTTAAATTCATTTTCAGTATGATTAGCGGAAGGAAAGTCTCCTTTAAATATCATCGATTTTAAATAATTAATCGCTAGGGTGTATTGTTCTATACGATCTTTTTTTAGGGTAATCACATTGGCATAATGAATAAGCGTTTCTGCACATTCCTTTAATAAACCTTTGTCGTAATTAAATCGATATAGATACATATGTAGTGAAGATAAAAGATGGGATGAACGCATATTTTCCTCCATCAATTCACGATAATGCTGAGTAATGAGAGGTACCCACCCTGTGGTATTTTGAAGTCTTAATAAGGTACTTAAAGATGTATAGGTTTTTTCAAATTCATCAAGTTCGTTCTCGAAATTCTTTGCTTCAAATTTGCAAATCTTAATCGCGTGTTTAATTGAGCTTGTTTTTGGGTTTTTGCCACTCCGGATATTATCAATCAATGAGTTGATTTCCATTAAGCTCTCTTTCGGTTGTATGTTTTGCTGCTTAAGCATTTTTTTCAAGTAATGTCTGACACCTTGAAATAGGTGTTTAGGATCCGAATTATCGAGGAGGTAGTCATCACTCAATAAAAAGGCCTGTATATGGTGATAAAAGCTTGGAGGCTGCTCATTTTGAGTATGGCGACTGAGAGTTTGATACATATCGAGTGCAATAATGGCGGGTATCGCTGTTTCCATGTATTTTTTTGTGATGATATCTTTTTCTAAGTTAGAATAAACCATCGTATGCACAACTTCGTTATACAGTTGTTCATATTTATAGAATACATCACGTCTGTCCTCCTGACTATAAACTGCCTCGGCATCTATTATGTCAATGATTTTATTGTAATAGATATCAAAAAACTTTTGATGCAATGAAAAATCTGAGGTTGCATATTTATCTCGCATATTCAGTGCATTACCGGTGATGTCTTTTGTATTTAGCTCGAATACGCGACAAACCGTTAACATGATACTGGCAAAATTATGATGGCGCATACACTCCTCCTAAATTGGTTTCCAAATTTGTACGGGGAAATACTGCCAGAACTTGTGGCAAAGTCTACGTCGAATGAAACACACTCGGAGGGCATAACATGTCAACAACAACTCAATCCTTACGTATTCTCCGCATTACAGAACTCACCAAAGTACTGGGGATATCTCGTTCCAGTATTTATGAAAAATTGAATCCACGCTCAAAGTATTATGATGACACGTTTCCAAAACCGCTTAAGCTTGGTGCTTCATCGGTTGGATGGTTATACAGTGAGATCGAAAAATGGGTTGCTTCACGTGAAGTTTAGTTGTCGATTAAATTAAGGATCAAGAAAAATGTCAAATGATAATCCAGAACTGTGTTTGCAGTTGAAATGTTTACCTGAATTTTTTCAGCAGCTGATAGGGCACATACACGCTCAAACAGGGGCGAGCCCAGATATTATTTTACCTACCCTATTAGGGATTATGGGGATGGGGTGTCAGGATAATGTTGATGTTCAACCTATCCAAGGGATTCGCTATCCCACTTCACTTTATACGCTTGTGCTCGCCAAGTCGGGCAGTAAAAAGACGACGGTATTCAGAATGTTGATAGCACCGGTTATTCAGTGGGAAGAAGCACAAAAAAGAGAATATGGTTCAGCACAGGCGGAGTATCAACGGCATGAGGCTATTTGGAAAATAGAGCTAAAAGCTCATGAGAAACATTATCAAAAAATGCTTAAGGATAACGGTGATGTGGCTGAGGCTCGTCGTCAGTTAGATGAATGCCTACAACAAGCGCCTGTTAAGCCGGTTCAAAGGCGTTTAATTATCAATGATCCCACCAGCGAGGCATTAACTCGGGAATTAGGGCAAGGGTATCCAGTGTTAACACTGGCCTCAGATGAAGCTGGGGCTCTGCTTGACGGCAATCTATTTCATAAAATTTCGTTATTAAATTCACTCTGGTGTGGAGAGAGTATTTCGGTGAGCCGTGTTTCACGCGACAGCGACTTTATTTCAGATGCCCGTTTAGCATCTTGTTAATGTTACAGCCGGAATTGTTTAATCATTATTTGAGGAAAAAAGGCACGAAGTTTCGATATTCTGGTGGGCTAGCCCGTTTTTTATTCGTGGATTTGAACAATTCATTAACTAGGCTGGATGACCTGAACACTTTACGATTAGACGCGCATGCATTTGATGCCTTCTCTTCCGTTTTGATCGCGCACTTAGACAAGTCTGCATTGCGAAGAGAGTATGGTGGTGAACGTCAGTGTATCACATTAACGGTGGAGGCACAAAAATGCTGGTATGAACAGCAGCGAATCATATCAGATTGTATGAAGCAGGACACGACATTTTCACATTATGAGGATTTTATTGCGCGCTATATGGAACATGCGTCGAGAATTGCGGCAGTGATGCAGGTTTTTTATGACACCGAATTCAACGCTGATCACAAAAGAAACCTTGAATGCGGCATTTTATATCACACAGTGGTATCTCAATCACTTTATCGCTAAAACTGATGAAACGAGGGAGCCTAGTGATGCTGAAAAATTACTCGATTGGCTTGAGAGTCATTTAGAGAGTAATGGATCTTATAATTTTAGAACGAATTATATTATTAAATATGGACCAAGAGCAGTTAGACACAGTGAGCGTTTAGAGCCAGCTATTAACCAATTGGAAAGAGAGGGGAAACTGAAACGGTTTATTCAAGATGGCATTGGTTATGTGGGATTTATTGGTGCAAAAATGACACCTGAAGAGTTAGCGGAACGATTGAATATTCCGTTCAGTAGCAGAGGGGTATTCATACTCAATAACTCACCAAAATCAGGATAACTTCAGAGTTATTTTTAATAATATCAGTGAGTAGGATTATATCACCAAGCGAGGTTTATTGCGACTTTGGGGAGGGTTGAGTCCGTCTTTTATTAAATGGAATGATGTCGGTATAGGTAATATATACCATCTTACTAAATACAATACTAGTTTATAAAAATAACACCTATCAATCAACAAAGCAATGTTTATCTAATCACCGTACCTATTGTGTCTATAACTCACTGTGTTATGGATGCGATAGGTACTTAAACACGAATACAGATATCGCTATTTCTATGATAGTAAGGTAGTAAAAATGTCAGCTTATGCATTAACTAAAACAGAATTGGATCAACTGATAACTATCGCGAGTGATCGCTATGATTCCTCGATATCGTATTATATCCTTCGCCGATTACTGGCAGTGGTTGAGAATACACTAGAACACCATAACCGAGTATTTGCAATCCGAGTTGATTTACGATTCGCTCAGGATAGTAGTCCTGATGCCCCAGATATGCCGGTATGTTTTCAACGCACGGATGAGCGAGCCATTACCCGTTTTATCGAGTCACTAAAAAGCCAACTGAGAGCAGCACATCATCGTACGGGGCGTTCAGCTACACCAGCACTCCCTTATTATGCTTGGGTAAGAGAACGTAATGAAAGTGAATATCCTCACTACCATTTAGTTTTGTTATTTAATCGTGATATATACGGCTATTTAGGCAACTATTTACAAGATGATGCCAATAATATGGCGACTAGAATACAACGGGCATGGTGTAGCGCCATTGGCTTAGCGTACCCGGACTATGCACCATTAGTTAACTTTCCAGAGAATCCTGTATTTCGATTTGATAGACGAGATGCTCTGGCCCGTCATTCTAATTATTTTGATTTCCTATTACGCATAACGTATCTGGCTAAAATGAATACCAAGGAGCTCATTGCTGACTTTAGAAACTTTGGAACCAGTCAGGTTTAATTGAGCGAGGAGCGGATACGCTAGGTATTAACAAGAGCAGTAATACTCTTACTTGTCATATCGCTGCGAAGCGAAACTCTACCATCTAAGGTCTGATGTGTTTTAATACTGCTGAGTTTCATCATTTAAAGGACAATGTCTCTTTACTGTTTTGTTCAGGGTATCTTCAGGAGAAATGATGAATAATCTCTGAAGCACGAAATGATCTATGACAAAGGTAAAAACCGTTAATTCATTGTTTGTCGTTGGTGGTGTTGATACGTATAAAGATTTACATGTTTCGGTTGTAGTAGTTGATCAAAATAATCGGGCTTTAGGTATTGAGTTCTTTTTAACAACACGTTAAAAATGCTGGCCTGGATGGCTTCTTTTGGCACAGTTGATCGTATCGGTGTTGAATGTTCGGGGTCGTATGGAACTGGTCTACTGCGCTACTTTTAAAGAGCCAAAATCGAAGTACTGGAGGTTACCGCACCGGATAAGATGAAGCGCGGTAAGAGTGGTAAAAGTGATACGATAGATGTAGAAAGTGCTGCTCACGCTACTTTCTCACGTATACGCATCGTCACACCGAAAGCACGAAGTGACATGATTGAAGCGTTACGTGTATTCAAAGTTTGCCGTAAAATGACTGTTGTTACACTGCGTATTGCACTACAAATTATCCAAAAGAATATTGTGTCAGCCCCAGATGAGTTATGTGAACACATACGCTATCTTACGAGGATGCAATTGTTCCGTACCCTTGCCGTATGGAGACCCGATGTTACCGTCTATCATAATATTCAGGATGCCTATTGTATTGCATTAAAATCGCTGGCCCGCAGATATTTGAGCTACACGATGAAATATCTGATTTGGATGTCATGATAGCACCAATAGCCGATGAACAGGTACTAGAGCTAATTAAGTGTAAAGCTGTGGGGTATGAAGGAAGCGTCGTAGTGTCGTAACGGGGAATTTCTGAAGGTAAAAATATGACAGGCAGCAGATGGCGGATCAGTAATAAACTCTGGGAAAAAATAGCACCGCTTATCTCTGAGCGCAAAACCAATCATTCGCTCGGCACTCACCGTAAACGTGTTTAAACCACGCTGCTATGGATGCTATATTCTTTGTGCTTGAGATCCGCTGCCAGTGGAACGCTCTGAATGTCACCGGGATACGTTCATCGAGTTTTGCGCACTGGCGCTTACTGGAATGGCGTGATCTCGGTATCTTTGATCACTTTTGGTAAAACGATTTGCTTGCCTGTAAATATCTGGATGCTTCTTGACTTGGTTATCAATGGACGGCTGCATAACCAAATCACCGCTGTCAGGAATAATAAACATGCAGTAATCCCACGGATAGAGGAAAGCAAGGCGTAAAACGTAGCCTACTTACATACGTCTACGGGCTTCCCTTATCGCTGGTTGTTGCAACAGCAAACACACATGACATCAAAACTGGTTGCAGATACATTCGATGGTCTTCAGACGAGACGTCCGGGGAAAAACTCAGGCTCTGCTTGGAGAAAGGTTACGATGCAGTCTGGTGGAAAACCTATCTATAGAGTCGCTGCTACGAGCCGCATATCCAGTCCCGTAAATAGAAGTTTGATGCCAGTAAAAACACGGGTTCAAAACCCATCACTGGGTTGTTGAAAGAACTCATAGTTGGATGAATCGCTTTCACCGTATCCTGCCTCATGGGAAAAGATGCTCGAAAATTACGAGGCTATGTTGCATTTTGTCTGTGGTCTCATCGTTTGGAATAAAGTTCTATTGAGACAAACTCTAACTGTTATCATATTCTTAATAGTATTACATAAAAATTTTATTTTGAAAAATATGTATTATGTTGAGGGATATATTATAAGTAACCTTTTGTTTTAATAATTATTTTAGATTGTTAACTTTACTAATTGGGACTATATAATGTTATTAATTTTCAATCGCATTATGCTATTACAATAGTCTTATTTTGATATGGTTGACATGTTTTATATTAAATGATTCATCAACAGGTTTGTATTTCCTCTTTCAATTGACAGATAAATTTGTATTATTAAATTAAATATTTTTGATGGTTTAAACTTGATTTTTTTATTGGTCTGTAATTTAAAGTTGAATTTGTTATATATATTAGTAAATAAATTTTAAATTTATTGGGTTAGTCATGTTTATTTAAATATTTCTTTATATATGTGAAATTGAAAGTGAAATATGGAGGGGGGTGTTGATGATATCATCCAATCAGAATGTTCAATATTTCTTTAAAAAAAGAAATGTTTTGGTTATTGATATAGGTGGAACTTTCATTAAGGTTTATTCTTCTGATTTAAATAATGCGATAAAAATAAAATCAGGTCTCTCAATGACACCACAAAAGTTTATCCATGAATTAAATGAAAATTATTCTCTTTCTCATTGCTCGGCTATCAGCATTGGTTTCCCATCACTAATTATTGAAAATCGTATAATGAAAGAGCCTGCTAATCTAGGTCATGGATGGGTAAATTTTGATTTGAAATCTGCGTTTAACTGTCCTGTTAAGATAATAAATGATGCAGCAATGCAAGCGATAGGAAGCTACGATAGAGGGAAAATGCTTTTTTTAGGATTGGGGACAGGATTAGGTAGTAGCTTGGTCGTGAATAATGAAGTTATCTCTCTAGAATTAGGACACCTTAATTATTTAGATCATGATTATGAATATTTTACTTGTGATGCTTATCGAAAAAAAAAATGGGAATAAAGTTTGGGAGAGTAAAGTTTTAAATATTACCGATGGTTTCTATCAGGTATTCATGCCAGATTATATTGTTCTTGGCGGTGGAAACGTAGTGAGAATTAATAATCTCCCTGAATATGTTAGAAGAGGTGGTAATGATAAAGCATTTATTGGTGGAATGAAAATGTGGAGTGAATAAGATGAATATGAAAAAACAAATAGGTTTTATCGGTGTGGGAAGAATGGGCTCTGCGATGGTTAGACGTATTTCTTGTTCTGGTATTTCATGTGTAGTTTATGATAAAAATACTGAAGCTAAAGTACCCAAGGAAATAAAGTTTACAACAAATTTAAATGATTTTATTGAAAGTTTATCTGAACCTAAACAAATATGGTTAATGCTTCCTGCAGGCATCGTTGATGCTGTTATTACTGAACTTAAACCATACTTAAAAAATGGTGACACTATTATCGATGGTGGGAACTCTCATTTTACTGACGATATCCGTAGAGCAAATGAATTAAAAAATGACGGTATAAATTATTTAGATGTGGGTGTTAGTGGTGGTGTTTGGGGGGAAAAACGAGGATATTGTCTCATGATTGGTGGACCCCAAAATGAATATGAATTCCTTGAACCTGTATTCAAAGCTTTAGCGCCTGGAGTTTCAGGTACTAAAAGGACTCAGGGACGTGAAAATGAGCCATCACCCGCAGAGAATGGATATTTATATTGTGGAGAGAGTGGCGCAGGGCATTTTGTGAAAATGGTCCATAATGGTATTGAATATGGATTAATGGCAGCATATGCAGAGGGGTTCAGTATTTTAAAACATGCCAACCAGGGTTTAGATAAAATAGATATGGACGCGGAAACTGCTCCCCTTGAATCGGCGATGAATTATAAATATGAATTACCACTAAAAGATATTAGTGAGCTTTGGCGAAGAGGAAGTGTGATTAGTTCTTGGTTGTTAGATTTGATTGCTCAAGAAATGTTTTTCTCAGAAGATTTAGATAACTATACCGGAAAAGTTTCTGACTCAGGAGAAGGGCGCTGGACATCTGTTACTGCGATTGACTTGGGAGTACCAACGCCAGTATTAACGACCGCATTATATTCTCGTTTCTTTTCACAGCAAAGCGATTCATTTTCAAACAGAGTACAGTCTGCAATGCGCCATGCTTTTGGTGGTCACCAAGAAAAAAAGACACTAAATGGTGGTGAAAAATGAAACCATTATCTTTAGTTATTCTAGGTGCTAGCGGTGACTTGACCAAAAGACTTTTAATGCCTTCGTTATTTAAATTACATCAGTTAGGTATGATTTCTAAATTAAATATTATTGGATACTCATACGATCAATGGAATGATAACGATTTTATTGAGCATGTTCATGATTCGCTTAGTGAGTTTGTTCTTGATTTTGATGATGAAAAATGGATTAGTTTTAGCAAGTGTTTGAGCTTTATTAGTGGTTCACTCGATGTAAAAGATCTCACTGTATTAAGTAAAAAAATTGATGGCTCTGCTCTTTTTTATTTAGCACTACCACCTACGTTATTTGCTAAAGCTGCAGTTAAAATTGGAGAAGCTGGCCTATCAAAAGAATCCTCAAGTTATTGGCGGCGTATTTTAATTGAAAAGCCATTTGGTACTGATTTAGATTCGGCGCAGTTTTTACATAGTCAAATTCATTCTTATTGGAATGAATCTCAAGTTTATAGGATTGACCATTTTTTAGGTAAAGAAGCTACTCTCAACCTGATGATTTTTCGTTTCGCTAATCGTGTATTAGCGCCTATATGGTGTTCTGAACATATTGAACAAGTACAAATTACCTATGCCGAAACTCTGGGGGTTGAAAATAGATCCGTTTACTATGACCATGCAGGCGCCATGAGGGATATGCTGCAAAATCATTTAATACAGTTATTAACATTGACCGCAATTGAACCATTAGGACATTGGGATAGTGAAATACTTAGAGATCATAAAGTTGAAATATTAAAATCAATTCGATTGGTGAACGATACAAATGTAGACACTTCGGCTGCCAGAGGACAATATACAGCCGGAAACATAAATGATAAAGACACCATTTCTTACCGCGATGAAATAGGGATTCCTGCCAATAGCAATACAGAAACTTTCGCTGCATTACGGATAGATATTGATAATTGGCGCTGGAGAGGAGTTCCTTTTTATTTACGTAGTGGAAAGAGATTAGCTCGCAATTATGCAGAAATAGCAATTCAATTCAAAGGTCCATCAGAAGCACTACCTGACGATATCAGTGTTGACAATAATTGGCTGGTTTTTAGATTACTTCCTAATCTACAAATAGATATGCAGGTGACAGCTAAGTTACCTGGAATGAAGTTAAATACACATAATATAGAACTCACTGCACCTTATACTCATGCTGGAGAATACGAAGTATCTGCTTATGAGCAATTAATTTTAGATGCTTTAAAAGGAGAGAAAAGTAACTTTTTACGATTCGATGAGGTTGAGTGGGCATGGCGAGTCATTGAGCCAATTATAAAATCGTGGAGTCATGGGCAACCTGACCTTTATCAGGCAGGAACAGAAGGACCTAACTCTCAGAATAAAATAATGCAAAAAAATCATTCTTGGCGTTCAATTAATTATGATAATCAATGAAATATATTTTTTTGTGCGTTTTTAATTTCACATGTACATAACAGGAAAATATTTTTACTGTATTTTATACAATTAAGGTTTATTTGAATTGTAAGTAATTATTGATTTAATTAGTGAAATCAACAATGAAATATATTAATAACAGGATGGTTTTATAATGAAAACAAAACATTCGATAAATGTCATGGTGTTTTTTGTTGGATTATTAGCTGCGCTTGCTGGACTATTCTTTGGGTTAGATACCGGAGTGATTTCAGGAGCACTTCCATTTATTAGTCGAGATTTTGAAATATCGTCAACATTACAAGAATTTATTGTTAGCTCTATGATGTTAGGTGCTGCATTAGGTGCATTGATGAGTGGATGGCTTTCATCTCGTAATGGAAGAAGGAAAAGCCTAATTATTAGCTCTTTATTATTTATAATTGGTGCTTTAGGTTCTTCACTATCACCAAATGCTTATTTTCTTATATTTTCTAGAGTTATATTAGGCCTCGCTATTGGTATATCTTCATTTACAACTCCTGCATATTTATCTGAGATTGCCCCTAAGAAAATCAGGGGTGGCATGATTTCTATGTATCAACTAATGATTACTATCGGTATATTATTAGCTTTTATATCGGATACTGGTTTTAGTTATGATCATGCTTGGCGTTGGATGCTAGGGATTACGGCTATTCCAGCCGTGTTATTATTTTTTGGTGTTACATTTTTACCTGAAAGTCCACGTTGGTTAGTAAGTAAACATAGAGTCGAAGAAGCTAAAAAAATATTATTCAAGTTGCGCGAGTCTAAAGAAGAAGTAGAACAAGAACTTGGTGATATTCTCAATAGTTTAAAAGTGAAGCAATCTGGATTTAATTTATTTAGAGACAATAGAAATTTTCGAAGAAGTGTATTTTTAGGTATCTCATTGCAATTTATGCAACAACTTACCGGCATAAATGTGATTATGTATTATGCTCCTAAAATATTTTCTTTAGCTGGATTGGCTTCTACTTCTCAGCAAATGTATGGGACCGTTTTAGTCGGTATTGTTAATGTAATTGCGACATTATTTGCTATAGTAATAGTTGATCGTTTTGGTAGGAAAAAACTATTACTGGCTGGATTTTCTGTTATGGCTATCAGTATAGCATTACTTGCTCATATACTGTCTTATCAAACACATACTCTATTTTTACAATATATTAGCGTATCTTTTTTATTGTTATTTATCATCGGTTTTGCGGTTAGCGCAGGTCCTATCATATGGGTTCTTTGCTCTGAAATTCAGCCATTAAAAGGTAGAGATTTTGGAATTACATGTTCAACTACTGCGAACTGGGTGGCTAACATGATAGTGAGTGCGACATTTCTAACATTGCTATCATTGTTAGGAGATACAAATACATTTTGGATTTATTCAATACTTAATATTATATTTATTGTTATTACATTATATTATGTACCTGAGACTAAGAATGTAGCTCTTGAACAAATAGAAAGAAAATTAATGGAAGGAAATCGTTTAAAAGATATAGGTAGCGTATAATATCTTAATTTTTTCTTAAAATGAGTTGGGTATTGATGTATAAAATATCCAACTTTTTATTACTATTCTACTATTGTATAGTACTGAATAATTTATTCTTCCAGCTACTCAAATTAGCTACTTGTGTTATATGAGCCACTCTGATATTGCATTGATAAAAAATAAAACTTCGTAATCGTGAGATTTTTATGCTTATTGCATTTGACCCTATATTTCCAGACACTTTTTATCACTTGTTTCATTATGAGTTCGATGCCGCAGGTACGTTCGCGGAGAACAATAATCCAGTGCAATATGAGGATGCAATTCATTGTCATGCTCGAAGGCTGCCGCAAGATTCTTTACTGCCGTTAATCCATTAGGTTTTGGCATTAAACTTACGTAGTCTCGCTTCATGATTTTTACAAAGAGTTCTGAAATACTGTTACTTTGGGGGCTATGTACCGCCGTATGTCTAGGGGATAAACCAACTTGTTTAGCGAACCACAGCATTTCATGGGTTAGATATGCTGAACCATTATCGGTCAATCTCTCTACTGATTTTGTCGGAAACCCGTTACCGAAGGAATACTGCCTGCGCCTATTATGACATCTTGCACGGTTTCACCGTCAAAGCATCCCGTGCTAGCAATCCAATGAAGGGGTTCTCGAACAAAACAGTCTAAAGCGAACGTGACGCTCAGTTTTTCACCATTATCACATCGGAACTCAAAACTATCTGAACACCAACGTTGGTTGCTTTCATTCACTGCCACTTTTCCTGTATGAGCTCGTTTCGAGGACCGGGATTGCGGGGTTACGTTCCTGTAATAATGCTGATTACTTCATGATACAGTAAACTAGTTTGTCATTAATAATCGCTATATGTTCATTCTCAGGTTGCCGACATAACATCGCCCAGACGGGGCGATACCTATACCTAGGCAGCTTATCGATAGTGTTGTGTATACGAGCAAGCCCATCGCTATCATCTTGAGGGCATCGTTCTCGTTTATCTTTCCAATCACTTTTTCGTTTTGCTAGAACTTATAACTGCGCTCGTGACACAAGTAAGGTTTCGCTCACTAAGCTAATTTTCAATCCTGGGGTAATAAGGGCACGAGCACTACCCACTTTTTTCGCGGTTATACTCGACTGCTTCTTTAAGAAGTTCATTACCCATTGTTTTTTTGCCAAGCAACCGCTGTAGCTTTTTAATTTGCTTGATAGCAGAAGCTAGCTCAGAGACAGGAATAACTTGTTCACCTGCTGTTACCGCGGTCAGGCTTCTTTCTTGATACCATTTACGCTAAAGGAAAAACTGATTTGTCGCGATACCATGTTGTCTAGCAATCATGGAAACACTCATACCTGGCTCAAAGCTTTGCTGAACAATGGCCATTTTTTTGTGGGGAACGTCGTTTTCTACGTTCAGGACCAAATATCTCGATCTTGTTATCTCCAAGAACTATATTAAAAACTAGTATTAAGATTATCATTAATTTAAGTGAACCCAACTGTCTGAAGATCTAAGAGGCCAGTCTAGGTATTAACATCGCCAATCTGTTTTTCACGTATATGTCTAGATGATTGATACTTTTATTGCTGCGAACAAAAAATATCTCGCCAGAAATTGCTAGATATTACCCACCAGTTTGAACCAGATACTATCCTTACGATGGAGGACTGTTAAACCTCTTACTTCAGGGGGGGGTAGTGTAAAACTTATCCCATGCTCAGCATGTGAAAGTGTTTGTAAGAAATCAGAAAAATGATGCAGACGATGCGCTGGCAATCTATGAAACAGCATGTTGCCCTAATATTCACTTCGTATCGTTCAAAACATCGAGTAGCAGGATGTCAAAGCTCTGTGCAATACCCGCCAACTTATAGTTGAGCAGTGAACACGATAGCCAAGCAGCTTCGTTTACTCTTTTCATAACGAGAAGATATGCAAGCATTAAATGAATGAGTTACCAGTCTAGATAAAGAAATTGCCGCATTATCTTCACAATAGAAAACATATCGGAATTTATGAACAATCCCTGATGTCGACCCATTTATAGATGCGGCATTTATTAGCGAAGTGAGCGCAGTGCAACTTTCCAGTGACAGAAAATTATAGGCTTGGTGCTGTCTGGTTCTTAGGAGACTGTTCAGGAGGGAAACAAAGATTAACAGCCGCAAGAAAAAATGGAACCGAAGCTTGAGAACGTTAATCATTTATGGTGCTCGTTCGGTAATACGCTGTGTAAAAAAAACGCGATGATAGCCTAGGCCTTTGGCTGAAAAGGCTAGAAGCCCAAACTACCTTCTCTGTAATAGCCTGAAGTTGACTTCGGGATAATGGGATTAAGTGGAGTATGTCAAATAAGAGTAATTGATTCGATAATGTTATTGTTGAAAACTTTTTTAGGCTATTTTAATCAGAAATGTATCATGGAAATCCTTTTCAAGATGCTGATGAATTGGATGATAAAATTGATGAATATATAGCGTATTACAATACCAAGCGGATTAAAGTTAAATTAAAAGCCTAGGTCCGATATTTAATCGGACCTAGGCCTTACAAACCGCAGAACAAAAAATCTCCAACTTTATGTAATGCTGTTAATAGAGCAATTAATTCATGAGGTTAGCTTTTTAATAATTAGATACAGTTAAATTTAACTCTGGCTACGCCATTGATTATATAATTTGAGCTTCTTTCATCACTTAGCACTTTTAGTGCTTTATTTTGTTTCTGGCAGTAATTGGATGCGTTTGTAGTTGCATAAGCTACTGCGCCATTTTCTCGACCTGCACCTGGTGCGGCTTCTACTGAAGCTACATAGTTGCCATCATCTGTTTTTTCAATATTGGAGTTATATGTAAAGCCAAGACCTTTGAATTCAGTTGAGTCATTTTTTACTGCACATGCGCTTAATGATAGTGCTGCGATGCAAAAAATAGACATTAAAAATGTTTTTTTCATAGCAAATTCTCTTTATGTTCTAAAAGGTTGAATGATTTATTCTACAAAAAAAATGATTAATATTAAACAATGATTGCTGAACTCAGAGGGGATGTTAATTATTTTATATATGACAACCTAAAAGCCTCTGAACTGGTCGAGTATTCCATACATTTTTGTTGAGGTTCAGTGCTGCTCTCGTTTCACTGAAGGATTAATTGAGGCTGTTAAAAAGCATGACTCCGGCAATGTCGGTTATCCCAGTTGCCGCTGTCAGACGCCGTTGGCGTACCTTTTAGTCCAGTATCAGAGAGTAAGTAGTTGTACTGACGATGAATAATGTGGTCATTCGTTACACGGTTTGGATTTTGCATATCAGCATTGATAGTTGATAGGGTCATGCGCACTTTAAAAACTCAAGTCTTGTCAGATAATAATACTGTCTTTGCAGAATTTACAGGTTTACATTTTAGAAAAATGGACGGGATCTGAGCGCTTGTCGGTAACAAAAATCGACAACGGTTATGGTATTGGTCATCTCAGTTAAAACGTAGAATAGCGTATACTGGGCGCACGGAGTCGCAAGAGTCTGCAAAAATTATTAAGGATGCTTTCTAAGCTTGATATTCTGTTTTGGTGTATCGATATTACCGAGCTTACCCGTTATTACCAAAGAAGAAGCACTTGATGAGTAAACGATTTACGCAGGGAATAGAACGTCAAAATCCTAATTTAAGAAACTGAATAAAGAGGCTGCTGAAATGCATGACAAAAATATGGAAACTTTCATTAAAATATTTGATAAACATCAATACATTGAATGCTTAACCTACAGAGTTTTATGTTGAATTTACTGGAGGATTGATGGTTTCTGGGTTGAAACCAGAAAAGCCATCACTGAGTATCTCAAATGCTAAAAAAACAGAAATTCAAGTAATGGCTTAAATTGATATCAGGTTACATTACATGTTTAATACCTTTTTTAGCTAAATACCAATTCATAGGGTATGCAGTCATGAATCCACATATCATGGCTATTTGCATCATAAACCAATATACTGCAGTCATTCTGCTTATTTCAGGTGTAAAAAAGACAAAGAAAACTAATCCCATCCAAATGTACATTCCTACTTGCCATGCAATAACGGATAGCAAATCTGCTTGAATGGCTTTTTTTAAAGCTTCTATTTTTCCGAATCCCATTTCACGGCCTGGTAAGTATTGAAAATAAATACCAATGATCAGGGCCAAAACAAAATCTAAAAGCCAGCTTCCATAGATAAAACTTCCAAATATGATTACAGGAATAAACAGAACAATAACTTCGCCGATGATGTCGGCCAAAGTACATCCAGCACCACAATGAGTACTTGTTTTAAAAATATTTTTCCATGTAATAACAGTGGGCATAGAGTGGTGCATGTTGTGATGAGAGTGGCTCGTCCCATTTAATATTATTTTTTTGTTTGCACGGCCAAACCAAAAATAAAAAACAAGGGCTATTATGCTAAAATATAATGCATTAATAGGCCAAGCATATGCCATGATACTCATTGCCTGTGGTCTATACAGTTTAATATCAATATATATTATCAATGCTGAAAGAAATGCTAGTGAAATCCATATAATTGATAATGTATTAAGCCATTCAGAAAACATAAATTCCTCTCAAGATAATAGATAAAAGCAGAGAAATTATATGTGCAAAAAAATCAATGAAGCGTAAATCATATCAATATTCTTGAGTGAACCGGCTAAGAACCGAATCTAAGAGGAATTATCATATAATATAATGAATTAGGGTAACTTACTTAGAGTAATTATGGCTGACACAATAAACAGGTCGTAATCCAACAGACCGGGGAAAACAGGATGTAAAACGCAGCCTGATAACCGATGTGAGCGGACTTCTGCTCTCTGTCGTGGTGGTTGGAGCGAATACTCACGACATAAACTGGTTGCAGGTAAACTAGACAGGAAAACAATCAAAAACCTCCGCCTCTGTATGGATAAAGGCAACAAAACCGAATGGCTGGAGTCGTATAAGAAAAACACGAGCTATGGGCCTAGTCTGGCACTGACGCTAACAAATTTTACTGCATGAATACTGACAGTAATAGTTTTTATCTGGTTTTGCAAAGAGTGATTATTGATGACAAATAGCTTAGCAGCTTGATGATAAATCTAAGACAAAACATGACTCATTGAAGCCTAGGTCTCTTTTCTATATAGGTGCCAAGTAGATTTAAGTCCTCTCTCATATAACAAAAATAGTGCTGTAAAAAAGAGGATAACCATAGATTTTGCCTTCAGAGTCAGACGACCTCATGATCTTATGATTCATATTCACTATCGATTTTCGCATTTTGTGATAACTCTTCATGTCTGTGATTATTTCTATTGTGATAGTAATTGGTGAAATTTCATATTATTTATCAATGTATTATAATGAAAAAATCAATACTCGATGTGAGAAGCTTTCATGAAAATGGTCATCTTTGGGCGTATGCCCTTCATCATCAAACTTGTTATTTTTACGCTGGTTTTGTTAATGCTACTCGATATGGTCCAATTTTCTGACGTTTTGCTCAATACGTGGAAAAATATCCGAGAATACTTGAATGACACTGTCTTGGTCTAGTTAACTATCAATTAACCAGGCCTAGAGACTGGGTAGCAAAACCTTTTTACCATAAAAGCAGAAATACCACTCTAATCGAATAGAGTAATCACCGTATTTGCCAACTCGAGATAGCGATAAAATATCGTCAAATCAGTTTTCTCCATCAGGTTTTTCATGGTTTTTTTTCACAAAACAACATCATGCCTAAACCATCGGCAATTTTCACTTTATTCGACTCGTTAATTTTGTATGATAAACCGTCCTTCACGAAAGGAGAGTATCATTATGCATCCACCTTATCTGCTTTAGTAGGCGCTAAACTGAAAGCTGAACGCGCCTCTTAAGGCTATAAACGGCATGATATCCGCCAAAAAATAAACAAACGTGATCTGCAATTATTTCGGTATGAGCACGGTATCAATAAAATTGATTTAGATACCCTCATTAATTACTGCCATGCTTTAACCTTTGACGTTCACGATTTTTGGGTGAGTTACAAGCCGAAAAGAACCATCACGATACGTCTGTAGTCAACCATGAAAACATGGTGTCTCCTCATCCGTTAGACTCGGTTCTACAGGGGAAGTAAAGTCGAAGATAAAGAGGCAAATTCGCAATCAACGCACATAATGGACGGGAAACGAGCTCGCTGTGAGTCAGTGAATAAAGGGGGAAACCTCACATGTTTGAGAGGGCCCCTTTTCTGCAACCGCGCTACCATACCTCGGGCTGTGCGGAGAACAATCTCTCTTTGTCTGAACAACACTCAGTAAAGCGGCCCTACAAACGAACGAAGAAACACGTAGTTTACCAAGGTAATCATTACGATAATTAACAGCCCTAACCCTAAAATACTCCAAAGATGCATAATACTTTCCTTGTATAAATTAAACTCGCAAGCTGGGTTTTGAGCACAGCGAAGTCAATCTGGTTGATGATAAAACCACTCAAATTGAGATAGCTTACCAAACGTGAGAACAATAAAAATTAAACACACTGCTTGATTTTTCTATTTTTAGCCCGCTTTCAGCATTTTATACTGGACTATGTCGATCATCCGGTCCGCTAAGCTGTTATTTGAATACGATAATACATTGGATTGTTTTGTTTTGAGATAATCACATAGGTAAAATATAAATATCTCGCGTTGAAACTGGCTTATTTACCCTGAATAAAACGTTGGAGTCCTTCGACTTCAGCTTCCGGCGAGAGGGGGAGCATAATGTCGCTAGAGAGCTAGCGTTCGTAGAACGCTGTAAGAATGTGATCGTACTAAGGTCATCTGGTGTAGGGAAAACCCATCTTGCTGTTGTTCTTATAGTGAAAGTCACTGATACTGGGTATAGAGTCATTTTTATGCCATTAGATAAGCTGGCGGGACACAGATGAAAACGAAGCAGAAAAATCGATTATAAGGCAGTTGCAATAGCTAAGTTATGCCCATGTATTGATCTTAAACGAAATAGGCGATCTTTTAATGACTCGGGAGTAAGCCAGCTTATTCTTCCGATTATTGAACCGACGTATGAAAAAGGGAGCCTTAGTCTTATTTTCAAGCAAAAGAGGCACAGATTCGCGCTAAATGTTCGGTGTTTATTTATTGACAACGCAATCTTAGATTCTCTGCTACACACTCAACCATATGTAATATCAGGTGAGGACGTTATCGACAAAAGGAAAAGCGAAAAGCATCTGTACTGGGGAGCATTTTTACACTGCCAGTAACAACAATATTAATTATTTCGAGTTATTATGCTGATTTTATTCTCATTAGTTGGAGGCATTATATTTGTGCCAAATTTGATAACGTTTTTCGGTTGCTAAGTAAGCAATACGAAAAATTGAAGTAAGAAGGGTAAAAAAATAGCCCATATATCGATAGGGAGAGTGGGCTAGCGAGTAGTAATATAGAACTTTCATTATCATTCTTCTTACTTCCGTCATTACCGACCTATCCAGAATAATAGATTTATAAGTTTCAATGTGTAATAAAAAGAAATGAAATATTTCAAATAATGGTGTGGATATGGTTTTAGCAGTTATTAACTGCATTAAGTCAATATATGAGATAAAAAAATGCCCAGACGGGAGTTGAACTGGGCGAAATCTTACATGCTATTTGGGGCGACGACTAGGAATGACAATGAACTAAAAATTACTATAAAGAACAAAATATCAATGAAAGGTAAACGATATTTAACATGGTAATCATATTTATATTAAAATTAAATATTGATAATCTGGTTTGGAGTGTTAAAAAGTGATGTTATTGAAGAGGTTGTCAATGGTAGTTTAATTTTGCCTCCTTTAAGGATTCAGCTGGTAATTTAACGTTTCCTCATTTTGATTTCATTAACTTGCAGAGCTTCAGCACGGGAAACTGTGAAAATAATTGCTTCATCGTTTTAAAAAGCTTTTTGATTTTCTTTAGTAGGAAAGTGCTGGCTTTTTTTGGATCACTTTCTCTATCCTAAGTTCTTTATTTTCCTTTCCAGTTATAAAGTAATTTATCGGTGCTTATTAAAGGGGCTACCACTTTTGGCTCGCTATAATCTGGCTCGGTGACTAACGAAACCGCCTCTTATTCACTGTTGGTTAAAAGAGAATAAAGAGAACTCGTCATCTCGACGAGTTCTCCGATTTAAGGCAAGAGATAATCTGCCCACGCTTGCATCATGGGACGTCGCTGTTCTAACAAGTCTGTTCGATGGTAAGCGGCTTCCACTTTATTTTTAACGGTATGAGCAAGAGCGCGTTCTGCTAAGTCTCGAGAGTAACCGTGCTCAGAACACCAATCACGAAACGTAGAACGAAAGCCGTGAGCGGTAGCAACACGATGAGGATGATCGCTCGGTGCTTTAGTACGCCTTAAGAATGCAGTGAGCACCATGTCGGAAAGGACAATTTGTTTTCTAGGGGAAGGAAAAACCAATTCATCATGTAGCCCTTTTAAACTATGGAGTAGCGATATAGCTTGATCCGATAAGGGAACTCGATGTTGTATACCGGCTTTCATTTTTTCGGCTGGAACAGTCCAAATACGTTGTTGAAAATTAACTTCTCCCCATCGCATGGCTCTAGCTTCTCCAGAACGTGAGGCCGTGATTATGACAAATAAGAGTAAGGCTCGAGTGACATTGTATCGTTCATCAGTGGATACATAGGTTGCAATATAAAGAGGTAGCGATTTCCATGGCATTGCAGGTTGATGCTCTGTACGGACATTAACGCTGATTTGTTGTGGTAATAAATGGGCGACCACATCGACAGGGTTAGCAGAACAATAACTATGTGCCCATGACCATTGCATAACCGCATGGATACGTTGTTTGACGCGAGAGGCGGTTTCGGAGCGTGTTAACCAAATAGGGCGTAATGTGTTTGCAATATCCGCGGGGGTAATGGCATCTAATGTCATTGAACCGATTAATGGAAACACATATTGCTCTAGTGTAGTGATCCATTGTTTACCATGCTTTTCATTTTTCCAGCCAGGAAGTAATTCAGTATGAAGTTTACGAGCGGCATATTCAAAAGAAGGGATTAAAGGCTTCTCGGAAATTGATTTTTTGAACTCAAGGGGATCAATACCTTTGATTATTTGCTCTCTCATTACAGAAGCAATATTTGACGCTTCTGAAATTGTGATTTCAGGGTAACTACCTAAACCCGCATTTCGGCGTTTTTGTGTTACTGGGCTCATATAGCGAAGTACCCACTTTCCTCTTCCTTTTGCTGATGATGGATGTAGAGTAAGGCCCGTGATGCCGCCATGAGGTAATGGTTTATCTCCAGGTTGTATATTCTTAGCTTTGGTATTGGTTAATAAAGCCATGGTGAATTTATCCTAAAGGTTGGGTATGCCATCTGGTATGCCATTATTGTTAGGCTTTTTATGGAGTTCATTATACAGATTTGGACTTGGATTTAAATAATCTATTGATATTAAATTACTAATTGAACAATCTTGGTTCGGATTGGATTTATGTTTAGCGGACTCCTCCTCCGCCATCTTCACTTCTAGTAACGTCTTCCAAAGTCTTCCAATCCCAAGTAAATCAAGCATTCCAACTAAATCCCATTATTCCAACGTCTACTAACGTCTATTGAAAACTACCCCCTTTAGGTGGTACATTTATACTCCATAATTTGAGTGCCCCCAAATGAAGCTAATCATTATACTAGCTGATGCCAGAAGAAAGCGTGATGATGCAAAGAGATTACTGGTGGAGGGAATTGACCCAAACCAACAACCCAAAGAACAAAAGCTGGTGGAATGGGCTAAAAAATAGCAGGGGAATTTATTAAGCACCATAATTCACCATAAGATATGGTGCTTGTGAATTAGCCGTGTAAGTTAATTGGTATTCATTTTTAATTGTTCTTGATAATGCTGAATTTTAAGCTTTAAGTTACTTAAGTGTTCATTTAGAGATAAAATTTGCTTTTCAAGATTAGCGTAGTGTTCAGTAAGCAAATTCATTCTCTCAAATGAAGTTGATGTTCCTATATTTCTTAGTGCCGCGTATTCTTTAATCTTTTTTAAAGGCATGCCGGTTTCTTTTAAACGAGTGATAAACTTAACCCATTCAATATCATCTTCAGAATAGTACCTATGATTGTTTGCTTGTCTGGATGATTTCAATATTCCTTCTTTTTCATAGTATCTAAGGGTGTATATGGTGAATCCGGTTAGTTGTGCAAACTGACTGATTGAATAATTCATGTATTACCTAGAAGTTTCTTGACCTAGAGTTAACTCTATCCTTTACCCTTTTGAAACTTTTGTCAAAGAGGGTATGTCATGAGAAATAAACATTATGCGGTTATTACAGGTGCGAGTTCAGGTATTGGTCGTGCAATTTCAATAAAATTAGCTGAGCGCGGATTTAATATTATTGCTGTAGCAAGGCGAGATTCCTTGTTGAATGAATTAAAAATCGAATTGCGTAAAATTAATCAATACATTGAGGTCGTAACAAAATCATGTGATTTATCTATTACAGATGATGCTATTTCACTTTATGAGGAACTGAAAGCTTTTGATATTCGGGTATGGGTAAATAACGCCGGTGTTGGATATTATGGGGGAAGCATTCTCTCAGTCAATAAAAGATGCACAAACTTTATTAAATTTGAATATCAATACACTCGCAGTTCTATCGTTAATGTTCGTGCGTGATAATCAGAATATTGATGATTCACAGTTGATCAATGTAAGTTCTGCAGGAGGATATACTATCGTACCTACAGCCGTTACCTATTGTGCTTCGAAATTCTTTGTTAGCTCTTTTACTGAGGGATTAGCTCATGAATTATTGAACTTGGATGCTAAGATTAAAGTAAAATTACTGGCTCCAGCAGCGACCAAAACAGATTTTGGTCGAATTGCTAACGGAGTAGAATATTATGATTACGATAAAGTTTTTGGTACATATCATTCTAGCGAGGAACTAGCTGATTTCTTCATTCAGCTATATGACTCAAACAATGTTGTTGGATATATAGATAGAGAGAGCTTTAGCTTTAAATTACTAGATAATAAAATGCCTTACGCAAATAACAATAAATTTAATCAAAAAATATAAGTACGAAAAAACCGCCAAAGCATAAGCTGAGGCGGTTATGTATAATTGGCTTTATCAACTAAAGGGATCACCAGATGAAAAAAATCATGATAATAAAGCCAGTTGTACTAATGCTTATATGATGGTTGCTAGGCAGAATATACGTTAACGAAATGTTAATAATATAAGGTGTTTTTTGTTGATCTAATGGCGTTTTTATTTGTATTTTTTGGCTTAATCAGACATGAGAGTAAATAGCATGCAGTTTTGAGTTACCATCCCACATAACTAAATAATGATTAATACCATGGATTATAAGTAAATCATCAAGGTTAGTTTCATCAAAAAATTTCAGTGGATAGAAAGATAGTAACTTGTTGAAATTGTTTTATAAATATAATATTTAATATCTTAATGCCATGGATTTTATCAAGATGAATAAATTATTAGTTCCAATTTTTTGTATTGCTTCTTTATCAGGATGTGCGGTGACTGAGTATAATTATGTTCCTGACTCACAAAAAATCAGTGAGCCTAAAATAGGTCAGGTCAACCATATTACAGTAGGGCAACCCTTAGTAAGAGAAGGCAATATTAGTGAAATAGACGGAATTAAAGTATTAAACCCTGTGCAGATAGATTTGGCATACAAAATTATTCCGGGTGTATTCAAAAAGGTGGGCTCAAGTGATAAAGGCGATTTTTATATGCCAGACCAAATAATTGACTCTGGTTCGGTCGTTGTTGAGGTTTTAGGGCAACCTTGGAATTCACTTTTAATTAAAAAAGGGTCTAGTCCTAATGAAATTTGTATCGTAACGGATGTCAATGTTGCTGTTTGTAGCGATAAAGCACAAATCGAACAGGTAAAATTAAATAATTCTGATGGTAATTCATTTGAACAAGCCTTAATTTTCAATGGGATAAATGACCAGGTTGTCGATATTAGTTATCAGAAAATAGGTTCGAATATTGAGAACCAAGGATTTGGCGATACGATTCAGTATAATCTTAAAAACAGCGACATTATTTCTTATCGAAATGTAAAATTAAAAGTTATTGATAGCTCAGAAAATTCATTAACCTATACAGTGATAAGCAATTTTTCTGACAATTAATGTATGTCGCATTAATTAACCAATTGAAAAACAGCGTTAAACTAAATTTAATCTCTAGTTAAGCGCTGTCTCGGCATCTTTTCTCGTGTTGCTATCTTGCTAACTTCAAAATATTTGGATCACATCGACAATTGTAGAATATTGTCTTTTTAGTATACGTCACATACTCTAAGTTAAATTGATTTAACTTAGAGGGTGTTATTTATGATGAATATCCAATCTGACCACAATAGCTTTTTTATTTTATCCGATGACAAGCAAACTCGTCTTGCCGAGATAACCTTTGTTTATACTGGCGATGAAACTGGTAATTATTGACCACACCGTGGTTGATGAAAGCTTAAAAGGACAGGGCATTGCAAAGTTATTAGTTGCTAAGGTTGTTGAGCGAATGAGAAATGAAGGACGAAAAATTATTCCATTATGCCCTTTTGCAAAAGCAATATTCGATAGAACACCTGAATACAGTGATATCCGCCAATAACATTTGCTAATTACTGATGAGGTAAGTATGAGTATTCAATTTAATGATAAAATACCTGATTTACAGTTGATTACCGCACGTTCGAAGGATGTTGGTGGGCTTTCTGTTGCACGAGTTTTGCCAACAAGGGAGCGTAGGCTAATAGGAGCTTGGTGTTTTCTTGACCACGCGGGCCCGACGGTTTTTAAAGGCGACTCAGAGGGAATGAAGGTATCACCTCACCCTCATACTGCTTTACAAACATTCACTTGGATGATTGAAGGTGAAGTATTGCATCGAGATAGCCTTGGTTATGAGCAGGTTATTCGGCCAGGACAGGTTAATTTAATGACAGCAGGTCATGGGATCAGTCACTCTGAAGATACCTATGGAGAGAGCCGGCAGTTACATGCTGTGCAATTATGGATTGCTTTACCTGAAGCAGTTAAAGATATTTCCCCACGCTTCGACCATTATCCTACGTTTACCTCGTTGGGCTGAAGGCGAAATTCATTTTAATTTATTAGTTGGGGAATATGGCACTTATAAAGCACCAACATTGACATTTTCACCGTTGATCGGGCTTGATATTATTGCGAAGAAAACCGCTCGACAAGTTTTAACTTTACGATCTGAATTTGAATACGGTATTTTTGCCGTAAGTGGAAGTGCCATTATTGAAGGACAGCAAATTAAGAGTAATGAATTAGTTTATTTAGGCAAAAATATAACAGAAATTTCTATAGAGCTAGCTTCAGATAGCCACATTTTATTACTTGGTGGTGAGCCTTTAAATGAGTCAGTACTAATGTGGTGGAATTTTATTGGTCGAACTAAAGCCGATATTCATGCCGCAGTTGAGGAATGGAACCAAGGAAACCCACGTTTTGGTCGTGTTTTTAACGATGAGCGCGAGCCAACACCAGCTCCAATTATGCCATAATCAATTTAAGTAACTCCTTTGTTATTATTTTATAAAAAAGGAGTTACAGCCATTGCTATTCTCTATTATTTTTTCATATTTATATTTATATTTATATTTATATTTATATTTATATTTATATTTGTCTTTAGCCGAAAATGGCTTTGGATTTAATTTAAGACTCATTTTTATACTCATATTATGGGTTCATAACCTGACTTTTATCGAAAAACTGATAATATGTATAAAAAAGGCTATTTTTAAGTCAAAGCAAGCCGTAGCTGTTAGAGGTGGACGATAGAAATGAGTAAAAAATACCCATTGGGAATCGTTTTTTTAAGTTTATTCCCTATTTCTTTTATATCATTAGCGTTTCAAGAACAGCAATATAACCCAGTCGTGTTTAATCTGGCTCAACTTTATGATTTCAATCCTGTTAGAGGTGCTGTTAAGCAAATAAAATCAGTTGTTTATAATGAAGATAAATCAATTAATTATGAATCAATGTTAAAAATTGGCCATGATGGTTGTGTGGAAAGTTTTACTTTTGATCAAAAGAAAGATGAGTATTTAAACGGTACTCATAACTATCTTTTTGTAAAACGAGTTAAAAATAAATTGATTGGTAGGGATGTTAGTGGTCCTGTCGAAATGGTGATAGGTGATAACTGTCAAATAATATCTAAAAAAGATTCAAATGGTGAATTAATCTACCAATATAACAAAGATGGCATTATTGCTGGCTCATTGCTTGCTGACACGAAAAAAACAATATAGCAAAAATGATTATAATGAATTTAAACTTCCAACAACGATAAAATATTTTAAAGATAATGCACTCATTTCAGAGACTATAGTCACTTATGGGAAAGATATGAGTAAGCCGTTTGATCATACAATGGATATCCGTGCATTGGGACAAACGATATTATTAGTCAATTCTAAGTGCGATTATAATACTAAAAATATTGCCTATAAATGCAACTTTACTTTAAATCTTAATTCGAATGGTAATAATATTAAATTACTAAAAAATAGCATTACTGAAGTCGATTTTTATTAAATATAGGAGATGTTTAATGGCTATTTCTGCAAGAAATCAACTTACAGGTGTTGTTGAGTCGGTTGTTATCGGCTCAGTAAATGATGAAATTATTTTAAATTTAGGTAATGGAGAAAGCATTGCTGCAATCATCACTAAAAACAGCACTAAACAGTTAGGGTTAGAAAA
Source organism: Providencia rettgeri (assembly GCA_900455085.1). Lineage (NCBI taxonomy): Bacteria > Pseudomonadati > Pseudomonadota > Gammaproteobacteria > Enterobacterales > Morganellaceae > Providencia > Providencia rettgeri. The sequence continues at coordinate 2,942,810 of UGTZ01000001.1, read as the reverse complement.
AGGCAAACAAGCAGTTGCGGTGATTAAAGCACCTTGGGTTGTTCTTGTTTCTGATGCACAAGAGTACCAATTTTCAGCACGTAACCAATTCGATGGCAAAGTAGAGTCTATTGAAAAAGGTAGTGTAAACTCAGTCGTTAATGTAAAAACGGATGCAGGAACATTATTATCAGCAGTAGTAACGAATAACAGTACAATTGAAATGGGGTTAGCAGTGAACAGTAAAGTAACTGCCATAGTTAAAGCCTCTTCGGTTATTTTAGCAACCAAAAAGTAATGGTGTTCTTATTTTATAAAAAGCGGCCATTGTAAATGAAGTGGCCGCCTTTTCTATTTCTGACATGAAATTAAGAGCTGACTAGTATTTAATATCTTAATTTTATTGCCTTTTTTTTCAATCAATTTATCACTGACAAGTTTAGATAGTGTTCGATTTAATTGCCTAACGGAGACGCCTAGCATTGCGGCTAAAGAGTCACGCTTTTCTAATTGAAAACTTTCTCCATTCTGCTTTTCAGCAAAAGTAAGATAGCGTCTTAATTTATATTCAACTGAATATGATGCACTGGAGTGTAACTGTGATGTGTTATAAAGCTTTTTACTAAGGTGCTGACAGATAAATTGCAAAAAATAATGGTGAGTAAATTTCTTTTTTTCGGATCATAGATAAAGGGTAGCGCAAGTAAGTCTGCATCTGTAACTGCTTGGATCGTATTATAGATACGGTCATTTTCAAGATTGCTTTGAAAAAGTTCTAAATCACCAATTATAGAAAATGTATTTTCAAATGAAAAAATGACTTTGCAACCGTTAGTTTCATAACGTTCAATTTGCAGTTTCCCGTTAACAAGGAAGTAAAGGTGACTGATTTGGCTATCTTGAAATATTAAATATTCTTTGGCCTTTATGTGGATAAGTTTTGTATTTTTGAGAGTTTCGTCAGAAATGATTTTATCAAGTTGATGATGAGTAATAAATTCTGCACGCTTTATTGTAGAGTTTATTGCTTTCATTGTTATAACCATTTTTCGCTTGAAATTATACTTAAATCATACTCGTTTTTTTCATTTAAAAAAGGACATATGTCCTTTTTTTAAATGGTAATAACCTTGCTAGTTTATTAAAAAATAACTCGCAGGATATTAACATGAAAGTCCCTTTAAAACCGTCAAGCGTATTTACTAAAAGCATAAAAGCAGCAATTAACGTAATGCCAAAAGTTGAACTACACGTACATTTAGATACATGTTTAAGTTTTTCTTATGTTAAACAAACCATTCCAATACTAACGTTTAATGAGTTTAAACAAGGCTTTATTGCACCAGAAAGATGCGAAGATCTTGGCGATTTTCTACGTTGCATTGAACCGCAACTTAATATATTACAGACAAAATCTGCTATTGGGCTAGCGGTTGATGATTTGTTTGAGCAATTAAAAATGGATAATGTAATTTATACAGAAATTCGGTTTGCTCCTTTATTACATACTCAACATGGTCTTTCAAGCCGAGAGGTTGTCGATATAACATTAGATGCGATGAATTCGGCAGTTGTAAAGTACGAAATAGAAGCTGGCTTGATTTTGTGTACTTTGAGGCATTTTACTGCCTCTCAAAGTCTTGAAACGGCAAAATTAGTTGTAGAGTATCAATCTCGTGGTGTTGTAGCACTAGATTTAGCTGCCGATGAGGCTCGCTTTTCATTAGACAATCATGAAATTGCATTTAACTATGTCAGAGAGCATGGCGGCAATGTTATCGCACATGCTGGAGAGGCTTTAGGCTATGAAAGTGTGATTGAAACATTAGATAAATTAAAAGTTTCTCGTATAGGACATGGGGTTAGAAGTATTGAAAATTCAAATACGATTGAAAAGCTCAAAGCGTTAAATGTATTACTTGAAGTTTGCCCAAGTTGCAATTTGGTGTGCAATGTCTTTGATAGTATCGAAAACCACCCTATTAATAAGTTGAAACAGCAGGGCGTTAAATTAAGCATAAATACAGATGCGCGAACAGTTGCGGATGTAACATTAAATAAAGAGTACCAATTATTGCATGATATATTTGGTTGGAGTATTGCTGACTTTACTGAGTGTAATGTAAATGCATTACTGGCGAGTTTTATTGCAGAAGAAAAAAGAGCATTGTTAATGAAAAAGCTACTAAATTAATAGAGGTGATAGAAAAAGAAGGAGGTCTTTATCCTCCTTCGCTATTGTGGTTAATTATATGTAATACCATGCAAACTCCAATGATGAGTAATCTCTCTAATGATTAATAAAAAAGCACTGAATTCGCTATTTGTCGGTAATTGTGTTGAATGAATGGGGCTGCCATTAATCACATCGACCAATTCATTAAAAGCATCTTCAATCTGCGATGTCGTGATAAAGTTACCATTAATATGCCTACTTTCTATCAGTAAATTTAATTTTTTATCATGACTAAAAAGCAATATTTCCCCTGTAGGGAGCTGTTTTTTTATCGGAATAATTGCGTTTTCGATATGTTCAATTGCCATTTCAGCTTCATAAGCTGTAATAGGGGAATGCTGAAACGTAAAGCCATTAAAATTCTTAATGCCAATAGGTAAAATTATTTTATCCGATAGGTAAGATAAAATGGCTTCATTGTCTTGAATATCCAATTGAATATGATTTTTCATTGTGGCCTCATTCATATATGATGATTTCATCATGCTACGCTGGTTAGCATTATCTGTATAGTAAATCCATTAATGTGAATGAATTGTTAATATGTTGCACAACATGGTAATGAGTATAAATTGAAAATTCCCATCTCATGACGGGCTAAAATTCAGCCTTTTCTCGTCAGGGAAAATAAGATGTAATGAAACGATAAAATTGATTGTATTATATTTTGAAGTTACACTATTTTTGCAATATAACAACATGATTAAAGTTAGAAAAGTGTTTTCTAATTTATAGAATAATAAAAGTTAAATTCTAACTTCGAGTTATGCTATAAATAGATGAGTTAAAATTATCTATTTATAACAGGGTGAGCTTATGTCAGAAATAAGAATTGTTGCAACAGTAATTGCAAAAGATAATGAAGTTGATTTTGTGAAAGCAGCAACTAAATCAATTGTTGAGCCAAGCAATAAGGATGAAGGTTGTCTTCAGTATGAATTACATCAAGATAATGCTAATCCAAACATTTTTATTTTCTTTGAGATTTGGAAGGACCAAAAATCATTAGATAAACATAATGGAACACAACATTTGAAAGATTTCATTGAGAAGATAGAAGATAAAATTGATTCATTAGATGTAAAATTAATAAGCAAAATTGCATAATATTAATTAATAATGGCTAAATAACAAAAAGGAATACAAATGTATTCCTTTTTAATTTGATTACCCGAAAATTTCGGTGAGATGTGTTTTGTAATCGTTGATATATTTTTTAATATTGGGTTCTTTGATCACGTCGTTTACCATAAAGGTTGGGAATTTTTTCAATCCGAGAAATTGTTGTGATTTATGAAAGGCAAAATAGACACCATCGACACCTCGACCATCAAAAAAATTATCAAACTCATCAAATGCATCAAGAGGGGCATTCCAAGTCACCGAAAGCATATATTTTCTTCCATGAAGTAGGCCTCCAGTACCATATTGTTTGCTTGGATCTTGGCGAGTACGACCATCGCTTGTATATAAATGGCCGTGACCGAGGGTATAAACCTCGTCCATATATTTTTTTACCATCCAAGGCATCATCATCCACCAACCAGGCATTTGGTAAATAATTGTATCTGCCCAAAGAAATTTTTTAACTTCATTATCGATATCGTAGCCCGACTCGATATGGGTTTCTTGAATAGTGTACCCTAACTCATTTAGCGTGGTTTTAGCTACATCATGTAATGTACGATTAAGCTGGCCTGCCGAGTGAGCAAATGTTTGTCCGCCATTGAGAAGAAGAATTTTCATTTGTATTGCCTTATTCGTTAATTGCTAAGTTATATTTAGGCTAACAAACTAGAATAAAGATAAAAAGTAGAGTAATAAAACAGGATTTGTTATTTTTATGGATTTATTGTCTATATTTATGATTTGATTAGGCGAGGTTTAGTCAAATATCACTATAAAGACTATTTTTATAGTTAAAACTCTTAATAATAGAGATTATTGATTTTTTAGCAAAAGTCTATTGAGATTACGGCTATTTTTCTCTGCATTATCCCATCGTATTCTTTGTGATATTCAAATTATCGCAGTAATTATGGGTTAGTTCGTAGCGAATGAACATGGACTATCCAGATAATTACCCGTGAAGCTTAATGTAAAAAATTTAAGAAAGGTAACATAATGACGATTCCTGTAATTGGTGTGGGTACATTCCGTTTAAAAGATGATGTCGTGATTGCTTCAGTAAAAAATGCATTAGATGTTGGGTACCGCGCTGTTGATACAGCACAAATTTATGAGAATGAAGCTGCGGTTGGGCAGGCTATTGCAGAAAGTGGCGTTGAGCGCAGCGAGCTTTATATCACAACAAAAATTTGGATTGAGAATTTAAGTAAAGATAAACTTATCCCAAGTCTTAAACAAAGTTTAAGTGATTTGCAAATGGATTATGTGGACTTAACACTAGTGCATTGGCCATCTCCAAATGATGCGGTTTCTGTTGAAGAGTTCATGCAAGCATTATTGGAAGCCAAAAAACAAGGGTTAACACGTGAAATTGGTATTTCTAATTTCACTATTCCATTAATGGAAAAAGCAATCGCGGCAGTCGGTGTTGAAAATATTGGGACAAACCAAATAGAGCTTTCACCTTATCTGCAAAACAAAAAAGTTGTAGAGTGGGCAAAACAACATAATATCCATATTACCTCTTATATGACATTAGCGTATGGTAAAGCATTAAAGGATGAGGTTATTGCGAGTATTGCACAGAAACACAATGCAACATCCGCTCAGGTTATTTTATCGTGGGCGATTGGTGAAGGGTATTCTGTTATTCCATCATCAACAAAACGTGAAAATTTATTAAGTAACTTGCAAGCAACTCAATTACAGTTAGATAGTGACGATAAAGCGGCGATTGCAGCATTAGATTGTAATGACCGCTTAGTTAGCCCAGAAGGTTTAGCGCCAAACTGGGACTAATTGATCATTCTATATGCTCAGAGGCTAGGATTTGTTATGGCCTCTGAATTTCTGCAAGATATTGAGTTAAGCTATCAATAAAAACCCGAATACGCTGGCTGACAACGCGGTCACTGTAATATACGGCATGGAATGGTAAAGGAACAGGCTGCAATTCATCCTTTAATACTTCGACAAATTGGCCATTTTGAATATATTTATTCACCATAAAGTCAGACAAACATGCAATCCCATTTCCAGCTAAACAAAGCTGTCTTAGTGTCTCCCCGCTATTTGATGATATCCCTGTAGTAACTTCCATTAGTTGCCCATCAATGCCTTTAACTGGCCACATATTTAATGATGCAGGTTCAGTAAAGGTCAGGCATGTATGATGCAAAAGATCTTGAGGAGATTTAGGCTCATCATGTTGTTCCAGATAATTTGGCGACGCAATAATCTTGCGATAACTCTTAAATAATGGGCGAGCACGTAAGCTGGAGTCGGTGAGATGCCCTGCCCGAATAGCAACATCAACTTTCCGTTCAATTAAATTAACAAAGGTTTCCGATGAAACTAACGACAAGTGAATGTCTGGATATTGTTTGCGAAAAATAGCAACAAAAGGAATTAATATATGCAATACAATCGGTGTTGCTGCATCAATTCGTAATAGGCCTTTTGGAGAGCTTTGTGTGTCATATAATTCATCTTCTGCCGCTTGCATTTCTTGCAAGATAATTTTCATGCGTTGAAAATAAATTTCGCCCTCTGCAGTTAGGTCAATTTGCCTGGTGGTACGGTTAAGTAAATTGACCCCCAGTTTTTCTTCCAATTTTTTGACGATTCGGCTCACTGCTGAATTTGCTAAATTAAGTTTATCAGCCGCTTTACTAAAGCTTTTTTGTTCAACCACTTCTATAAATACACGGGCTTCTTCAGATGTTGCTCTCATAATAATTTTATTAGCCAATAAGATGATAGAAAAGGTGACTATTATAGTAACAGCAATAGGTCTTAAAATTTAAACTAAAAGTTTAAGAGAATGGAGTTTTATTAGCTTAAAAGCTAATCATATTGAATCATAACCTATCGCTTTTCTTAAAAGAATTTTTAGTGCTTCAGTGTAATTTTCCTTGTGAATTGCATGTTTCGCTAATTAGCACGATAAAAGCCTTAGCCTTTACTAGGGACGTGTTTTCTCCTTGATTGAGTTAGTGGATGCTTCCTTGGATGATTGCGCTGCAGAATGTATTTTTTGTCTTACCGATTGCAAGACGTATTTCACTGATATTAGTGAAAACCACATAACAGTGTTGATGAAATTTGCTAATATCAAAGTGAAATTTATAGGGACTATTTTGAATGGGTTTTTATGTCGATAAAAATTATTGCTTTATTCTTTATCACTGCGTTGGCTGAGATTGCAGGCTGTTACTTTCCTTATCTTTGGATGAAAAAGCAAGGTGGGGCTTGGTTATTGATCCCTGCGGCGTTAAGTTTAATGTTATTTGTCTGGTTATTGACATTGCATCCGGAAGCAAGTGGCCGAATTTATGCTACTTATGGCGGGATATATATTGCCACCGCATTAGTTTGGCTGAAAGTGGTTGATGGTGTGTCTCTTACCTTGACTGATTGGGTAGGCGCTCTAGTTGTGCTCCTTGGAGCAGGGATCATAATTAGTGGTTGGAAATAGATGATAGTGTTATCACGTCACCTTGAAAAAAAATATTTGTTTATTTTAAGATGACGTGGCATTTAAGGCGATCACAAAATTATTCCTTTATGTTTATTTCATCAGATAAATACTAAATCTATATTTAAATTAAATTTAAAATTTATTTTTTCTAAAAAATAGACGGGTTCTCTTTTACGAAATGTTAATTGAAATGGAATTTAACTAAAATAGTTTAAATGTAACATTTGATCTAAATCAATTTAACAATAAATACTCTATTGGTAGTAATTTTAATTGATGTTTAACTACTCAGTTAATATTAATTAAACTTTTATTTTCACTTTCATTGATTTTAGGCAATATCTAATCATATTAGGCTGCTATTCTCTCACCGATTTATACAAAAAATATAAAGAGGTAGCAATGAACGTTAGTCGCAGAAAGTTTTTTAAAATCTGCGCTGGCGGGATGGCAGGTACAACTGTAGCTGCGTTAGGTTTTATGCCTGGAATGGCAATAGCTAATGTACGTGAATATAAATTACTTCGCTCTAAAGAGACGCGTAATACTTGTACCTACTGTTCTGTCGGTTGTGGATTACTAATATATAGCATGGGCGATGGCGCCATGAATGCTAAATCCGCGATATTCCATGTCGAAGGTGACTCAGACCACCCGGTAAACCGTGGTGCTTTATGCCCTAAAGGGGGCTGGTCTGCTCGATTATATCCAAAGCGAAAATCGTTTACGTTATCCTGAATATAGAGCACCAGGCTCTGATAAATGGGAGCGCATTAGTTGGGATGATGCCTTCACACGCATTGCACGCTTAATGAAAGATGACCGCGATGCGAATTTCATCGAAAAAAATGCTGAAGGAACAACAGTAAACCGTTGGTTATCAACAGGGATGCTTTGCGCATCAGCTGCCAGTAACGAAACGGGAATGTTGACACAAAAATTCGCCAGATCGCTAGGAATGCTAGCGGTTGACAACCAAGCGCGTGTCTGACACGGACCAACGGTAGCAAGTCTTGCTCCAACATTTGGTCGCGGTGCGATGACCAACCACTGGGTTGATATCAAAAATGCCGATGTTGTCGTCGTTATGGGCGGTAATGCTGCGGAAGCACACCCTGTTGGGTTCCGTTGGGCAATTGAAGCGAAAAATAATAATGATGCCACACTGATTGTCATAGACCCGCGTTTTACGCGTACCGCATCAGTTGCTGACCATTATGTCCCAATTCGTTCAGGTACCGATATTACCTTTTTATCGGGCGTTTTGCTGTACCTGATTGAAAATCAAAAAATCAATGCTGAATATGTTCAGAACTATACCAATGCATCATTGATTGTTAGAGACGATTTTGACTTTAACGATGGCTTATTTAGTGGCTATGACGCTGATAAGCGTAGTTATGACAAAACCAGTTGGAACTATAAGTTTGATGAAAATGGTCACGCATTACGCGATGACACTTTACAAGACCCACGTTGCGTGTGGAATTTACTTCACAAACACGTATCACGCTATACGCCTGATATCGTTGAGCAAATTTGTGGAACACCAAAAGCCGATTTCTTGAAAGTTTGTGAGATTTTAGCCACAACAAGCGCGGCAGATAAAGCCGGGACTTTCCTGTATGCGTTAGGTTGGACACAACATACTGTTGGTGCACAAAATATTCGTACCATGGCCATGATCCAGTTACTGCTAGGTAACATGGGGGTTGCTGGTGGTGGTGTGAACGCGTTACGTGGGCACTCGAATATTCAAGGCTTAACAGATTTAGGGTTACTATCAACCAGTTTACCGGGTTACTTGACACTACCTTCTGAAAAACATCAGAACATTGATAGCTACCTTACTGCAAATACGCCAAAAGCGACATTGCCAAATCAGGTAAATTTCTGGAGCAACTATCCTAAGTTCTTTGTGAGTTTGATGAAGTCTTTCTATGGGGATTCCGCTCAAGCTGAGAACCAATGGGGTTATGACTGGTTACCTAAATGGGACCAAGCTTATGATGTGATGAAGTATTTTGACATGATGAGCAAAGACCAAGTGACTGGCTATATCTGTCAAGGGTTTAACCCAGTAGCGTCATTCCCTGATAAAAATAAAGTGGTTAGCTGCCTTAGTAAGTTGAAATACCTGATTGTTGTCGACCCGTTAGTCACTGAAACGGCTAATTTCTGGCAAAATCATGGTGAGATGAATGACGTTGATACAGCTTCGATTCAAACCGAAGTGTTCCGTTTACCATCCACTTGTTTTGCGGAAGAAGATGGTTCGATAGCCAACTCAGGCCGTTGGTTACAATGGCACTGGCAAGCGGCAGATGCTCCAGGTGAAGCGCGTAATGATGGCCAAATATTGACCGGTATTCTGTATAAAATCCGTGAACTGTATGAGAAAGAAGGCGGACAAGGCCAAGATCCTCTGATGCAAATGAAATGGAATTATAAACAACAATTCCATCCGGAATCAGAAGAAGTGGCGAAAGAAAACAACGGTGTTGCACTGGTTGATCTTTATGATGCCGATGGCAATTTACAAGCGAAAAAAGGCGAACTACTCAGCTCATTTGCTTTATTGCGTGCAGATGGTTCAACGGCATCTTCTTGCTGGATTTACACTGGTAGCTGGACTGAGAAAGGCAACCAGATGGCAAATCGTGATAATAGCGATCCATCCGGTATCGGTAATACACTTGGTTGGGCATGGGCATGGCCTCTGAACCGCCGTGTGATTTATAACCGTGCTTCTTGTGACACCCAAGGTAAACCGTGGAATAAAGACCGCGTGCTTATTGAGTGGAATGGTAAAAAATGGGTCGGTAATGATATTCCTGACTTCAATGCTTCTGCTCCTGAAGTAGGAACTGGGCCATTCATCATGCAACCAGAAGGTTTAGGTCGTTTATTTGCTATCGATAAGATGGCAGAAGGGCCATTCCCTGAGCACTATGAGCCATTTGAAACACCACTTGGCACTAACCCGTTGCACCCGAATGTGGTTTCTAACCCAGCGGCGCGGATTTTTGATGAAGACAAGAAACGTCTTGGCGACCACAAAAATTTCCCTTATGTCGGTACAACATACCGTTTAACAGAGCATTTCCACACATGGACCAAGCATGCTCGCTTAAACGCAATTGCTCAGCCAGAGCAATTTGTTGAAATCAGCGAAACATTAGCGAAAGCCAAAGGAATTGCGTTAGGCGATAAGGTCAAAGTCAGCAGTAAACGTGGGTTTATCAAGGCAGTTGCGGTTGTCACTCCTCGATTACAAACGCTGATGGTGGATGGCAAACCAATTGAAACAGTTGGACTACCTATTCACTGGGGCTTTGAAGGCGCGACTCAAAAAGGGTTTATCACCAATACGTTAACGCCGTCTGTCGGCGATGCTAACTCTCAGACTCCTGAGTATAAGGCATTCTTAGTTAACATTGAGAAGGCGTAAGGGAGGGAACATGTCCATGCAATCTCAAGACATTATTAAACGTTCCGCGACCAATAGCATTACGCCTCCGCCACAAGCGCGTGATGATAAGCTTGAAGTCTGTAAGCTCATTGATGTGTCATCTTGTATCGGCTGTAAAGCTTGTCAAGTGGCATGTTCTGAGTGGAATGATATCCGTGACGAAGTTGGTCATTGCGTTGGGGTTTATGATAACCCAACGGATTTAAGCGCAAAATCGTGGACGGTGATGCGTTTTAGCGAAACCACTGAAATGGGTAAGCTAGAATGGTTGATCCGTAAAGATGGCTGTATGCACTGTACCGACCCTGGATGTTTGAAATCTTGCCCATCAGCTGGAGCAATCATTCAGTACGCAAATGGTATTGTGGATTTCCAATCAGAGCACTGTATTGGTTGTGGTTATTGTATCGCGGGTTGCCCATTTAACATTCCTCGATTAAACCCGAAAGACAATCGAGTGTACAAGTGTACTTTGTGTGTTGATAGGGTGAGTGTTGGTCAAGAGCCAGCATGTGTGAAAACCTGTCCAACGGGGGCTATCCGTTTCGGTACGAAAAAAGAAATGTTGGAATACGGTGCAGAGCGCGTAACTAAATTGCAAAATCGGGGGTATGCGCAAGCGGGAATTTATGATCCTGAAGGTGTGGGTGGTACGCATGTTGTTTATGTGCTTCACCATGCTGACAAACCTGAACTGTATCATGGCCTGCCTAAAGACCCACAAATTGATACACCAATCAATCTGTGGCAAGGCATCTTGAAACCACTTTCTGTCGTTGGATTTATCGCGACCTTTGCAGGGTTGATTTTCCACTATGTGGGAATTGGTCCAAACAAAGAAGTGAGTGATGAAGAGGAGAAAGATGACCATGAGTAAGAAAAGCAAAATGATTGTGCGGACAAAGTTTATTGACCGCGCGTGTCACTGGACGGTTGTCATCAGCTTCTTCTTGGTTGCTTTGTCGGGGATTGCGTTGTTTTTCCCAACATTGAAATGGTTGACGGAAACCTTTGGTACACCGCAAATGGGACGGATTTTACATCCCTTTTTTGGTGTGTTGATTTTCGTTGTGCTGATGTTTATGTTTGTTCGCTTTGTGAAACACAATATTCCAGATAAGCAAGACTTACCTTGGATTAAAAATATTGTCGAAGTATTGAAGGGTAATGAACATGAAGTGGCTGATGTCGGTAAATACAACGCCGGTCAAAAAATGATGTTCTGGAGCATTATGAGCCTGATTTTTGTGCTCTTGATAACTGGTATTATCATTTGGCGCCCTTATTTCGCACATTTATTCCCAATGTGGGTCGTGCGGTGGGGGTTGTTGATTCATGCCGTTGCTGCGATTGTCTTGATCCATGCCATTTTAATTCATATGTACATGGCATTTTGGGTTAAAGGTTCAATCAACGGAATGATCGAAGGGAAAGTTAGCCGCCGTTGGGCGCGAAAACATCACCCTCGTTGGTACCGTGACGTAGAAGCTAAAGAGGCCAAAGCCGAAGCTGAAAGTAAAAAATAATTTACGCAGTAGGTGTTAAATAACATTAAGCCATCACATTGTGATGGCTTTTTTTGTGGGGATTTTTTGTCTAAATGGTTTCTTATTGATGAGATTTGTTTAAAAAGTCACTGGCCTTGATGCGATACAACACATGTTCTTGTAACCAATGCCCATCAGGGAGTGCTGGGTGATAAAAGTTATTTAGTTGTTTTATCATTCCTAGTCTTTTCATTACGGATTCTGATGGTGAATTCACCACTGCCGTAAATGCAACCAGTTCGGGCAGGTTTAGTTTATCAAAAGCGTATTCGATGACACGACTCGCTCCTTCAGTGGCGTAGCCTTGATGCCAATATTCCGGTAACAAACGCCAACTTAATTCAACACAAGGTGAAAAAGGGAGTGTTGCTGAAGGAATATTTAAACCGATAAACCCAATGAATTGTTTATTGGATTTTAATTCAACAGCCCATAATCCCCATCCTCCTTGTTGAGCAAATTTATCTATGATGGTTTGCATAAATTGTGCATTTTGCTGCTCATTAAGCACAGAAGGAAAATAATGCATGACATCGGGATGGCTATTCATTTGGTAAAATGACTGTTTATCTTCTTCTTGCCACCCACGCAGCCGTAAATGTGTTGTTTCTAACTCAATGATTATCATGACTATTTTTATTAAGACGCATATGAAGAATAGGGAATGGATTGCCTTCGCCGTCTAATTCAGAACGTGCATATTGTGTAAAACCCATATGTTGATAGAACCCGATAGCTTGAGGGTTTTGTTCGTTAACATCCAACTCAGTAATGCCTAAGGTATCAATGGCATATTGAAGCAGTTTTTTCCCTGTACCTTGGCCTCTACTTTCTTGGGAAATAAACAACATTTCAAGGCGGTGTTTATCGCACCCTAGAAAACCGGTCATATTGCCTGCGCTATTGAATGTCACAAAAACAGCTAAATACGGCAAATAAATATCTTTGATAGCAATTTTTAGTTCAGCAATTTTTTCTTCAGTTAAAAAATGGTGAGTTGCTCTCACTGAAGACTCCCAAACACGAATAATATCATCATCGTGTGCACGTGTTGCGCTTTGGACTATCATTATATTATCTCCGTGTATTGATTGGAAAATCTTAACTGCTGGTTTTCTTCTGTCAATCGTTTGTTTTTAATTTACCTTAAGATTGTTTTTGAGATATTTATCGCAGAAAAAAAAGTCAACTTCGTCATTATTAGATAAGTTGCGGTGTGATTTTTCGCTAAGTTCTTTATATAGCGATGAACGTATTTTTCTTTGTTGCTTTAATTGTAGGGGTATATTAATGAAATATAAATTGCTAACTCTCTGTTTATCTACGGCATTATTAACACCTATTGCGCCTGTATTAGCGAGTACAGATAGCAAAACAGATATGGTTTTAGATCAAGTTTTAGTCCTTAGCCGCCATAATTTACGTACACCTATCGTAAATACCGGTATTCTTACTGAAGTGACTGATAAAAAATGGCCTGCATGGGATGCACAAAGTGGTTATCTCACTACTAAAGGCGGCGCACTTGAAGTCTACATGGGGCATTATTTTAGGGAGTGGATAGACCAAAACAAATTACTTGCAGATGAACTGTGTCCAACAAGTAATGAGGATGTATACCTTTATACAAATAGTCTCCAAAGAACGATAGCAACTGCCCAATTCTTTGCTGCAGGCGCATTTCCAGGATGCAAGGTGAGTATTCATCATCAGCCTGAAATTGGTAAAATGGACCCTGTTTTTAACCCAATTATTACCAATGCTTCCCCTGAATTTAAACAGCAGGCACTCGCTGAGATGGAACAATATTTTAAAGGGTTATCACTGACTGCGGGTTATGACGAATTAGATAGTGTTCTGAATATTAAAGATTCTCAGAAATGTAAAACAGACAAATTATGTAATTTAAATAACCAAAAAAACAGCTTTATTATTGAAGCTGAAAAAGAACCAGGCGTCAGTGGTCCATTAAAAATTGCGAATTCAGCGGTGGATGCGATAGACCTTCAATATTATGAAGGTTTTCCTGCTAATGAAGTGGCTTGGGGGCTTGTGAATACCCCTGAAAAATGGAAAAAACTGAATACGCTAAAAAATGCTTACCAAGAAACGTTATTTACGCCAAAAATCATTGCAAAAAATGTCGCACATCCAATACTCAATTATATCGATAAAGGCTTTGTTTCGGTCGATAAAGGAGAAACAGCAAAATTTATATTCTTAGTCGGTCATGACTCGAATATTGCGTCACTCATGTCAGCAATGGATTTTAAACCGTATCAATTACCAGAGCAGTATGAACATACCCCGATTGGAGGTAAATTAGTGTTCCAACGCTGGACAGATAAGCAAGCGAATAAAGATTTTATGAAAGTCGAATATGTTTACCAAACTGCAGACCAGCTTAGAGATAATACGTATTTATCATTACAAACACCGCCTAAACATGTCACATTAGAGCTAAAAGGGTGTCCAATTGATAAAAGCGGCTATTGTTCTTGGGAAGATTTTCAAAAAGTCATGGCGACAGCCTTAGAACAGTAATCACGGTATATTGATGCCCTACAAACTTGAGCGGGGCATCATTTTTTGGGAAGATAGCCAAATTATATATTGGGTTTATTAATATCTTATGTGGACAAAATAGTCACTATGCCTATTCAGTTTTTTCAGCTAAATCAAATTGCTACCGCAGATCTTATCGCATTAAATACTCATCCATCTGTACTTGAACATATGCCTCTAGGCAGCAGCCATTTCGATGAGCAGGCCTGCCAGCAGTGGGTCGCAGGAAAAGAGCAGCATTGGAAGCAACATGGCTATGGAGTATGGGCCATTGTGATTGATGACCAGTTTGCCGGTTGGGGAGGGTTACAAAATGAAGCGGGTGATGCAGATTTAGCTTTAGTGTTACATCCTAAGTTTTTGGGGAAAGGGAAAATCTATTGTTAAGAATATTATTAATAAAGCTTTTACATCACTGAAGGTTGAGTCAGTTACAATACATTTACCGTTAACACGCAAGAAAGTATCCGCGATTTTACGTTATGGTTTTACTGAAGAACGCATTGTTGATTTTGATGGTATTCCTTTTAAACGCTTTAGATTAAGCCATTCATCAGTTTTATAGCATAAAAAAACCCCGCTAAAAAAGCAGGGCGTGAAAATCACGAAAATGTTTATGAGCCTTTAATTTACCCTAAATGAACACATAAATAGCCCTATAAAGTGTATGTCTTTGCTGTTTTTTGTAACAATCATTAAGGCTAAACCTTTTGTTTGTAAAATGTGTTTGCTTAAGCTCCAAATAGCACTTTAGTCTTTATTATCTAACCACTAATACACTAGTTTTTGCATAACGAACTACTGAGGCGGCATTAGAACCCAGCAAATAGGTTGACATACTCGGGCGGCGTGAACCTAATAGAATAATATCGGCGTTGATATCTTCTGCGGTTGCCAAAATTTCGTCTTTAACAGAACCAACGGTTGCTTTCGCCTTTATTTTATCTGCAGGGATATCAAATAGTTTAATTTTTTCTTTTAATTCTGTAAGGATAATTTCAGCTTGTTTTTCGTCGTCAGGGAAGTCTCCTGGTAAGATGGTGCCACCATAGCGTAAATAGTTTGAAATTGGTGCGGTTACGGCAAGAAAGTGCACTGTTGCATCATTCAATTTTTGTAGCGAATTAACATGAGGAACTAATAAGTTAGTGAGAGCATCTTCGGTTACATCGATCGGAACTAAGATTGTATTGTACATAATATCTCCCTTTCTCTTTTATATTATAAGTTTAGAACAATATCATACATTGTGAAATTGATTATTAATAGTAATGAATTTATTGGTGGAAGGGTGTGAGCAAGTAGCCGTAAAAAGATTTTTCATCAAAAAAAGAGGGGAGCCTGATGCCATTATAATGAATAACATCAGGTAAAATGCAGGAAATATTGGGGTAGATTTATTTTTTTACGCAAGCTTCTTTTAAGCCAGCTTTGCAGGCTTGAGCTAGATATTCAGCTGCAGATTTTTCATTGATTTCAATTCCCTCTCCACTTTCTAGCATTTTACCGACTTGGTATTGTGCGGGTGGAAATTTTTTATCAGCAGATTTTTTGAACCACTCAAAAGCAGTAATATAATTTTGTTTTACACCAATACCTTGATAGTAAAACTGGCCCATATAATTTTGGGCTTCAACATTGCCTTTATTGGCTGATTTTTCGAATAGATCCATGGCTGTTTCAAGGTTGGCCTCAACGCCATTACCATTTAAATACATGTCCCCTAAAAACAACTGAGCATCAGAATTGCCCTTATTCGATGCCATCGTTAACCATTTTTTTGCTTTACCATAGTCCTGTTTAAGCTCGTTACCAAGGTAATAGCCAATTCCTAACATGACTTGCGCTTTTATATCGCCTTTTTGCGCTTCTTGCTCGATACGTTTGATAGTTTCTTTGGGAACCGCAGCGACACTTAGGTTAATTGAAAAGGCACATAAAATAATAAATGAAAGAATTCTAAGCATAATTTGATATCTTATTTTAGCGTTGTTTATTTCTATTTTTAATAAAATGTCTCAATGAGATTTATTACCAACAAAGTATATTACATAAAGAAAAGTTTACATCAAAATACGTAATATAAAATAAGCTATAAGCCTGAGAACTTTACGCATTTTTAGAGTTATTGGCATCATCTATACTCTACGATTTTAATTTAAAAATATCAATATATAATAAAAATATACAATATATTAGGGTATGGGATTTCCTATCTTTTAGCCACGTTATGTGTTTGTTGTAACAAGATATTAATAAGAGAAATGATTAAGAAGTCATGCCAGACAGATGAAAAGATAAGGGAATGGAATATTAATTGATATTTTAAGTGTGGTTTAAGGCGTTAGGGTGATTATTTTATAAAAACATTTAATACGAATAAATTTTCGATATAAAACACATCAGAAGTGAGAAAAGTGAATTAAATAAGGGCGGCTGATGTGTTATTAGAAAGGTGTGAATTAAAGTTTACAGAATTCGCACCTTTAGCAATATAAACAAAACCTTTATGTTGATGGCTTAAAAAAGCTTATGACTCAAATAGTGGGGTAGGTTTACCATTGTCATCAATTGTGACATTTACACCTATGACAGCAAAAGACAACCTTAGTCATCTCATTTGTACAAGTATTTGTTATTTAATGATTTAATAAAACCCCCATTGACAAGTTAAGACAGGTTAAGCCACCATAAGACATACTTAATGTGTCCACCAGTGTGTCCATCAAAACTGGATGACAATTGTAAAAATGGGGCAACAATGGCAATAACAGATACATTTTTGCGAATAAATCAGGGCAAAAAACAATCATCGGTTATCGAAAAATCAGATCGTGACGGTTTGTGGGTGCGCATTTCTAAAAATGGCGTGGTGTCTTTTTTCTATCGATACCGATTTCTAGGTAAGCAGGATAAGATGACTATTGGGAAATACCCTGTAATGTCACTCAAAGAAGCCAGATCTAAGGTTTTGCACTGGTCAAAGGTTCTAAGTGAGGGGCAAAACCCAAAACTGGTTCAGTCCTTGGAAATTGAAACTATCAATCAGAATAGCTCATTTGAAGACTTATATCGACAGTGGCATGAGATGCATTTTGAAGGGAAGGTAAGTTCAGTGAACGTATTGAGAACTTTTGAAATACACGTATTCCCTAAGTTAGGTAAGTATTCACCAGAGCAGTTAACTACAAAAATATGGGTTTCTTATTTAGATGGAATGTCTAAAAAGTACTCAGAAATCACGAAGCGCATTTTAAATAACTCAGCTGAATGTTATGAGTGGGCTAGAAAGCGGAATATGATAGCTCTAAACCCGCTATTAAATCTTAGCCCTAAAGATTTCGGTGTTAAAAAGGGGCAAGGTTCACGCACGCTAGACGACTCAGAAATTTACTACATTTTAAAAGCTAGCAAAGAATCAAGAATGGAAGAGAAAAACGCTTTGTTTGTGTTTTTATGCCTTTACTATGGTTGTCGTGTTGGTGAGCTTCGATTAGCCAAAAAAAGCGATTTTGACTTCAATAAAATGATATGGGTAGTTCCTGCAGAGAACCACAAGACAGGAGGCTCAACAGGAATGCCATTAATAAGACCAATAATAGAAGACTCTGTTCCTGCTATACAAAGGCTTATCGAGTTAGCTGATAGTGAAGTAATTTTTAACTCAGGAACGGATGTTATATCTTTTAATTTTCACCTATCATTTCCTAAAAATCTTATTCGATACTGCAAAAGAAGTTATGATGTAATCATCCCTCATTTTTCTATGCATGACCTAAGACGTACCGCTAGAACGAATTTCTCAGAATTAACCGCGCCCCATGTCGCAGAAACAATGCTAGGTCATAAATTACCCGGGGTATGGGGTGTTTATGATAAATACAGCTATATGAATGAGATGAGAGAGGCTTATAAAAAGTGGTGGGATAAATTGGAGTTAATAACGAAATTCGCCCCAAGTTAGGGGCGTTATTTTCATTTGCGGCTCGCTTTACTTAGTTCCGAATCTTTCGTTTGCCATTCTAAAACTTTATATTTAAACCATCTATTTTCAGATCCTTGATAGCTACAGTCAGGTTCGGGAAATGGTAATACTGCACGCTTTCTTCTTCTGTCTAGCGTTCTTGAAGAAATTCGTAGATGTTCACATACATCTTTAGTGGTCATATATGCATTATCAAGGGTCACTTATCACCTCCCTTCACATATCCATTCTTCAATATTGCCGCTGCAACTTCAGCTGGAGTTCCTAGCCACATAGCATCATCGATAATGGCGTTTAGGTTTCCATAGCTGAGGTCTTCAACTGTTTTTGGCCATACATTTTGCGGGACGCCATAATAAACACAATCGGCTATCTGGCTGGTGGTCATTTGAATGATTTCCTCTGTGGTGAAATTCATTCGTTGATAACCGGCATTCCAAACGGCATCAGTTACTTCACCCGGATCACCTCCTGCATTTTTAATGATACTGACGAGGTTGAAATCAGGCGTTGTCATTTGCTTCACTTCCAAGCTCTAACCAGTAAATAGCTTGCTTAACAAGATGGGCAATATGTTGGCTATGGTAATCGTCATCAACATGAAACATGATGGTTTCAATGAATTGCCGAGCCTGTCCAATTATTTGTTGAAGCTTATTATTTCTTGCTCGCTCCTCCTCGAGGGCTATAGCCGTGTAATACAAAACCTCAAGTGGTAACCTATCCATAGCATCATCGGGATGAGCCTCGTCTAGGTCAGCAATGCAGCCCTTACGGACGTCTCGCCAATCGTTGGATCCGTCAGTAACGTGAACAGCCACACTGTTTTCGTGATTTTTATGTATGTTAACTAAAACAATAGGGTTCTTAATTTTGCTCATCATTCACCTTCCTTGCTCGTTTTTTCTTTTTGGTGATCGGGATTAATTTTGGTGCAACAATTTGTGGCACCGGAGGTAGAGGAGGGTATACGCCCATCCTGATATAACAGCGTTGTCTGATCCCGTGAATAATTCGAGCCGTCCAATCGCAACCATCATCCACATAGTGAGTAACCCGAACTATCACATCGTCGTAATCAACCATTTCATGGTCAGTGTTGTTTTGTTCAATCACTTGTTAGCCTCCTTGCTAATAATTTTGTAGGCATGTAATACATGGTTAGCCTTACCGTAAATCGTTGTTACTCGAAAAAAGAAACCTGTAGACGCTTCATGGACTGGTGCGCTTAGCAAGGCTTTATCTATCAGCCGATTTAACAATCGACGCTCTGTAACAAAAGATAAAATGGTTATCTTTGCTGTGTTGCCCATGGCGATATATTCAATTTTCATTTTTTACCGTCCTTAGTGCATGGTTGGCATTGCAGGGAAACCACCTTCTGATTCCAGTGCACGGATATAATCATCGTGAAGAATGCAAAGACCTTCGCGTCCTTTGGCTGATAGACGAGGACCGTGTTCTAGTGAGATATCAAGAAAATCGATATACACTCGGACAGTAAAGTCAGCCCATAATGCTTTCCCGACGGTTTCAACCATGATCCGTTCTAAGTTTTCACTTAGTGCAAGGCGCAGAGGAGCAGGGTAAATACTCAGTGACGATTTGCCATTGCTATAGATGGTTGCTAAATCAATACCGCCGTTGCCATTTGGCACCTCAATAGTGCCGTTTTTCTCTTGTTGTTCGCGGATAAAGCAAGCCACTACCACCCAACGCCAAACTGAAACACGTTGTTCAGGTGTTAGGGTGTCTGGTTCATCAGCTAACTTACCCATCACGGCAGCAGCCAAATACAAGCCTTTTATTAACTCTTTATCGTAGTGACCACATTCAAGCGCCTTAACTGCGTCAGAATAAGAAATCAAAGTGCCATCGTCGGCAATAACGCCGTTACCTGCATCAGTAAAATAAGCCATTATTTAGCCTCCGGTGTGTAGATAGCTTTGTCGTGTGAAAACTCACCGTTCCATGTCTTTTTCATTGGAAGCTCACCTTTCATATAGAGCTGATATAAGCGGTGGCAACCTTTTTCTAATAAGACTGGCGTCACTTTTATAAATTCTTCCATGCCATGAGGAGTGACTTTGGTTTCTTCCTCTGTGAGATATTTATCCCGAGCGTATGAAGCAACTCGCCACTTAGGAGACTTCTCAAGATCACGGCGTGAGTTATAAACCCAGTTTCGTTTTGAAGCCCACCACATCATTTTGTTAACATTTACACCATTAAGTGCCTTGCAAAATGAGGTGATCGTTATGCCTTTGCTGAAATGTTTACCTAAGCTTTCCACTGTCGCGTTGAGATGTTTATTTTCAAGCAGGAAAGCTTCTGCGCGGTCTTCAGCTTCAATTACCATCAGTGCAAGCTGTTTTCGACTCACCTCAGTCGGTGCAGGACGAAAGTAAGCATCCTCCATTTTTTCAAAGAAAGACCAGGCCTCGTCGCTATCGACAATTTTCGACATACGGGCAGCGCCTTTTTCGGTCCATAGTGTCAAAGAAGTCGTATGTTTATTAACCGAGTAAATATCCTTTACTTGGTTACGAAATAAACGTAATGCATCACTTTTTAGTGTGATGATATGAACCCCTTCAACAAAACGATCTCGGTTATTGGAAAGATTCATGCGGATATTGGCTTCATCTACGCCATAGCCAGCTGCTAATGTTTCCGTAGTAACAACTCGGACACCTTTCCATTCAATAACGGGTAATGAGTTGGCATCAATTGTGATTAATTCGCTCATAATTAAACCTTCTGAATATTAATTTTTAACTTTTTGGCTAATCGGCGCTGTTGTCTATTTAGTGGCATTCGAATGTCATCGCCGTTTCTTTCAAATTGGGATAAGTGTTTGCAGACATTGGCATAATCTTTAACTTCATTTCTTTCTAAACTAAGCCCTTGGGCAATTGTCATACCTGCAATCCCTTGTTGAGTTCTGCTGCGTTTTCTTTTGCTCATAAATAACTCTCCGTCACTTTAATTTTTGCCTTAGATAAACATCTATCTGCTGCTGCCTTGCTTTCCTTTTCTTGATAACTCAAACCGTCCGGGCTGCCGGGAGTTGAAATAGAAAACGCTTGGTTATATTTATCTGCAGCACGGCGATATAATTTCTTTGCTTCTAGCTCTTTTCCTTGGTTCATTAATTGATCAAATTTATTCATTACTTACCGTGCCTCTATTGATGTTTTCCTCCAGTAATTCAGCTTCTTTTTTAAGCTTATATTTCTCACGTGCCTTTTTTGCTCGTTCTGCCAATTCAGTCTCACGAGCAGATAAAGAATGGCGTAATGTATTATGTTCAATTCGATATTCAGCCCATTGGCGAATAGCTTCGCTTTTAGTTAAGTTTTTAGCCTGTCCCCATAATTGAGCTGCTTTTAAATAATCACCTTCACGCTCAGCCTCCGCTGCTTGATTGGCGATGTTTAAATAAGTTAATTTCATTTATTCGCTTCCTTTTGATGTAAATGTTCAGCAATGAGCAAAGTAATATCACTAATGAACTCTTTTCCTTCATCAGTTAGCTTTCCGTGTTTGTTGTAAAAACTATCGTAGACTTCAATTATTTGCTGGTCGGTTGCTCCAGCTTCTTTGCGGCAGATGTTATTTTCATACAATTTGATTAACGACTGTTTTAATACCTCAGTGTCTAAATCAATACGGTATTTAATGCCATCAACAGTACGCTCGAATGTTGAAGCTTTCTTTTTACTTTTTAGATAATCAAAGATTGCATCAATAAAATGTTTTCTTCTTTTATCTAATAAAGTTAACTTTTCCATTTTCTTATTCCTGAATTTAGATAAGGGGATTCCCTCAGCATTGGCGCTGATTTAAATTTAACTTGATTGTTTAATTATTTATTGGTTATTGCTTCTTGAAGTCTGCCGTATTTTATTACCGCATCTTCCTTTGCTTCTTCGAATCTTGTGTTTGCTTTTTGCCATTCCTTTTCTAACTGTAAAATATACTTTTCTTTTTTAAGCTTCCGTTTTAAATCTCGATATATTTCAGCCTGTCTATCTATATACTCTGGCAGCATGGCACCGCGCTTAAAGGCAGGAGTACCATCAGGCAACTGTGTTTTAATGTCTGGCTCGTTAGTTGGCTTGCCTAGCTTACTGAACTCATCACTAGCAAGGATGTGTGCATATTTATTGATAGCTGCATCTTCAGTGAAATAGCTTTTATTGCATGGCTGAACAAAATAAACCTCACGAGTAATGACCTGAATGTCGTGACCTGTTGTTATTTCTATAGGCTTTGCTTTGTTTGTCATTTTAATTTTCCTTAATAAGAGCGTCTAAACTATTGAGTGTTTTACTTAATTTATTTGCCATTAAATCTAATTGTGCATATAGCGTTGGGGTGTCTGGTTCATTTTCGTATATGTCACTTTTAAGTTGATGCAGAGAAAGCTCAACATTATTAATATCCCCAATAGCACCATGTAACTTATTTTCTGATAACTTACTATTTTGATTGGGGGGGGGGCAGAACGCCGTTTAATTTCCTCATTTGAATAGAAAACATTATCATCTAATGCCTGAGCAATAATAATTGACTCTTGAATCAATAAGCCGATTTTACCCAGTGTATCTTTAGTTGTTCCATCATTATCAGTGCATGATGATTCAAACAATAAAGTGCCAATAGCCCCAACTCCTTCAATTAATGCCTCTGATGAGGCTTCACCATTAATGGCAATAGCTAGAAGTTGCTCTGTTGAATAGTTTGAAAAATCTTTTATTTTGATTATTTCATTTGCTTTCATATTCACCCCATAATTGCAGATTTGAAATTTATCTTTAATTCATTTAGTTCTGCTCCCTGAGCTAGTAAAATGCGTTGAATTGCGCGAACTAATAAAAATGTATCTGTATCTGCCTCATTTTCTACAGCTGTTAAAACGGGAATTATAATTGCTTGCATTTCTTCATTGGTTTCAATTATTTCATTGAGTCGCTGTTTGTCACCAACTGAATAAGATGTTGGCTTTGATTTTGCCATTTTTTAATTCCTTATTTACCTGTTTCAATATCATAGACTTCGAGAGAAACAATAACCTGAACACCATGAAGCCAGTAATGTAAGTTTTCTACATCAATACTTTCGTTATTGGATAAAACATTTAATTTAATGTGATTAAGCAGGGTGCTTATTTCAATTAATCGCCGCTCTCGCCTAGTTTTAAAATTTGTTTTTCGCACATCGTCAATAAGCAAATTAATTTCATCTTGTACGGCGTCAAATTTATCAATATTAAGCATCACCCCCCCCCCTAAACACCTTTCTATTTCATCCTCAGCTTGACAGATTAATTCATTGGCAATGTGACGCTCGCTTGAGTCTCTATTAAGGAATTGTGCTGCAACTAGAAAAGCTTTAACACGATGCATTGTGTCTATGAGCTGGCTAGCATCAGTCGTTATTAATTTATCCATGTCCGTTATCCCGTTGTGCATTTTCTTCAATTAACCAACCTGCTACAGGGTTTGATAGTTCGTAAGCTAATTCAATTAAGCTATCGATAACTGGATCACCTGCAAATTGGCTATTTAGCTGGAACAGTACCGCATTCAATTGGGCGCTTTTTTTTGCGGCGACACTTAATTCAATTTCGTGTGACATGTCACGCTCCTACAGGTGTTTGTGATGCCAGTGATAAAACATAATCACGTACAAGTTGTAACTTTGCTGACTTCAAATCCGTTGCATAAACCTCTTTGCGTTCGGCTTTAGCTTGTGGGTCACTACGCTTTACAGCAAAGAAGCAGAACTTAAACAGGCCTGTACGGACATCAGGTTTAAGTACACTGGTATTTGACGTATAATGTATAATCGGCATTTTTTAAACCTCGTCATTATGAGTTAAAAATTTAGCTGGCTGCATTTCACCTTCACCGCGCATGAGCCACCTTAGATTTACACCTAAAGCTTCAGATAAAGCTGCTCCTCGCTCAATTCCCACGCCTTTTACTCGACCAGTAGCCAATGCACTGATTGTGCTTTGTGAAACTCCAATCCCCCAAGCTAAAGCGGCTTGTGTCATTCCAGAGTGCGCAAGAGCCAAGCGCAAACGTGCGGCGAAGGAGTTTTGATGTCTTTCGTCCATTGTTACTTTTGATTTGGGTTGTGCGTTTTCAGCAGTGGCAATAGTGCCTTGAATTTCGCTATTCAATGAAGAACAAAGGTTTAGTGCCACACCAACCATTTCAGTCAGATCTGAACCGGAGAACCCCGAAAGAGATAACTCATAAACTCCAGTTATTTGAGATGTCAGCTGCTTAGATTTAAATAATATGTTTTCAAAATCCATCTGTATGTACCTTTTTGGTTAACTTGAATTTTATTATGTACCTTTGGGGTACATAGTCAAGTACAAAAAAACCCTTTTTGATTAAAAAAGGGTTAATTCAATGATATTTAAACGTTTATTTTTTTCTTGCTCGACCAGAGAAAATAACAGTGCCCATCAAATTACAATTTCCATTAATAGGAACATATTGATTTGGCCAGTTCGGGTTAACTGCTTTTAGCATCTTTGAAAAGCCGTCATCAATCAGGCGTTTAAATGTTGTTTGCCCAGTATCTACAAGCATTGCAACAACGTCATCACCAGTAAGTGCTGGAACTTCGGGATCAACAAAAATAATTTCTCCGGGCATATACTCAGGGTACATTGATTCGCCAACAACACTTAGTGCGAATGTTCGCTCACTGCATGGCACAGGGCATGGATATTTTTTTATAAAATCTTCGTCAATATCAATAGGCTCACATTCAGTCCAAGCTCCTGCCTGTACCCAAGTGAGCAAAGGGACTTGTCTTATTTTAAATTCTTTTGAAGGAGATTTAATTTCTGGTGGGTTGGTTTTATTGTCTCCGTGCTCCTGGTCTAGCCAAGCAATAGGCAAACCAAAGCATTTTTCAATATGGCGAGCCATTATATCGCCAATCTTTTTAGTTGGATTTATGCCAATTAAGCGACTTACCTGTGTAGGTTCACGATCAATGTGCGTTGCAAATGCTGCGTTTCCGCCTACTGAGTCTCTTAGCTTTCGGGCGTTTTCTGCCCTGATCTGATCGATAGTTTTCATGCTCATAATTTAATCTTATGTACCTTCAAGTTACAAGTTTCTTGCAGGTACATTTTTATTGTGCATAATGTACCTAGGAGGTACACATAAATGTACGACTTTTGGAAAAAATTATCAAACGAAGAAAAAGCAAAGTTCGCCGTAATGTGTGAATCGTCGGTTGGTTATTTGAGATTAGTTTTTTCTGGACATAAAAAACCCGGGTACAAAATGTGCAAGCTAATTGAACAAAATTCAAATGGCCAAATTAGCAGGAGCGATTTACGACCTGACATTTATTCGGTAGGTGGTGTTAATGAGTCAGATACACAACATACCGATGCCTAAGCATTACTTTCCTGATGACGCTAAGTGGATTCAGGAAATGTTATTGCAACTGTCACCGAGTGCGAGAAATAGGGCGCTGGTGGCTTATTCAGAAGTGTATCAGCAGCATTGGGAGTTAGAGCCAGTTTCATATCGCAAAGATAACAAAGCGAGGCATGAAGCGAACTCAAGGTTAAGGCAGTTCGTGAGACGTTATTCGAAGGCAATGCAAGGTTATACCTCAGTGCCGTTGTTGGTGTCAGATCGCCCAGCCAAGAGCCAAGCCCAAATCTGATGTTGCTTCAAGATAGGTACTCACAGGAAACACCGAATTGGGTTAGTTCCTTGGAATGGGATCGGGGGTTAGGGGATCACTAGGGGTAATTCAAAACGCAATTGCGAATGATTATCAACATTGGGTTTTAAGGGTTTAATGACGAAAAACAGGATGAGTGGGAAAACGAAGTAAATATGTACCCCCCTATTTTTTTTGGACAAATGAGAATGATTATCATGAATGCACAGGCAGAACAAATTATCAAAAAACATCGTAGCTTGATTAGCTGGAAGCCTGCTCGTGCAGTAGCTGAATTAGTTTCCATTGGCATGTCTGAGCATGAAGCTAAAACACTGGTTCGATCTAACGCACCAGAGCGTAAGCCAACCAAAGAACACAAACCCCACAACAGTCACGCGAAGCCGATACACCTTGAAGATTTAAGCACTCATTACATCGTGGTAGGCGATTACGATTTATTGAGTCGTGAACATCAAGACGCATTGATTGCCGCTGTGCGCAACAGCAAAGGTAAAAGCTCCCTGAAGGATGAACACGTTTCAGTCACGCTATTTAACCTAGTCAAAGCCTATCCCGTTATCACGACTACCGAAGTGAACAAGTTTATCAATCGTGGGGCGTTTATTGACAGCATCCCACTTTACATCGACGGTGAAACGATTGACGGTGACCCAATGCCTTCAGCGAATAATGACGAGGTTAGAACGGTTTTTCGTGCAGTGAAGCAACTGAAAAAAATCACTGATCACTTCGCTGAAACAGGCACTTTGGATTTTAAAAAATATTTAGACCGCGTGCCGACGGATGAAGATGTCGCTCGGGCGGTGGGGATCGTCATGCCTGTTATCCGTAACCCGTACCACAAAAATATTGATTATGCGAAGTCATACGCCGACATGCCAGCACCTGAACACAGGGAAGACACAAAGAAAATTATTCGTGAGTGGAAAGCTGAGTTAAGCCGGAAGGGTGGTAAGCGGATTAAGTAAATGGGACACCAGTAAAATACTTAACCCCTTACCAGAGACGCAATCCCGAGAAGAAATGGTCTAGGTCTGATTTTGACACAGCAGACTGAAAAATGGAATAGTGAGGTGAAATCATGTTAACAATAACACCTAATTTTGCACAAGAGCGCGCATTGAACATGTTGCGTCGTGAGTGGAAGCAACATAATTCCTTTATGGTTTATGCGCCGACAGGGGCAGGTAAAACAGGGTTAGCGGCATTTTTAACAGCTGGTTTTGTTTCACACGGTAAGAAAGTGCTTTTTGTGGTGCCTTTTACCGTACTTATCACTCAGACTGCACAGCGATTTGTTCAATATGGTTTACATGCGGATGATATAGCTTACATTTGGCGTGACCATTCAAATCAAGACCTCAGTAAGCTGATACAAATTGCCTCAGCAGATACACTTATTCGCCGTGATTTTCCGCTAGATATTGATTTATTGATTATTGATGAGGCGCATTTAAAGCGCAAAAAACTCTTAGTTGAAATCGAACGCTTAACCTCTGAAACCGATTGTAAAGTGGTAGGGCTTTCCGGTACGCCATTCTCACCTTTCCTCGGTAAGTATTACCAAAGCCTTATCAAGCCGACCACGATTAAAGAATTAATCAAACGTGGTGACCTCAGTAGCTATGAATTTTATGCACCGACTAAACCTGACTTAACAGGCGTGAAATCCGCCAGCAGCATGGAATACGGCAGTGATTACAAAGAAGATGAAATTGCCGAAATTATGTGTGGGGCTGACTTAGTCGGTGATGTTGTGAGCAGTTGGTTAAAGTTAGGTGAGAATTTACCGACGATTTGTTTTTGCGTGAATGTCAGTCATGCCAACTATGTCACGATGGAGTTTAACCGCGCAGGAGTGAATGCCGAGGTAATGACGGCAAATACCCCTTTTGATGAGCGCGAAGTCATGATCCACCGATTTGAGCAGGGCGCCACAAAAATATTAGTGAATGTAGGCGTGCTTTCAACGGGGTTCGACAGTGATGTGCGCTGCGTCATTTATGCGAGACCGACTAAATCAGAGATACGCTGGCTGCAAACGCTGGGGCGCGCATTAAGACCTGCTCCGGGTAAAGATAAAGCCATAATCCTAGACCACTCCGGCACGGTCCACCGCTTAGGTTTCCCTGATGATATCGAATATGACGAGCTCCCGAGCAAAAATGACGGCATGAAAGAGGCTAATAGTTTTCGTGAGCAGGAAAAACGCGAGAAGAAACCGAAAGAATGTACCTCATGCCACTACATGAAGCCTGCAGGTGTTTATGCTTGTCCTAAATGTGGATTTAAGCCACTCGCCGGGGAAGACGTCGAAGTCGATACAACACGTAATATCAAAAAACTGGGTAAGACCGAAAAAGTTTATACCCAGCAAGAAAAGCAAAGTTTCTATTCTCAACTCAAATATTACCAAGCCATTAGAGTCGCCGAGGGACGACCAATAAGCAAAGGTTGGGTCTATCACACATTTATTGAAAAGTTTGGTGAAAAGCCTCACGGACTACATGAAAACCCTCAAGAAATCACCCCTGAGGTCAGTAATTACATTAAACATAAGCAGATCAAGTGGGCGAAAGGCAGAAAGAAAGCCCGACAGCATATTACCAATATTAAAACTCAATTGAGTGACACACCACAGCAAGGAGCACTATTGTGAATACAATTGAAGCCGCAAAGGGACACTGGGAGAAAATTCTCGCCTATTACGAACTACCCCCAATCACGGGTAATAAGCATTACGCGGGAGAATGTCCAATATGCGGTAGAAAGGGAAAGTTTCGTATCGATGACAGGGACGGGCGGGGAACATGGATTTGCACCTGTGGCTCAGGGAACGGTATACAGTTACTTGAACGAGTTACAGGGAAGAGCTTTAAAACGCTAGCCGATGAACTGGATAATATCTTAGGCATTGCACGTGACAAAGAGACGATTTATCCGACTAAGGTTGATAGCGCTGAGGATAATCGGGTCCGATTTGTTAATGCCTATTCTCGAATGCCGAACTTAAAAGAGACTTCGGCTGCAAAGTATTTGCAAAATCGTGGAATTTTTACCCTACCTATGGAACAAGTCCGGTTTTGTGCCAATCAGCCAATACACGGTTATTCCGGTCATTTTCAGGCAATATGGGCGCTTGCAACTGACGCGAGAGGGCAATTGTGTTATGTGCACCGAACTTATCTACAGGGGGATAAAAAAGCCAATGTCACACCCGATAAAAAAATGGACTCACTGCAGGAAAAAAACTATCTCCAATATGCAAAATCTGTCGCCATCCGTATGTTTCCTGTGAGCTCAACCTTAGGTATTGCAGAGGGAATAGAAACCGCCTTGTCGTGTAAACAAATCTATGGCGTCAACACATGGGCAGCAATGAACGCTGGATTCATGGAGAAATTTGTTGCACCCAAGGGCGTTAAGCACCTAATTGTTTTCGCTGATAACGATTGGAGCGCAACGGGTGAAGCTGCAGCTTATGCCTGTGCAAATAAAAATCTACTGTCAAACAATGATATTGAAAAAGTAAGCGTGAGATATCCCGACCTCGGTGATTTTAATGATTTACTCACTCAAGGTTGTGAAGCAAGGGAACGTGTTTTTATTCGGAAACAAAGAGAGGCGGCTTAATGAAACTCGAAAATGCACTGAAAAACTTTCACCCTAAGTCACCTACATTCGGCAATGTAGCAGGTTGTACTTCCCCTGACCGAATAACGGGAACGGATATCATGGCAGCTATGGGGATGACTGAATCACAAGCTAAGTTTGGTATGACGGCTTTTCTGGCTAAAAATGACATCAGCGAAGAAGATAAATTTTCGACCGTGGAAGCCTTGACCCAATATGCACTAAAAGTAGCTCCTAAATTAGTTCGCAAAGCTGCTGGCAAGAAATTGGGCTACTGCTTAATTGTTCTGGCCAGAATGGCATTTGAGGATTACGCTCGATCAGCAGGTTCGGTTTGCCAGTGTTCAGCATGTAGTGGGAAAGGGATGATTGATAAAAAAGTTACCACAACAAAGTATTCAACAAGGGAAGCTATTTTTCCGTCATTTTCCAAGAGCCAACCCAAGCGATATACCAATACAGAACGCGATGTTGTGGAAACTGAAAGGGTTATTTGTAAGTCATGCAATGGTAAAGGTCAAATCACACACCGTTGTCGCTGCAAAGGAAGAGGCAAGGTATTAGATGAAGAAAAAACTAAATTGCAGGGTGTTCCCGTATTTAAAGATTGTCCTCGTTGTGAAGGTAAGGGCTTTAATCGTGTGCCGTCATCAGTAGCATTTAATGCGATAAAGCACTTAGTACCTGATTTAACTCAATCATCGTGGTCACGCAATTGGAAGCCTTTCTATGAAAAACTATCCCGCAAGTGCCTTATTGAAGAAAGTATAGCGGAACAAGCATTTAGCAAAGTAACCAAATAGACAGAGATATTTGATTTTTGCATAAAATTGGCTTATTATCTTCTAATAATGGACATTCTATACCTAGTCGCATTAAGCCAATTCAAGGCCTCGCAATCGCGGGGCTTTTTTGTACCTAAAAACAAACATAAGACTTACTGTTACGTTTGGTCAGAGTTTCATGTGTAGTTATGCGCAATAAAAGAAAACCCCACCTTAGCGGGTGGGGTTTTCGGTTACATTTTTTTCAAATGAGCTTCGACTTTTTGAATAAATGATTCTTTCGGGGCTTTTTCGCATGCTTCGACAATTAACGGAGTGGATGTTTCGATACCGCTAATATCTAAAGTAGGGTCTTCTACCTTACCTTTTTGGGTGATAATTTCAGCGGCACCAATTGCTGTTGGGTAAAATGCATCATCGATTGCTAAGAAATCTTCACACGTCCACTGTGATACAGGTTTTGCGTTTGTAGCAGCGAAAGCGGATGCAGACATTAAAGACATGACAATAATACTAGTAAATAATGTTTTTTTCATAAAATTACCTTGTTATTTTAATCGAGAAATTTTCAAGTTAAATATAACTCATTAATTTTAAATAGAAAATAATCAATATTGGACTGTCAGGATAGGATGGTTTTAATCAGATAAAAGTACAATAAGTTAAATATTCACCTTAAGATTCTGTTAAGATTTGATCGATAGACTATAAAAAATTAACAAACAAAAGGAATGATTATGAATAAGGCAATTATCGCACTCGTATTATCAGCGGCTTCATTTGGCGTTTTGGCTAACAATCATGTTGGCGGGTTTGTTTCTAATGATGGTTCTGTCGGTCCAAGAGGTGGGTTTGTTGCAACAACTCAAGCAGTGACAACTGTGATTCAAGCGAAAGAGTTGCCTGATGATGCATGGGTTTCACTTGAAGGTAATATTGTTAAGCAGATTGGTAAAGAACTTTACGAATTTAGAGATAGTACTGGCTCAATTGCTGTAGACATTGATGATAAACGCTGGCGCGGACAGGTTGTCAAACCTGACACTAAAGTTCGCTTAGATGGTGAAGTTGATAAAGATTGGATGGAACTAGAGATTGATGTTAAGCGTGTAACTATTATCAATAAATAGTCTTAAATTTTTAATAAGCCCCTGTTGGGGCTTTTTCTATAATGGTAAGCACAGATATGACAGATTGCTGGAACAATCGAGGTTGATGCGTCATAAGCCCCTCACACGGTGAACTGGCTTGGTATTTGTACTTATCATTGTGGAATTTCCGGATTGTCCACATTCAAGAGGTCGCCTAGTGCGGCCTTTTTTCGTATACGCCGCCACAGAATTCTAATCACACACACTTAATTGACGCATAGAGATTGTGCGCGGCTATCTATTAACTAAATTCCTCCGATACGGGGGTGAGCCATGAAACGTATGAAAGAAAATCCTGAAGTATGGGTGCAACTATCTGAATGGCTGTCATCAGTCAAAGAGCAGGGGGTTGGCGCAGCACTTGCAGGAGGTATGGCTATTCTCCGCGGTCGTTATAACGGTGGGGGATGGAAGAAAACCTCCATGGACGCGGTGATGTGTTCAATATTTGCTTGGTTCGCTAAGGATATGTTGAACATTTTTGAAATGAATAATGAGTTGGTTTACTTGCTAAGCGTTTTCATTGGATACCTTGGCGTTGACTTTATTGGCCGCTTGTTACGTAGAGCGGCAGGAAACAAAGTTGGAGTATCAGATGAGTAAAGTATCCCGTGGTATCCGCAATAATAACCCCGGCAATATTGACTACAACAAAGCCAATAATTGGAAAGGTCAATTACCACATGACCCAAGCATTGAGTCTCGCTTCTGTCGGTTCGAAAGTCCAGCTTATGGCATCCGTGCATTAATCGCATTACTTCGAACTTATCAGCGAAAATACGGATTAAAAACTGTATCAGGATTGATTAACCGATGGGCTCCGACAAATGAAAACAACACAGGCGCATATATTAACGGTGTAGCTAAAGAGTTGGGTGTATCGACTACTGATGTTATCAGTCTTGATGATAAGGCAACCACAATTAAACTGGCCAAGGCAATCATTCGTCATGAAAATGGCTCACAGCCCTATGATGAGGCTACGTTTGAAAAAGCGTGGAGTTTGTTGTGAATTGGGAAAGCAACAACGATAGTGCTAGTCGGTGTCATTATCTTGGGTGGGTTGCTTAACTGGCAAGTGACTGAAAATCAGAAGCTCACAAATGAAAACGAATCACTAAATAGTCAACTATCAGCAAGCCTGTTGCTAAACAAAGTAACCCAATCCGCTATCACTCTTCGCTATCAAATCTCACTCGATAATATCAAAGCAAGGCAATTAGAGGACTCAGAACATGTCAAAGTTAAGACTGTTATCAAAACAGTGCTCAAAGACAATGAGTGCGCTAATACTGCTGTGCCTGATGATGTTGTTAGTGAGTTGCGGAAATACAAAAGAGGTATTGATTCCCGTTCAGTCGCCACTGATACCGGCACACCTAACCGCTGATTGTCCTCAGCCAGATATTCCCGAGAATGTAGATTGGGGTGATATGCCACAACTGCTTATTGACGCCATGAACTCAATAGCAAAGTGCAACGTTGACAAAAAAGCGATACGAGAGATTGAATCAGCTAGGGTCAATAATGTAACTCACTAGTACAGAATTTTAGTTTTTGTATTAGTTAATAAAAAAAATAGTATTGATGAAAAAAAAGATATTTAAAAAAGCTATCGCAGTAATTAAGTAAATGAAAAACTTAAATAAATAACAAGTTTTTTTATCCATAACTAAAAAAATTATAACGAAAAAAAGAAGGAGGCTAATAATTAAAATCGCTGCAATAGGATGGTTATACATATGTTTTATATCTTGTAAATGAGTGATTTTCCTTTTTGGGGTGGTCAGGCAAAATCATAATAAGAAAACGATACGAAACAATAAAAACTCTAACGAAGAGGAAAGAGCTAAAAGTTCGATATAGAGCAGGACTCACAATGAAATGAGTATTGAATTACTATAATTAAATAAAGTTAAATAAAGTCTAAACAAAGTTAAATATTGAAAATCCAAATATTTTGGCATCTAATTTTGACTTTCATATGGTGTATTGGTGATGGATTTTGCGATATACATACTTTTAGTTTGATAATGCTTTCGGGTTACTAAGGATGCAATATGGAGAATTGAAGCGCAAAGGGCAAAAAAATAGCTCGTGTCGGGAAGACTAACGAGCTAACTAGTACCAGTACACATCTTGATTATCATTATTTTTAACACCTTATACTAACGTAGATAGAATAGTAGATTAACGTATTTCAGTGTGTAATAAAAAGAAACGAAATATGACTGACTTTGTGGTGTGGGATGTATTTCGAGTTAAAGGTTAAATCGAGTTAGAGCATGGAATAAAAAAAATGCCCAGTCACTAGAGGGAAAGGGCTAATCACTAGGTTAAATATATTTTATGTGTGTAGCCGGAACGGAGCCGACTCTTTAACTATAATTAATACAATATAAACAAAGGTTAAATAGAAATAACTATATGAAAAATAGTTAGGTTTAAATGATCTTTCGATTTTCTTATTTAGATTGTTGTTAAATGGCTTTAGAAAAATATATATCCTATAGATAAAATCAGCTAAATAAATTAAGGGGTCAAAATGACAGTTCTTTATATATTAATTGCGATTATAGTAGGTTTTGCCGCAGGGGCATTGGTGTATCGTAAACATACCAAAGAGGCAGAGCGAATTGTTCAGCAATTAAAAGGTGTGAATGAAAAACTGCAAGCTAAAGTAGATAAACTGAGAAAGTAAAAAAAAGCCTCTTTTGCAGAGGCTAAACACATAACAACAAAGTGCATATAAATAAATCATAATATAGAGAGTTTACTACTTATCCCCCTAGTGTTGGGACGCGGTGAATAGTACACCGATAAGCGTAAAGTGCTTGCTGGAAAATTAAATAGTTGAAGTATATTAAATAGTTTTGTCTGTAAGCTATTTCAAATTGTAAATAATGAAATGAAATACGAATTTGATAATCAATAAGCGAATAAATAGCCTCTGAGAAATCAGGGGCTATTTTGTTTAAAGAGGAAAGCATGATAGTCATCAATGACTCACAACAGTTAACCCTTGGTAAGTCATCAACTAATGCCAGTACAGAAGTGCCACCTTCATCACCCACAGTTACCGTAAAAACCAATAAGACACTCAAATACTACATGGCACGCATGGCAGCAGGTGAGACGGTTAAGATTGCGTGCTATGGGGATTCAACAACGGATGGTTTAGGTACGACTGGGTGGGTACAAAATCCTATCACAAATAAGAATGAAGCAATAGGAGATAGCAATCACGAAAGCACAGCACTCAATGCGTGGCCTAAGAAGTTACAAGATATTCTTCGAGACATGTATACCAACGAAAATATCCATGTGTACAACGCACGGTATTCAGGACGCACGATAGCTGATGGTTGGGCGGTAAGGAATTTTCCTACCGCCATCACAAACAATCCTAACTACGGTGTTTGCGACATTGTTTTTGTGGATTTTGGGCTGAATGATATTCCGACCGCAGGCTCTCAGCTTAATGAAACCGTGGAGCAGACGAATTTGCTCATTGATGAGATAGAAAAGACAGGAGCGTTACCTGTTCTATTAACATCAGGCCCTGCCTATCGTTCAGATTCGAGTGGTAGAGGAAAGAATGAAATGCTACTCGAAATCAACACAATGAAAAAAGATATCGCGGCACAGCGTAGCATTCCGTTAATAGACAAATCACTCATGTTAACTGAGTGGCTAGAACATAATAGTCATCTCATTCGCTGGGTTGATGCGGAGCCAGATGGATTACACTTTGGTGATATCGGACATCAAGCGCAAGCCTCTTTGATTGCTGCTGAATTGTACGGTGGTGTGATTGATATTAAGGGAGATGTACAGCACTTGCCTTTCATGGATAACCGAGTGAATAGTCGCTTTGGGTATTCGGAGCAATATAAAACGAGCACCACCCTTTTTCACAACCTGTACTTAAATGCTGCCACTGCAAACAAGCACACAGGCCAAGTCATGCTAACTATCTGGTTACGAGTACGAAGTGCCTCTGCTGGGATTGTTTACAACACAGTTCGCAATGAAGGTATTGGTGACAGTAACAAAATAAATACAATATTGACGGATATATCAAGAAATACGGTTTTAATCAATGGCGCATCACCGAATCAAGGTTTTAAGCCGACATCAACAACTGGGGAGACAGGGAGTGCGCCTGTATTTCTTAGCGGTGTAACTTACGGGCTACACAAAGTTAAGGTACATTTTCCTACAAAAAAGGTGAGTGCTGGTATTTTTTGGGGTTACTTGTCGATTTATCCTCAATGGAAGTCATTGCCTTCTGGAACACAAAATGCAAGAAGCTTGGCTCCTATTTATCACCGAGTTTCGACGGTGACGGGAACGCGTGAGTTATTCCCATCACCATTAATGTCTGACGGGAGTAATTTTTGGGGGCTTGGTTTTGGTAGCTCAAGGTCAACACTGTACTTTAAGGCATCAATCACAAAAGCAGGTGCGCTTGGGATAATGTTATTTAATGGTGTTGAGGCAGCAACTCAACTTGAACATCGTTGTCTTGCATTATTCAGAAATACTGACAATAGCTTGGAGGTATTAACGGTGACAAGAGACGTAAGCGGCGTAAGTGCTAACGGAACATTGGATGTGAAGTTTTCTTGTGGAGCCTTGAAAGACGATGACGAGCATGAGTACAAGTTTGTCCTTGAGCGCAACAGTGAAGGCGCATCATTAAAATTTTATCAAGGTTATGCGTCCACAACACCACTAACGGAAATTACGGCAAAAGAAGGTGAGGTGTTCCCATTCCCAATGGGTGGCGCATTTGGTTCCACATGGTCATACAAAGGCAATACAAGCGTGAAGGTGTCCGAAGCCTTTGTCTTGGAGGAAAAACTATGAAATACACCGCAACAAAAGCATGGCAAAAGCTGACGGTAAAGGCAGGTAACATCTTGCAGGTTCACTACGGCACGATTTATCTGCATATCGGAGATACCGAGCCTACAGAGAGTGACGATGGCTTAATAGTTTCAAGCACGGTTAACTTCAATGAGGATTATACCGTGTGGGTGAGAACTGCATCATACGCAGGCTATGGTAGTTTCACGGTTCAGTGAAACGATGAACTTCTACAAACGTCATTCTTTGAGTGGCGTTGATAGAGATTTATACAGGAGATAAACACGATGGCTAAACCGGATTGGGGGACGCTACAGCAACAGTTCCTCACCGAACATGCTAAATCAGGAATATCCCCTAAAGAGTGGTGTGAAGACCAGGGACTAAATTACGCAACAGCAAGACGACATATTAAAAAGCCGGCTGCGCAAAAAACTGCGCATAAGAAATTGCGCACTGCGCACGATAAAGAATGCGCAAAAGAGCCTATATGTAATAGAGCAATACCAACTGCGCAGAGCAGTGAACAAGATAATGCGCACAATGATGAAAATACCTTTGATGTGCGCAACTACGGGCTTAATGACTCACAAGTCAAATTCGTCAATGAGTATCTTATCGACTTAAATCGAGCTGCTGCATATAAGCGAGCTGGTTATAAAGGCGAAGGCAATACAGCTTATGTAAATGCTACTCGAATGCTAAGAAATGCTAAGGTTTCAAGAGCAATCGCGGACGCGCTAGCAGAACGAGAACGCAGAACAGAAATAACCCAAGATGCCGTATTAAAAATGTGGTGGGATATTGCAACTGCAGACGTAAATGAGCTAACTGAATATCGTCGATTATGTTGTCGCCATTGTTGGGGCTTTGGATTTAATTATCAGTGGTGCGATGCGATAGAGTTTGAAGACGCTGTTACTGAGGCTAGGGCTAAAAAGAAAAAGATACCAAATGACAATGGCGGTTACGGTTATGACAATTCACTTGATCCTAATCCTGATTGCCCTCGCTGTAGTGGTTTTGGTATTGGCCGTGCGCATTTTCATGATACACGCGATTTAACTGGCGCTGCTCGACGCTTATTTGCGGGTGTGAAAGAGGGTAAGTTTGGTGTTGAGGTTATCACTCGCAATCAAGATGATGCTCTTAAAATGCTTGCGCAGCATTTGGGGATGGTTAAGAACAAGACTGAGATAACCGGTGCAGATGGTGGGCCTATTCAATCGACAGGAATTGACCTTAGTCATTTGAGTTTTGAACAACTCATGCAGTTGAGAATAAAATCAAAAAACTAGCCTTATTTAACATAATGGCTCTTACATGCCCTGCGACTTTTCAACTCAATTAAAATATCACCTCAAACCGATAAAAGTCTAAATCTTCTTCCTGAATTCGGGCTTTTTATTTGTTGCTAGTTTGTTATCAAAAACTCATTTTCCATTTCACTGTCATTTTGAGGTGAAAGGGCTATTTATTACATTTTAGGTACCACTATGGATATAGATTTTGGCTTATTAGATGAAGAGGTTGACAGGGAAATAGCACGCCGTAGTTTGCATGAATTTATTCAGTATATAAACCCTGAATATATTACGAGCTATTTCTCTCAAACGGTGTGTGATGCGCTCGACCAGTTCTTGGTTGATATGATGGACGGAAAGCGCCCTAAATTAATATTGGGTGCACCGCCACAGCATGGTAAGTCTGATATTGTTTCCCGTTATCTTCCTGCCTACTTCTTTGGTAAATACCCTAACATGCGTGTTGGGGCGCTGTCGTATTCGTCTGATTTAGCCGGTGATATGAACACCGATGTTCAGCGAATTATGATGTCGGCTGAATATCGTGTGCTATTTCCTAAGAGCTGGTTAGGCAACAAGGCTGAGAATGGTATCGCTGTTAAGCGTAATTCTGACGAGTTCGGCATTGCCAACTACAAAGGTAGTTATGTGTGTGCGGGTGTGGGTGGCCCATTAACGGGTAAGAAAGTTGACCTCGGTATCATTGATGACCCGATAAAGAACTCGAAAGAAGCACTTAGCCCGACGGTTAAAAAATCGATTTGGAACTGGTACGTTTCGACCTTTAAGACCCGCTTATCAAAAAATAGCGGTGAAATCATCATGGCCACGCGGTGGGCGACCGATGATTTATCTGGCCAATTAAAAGAAAAAGCTCCTGAAGCCAAGGTACTCGCATTCCCTGCCATTAATGAGCAAGGAGAAGCGCTGGTACCGGAACTTCACCCTATCGATAAGCTGTTGGAAACCAAAGCAATACTGGGAGATTACTTCTGGTCTGCCATGTATCAACAATCGCCTAAGCCGGGCGATGGTCAAATATTCCATGAAGAGTTTGTGAAGTACTACTTACCCAAAGATTTGCCTTCTAAATTCGATAAAGTTATCCATAGTTGGGATATGACCTTTAAAGACAGTGACGGCACTGACTATGTTGTTGGTCAGGTGTGGGGCAAAAAAGGGGCAAACGCCTATTTACTCTATCAGATTCGTAAGCGCATGAGCTTTACTCAAACTTTAAAAGCTGTGAAATTATTGGCCGAAAAATTCCCTGATGGTCGTCGTAAGCTAGTTGAAGATAAGGCGAATGGTCCTGCTGTAATCGACTCCCTTAAATCTATTGTTTCAGGCTTAGTTCCTGTGGAGCCGGACGGCAGTAAAATAGCGCGTGCCCATGCGTGTACCGCTGAGTGGGAAGCGGGGAATGTTTGGTTACCTCATGAAGATATTGCCCCATGGATAGTGGAAACGGTAGCGGAAATAACCACATTCCCATTTGCTGGACATGACGATACGGTGGATGCAATGACGCAGGCACTGCGTGACCTTTATCAAAAACACAAAATTAGCCCACTGGATATTCTTTAATATGACAAATACAACATTTATCGGGCGATTGAAAGATAGCCTGAGTCGCATGATGACGTCGCTTGGCGAGAAAATCGGCGCGGTTGTTTATAGCGAAAAAAAAGAAAAGGTTTCTGATAAAGAGCTGTTGGCCATGTATGAAAACTCGTGGGTAGTAGCCAAGTACATCAATAAAACGGCCGATGATATGTTGAAAATACCCAGAGATTTTATTGGTGATATTGATAGCTCGTTAAAGCAGCAAATTGAAGATATTGAAACGGAACTCGGTACTTATCAAATTAAACACGATGCGTTGACATGGTCCTCATTACTTGGTGATGCGTTGATTGTGGCCATTACCGATTGTGACGATGTTCAAATCGTATCACCTCTTAATTTACAGAGTGAAAATATTGTCAAATTTTTGGTGCTACGTAAAGGCGAGTACACGCCAGACTCAAAAGTGATTTGTGATATTCAGTCCCCCAATCTTGGGGAGCCAATTATCTACAATATCGATATTGGCACCGGTGAGCTGAAATTTCATCATACGCGCTGTCATCGAATTAAGTTAGGTAAGCACAGTATTAAAGACCGCTGTAAGTTTGGTACCTCAGACATTCAAGCTGCTTATGATGCAATAAAAATATTCGATACGGCGATTGTGAGCACCGGAGATACGATCCAAGAAGCCAATGTTGATGTAATTTTTATTCCTGACATGAATAATCAAATAGCCGCCGGTCAAGAAGCTAAAGTTTTAGATTATTTAAGAGTCATGAAGGAGGGGAAATCATCAACAGGTATTGTTGCTATTGATGCAGGTGATGATTCTGGACAAGGGCGATATGAACAAAAAACAGCTCAGTTTGCGGGTCTCTCTGATGTGATTACTAAGATGTTCAGTGTTCTCGCGGGGGCATTGAGTCGACCTCTCTCGATACTGTTCGGGCAATCAGCAACAGGTTTCAGTTCGGGCGAAGAGGACAATAAAGCCTATTACGAAGATATCAATGGTCGTCAGGAAGCGCGATTACGACCGTTACAAGATTTTATCGACCAGTTCATTCTTGACAAATTAGCCATTACAGATGAACTCAAATATACCTATCCCACTATCGACAGTATTAATGAAGCTGAACTAGCTACGCGCTTTACTGCCTATGCAACAGGTTTTAGTTCTCTTTTTCAAGACTTTATTTTGGATGAAAAAACGATTTTGCGTGAAATGATCGCAAGGGGACTGCTTACTACGTTAACGGAAAAAGATATTGAAGCCATTATCGCGAGTACCGGAACGAATGAGGTTAACAATGGAACTCCAACAGCTTTTGATGCGCAAGCAGGGGAGGCGGAAACCTCGCCGCCGGCGAATGCAACCTATCAAACAGAGTAAACGGGCGGAAGTTTGGTATCGAGAGCGGCTCTACACTGTGATTGATGAGATGACGAATATTGTTATCAACGAATTGGAAAGCCCTACATTAAATGATGCACCAACAACACCACCTATTAGCATTACCGCAAAACTCTCCCGAGCCATACAAAAAGTTGCCAACCTTTCTATTGCTGATATTGCCAGTCGTTTGTCATTTGGGTTGGTAAACCGCGCTAATCAGCAAAATAAAGCACAAACCCAGCGAATTTATAATCAAGCCTTTGGGGTTGACCTCTCAGGGCTTTTGGGGGATGGCGCGATACGTGAGGATATGGATAAAGCGGTAAAAGAGAATGTCGATTTAATTACGTCTATTCAGACGGATTTTATTAATGATATTGGTGAAAAAGTATTCGCTAATTTATCCAGTGGTGGACGACATGAAAACCTGACTTCAATCATTAAAAGTCGGGGCGAGGTATCAAAAGCGCGAGCCAAGTTTATCGCTCGTGACCAAACCGCAAAGCTTAATGCGGCATTGACTGAATCTCGTAGTCGCGCCTTAGGGTTGGATTTGTATGAGTGGGGCGGTGCTGATGATGAACGTGAGCGTGATAGCCACCGCAAGTTAAACGGCATGCTTTGTAAATATTCAGATCCAACGGTTTATTCTGATAATGGCGGTAAAACGTGGAAAAAACGCAAATCAATCAGGGCATATGAAGGCAATCCGGGTACGGATTATCAGTGCCGTTGTACTTCACTGCCTTACGTGTCTTGGGATTAATTTATGGTATGGAAAAAAACACCGCAAGGTTATGTTGTCACGACTGCGACAATCACCCGTGCAGGACCGATTGAATATTACGGTCACGATATTGGGTTAACTGGCAGCGATGCTAATAAAAAAATCACCATCATCCGCACCCTCGATGAGCTCTCAAAACCCGACACATTGAAATCCTTTGAGGGCTTACCCCTTACATTAACCCATCCCGACAGTGGCGAGGTGACGGTTAATGATCATAAGGAAAAAGCGGTTGGGCATATTCAAAACGTCCGCATTGAGGGGGATAGCGTTATTTGTGATGTTTATCTCACCGATGCGAATGCCATTCGGGTTTTGGAAAAAACGGATGTACGCGAGGTATCCGTTGGCTATGAGCCAGCCGAGGTTGTTGAACGCAACGGTGAGCTATATCAAATCAATATTCGCGGCAATCATGTCGCAGTAGTAGCGGAAGGGCGTTACGGCGCTAAATGCAGGTTAAATGACAAAAAAGGTAAGCGAATGAAATATGGATTGAAAGGTATCGTCAAGCTGCTGAAGGGGAAAAACCTGAAAGATGCGAATGGCGAAAAGCTGACGCAAGAAGAACTCGATCAAATGATTGCCGACCTCGAAGCGCAGCTTGAAGAAATGAAAGCCGCAGGCGCTGAAGATGTCAATGACAGCATGAAAACCATTATTGACGAGTTGGAGCGACTGAAAAAAGAAAAAGAGGGTGAAGCCAAGCTCAATGATGCAGAGGGTGAGCCTGACAGCACGGTGGGGGACGATGTTGCCAAGCTTAAAGAGCAAAATGCTCAGCTGC
Source organism: Providencia rettgeri (assembly GCA_900455085.1). Classification (NCBI taxonomy): domain Bacteria; kingdom Pseudomonadati; phylum Pseudomonadota; class Gammaproteobacteria; order Enterobacterales; family Morganellaceae; genus Providencia; species Providencia rettgeri. Next base: position 2,900,393 of record UGTZ01000001.1, on the reverse strand, counting down.
AATCAAGGGTGACGGAATTAGAGGCGGAGAACAGCTCACTCAAAGAAGAGTTAGAGCGTCTTAAAAATGCACAATCAACCGAAACCACGCTAAATGATGCGAAATCACGATTCCCGAAAGTGAATCTTAAAGATGCTAAATCAGAGCGTGATATTCATGCAGCGGTATTGGTTCAGCGCGGTGTATTCAATGATTCGGCTGTTAAAAACATGACGGATGAGGCACTCCGATCAGCGTATGTGGCATTACAGGTTTCAACTAAACCACGCAGTGATATTGGTAAGCATCTATTTAATGATGCTAAACCCGAAGAACCGCGTAACTACACTAAACAATTCGGGGGCAAATAATGGAAACCGGAAAAAATCGTTATTTAGGAAAGCGTTGGTTTGCGGGACAAGTTGCCCGTGCTGGTGAGTCAGGGATTGTTGCGCCGTCTTACATTAATGATGGAGAAACCCCGATAAAAGGCGGCTACTTTGTGGCAATGAGCGATAAACCGCAATGTTGCCGGAATGTCACTTCTGCTACCGATAAAATTCTTGGTGTAGCCATGGTGCTCGGTGTTCATCATGAATTTAAAGCAGGCAAAAACCTCTCGCCAATGACCTTACCGCACGGCTCTGAAATCGTGGTTCAAATGGCAAAAGACAGTGAATTGTCGCTGGGTGACCCAGTCACGGTAGTGGTGACTGGCGAAGACGCGGGAACAGCCAGTCACAATGGTGATATCAAAACCAATTTCTATGTCACGGATGTGAATGGTGGTCTCGCCAAAATCATGCGTAACGAAGTCACACCGTCAGTAGCGACAGGAGAGTAATAATGGATGAGTTAGAAGTTCAAGACGTTTTAGAGCAAACAGCGATTGATTTCGATAAAACGTTTGAAAAACAAGAATACCCCGACATTCAGCTGGGTAAATTTATGGCAATCACCAACAAGGGTAATGTTCAAACGACGGATGTGGCCTACGGGGAAGAAACCGGTACACAAGACCTCGATAACGGTGTGATTGATGAAAGTACCACGTCTTTAGAAACCGAAGATGTGAACATCAAAGCTAAAAAAATGGGTTACATCGATTGGGGTAAAGTGGTTGTTTACACTCGACTGGGTGTTGAACGCGCTAAAAAACTCGGTATTCAACTGGATACTTCCAAGTTGGAAAACCTACGCGGTGTCTGCCTACGCACCATCCAAAAAACGGCATTGATTGGCCATGCTCGCCGTACTGACGTAACGGGCATGCTTAATAATGCAGCGGTCAATATTGAGGATATGTCAAAGCTTAAACCTATCTCCACAATGACAGGGGCGGAGGCGCGTGCGTGGTTTATTGAGCTGATTAAATTGGGCTATAAGGCCAGTGATGAAATCATCATGCCAAATACAATAGCCATTGATAACATGGATTTACTGACGTTATCAGGTCTCTATGATGCCTCTATTACCAACGGCGCGACCAACATCAACGCCTTGCAAGCGATTAAGCAATCACTGAGTGATTTTGCTGGTCAGCCAATTGATATCGTGGGTGTTCCAATGGGCTTTGCTCAAGGTGTCGCGAAAGCTGGTATTAATCGTGCTGCTGTCTATACCAATGATGAGCAAACGATTTTTACCGATTGGGCGCGTCCACCGTCAACCGGTGCGGTTTTCCAACGTTCAAGCACGAGCTTTGAAATTCCTGTTGAAGCGCAATTCACCGGTGCCATCATCCGTAAGTTAGACCGCTTTATTTACGTCGACTACAAGGCGTAGTCATCGGGGGTAATATGACTTTCCTCATACGTTACCCCGAGTTTGCTAAAACGGAACAATCCGAATCGAACTTGCCCTACAGGATGCGACCAATCAAATGAGCCGCAAAGTGTGGGGCAAGTTATATGAGCAAGGCAACATGCGCTTGCCGCTCACCTTTTGTACCAATCAGGCGCATTAACTCGCGCAGGGCACAGTAACGGAAAACCTATCCAGACCGCGACCAGTAAAAGTGCCGGCGGTTTATCGGTGGGCTACGCGGCTCCCGATGCGGGGTTTAGTGCTAATCATGATGGGTATGCGTCAAGCTCATATGGGCAAGAATACATCCGGCTTCGTAAGTTGGTGGGTGTTCATGTGATGGTGGTTCCATGATTAAAAACTCGGGAAAATTCAAGGGTAATAGCCTTAAAGCGTTAGAGGCGCGTATTCGCGCTATTGGAAGAAAAAGATTGTGGTTGGTGTACCTGCATCCAACAATACCGGACGCGATGATGGGCTAAGTAATGTCATGATTGCCGTAGTTCATGAGTTTGGCGCGACAATCGAACATCCCGGAGGAACTAGTTATGGTTATCGTAATGAGCGCGATGCAAAAGCAGGTAAATCGCGATTTTACGTAATGGTCAGGGCTATATGCAAACGGGAAAAACAGGTGCCCATAAAATCAATATTCCTGAGCGTTCATTCCTTCGGTCAACGTTAAAAGAAAAACGCAAAGACTGGTCTCAGCTAATAATCAAAGGTATTCACCATGAGTTAACCCACAGTGGCGATATAAGCGCAGTGCTGGAAATTGTTGGTGAACCAAATGTCAGGTGATGTGAAATCAAAAATTTTATCGGGAATTGAACCGAAAAATGCGAAATCAACCATTCGCCAGAAAAAATCATCTAAACCGCTTATTGACTCAGGAAACTTAGTCGGCGCAATAACCTATGAGGTACGTGATAAATGATGGATGATTTTGTTGACGATATTTTTTCCCGATCCATTTTTTGCTCAGGAGTGGTGAGTTTAAAAATGTGTCTGGCGAAAAACGTATTCTTATCTGTGTTGTTCAACCAGCCAGTAATAACGACCTGCAAATCCTGCCGGAAGTGACCGCTATAACCCCACGGTTCGTGTCATGACGCAAGAACCGATTGAACCGAAAGAACTGTTTTACTGGAGTGGACACCGCTGGCGCATCATCGATAAATCACCGTGGAGCGACTATGGTTACTACGACACTCTCGCGACTCGATATGAGGCAGTCAGACAAGTGATAGCGGAGGTTTCCCAATTACACTGAAGACAAGGTGATTGATGGCAATGCGAGACGGATGTATCAGGGTGCCGTATTTTATCTCAGTGAATCAGTTGACATCTGAACCTATTGGGACAGAAATTAAGTTTGATGGTCTGAGTGAAAAAGAAATCATCACCACTACGCGAGAAACCCTCATCTCAGTCAATGCCTTTGGAAATAACGCTTACTTGTTACTTGAAAACTTTTCTACCGCACTATCAACCCACTTTGCTCAGCAATTATTCAAAACAATCGGTGCTGGCATTGTCCGTCAATCCCAGATTCGAAATCTGCCAACCGCGATTGCCGGTGGTAAAGAGCAACGGGCACAAATCGATTTAACACTTTCACACAATCAACGTATCGAAGCACCGCTAAATCGAGGTGAATCGGTCGTTATCACGACTCAAAAGGGTTAATAAATGAGTTTATCAATCAAAGAGGTGATTAACGCTCAAATTTTGCCACAAGCGGCAGCGGCGCAACGTCGTGATTTGAGTATGGTCGCTATTTTTACCTCAGAAGTGGGGGAGGCGTTTACGGATGCATCAACTCGCTATGTTTTTGTCGCTGATCCACAAGATGTGGCCAATCTTTTTGGCTCAGATTCCAATGCGTATAAAGCGGCACAATCGTTATTTTCTGCGAGGCCTAAGCTAAAACGCGCCATGATTGCCCGTTTTGCTAAAGAGCAGCAAGAGATTGCCGCAACCGCGAATGCATTAAAAGGTTCAACCCTATCCGCTGGCATTAACGCTTTCAAAGCGATAACCGATGGCGCAGTGACATTAAATGTGGGTGGCAAAGAAACCACGCTATCCGGTATGGATTTTAGTGCCGCGATTGATTTCACGGATATTGCGGCGGTCATTAACAGCGAGCTACCGGAAGACTTGAATTTGCAGGCTATTTGGGATGCAGTCGGGCATCGATTCATCATTCAAGCCAAAACTGCAGGGGCTTATCCAGCTACGCGCATTGGTTATGCAACGGAACCCACCGAAGGTACTTATATCGGCAGCATGCTGAAATGGGAAGACGGACAGGCCACAATTGTCACAGGCAAAGCAGCCATAACGGTTAAAGCCGAAAGTCCTTCAGAAGCACTTCATCACCTCGAAAACCAATACCAGAATTGGTACGGCGTTTATTTTGCGGATACGTTGACTGATGAACAGTTGGATGATGCTCATACATGGGTGACGTCAGCCGATTTGAAAGTCTTAGCCTACACTGCAATCCGCGATGAACAAATTGAGTGGAACAACGACAATCTGTTGAAAAAACTGTTTGATAAGAACAGTGGGCGCTTAATAGTTCAGTTCAATAAAACCGGTGATGACCACGCTGCAGCCGAATTACTCGCGATTGCGGTTTCCACACTTTGGCAAGGTCAAAACACCGCTAAAACAGTCAAATTCAAACAACAAACCTCGGTACGTTCGGATGATCGGGTCACACAAAACGAGGCGCAAAAATGTAAACGCCTCGGTATTAACTTTTATACCGATTATGACGGCATCAATATGTTAGCGGAAGGCACCATGCTGGGCGGTACGTTTATTGATGAAGTGATGGGGCTAGATGCGTTTACGGACGCGTGCCAAAAACAAGCCTTTACGACCTTACAAGCCGAGCCGACAAAAGTCCCTCAAACCGATAAAGGGCAGGCGCGACTGATTGGTTCGCTCGTTGTGATTGGTAATGAGTTTGTTCGTAATGGCTTTTTAGCCGGCGGCATTTGGCGCGGTAATGATGTGGGCGAGTTAACCTACAATGACCGGCTTGATGATGGTTTTTATTTTTATTCCGATAGCTTTGATACGCAATCACAAGCCGATCGCGAAGACCGTAAAATGATGCCAATTATGTGCGCTATCAAATTAGCCGGTGCGGGTCATTCTGCGGATTTACTTATTCAATTTAATCGTTAGAGGTCACTATGTCAGTGTATAACCATAAACGGCTAATGGTGAGCATTAACGGCTATTCATTTACGGCGTTTGATGAGTCTGCAGACTCATTATCCATTGCGCCAATCGGTGATGACGGTGCGTTTACTATCGGGGCGAGTGGTCGCGGGGTATTTGTATTCACCGGTAATGAATCGGCAACGCTCACATTAAAGCTGTTGCAGCATTCCGCAGATAATAAATTTTTATCGGATTTGCGTAATCAAATTCTCAACAGCCAGTCGGCACCAACGCCATTAGAACTGTACGTTAAAGACACGTGGAACGGTGACGAAATTGTCGGTCATGTAGGCTTTTTCACTACACCGCCAACGACTTCACGCGGCACCTCGCACAACCCCACGCAATGGGTTATCCAGTTTGAACAAGTGATCACAAAACTCGCTAAGGGAGCCTATAACTAATGGAAAAAGACAACATCACGTATGAGCATCATCACAGTAACTTTATTGAAGCAAAAAGTCAGGCCATGAAGTTACTTGGTATGTTAAAAGGGTGTATTACCCTAAATGGTGAGCAGGTTGATATCGATGTTGGCGGTGTACTGGCTAATATTGGCTCGCCTGAAATGCAGGGCGTAGAAAAATTCATTCTAAAATGGGTTGTTGCTAAAGACAGTGACGGTAACGTGATCCAATTAGATAAAGTGGATGTGTTTAATGCCCATTTTAATACGCATCGCTCCCACTATTACCCGTTGATCATCGACGGTGTTTTATTTCACTTCTCTGATTTTTTGCCCGATGGAGTCGCATCCAAAGTCAATATGCCCAGCTTGGTGAATCTGACGGCATAAGTCATGTCGACTGGTTTAAAATGCTCCCAATTATGGAGGGCAAATACACAGGGCATGATTTAAGAACGACCGCGACGCTCGGCGACGTGCTTGATTTTCATGAAGCCTATGTCGAGCGTTTATTGTCACAGCAGAGGGCAGAAGATGGAAATCGAAGAGCTTCTGGTCGCCATCGGCGTTGATACGTCACAAGCGGCAAAGATAAAAGAAGTTGTCGTTGCCCTCGGTGTGGCTGCGACTCAAATAGCGAATGAAGCCAATAAAGTCAATAAAACCCTTGATGCGGTTGGCGAACAATCCATTCAGAGTACGGAACAAGCGACAAAAAAAGCCAAAGAGACCGGAACCAATATCAGCAAGTTAAAAATGTTGGCTTTGGGGGTCTCTGCGGTTGTCGGGTTAGCGACCGCAAAAGTATTGGGTTTTATTGACAGTTCTCTTGCTGGCGCGAAAGCACTCGCCAAAGAGAAAGGTGCGTTGTTTAAAATTTCTGAACAGGAATTAAAGCAAGCCGATGAATATCAGGGGGCAATGAAGAAAACCGGCCTATCAATAGATTCTATCAAAACGAAAATAGCGTTAAACCTTGTTCCCCAACTCACCAGCGCAGCCAATGGGTTTAATCGCTGGCTCGGTGCCAATAAAGAATTGATTTCTGAAGGGCTAACTGAGGTTATCAAATGGGGGGCAAAAATCATTCAAATGGTAGTGAACTCAGTCAGGGCAATCAGTCTGCTGATAGAGAAAACTATCGGTTGGAAAGCCGCCATGATTGCGCTTGTCGCCATTTTAGCCGTGGTGAAGCGAGCTATGCTCATGGCGTTTATCATGAATCCCATCACATGGGTGATTGCCGGCATTGCTGGGTTAATGCTGCTATTGGATGACCTCATGGTTTATCTTGATGGCGGTGACGCATTATTTGGTGAGTTTTGGGGGAGTTGCATTGGTTGGATTAAAACCGTCAAAGCATGGTGGAGTGGCCTTTCTTCTGAATTTCAATCGTCACTAAAATTGATTAGTGCAATGTTTGCTGCGACATTTGGAACAAATATTTTTGCGGCTATCACGAAAGGTTCAGGACTGTTTGGTAAAGCATTAGGGCTGTTATTTTCTCCGTTAAGTAATCTGACTAAATTACTCGGTATCGCCGGCAAAGCCGTTATTTGGCTAGGTCGAGCCATGCTGATGAACCCGATAGGGATCGTCATTGGTTTAGTGGTTGGATTGGGATACGTTCTTTATGATTTATATCAATGGCTCACCACGGGGGAATCGGCCTTTGGCAGTTTTTGGCAGGCCATTGCGGACACGTGGGAAAAGATAAAGTCATTTTTTAAAGACGGTGTGAAATCTATTTTGATGTCGCTGGGGCTTTCGGAAGATGGCGCAGAAAAGGTGGTTAATGCCATCGGTGAGGTCTTTAGCGCAATATTTGCCTTAATCACCTCCCCCTTCACCTCCGCATGGGACTTCATCAAGGGGCTTTTCAGTGTTTGGGGGGACGATTCGAGCTCATTTACGGAAAAACTCGGCAAAACATTTAGTCTAGTGACTGATACCATTAAAAAGCCCTTTATGATCGCGTTTGAGTTTGTTGAAAAATATTTCAATAAGCTCATTGGGGGGATCAAAGATGGTATTGATTCAGTGAAAAACTTCTTAGGTTTTGGGGATGAAGAAACCGCTACAGGGACAGTTGGCGGTAATATAGCCGGCTCAATAGTGAACGCTTCCCTGCAAGACCCAAATTTACCGAATTTAGCCTCTGCCACTACGAATAATAAGTCGATTACGGTTAACCAAGGCGATATGCATGTGCAGCAAAGTATTGTCACGGGCGATCCACAAAAAGCCGCGTCATTGACACTCGACGGCCTCAATAAGAATGGCCAAAAATTAGCGGCGAAATCCCTCGACAGCGTTTTGGCTAATGGCGGCTGATTTTTAAAGGTAATGAGATGGATATAACCAGTGGCATGTTTACAGGGCGCGTGGCGGTAGTTACGCGCTCAATTGGTGATTTTGAATTAGATTGTACGGTCAGAGAAGAACATACGTCCTCATTGCGGTTAACAAAAAATCCGGTTGAGTCGGGGGCTGACATTGCTGACCATGCCATTTTAGAACCCAAATCACTGACGATAACGGGGATCGTAGTAGGATACGAACCCCCACAACCGATTAAGCACTTAACCGGTTTAGATACGGACTTGATGAGTGAATACCCGTTACCGCTTGAATTATCCGCCGCCCTAGGGCAAGCCCAATCAATGTTAGGCTCTTACCTTTCGATAGGTGCCGCTGTTCAAGAAAAAGCGGCTAAGGTGCTTGCGCCTTGGTATCCCGACAGTGTGAATGCCTCAACCGATGCGTCACCCACATTAGACCGTGTGGGGCGAGCGTATGAAGGGCTGCTTGCTTTACAAAAAAAAGGGGAGCCTATTACCGTACAAACGGGGATACGGTTGTACACAAACATGGTGATTACCAACATCAGCACGTCACAAGATAAGCCGGGTTCGGCTGAATTCACGCTGACGGTTGAAGAGATTTTTATTGTTGAAAATCAGACAGCGCAAGGGTTACATCCTGATTTAAAAGGGCAACCAAAAAAAGCCAATAAAGGGCGAACACAACCTGTAAACAAAGGCGGTAACTCATCTCTTTTAAATGAGGGAGTGAGGGCGATAATGGGAGCTAAATCATGATTTACGAAATTCCGCTATCAAGTGAACCTATTCAAGAGCAGTTATTTTCACTGTTTGATATGAATTTACGGCTCACGCTCTACTACAATCCGATTTCTCTCGGTTGGCAGTTTGATCTGTCAGATATCGATAAAAACCGCCTTATCACACAACGGCAAGGGTTAGCTGTCAATGCGCCGTCACTGCTTGAAAAAAACTTGCCCTTTATTTTGATGCTTGCGGATAAATCGCACTTTGGTATCAATGCGTTATACCGGCGTGAATTGGGCGAGCGGATCCAGTTATACCTGATTGATAAGGGGCTTTGGCATGAGGCAATTCGGGAGACAACTTAAATTAGTGATTGGGAATACGCATGAATCCCTTGAAATTACGAACCTTCGTGTGACATTTGAAGTAAAAAAAACATTAACCCCAGAACCCAACCCTGCCGTCATTCAAATTTATAACCTCAATAACTCTCATCGAAATTTACTCACCAGTAAAGTGTTTAATCGCGCCGCACTCTCAGTGGGTTACGATGAACTTAGGTTGATTTATTCCGGCGACATCATTGAAGCGAATACACATCGTGATGGTGAAGACTTTATCAGCGAATTAATTTGCGGTGATGGTTTTCGGGCATTTACCTCGACGTTAGTTAATAAAACCTTATCAGCCGGTCAGCGCGATAGCGACATTCTCAAAGAGAATGCCAAAGCAATGGGTATTGATAGCGGTGTAACCGATTTACCGTATGACCGGCAATTACCACGGGGTAAAGTGCTGTTCGGTGATGCGCGAGAGGTGATGCATAAAATCGCCAAAAATAACCGTGCCCAGTGGTCTATCCAAGATTCACAACTCACTGTTTTACCCCACGATAAAGTATTGGCGGATAACGAAGGCTTCGTGCTTTCACAAGAAACAGGGTTAATTGGTAGCCCTGAAAAATCCGATAATGGTTTGCGGCTAACGTGCTTGTGTAATCCGGCTTTGCGTATTGGTGGATTAGTCCGCGTTCAGTCCATCATAAATGAGTACAACGGGGATTTTAAAATTACTGAACTCAGTCACTTCGGTGATTTTATGAGTGACCAGTGGTACAGCCAAATGACGTGTATCGGGGGAAAGTTTAAGAAGGTGGAAAAATGACAGAGCCAACGCTACTTGATGTACTCGGCAAGCAAGCGGAAAATCAACGCCAAGATATTCATACGGCACTGCCGGCAAAAGCGGTGTCATGTAACGGGCACAGTGTCACCATTGAATTAATGATCACTCAGCTGGTTAAAGACGGGCAATCTATTGCCTTGCCGCCTTTGGTGGACGTTCCAGTGGGGTTTTATCGTGGTGGGGGTTTTTGTGTTACCGTGCCAATACAAGCCGGTGATGAGGGGCTAGCGATATTTGCCGAACGGTGTATTGATGGTTGGTATGCCTCTGGCAAACAATCGCTTCCGCTTGATGCGCGTTTTCACGATTTATCCGATGCCTTCTTTTTACCACAAGGCAGTAGCCAACCCAATAAAATCCCTGACTATTCGACCGATGCGCTCTCAATGCAAACCGATGATGGTTCGACCTTTATTCGTCTGCAGAAAGGGAAAATTAAAATCAAAGGCCATATTGAGCATGAAGGCAACAGTGAACAAACAGGCCAACATACGCAAAAAGGGAACTGGAGCCAAGTTGAAGGTGAAGCAAACTCAACCGGTAAAATATCAGCAGCAAAAGGCGTTTTTGGTGGTGTTGATGTTGAAAATCATGATCATCCTGATAGTCACGGCGGAAATACAGGAAAGCCAAATAAATGAAAGTCAGACGATTAGATGATAACCACGACTGGACGTTTGGCAGCGGTCGTGCGGATTATGCCACACAATCTGAAGCGATTAGTCAATCGGTCCTCACGCGATTGCTATCCTTACGTAACGATTGGTTTCTCAATTCTGAACATGGTGTACGCTGGTTCGACTACTTACGTAAAAATCCCAACATGATCGCGATGGAATCAGAAATTAAAAGTACGGTATTGAACACGCAAGGTGTGGAGAAAATGACGGCGTTTGACATCACGTTGAATGCGGATACTCGCGCAATGACCATTACCGTGACTTACATTGATATTTATGGCCATGAAAATGAGGTAAATACACATGCTCCAAATTACTGATACGGGCATTGTCATTGATAGCCTAACGGATGTTCATCAACGCCTAACGGAAGGATTTAAGCGCATTTATGGGGATGATATTAATCTTGATGCCGATAGTCCTGACGGTCAAATGATCGGTTTATTCTCACAAGAAATAGACAACATTAACCAGGCTATCGCGATGGTCGCGCAAATGCTGGATCCTTACAAAGCAATGGGGCATGGTTAGAGCAACGTGCAATGTATGCTGGTATTGTGCGTCGTGGTGCGGATTACAGCTACCTTGATGATGTCATTGTTACCGGTAAGCAAGGCGTTATCGTGCGTAAAGACAGCTTATTTACGGATGACAACAAGACGAAGTGGGTCACCTTAAAAGATGTCACGTTAGGCGTTAATGGTTCAGCCAGAGTGAATTTACGCAGCCAAGAGCTTGGCGCGTTTGCTTTATCCGCACATCAATCGTTAACAATGGACACCGTAACGCTCGGTGTTGAGACCATCACAACCACAAAAGCGGCGAAAGAAGGTGTTTTTGAAGAAACGGATGGAAATTTACTGCTACGGTTTATGCGCTCGCATTCTATCAACAACCATGATGATTATCAGGGGTTGGAAGGCGCGTTATTGAATTTGCCCGATGTAAAACAAGCTAAGGTGTATGAAAACTATACGCACCAGACTGATGCTAAAGGCATTCCCCCTCACTCTTTAAATGCGGTTGTGATGGGGGGGAGCGATAATGATATTGGCTTAACCCTACTGCAAAAAAAGATAGGGGGCTGCGGGATGGTTGGAAGCATCAGTAATACACAAAATTACATCGGCGCACTGCGTACTGTCTATTTTGACCGCGCTACGCTCGTGAATATCAACGTCAAACTTTTGCTTGAGCGTGTGGGTGGTTTTCAAGATATCGATACTGACAGCATTAAAACCGCACTAGCGGCAACTGAGTTTGATATTGGTGAATCTGTCTATGCTATGCGATTAACGTGTCAAGTGAATACCGTTCAAGGCTTCTACATCAAATCGATTACAGTGAATGGTAGTGATGCGGTTTCTATTGGCATTCGTCAGTGTGCACAAATAAGACCGGAAGATGTGGAGGTGCTGATTGAGTAAAACACGAGACGAATTTTTAATTTGGCAATATCGAAGTAAACCCAAAGCCCGACAAACCGTCGGGCTTTTGCTATCTGAAACCAAGCAAGTCTTTAGTTCCGTTATTTCGCTGTCGACAATTTTAAATATCGATACGTCTACCGGTTATGGTCTTGATTTAATTGGTAAGCATGTTGGGATTAGTCGTGTTATGCAAGCCCTTGTCCCTAAAGATTACTTCGGTTTCTTCAGTGTAGAGGGGGCACTAGGCTTTAACGCTGGCGTATTTTACCGCTACGGTGATGCGTTAAAGGACTCTTCTGTGTTGGGGGATGATGATTATCGATTTTTCATCAAAGCAAAAATCATTAAAAACTACCAGCAACCCGATATTGCCAATATCACCTATTCATTACGTCATTTATTGGGAGAGCAAGCCTTCGTTATCGATAATTACGACATGTCGATGAATGTGGTTATTCCTGTCAATTATTTAACCCCTTTTCGTATCCACGCCATTAGAGAACTCGACATTTTATCGAGGCCGATTGGCGTCAATTATCAATATCTCGTTATTACCGATGCACGTCCGTTCGGCTGGTCGAGCGACACGTCCGCATTTGGTTTTAACGATGGAAAATTTACGAGGTTACTCAATGTCAGTCATTAATAAGCCCGATTTAAAAATCTTTGCTCAAGACGCGAAAACAGGGGAAGTTGAAACTTTTCCGGATATCTTACGCGGTTGGGGCATTACTTTAGACCGTACCGCCGGTAAGCCGCCACTAGAATGGTTTAATGCGATTGGTAAGCGCGTCGATGAATGGCTGATGTATCTCACTCAGCGCGGCGTTGCAGAGTGGGATACAACACTGTCTTACCCAAAAACGGCGATTGTTCAGTTTAACAGTGTAGTCTACGTTTCGATTAAAGAAAACAAAGGTGAGCAGCCTGATAAATCGCAAGCTGCGTGGTCAACGTTAGGGGTGTATTTAGGATTAGGTAACTACTATACCAAATCAGAGTCTGACACTAAAATCGCCGATGCAAAAAAAGCAGGAACTGATGCCAATAATAATGCCAATGGACGAGTACCCAGTACACGAAAGGTAAACAATAAGCCATTGACGGAAGATATCAACCTTGCCGCCGGTGATGTTGGCGCATATACAAAAGCAGAAACAGATACTAAAGTCGCCGATGCGAAAAAGGCGGGTACTGATGCACAAAATACAGCGAACAATGCTAATACGGCGGCAACTAACGCTAATAATAATGCGAATAGTCGCGTTCCTAGCACTCGAAAAGTGAACAATAAAGCGTTGAGTGCAGATATATCATTGAACGCGGGAGATGTGGGGGCTTACACAAAAGCAGAAGTTGACAGTAAATTACAATCGGCCGGTGTCACTTCTGTTCGATTGGGAGCCAGCGTGAGTGTTACTAGAAACATTAATTTCACATTATCGAGCGGTGAAGTATTGGTGGGCTTAACGTTTTGGGATACTGGGTCAAATTCTGCGGTCAATTTTGGCGGTTATCGGAAGCGCACTGTTCAGTACTACTTAAATGGTGCTTGGGTTAACGCAGCGAGTGTTTAATCAAGGAGGGATGTATGCTAATTTATAGAAATTTTACTACCAGTAGAAACATAGATATTTTAAATAAATACCCTGATTTCGTTTTGGTACTTGAAGATGAAGAAGGGAATGATTGGTATGCACTACAAAAAAACTTTAAAGAGGATACGTTAAAAATACTCTTTAATGATGAAAATCGAGTTGTTTCTTATAGCTTTGATGTAAGTTCGTTAACTCCGACAAATTTATCTGCGGCTGAAATACCGCAAGAAAAAATCCCTGATGATTTTTTACAAATACAACAGGGTATAAATTCATTGATAACGAAATAAAACCTGTGATCCACACATATGAAGAAGAGGTTGCAATTGCAAACTCGAAAAAGCAAACTTTACTTTCTGAAGCGAATAGTATCATTGCGACTTTGCAAGATGCAGTTGACCTTGGTATGGCAACTGATGAAGAGAAAGCACAATTAATGGCATGGAAAAAATACCGCGTACTGTTAAATCGCGTTGATACATCACTCGCGCCAGATATCAATTGGCCTGAAAAGCCTTAACATTAAATGCTGGGATAAAGCATTTGGTTTGGCTTTCTGTTTTTTTTATTGAGAAAGCCAAACATTGTTATATTTTATTTTCTTTTAATTTTAAATACGAGTAGATAACATAATGATAAAATGATGATAAGTATCTTCTATTGTATCTAAGGTGCTTAGACGCATATTTGTGGTGTGTAATGTTTTGTGGTGTCATTAATTCTACGTATTTCCACGGAGATTTTTCTTTGGCCATTCAGGAAACAAGTGACTTCATGATAATACTAGACCAATTATGCCAAGGTTTGGTTGAGGCAATGAAATGCAAGAAAACAGCGGTAGAAAATCTCTGGTCTTCTGTTTTTATATATATCATATTTAAATTTATTCTATAATTAAAAAAATGTATCTAATTTTAACCAATCACCATCAACAGCAATGTTAATTGCATCTTGGTCATAATATTTGATAACTGATTGTAATTTTTCATCAGTAAACACTGATATTGTTTTTTTAGTTAGCTGTCTATAACCCCCACTCATTGGGGTTTATTAGCATTACACCTGAATTAAAATATCCTTTTTTAATCCCTTCAGTTTTAAATCGGTTGGCCATTTTTATCGAATATTCTTCATTGAAATCCAAAACGGCAGCGACAGGTATAGAGGATAAATCTATTGTTAAGAGATGTTGAACACTTCCAGTGCAAACTATATCAGAGTCCAAGTACAAAACCTTGTCACATTTCTCATAAAAATAGTCGGCTATAATGAGTCTGAAATACATAGCATGAGACCATGCATTGTTTGTTGGTAGCTCTTTTAGACTATTTGTATTTAATGTATATAGAGTTAAATTAGTATTATAGCTTTTACTAACGCCTCTAAATAAATCAATGTCTTTTTTGCTTAAAAAATCAGTAAAGACATGAAAATGGAAATTCATGTCTTTGTTCTGAAGTAGAACAGAAACAATAGATACTCCAGTACCAAACAAGAAATTTTTATCTGCGCCATATGCAATATTAAATTCTTTTCCTTGTTTTGACTCATCTGTGTCATTACCTGATAAACATATGCAATCCTTTACTGCATCATCAAAATAATTCATTTATATACCTTATAGGGGCGATTTAAATTTCTATGTTTGTTGGATTATAGCCCCGACAAGGGGCTAGCACACTAATGACTATTGCTAAACCGATATTGACTACCACTCTCAAGTTGCATGCCTAGTTCTTTAGCTTTCCTGTCTGCGCTAAGAAAATCGTAGGCCACTGAACCATCGGGAAAACGCCAGCTATTTTTTGTGGAATTAGCATATCTCACAATTTTTATAGGCTCTATTTTAGATTTTGACTGTAGCCGGTTTTTAGCGGATTTGATCTTATTTCTCAATATCTGCTTTTCGTATTCCGACAAGTCTACAGAAACTTCTGTGCAATATTGAACAATTTCATTCAAATTTTCTTGTTCTGTGGCATCGTCAAGCGCATTCAGTAGTGATTCCAATTGCGGTGTCTGTTGTTCTGCTTCCTTTTTTTCGACCTCAATTGAGGCGATTTCAGGCTCGGGGGCAGAAACCACGATTTCAACCCCCTTTAATTTGCTGGCTCTTTGGGTCAAGGCCTCTCGCAAAGATAGCCGCTTTTTCTCAATCTGCGGCTCTGTGACGGTTTTTAGTTGGCTACTGGCATCTTGAGTTACCTCAAATAGAGAAAACAGCTCAGAGGCGCATGGAAGCCTTCTAGCGAGACGATGAATAACTGTTTTCAAGGCCATTCTATCAAACCACTTATCCCACACGCTGTTTATCTTCCCCGAAGTCGCTATATCTCTCACCCGTTCAATCTCATTTCGAGACATCACCTCAATAACCATTTCACCGCTAGTTAAGCGAGCGAAAGAGTAAACTTTTACTATCTCGTCGTTATCAACAAATGCCGGCTTATGTTTGAGGTGCTCCCCAAATTCATCAATCACATATTCAAACTCATCCGAAGCATACACAACCTTGCTAACAATATTTGCAACCTGCCCTGATTGACGGGCGCGTTTCATCACTCCGTCAACCATTGGCATGTAGACAGCTTTTTTGATGTATGAACCATCAACTTTGGTATTACGAACAACCAATGCAGCTTCTCTACCATCAGGCATTAAACCATCTTTAGCGCAGCGTGTTAGAGCCAAAACAAGAGATTTTTTATCTGCAGCTTGTAAATCGGGGTTTTCTATCATGGCCGTTGCTGCAGTACGAATAAATTGTTCGGTTGTTACCTGTGCCGGTAGCAGGGATTCTATCCCCTGCTCAATGAGCACCGTTTGTAAGTTGTTATAAACATTGCTCATAACTTGCAATTCGTTACTCATAGCGCACCCCCGAATGAATCTAATGCTTCTCTGCTTTTTCTATCACGTTGTTTCGCCCACCAAGGGCGTGAAAAAATAGTAAATGGAATACTGTTATCACCAGTTTCTAATGTTTCGATAACTTGCTGTACCTGCAGTACACCCTCGTGGGCATCTTCGTCATCCAACAAACCAAGGCGAACAGGATAGCGACCGCATTCCAACCGCTTACTTATTGCGCAAAAGGCGAAATCAATATCCAAACCAAAAACGTAACTCGCAATGATCCGGTAGAAAGCTGCTTGCATGTGATAACCAAACTTATCAACCGATTTTCCAAAATCTAAAACATCATCAGTGGTTTTTACATCAAGGATAAAAGGTACTCCAGCAAACAGCCCTAACCAATCAGGTCTGATTTTTAGTAACAAACCGCCTTCGGTTCGATAGAAAATTGATAGTTCTGGTTCGCCCGTTTGCAGTAAATCAGCAATCAAGGGATAAGCTAGTGTTGAGTCTCGCATTAGCTCTACCATCTCGAAATCATCTTTTTTGAGGACCATTAATCCGTCAGCTTTTACTTTCTCTTCAAAGTCGGCTAATTCCTGCTTGCCTTCTTTGGTTCTGAGGTCTACTTCTGGTGCACAAACATACTCTTTAGCAAAGTTGTCAGGCTCTAAAATCGCAGCGTGAACCGCTGTACCAAAAGAAAGTATGCCCTCCTTCTGTTCTTTTCGTGGTGCATTTTTATACCAATCCAATGCGCTCAAACCGTCGTTATGAACTAGGCGAATTTGAGTGCTCGAATAACCATCTGCAGCGTGGTATGTTTCGTTTTCTAACCATCTAACAATTAGACTTTCATTGGGCTTTAGCGTTGTCAGGCAGTCATTTAACATGGTTATCTCCATGCCCTTGCCGTTTAGTATCTTCCCGTTTACTGGCGGAAACGCCCCCAACAAATCAGTATTCACTTTGGCTAATGGTTCAGCATCATTAACCGCCCCCACATGCTCAAATTCTGGTGCCCGGTCATCATTTAAAGGTGAATTATTGACCAATCTAACAGAAGTCTCGTGTTCATCGGCAGCATCCAAACAAATACCCTCATTTTTCACAGGGATATTCACAGGCTCTGTGGAAGACTTTCCCAATTCAAACGTTTCTACCGCAAGTTTTTTGATAGCCTCCATACTTAAATTAGGCTGATTAACCGCTAGGACATCATCTAGGTCATGGCGCAGCTCTAAATACTTTTCGTATATCTCAGGCTCGTCGTCTGGGGTGTTCAATAGATCATTGGCGTCGTTAATTTCGTCATCGTCATATTCGTCTTGAATGCCAAAAATGACTAATAAAGCGCAATAAACATCAATTTCAGATATTTTATTTATTGAATCTGCATCAGGTGCTATTGATGCTAAATACTGCTGCTCGTCACTATCTTCCAAGCGAGGTGATTTGAAATACATGCAATTCTCAGCATGGTTTTCTTTCAGCCAATCCAGTGCAAATACCTTGGCTTCTTTTTTGGTTTCGGCAGCAATAAAGGTTTCAAAAACCAAGTGCCCAGCCGGATGCAGAGAACGCTGAGAAACAAATGTCACTTTAAAATATTTCATTTTGCCACCTCGCTATTTTTACCATTTAACGATTTTTCTAACTTACTCAGAATGAAGCTCCTTGCTTTAAGCTGCTTATTTTCACAATTACAACAAGCGGAATGGCAAGATTTGATTGTTGTAACTTTGAAAAATAACTCAGTGATTTTTTCCTCGTTAATTTTTTTAACAAATTCGGCGCAAGCAGCCTCTAAATCGACTTTGATATCATTATCAAGTCGAGCACGATAGAAATAACTTAAAAGTTTAGGCGCAGGTTGACCACAATCAGAACATACAAAGCGAATGTCAGGTTTTGAACCTTGATTGCGATTAAAACCACCTATGGTATATGTATATCTCATGCTGCACCCCCGATTTTTTTGAGGATACGCGCACGTTGGCGAGAGGTTAAATAGTGTGAAGATTGAACAAACAGTTCAAGTATGTGATTTTGCGCTTCAAATATGCGCGTGCGGAAGATACTATTTGACATAGCTCTACTCCTAGTCTCGTTAGGTTTAGGGTTAGCTCTATGCAGGTGGTGGTACACCTGCGTAGAGCGTTAATTTAAATTAAATCATTCCAAATTCTTAATATAGTCAATCTGTTGCCAACCCCACCATAATGAATAACTGATGGATTTAGTAAATAAGTCCCCGACCGTTTTTGTTTTAAATAACCGTTATCCTTAAGTGCTTTAAACACCCTAGCTACAGTTGCAACACCAACAGATTCTTCTTTTGCTATTTCTCGCTGCGTCCCGTGAATCTCATTTTGATTATTTTTATTTTTTAAAATCCAACCAAGAACTTTTTCACTTCCATTACCTGTACAGCCAATCATTGAAGCAAGCTCATTTAAAAATACCTTATTGAAAGAACCACCATCTTGAGTTTTAAGTATGTCAATGCCGATACACTCTCCAGTGACTTTATGCACTAAATGCCAATCTTCCAAGTTAAGTTCCTTTAAGTTCATGCTCCAATCTCTTGATAACTTTTGTTCGACTAAATCTAACGTTTGTTATCTAGTTAGTCAAGCAAATGTTCCGTCTTTTTGATAACAACCATGTTTGTTATCATTTTTGATAACGCTTGCTCCTAAATTAAAGAGTTTTGTTATCATTTTTGATAACAAGTGAAATTATAATAAGTTTCATATCAATTTGATTTATATAAATAATTTTCTATTACTGCTTTAACGACTACTCTGTTCTTGTCTTTTAACTCGGAAATTAACTTTATCTCGGAAGTTACCGCTAGGCAGTAGACGTAATACCGCTTTACGGTAATTAAATTACCGCTATCAATTACATCAAATACCGCCTAGCGGTATTAATTTTTGCGCTAGACAGCATGAATACTAGGTTTTTCTATCTTATCTGTAATCTATCTTTTATTTAGCTGTTTAATCTTCTTTCATAAACTCAAAGACTAATATTAAAATTTTATATTTTGTACAAAAGAAAGTTATACAGATTGCAAAGTATTTTTATACAGATGTATAGTTTTTTTATACAGAAAAATGAAAATAAAACCTTTACTATCAAACTGATAGGTAACTTACTGAATAAATTCACTCCTATATCTATATACTTACATCGACAATTTTTTATGTGAAAACGATTCGCTACCGCGGGTAAAACCCCGCCCAGCAACGCAGACAAGCTGCATTACTGTTCGAGGTTTCTGATTAAAAAAAGCTTGAATAAGCTTATAAACGCCCTACAATAAGACCGGTTAAAAGGTCTTTTAAAGGTTTTTATTATGCCAAATACAATCTTAAGTGATACAAGCGCAAGCGTAAGTGAACTCAAAAAAAATCCAATGGCTACCGTTAATGCTGGTTTAGGATATCCCGTTGCAATTCTAAACCGTAATCAGCCAGCGTTTTACTGTGTTCCTGCCGAGTTATATGAGCAAATGCTTGATGCTTTAGATGATAACGAGTTAGCTAATCTGGTCAAAGAACGAGAATCACAACCACTTGTTGATATTAATTTAAACGAGTATTTGTGATGTATTCGGTAAAATTTAGAAAAGATGCTGAAAAAGAGTGGAAAAAATTAGATAAAACGATCCAATCGCAATTTGCTAAACAGCTAATTAAACGATGTGAAAATCCACACATAGCATCAGCCAAACTCAAAAATATGCCGAATTGCTATAAAATAAAGCTTCGTGCATCAGGTTTTAGGTTGGTCTATCAAGTCATGGATGACGTTCTTATCATTGCGGTTGTTGCCGTTGGCAAGCGAGAAAGAAGTCAAGTCTATAACCTTGCAAGTGAGCGATTAAAATAACAGGAGCTATTTGATGAAAAAAGCTGAGGTTTATACCGAAAATAACAATTGGGAATATATTGGCCTTGATGATTATGAGCCTCTTATTAGAGGGCTAGAAAGGAGTGGTTGGCCTAGGCTGAGATGCAAGAGGTGTAAGGAATTAGTTGTAGCTGTAGGTTTTTTTTCGACAGGTGTAAATAAAAAATTTAGGCACAAAAAACGTAAGGAATCCGAAGGAAAACCTAAATTTTGCACTCTCCGATCAGCCTATAATTCTTTAAAATACTTTGGAGAAGGTAACCCTGTATCACAAGAAAAAATAAACCAAAGGAAAAAGGACTTTTATAACGAAAAAAACATTAAAAACACCTATTTCTTATGTTGGAATATTTTGGGTGGAAAGGGAATGTTGAGCCAATCTAAATTCATTAGTTTAATAGATTTAGCTAATGATGCTGATATCTGGAGTTATCAAAACCTCCCCATATGGGGTATTGGATTAATTTTATTGTTGATGGATGAACATCCAACACCTAATGGAAATTCGACTTATTTTTATAAATTAAATAAAAATAATGATGATGTAATTATCGATGCGTGTTGGAGCTCTAATGGCGAGAAAATAGATCCTGCTCAGTTCCAATATACTAAATTTAAGTTATCAATTCCATTCACGGAAGAGTACGTTAGCCAAATGATAAATAGTGTTGATACTGCATGGGTAACACCAACGACCTTCACTCGATTATTGACTTACGCAGAAGAAAAAACGCCCCAAGATGAAGTGAACCCCTAGTAGTTGATTGTCCAACTTTCGGGGTTCACTTCAAGGAATAGGCGTTTTACAATTTAAGCATTAGCAACGTCAACTGATACCGTCTTATTCAGCAAGTATAATGCTTGTTCTACAGCCTCGACTTTTGAAGAGTGCATAGCATCAAGTAGGCGGTCGATTTGCTGAGGATTTTTTACCCATTTTGCGCGCTAATTCAGCCTTACGGGTTCCAGTTTCAATCATTGCATTATGAAGAGATGCTTTCATTGCAACCAAAACAGGAACTGTTACTAAGTGCTCTCCTTTTTCGGGTTTAGATCCAGTTGGTACAGGCCTACGCTCATCCATTTCAATAGAAATCGCAGTAACTAAACCAGAAATAGATTCAAATAATGCATCTTGAAGGTCATCCCCTACCGAGTTCATCAAAGGGAGATCTCGACAAGAGGCAATATACGCGCCTGTGTCCGCGTCTTTTTCTAATTTAACAGGATAGGTAAACATCTATCACCTCCAAAAAGGCAGGGGCTTACAGCCCCAAATCCTTGATTATTTTCTTTCTAAGCGGTTCCGGCATTTCTTTTGACCCATGATCGGGAAAAACTGATTGTCGTCCGTTTAGTCTTACTTTCCGGTGGCTTCCTCCTCCTGGTGCTTTGATTAATTCAGCACCTTGCGCGATAAGCCATCTGCGGAATTCGCTGTATTTCAAAGTTTCCTCCTTAACCAGCCATTTAAGTATACCAACAACACACCAAAAAGCAACAAAAAAGATGATAAAAACAACAAATAAATTCATAAAATAAGTTGATTGTTATCTAGTCAGGAGCTATATTTATCACAACAAAAACGAAACAACACATTGAATATTAAGGAATTAAAAATGAATTTAAATAAAACAGAAAAAGAAGTGTTGCAAGATATCAGCAATTTAACAGATAAGGTTGTAGCCCTTTCCGATGAAATTAACACCCTAAGAAATAACTATCGTTTTGATGGGAATGTAGTAGGAAATTTAACCGCTAATTTTTTGCTAGAAATACAGGCCAATATCGAAGAACAGCACCGCAAACTTTGCATGTTACATTACGCATTCGACGTAAAAAAATAATAAATATAGCCCGCTAAAGCGGGCTTTTTGTTTTTATTCTTCGTTAGCTAAGGTTGGTTCTTGGTCTTCTGATTCGTTACTTTTTAGCGTGGAAAAAGTAGGTTCGAAGTGACTTTCTCTTATTGCTTTTTCAATTTCACTTGCAATGTCTGGATGGTCTTTAAGATATTGAATTGATTTATCTTTACCATTATCGAGTTTTTCAGAACCATAACTATACCAAGCACCGGACTTAGTAATAATTTTAGCATCAGTACCAAGCTGTAAAATTTCACCTTCATGAGAAATACCTTCACCATAAATTAAACGAAATTCAGCTTGTTTAAATGGTGGTGCAACTTTGTTCTTAACAACCTTAACTCGTGTCTCACTACCAATCACATCGTCTTTATCTTTACCTGTAATTTTACCAATTCGACGAATATCAAGGCGGACAGATGAGTAGAATTTTAAAGCATTACCGCCTGTTGTGGTTTCAGGGTTACCAAACATCACACCTATTTTCATTCTGATTTGGTTGATAAACACGACCATTGTTTGAGTTTCGCTAATAGTGCCGGCTAATTTACGCATAGCTTGGCTCATCATCCTAGCTTGCAGCCCCATATGCGAATCACCTATTTCGCCTTCAATTTCAGCTTTAGGTGTTAAAGCTGCAACTGAGTCAACAATGATTAGACCAACAGCACCAGACCGTGTTAATGCTTCGGTTATTTGTAATGCTTGCTCTCCCGTGTCAGGTTGAGAGATTAGGAGGTTATCTATATCAACCCCTAGCTTCTTTGCGTAAAGCGGGTCTAAGGCGTGTTCAGCGTCAATAAACGCACATTGCATACCTGCTTTTTGAGCTTGTGCTACGATTGAAAGTGTTAGAGTGGTTTTTCCTGATGCTTCAGGACCATATATTTCAATAATTCGACCTAGAGGAAGCCCTCCACCGAGAGCTAAAATCAAGACCGATAGAGCCGCTTGATATTTTGGGTATATCCAATGAAGCTCTTTCGCCTAGCTTCATAATTGCGCCTTTACCAAAGTTTTTTTCAATTTCCTTTAACGCAGTATCAAGGGCTTTGCTTTTGGCTTCTGAGGTTTCAGGCATTACAGGGCGAGTATAACTAGTTTTATCTTTGGCCATAATTTTTTCAGTCTCTTTTTACTGGGGTTTTTTATACAGTATAATATTTTAAAAGGCTAGGGTCAATTTATTTAATCAGGGAGGGAATGTGCTTACTTGGCGATGGGAGAATAAATACCGCTGGTATGAAGCAGAGCTATGCTTTGATCTTTTCGGTGATTTGCTGCTAATACAACGTTGGGGAGGGTTAGGGAATAATCTCATGGACAAAAAACAGAGCTTGTTGCTGATTTTTTTATCCGGTGTCGCGATGCTATTTAAAATAGACCAGGAGAGAAAACGAAGAAAACCACCCTATTTTCGTGTTTAAGTTGGTTTTCTTCGGGTTTTTTCATGATCTGTCAACCAAAAATGTTCGGGATATAACAAAAACGTCAAACCAAATCACAAACTATCCCAATTATAACCAGCTGCTGTTGCTGATTGCCTATCATGATACCGGCCATTTATTTGCTTAAGCCCTTTTTCATCAGCAGAATATTTATCTGCAATTTGCGGTTGGCCCATCCGTTGTAATTGGTTTTTTTATCCTGTGGTTTGTCTTTTTTCTTGTGCCCTGCAATAAAACCAGCTTCCTTTAACTCTCCCATTTGTCCTTTAAATTCATAAGCAATTCTAACTTTGTGAGCTTTTCTCGCTCTGCGTTCAGTTATTTCCATTTCAATTTTAGAAAACTCGGTGGCCTCTAATATTCGACCTATTGAACGCTGAAAGAATAATTTTTTAAAGTCTTTGAATTCACTATATGTTTTTACATCAGAGATACCTAATTTATCCCTTAATTCATCCACTTCGATTTCTTTGTACAGCATGAATCCACCTGCTGATCCACTCTCTTAAAAGTAAATACAATTTGCTGGCATTTGTATCTGGTAATCTCAAAGCACTTAATAAAAAATTGCCCTGTGAAATTATCTTTCAACTTAGAAATGAATGGCGTCATTATTGGGTCGAGTTGAACCTCTATAAATCCGCTACCATCAGAATAATAACCATAATTCGCAATGGTAAATAAAACCATTCCATCTCTTTGGCCTGTTGCGTTTTTCGAATTCTTCCTTGCTGTAATAGTTCTGATTCTTGAACGCGCATTAAGTGCGTTCTTATTTCTTCAACGCCTTTTTTTTAATTGCTTATAAGCAACAGATTCATCAATTTGACACAATGCCGCATACTCTCTGGCATGAATAGAGAAAACTTGATTTTCCTCATAGACCACACAACCGGTATCGTCTTTATTCAACTGAGCTAATATTAACCAAAGTATCCTACGTGGGGGGGAGGCTTAATTGAGATAGAGCCTGACGCAAGTCATTTCGATGGTAAATTTTTTTACTTTTGCTCACATTGGCTAGTTTCACAGTTATCCGCACAAGTTCAGTCATTAAAATATTCCCGAAGATTAGACTTAATTTCAAAAGTGGTCAAGGTGTTTTTAATGACCTCTTTTAACGGCATTCGTGACCACCTTTACTGCATAGACGACCACCTTTAACGGCATGAACGACCACTTATTACTGCATAGGCGACCACCTTTAACGGCATGGACGACCACCTATAATCAAAATAAATAAAGTAAATCAAAGTATTAAAAGAGACACTAATTAGAACTAATAAACTAATTAAAAATAACGTTAAGACAAAATAAAAAGCATTGACACAACCTTTTTTTATACTGTATATAATTACAGTATATATTTTATTTTAGGGTTTCGTCATGTTAAAATAGATTTGAAGTTCACAGAAGAAGCTATCAGTTCCTTGCCTAAAGGAACCCTTGACGCTTTAAAAAATGAAATAACAAAAAAGCTAGGCCATCAATACGAAGACCTGTGCATTAGGATAAGAAAATCATCTTTTCAAGGCTTAGATATTTCAGGTGTAAAAGACGATGCAAAAGCTCAAGTAATGAGCATATTAGAGGCTATTTGGGTAGATGATGGTTGGTTGCCTTATTACTAATTGAATTCAATTGAACTCTGAATATCTCTTATGTAGTATACGTATAAAATACATCTTTTTTACGTCTAATATGAGGATATTATGTGTATAATAACCGTATGCAATGAAAAAGGCGGAACAGGCAAATCAAGCATTGCTCAATCACTTTCTGTTTACTTGGTTAAACAAAATAAATCCGTATTGCTGATTGATGCTGACCCTCAAAAAACAACATCAGATTGGGCAAGTGAACGAGCTGAATCAGACCTACCAAAAATCCCATTTGTAGAAATGTCTGGAAATATGCATGAGTCATTAATTCAGATGGATGCTAGGTTTGATTATGTAGTGGTTGATTGTGGTGGAGCTGACTCGAAGGCAATGCGTTCAACATTAGCAACAGCGGATATTGCTATCATACCATTTAGACCGAAACGTCGAGATCTAAAAATAGCCCCTGAAATGTCGGAAATAACAGAAACAGCACAGGCATTAAACAGCAAATTAAAAATATTTTCAGTTATTACTCAGGCTCCAACAAATCCAAATCAAAACTATCGCATAGAAAATGCTAAGTCATTATTAAAACAGCTTGGCCTTAATCCTCTTAATAATTTTACTCGCAATTTAAACTCTTGGGATGATGCAGAAGAGTCTGGTAGTTCTGTTCTTGAGTATAAAGATGATAAAAAAGCTGCTGACGATGCTACGAGTATTTTTGTTGAACTTTTTTGAGGTAATAAAAAATGGCTAAAGGTGATTTTTCATCTATTAAAAGAGATAAGAAAAAAGCTAACTTCGATGAATTCGTTGAATCAGCAAAAGTAGATGGCCATAAAGAAGAGGTCAAAGCAGTTAGCTCTCGTCGCGGAAAGTATAAAGTTGACCCTGATACCGGTAAAAAAATACAACTTGGTGGAAAAGTTTTGGGTATCCCATTAAATCAGAATGAATTAGAGACTATCACTGAAGCCGCCGAAAGTGCAGGTATGCCGGTTGCTACCTTTGTAAGGGCTGCAGCCATGAAAGCAGCTAAAGATTATATATAATATACGTACAATATACATATATTATACGTTGAATATGTGATTTGGTGTTGATGCGAGGTGATAGAGTGTCAGAAAAAAACAAAACTATTCATTCGCGTTAAGGAGTGAGCACATAGAAATAATTAATAAATCTATCGCTCATGGAATAAAGATTAGGTACTTCAATACATCAAGATCCGATGTTGTTAAGGCTGCATTATTGGCTTGGGATCGAATGAAAAAAGAAGATAAAGAAAAAATTTTTCAAGAGGTAAATGAGAAAAAATATTCAAAGAGCTAGTTAGTTGTTTGATTAAGTTATTCAAACAACTAATTAGCATTTTTATGTAACCAATTATTTTTATTAAAAAATATCACTTCTACTTTGAATAAGTTATTCAAACATCTATTTACGTGTTTGAATAATTTGTTCAAACATCTCTTTAGTTGTTTGATTAAGTTATTCAAACAACTAGATTTTTCGTTGACACTCTCTTGAACCCCACCTAAGATTATTAAAAAACAACTGGTGTTTTATACAGTTGTTTCGCTCTTTGCATAGCACAATTTGGATTTCTTCCGGAGGTCTGGAAGACAGAACACAGATTTATGAGTGTTCTGTTTTGATACTTTTCATGCTTTGAGGTTGTTGTAACCAGTGCATTAAAAGTTCGCTTATTTAACTCGCTTTTGCGCGATTTGTTTATGCATGAAAGGTATCAACACATGACATTCCGGGAGGAACTACCAATGACTGTAAAAATTATTATCTATTCAGCAAAAGACAATGCTAAAACTAGAAAGCGTTTAAAAACGGGTAAGCTATATGCTGCTAAAGATGCTAATAGAGCATTAAATAAACAACTAGAAAAAGCTTTAATTCGTAAAGAAAATCCACGTCAAAAACTGGCTGAGTTTCGCTCACAAATAGAAACTAATGCAAGAGTCTTTGTTGCTAAACGAAAGCAAGAAGAACGCAAAAGATTATCATTGCAACGTGCCAATGTACGGCAGTTAACATCATCATCGGCTTTTATTTAAAAGCTGCCTCTATTCATCAATTTTTTATGGAACACTCCGTCGGGGGTGAATATGCGTATGCCGTATAAAGACCCTAATAACATAAATTGGCTAACCATTATCCTAGGTTGCCTAATGGCTTTCTTTGGGGGAGTTGCAAGTTATGCAAATAAATTCCTAAAAGGTGAGCCGTTCAGATTATGGATACTCGTTGCTCAAATCATCGTGTCAATGTTTGCAGGAGCATTAGTTATATTGGCTGCTAGCTATTATTCATGGCAACCAGAGATGGCCGGTGGTGCTGCTGGTTTAGCTGGATGGTCTGGTGCGGCTGTAGTTAGTGCCTTAGAAAAAAGGCTAATTAAGAAGGTGGAAAATGAGTAGAAAAATAGCACGAGGTGAGCGTAACAATAACCCGGGCAATATTGATTATAACCCAGCGAATAAATGGCAAGGTCAATTACCTCATGACCCAAGCATTGAATCTCGCTTCTGTCGGTTTCAATCTGCCGAGTATGGTATTCGCGCTATCTATAAGTTACTGCAAACTTACCAGAGTAAATATGGACTGAATTCTGTAGCAGCCATAATCAACAAGTACGCTCCACCAGTTGAGAATAATACAACTGGCTATATTCGAAGAGCTGCTGATGACATCGGTGTAGCTGTTATGGATAAAATCGATACTAGCAATAAAAAGACAGGCATTGCATTAGCAAAAGCCATTGTCAGCGTTGAGCTAGGCTATCAGCCATACAGTGAGGCTACGTTCGAAAAAGCGTGGGGCTTATTGTGAGTTGGGCTGAAAAAGCGCTAATTGTTATCTTGGCTTCAATGGTAGGCGTTATTTACTTTTTAAGCGACTCAATAAACAGTAAAAACGAGAGAATTAAACAGCTTAATAATGACCTATTAATGCAAGTGGCTATCACCGCCGACTACGAAAAGCGCATTAACTCCCTTCACGAACTCGACACCAAACACACAACGGAACTCACAAATGCAAAAGCTGAAATTGATAAGCTTCGCGATGATGTTCGCTCTGGTCGCAAGCGGGTGTACATCAACGCCGACTGTCCAAGCTCCGAAAACGGTTCCACCTCCAGCGTGGATGTTAGCAGACCCACCCCCGTGGCGAGAGACACTGAAGAAAATATACTCAATCTCGAAGAGCAACTTGAAACACTGGAAAAGCAATACCTTGGCTTGAGAGATTGGTACTTTGCAGAGTGCAAGCATTAGCTGACAAGAAAGCAATACGGAAAATTGAACAACAACGAGCCTCGCAATAGCGGGGCTTTTTGCATAGAGAGGAAAGCATGATAGTCATCAATGACTCACAACAGTTAACCCTTGGTAAGCCATCATCCATGGGGAGCACAGAAAACATCCCTGTTACCTCAAAATCTAATAAGACACTCCAATACTACATGGCACGCATGGCGGCAGGTGAGACGGTTAAGATTGCGTGCTATGGGGATTCAACAACGGATGGTTTAGGTACGACTGGGTGGGTACAAAATCCTATCACAAATAAGAATGAAGCAATAGGAGATAGCAATCACGAAAGCACAGCAATCAATGCGTGGCCTAAGAAGTTACAAGATATTCTTCGAGACATGTATACCAACGAAAATATCCATGTGTACAACGCAGGGTATTCAGGACGCACGATAGCTGATGGATGGGCGGTAAGGAATTTTCCTACCGCCATCACAAACAATCCTAACTACGGTGTTTGCGACATTGTTTTTGTGGATTTTGGGCTGAATGATATTCCGACCGCAGGCTCTCAGCTTAATGAAACGGTTGAGCAGACGAATTTGCTCATTGATGAGATAGAAAAGACAGGAGCGTTACCTGTTCTATTAACATCAGGCCCTGCCTATCGTTCAGATTCGAGTGGTAGAGGAAAGAATGAAATGCTACTCGAAATCAACACAATGAAAAAAGATATCGCGGCACAGCGTAGCATTCCGTTAATAGACAAATCACTCATGTTAACTGAGTGGCTAGAACATAATAGTCATCTCATTCGCTGGATTGATGCGGAGCCAGATGGATTACACTTTGGTGATATCGGACATCAAGCGCAAGCCTCTTTGATTGCTGCTGAATTGTACGGTGGTGTGATTGATATTAAGGGAGATGTACAGCACTTGCCTTTCATGGATAACCGAGTGAATAGTCGCTTTGGGTATTCGGAGCAATATAAAACGAGCACCACCCTTTTTCACAACCTGTACTTAAATGCTGCCACTGCAAACAAGCACACAGGCCAAAGTCATGCTAACTATCTGGTTACGAGTACGAAGTGCCTCTGCTGGGATTGTTTACAACACAGTTCGCAATGAAGGTATTGGTGACAGTAACAAAATAAATACAATATTGACGGATATATCAAGAAATACGGTTTTAATCAATGGCGCATCACCGAATCAAGGTTTTAAGCCGGCATCAACAACTGGGGAGACAGGGAGTGCGCCTGTATTTCTTAGCGGTGTAACTTACGGGCTACACAAAGTTAAGGTACATTTTCCTACAAAAAAGGTGAGTGCTGGTATTTTTTGGGGCTACTTGTCGATTTATCCTCAATGGAAGTCATTGCCTTCTGGAACACAAAATGCAAGAAGCTTGGCTCCTATTTATCACCGAGTTTCGACGGTGACGGGAACGCGTGAGTTATTCCCATCACCATTAATGTCTGACGGGAGTAATTTCTGGGGGCTTGGTTTTGGTAACACAAGGTCAACACTGTACTTTAAGGCATCAATCACAAAAGCAGGTGCACTTGGGATAATGTTATTTAATGGTGTTGAGGCAGCAACTCAACTTGAACATCGTTGTCTTGCATTATTCAGAAATACTGACAATAGCTTGGAGGTATTAACGGTGACAAGAGACGTAAGCGGTGTAAGCGCTAACGGAACATTGGACGTGAAGTTTTCTTGCGGCACATTAGCCGACGATGACGAGCATGAGTACAAGTTTGTCCTTGAGCGCAACAGTGAAGGCGCATCATTAAAATTTTATCAAGGTTATGCGTCCACAACACCACTAACGGAAGTTACGGCAAAAGAGGGTGAGGTGTTTCCATTCCCAATGGGGGGCGCATTTGGTTCTACATGGTCATACAAAGGCAATACAAGCGTGAAGGTGTCCGAAGCCTTTGTCTTGGAGGAGAAGCTATGAAATATACTGCAACAAAAGCATGGCAAAAGCTGACGGTAAAGGCAGGTAACATCTTGCAGGTTCACTACGGCACGATTTATCTGCATATCGGAGATACCGAACCTACAGAGAGTGACGATGGCTTAATAGTTTCAAGCACGGTTAACTTCAATGAGGATTATATCGTGTGGGTGAGAACTGCATCATATGCAGGGGATGATAGCTTTACTGTTCAATAAAGCGATAACACTCTACAAATACCATATCTCTTATAAACAACGAGCCTTGCAGTAGCGAGGTTTTTTTATATCAACAGGATTACATTAGAGCTGAATACTCAATGGAGGTAATTGAAATGGTTCAGTAGCACGGATAGACCGCATCAACATGCTGATGTCATGATTCAGCCTCGAGTCGCGTAGTGGCGAGCAGGTTTAGCAGACCGTTGTGAGGGTTAATAAGCGAATAAGCTCTGGTAAAGCAGCGTACAAGCCAAATACGCACCAGTTATTAGCGGCAATTGAGCGACATGAACTCAAGGGCATGAGCGCGGCCACTGCGAGAGTGTGGCTAGTTAACTTTAGGATTGATGAATAGCGAGTGATGATCGCTAAACGGTCGGGACAAGATAAGCAGCCTAAACGTCCTAAGCGAACACAGGGTGTGCA
The DNA here is from genome assembly GCA_900455085.1 of Providencia rettgeri. Lineage (NCBI taxonomy): Bacteria > Pseudomonadati > Pseudomonadota > Gammaproteobacteria > Enterobacterales > Morganellaceae > Providencia > Providencia rettgeri. The sequence goes on along the minus strand of UGTZ01000001.1, from coordinate 2,869,408 downwards.
ACTACGTTGATGGAGCGGTCGGCTACGATAAAAAACACCGAGGCACTGAGTAGGAGGAACGTCACCTACCATCAATCACTAAAGTTAATTATGTGTATTTTATACGTATAAAATGCATTTATTGTACGTTCTTTAAATGCTAAGAGGCACTATGGCCGATATTGATTTTAAATACTCAGATATTGATTCATTGATACCTTATGCAATGAATAGTCGAACTCACAGTGATGAGCAAATAGCCCAAATCGCCGCCAGTATTCGTGAGTTTGGGTTTCTTACTCCCGTTTTAATTGATTCTTCCGGTAATTTAATTGCTGGTCATGGTCGCTTATTGGCATCACGAAAGTTAGGGCTAAAACAAATCCCTTCAGTCGTTGCTGATGGTCTGACTGAGGCGCAAAGAAAAGCGTATGTAATCGCTGATAATAAATTGGCTTTAAATGCCGGTTGGGATGAGGACCTATTAAGAATTGAATTGCAATCATTACTTGATATGGATTTTGATATTTCATTAACAGGCTTTGATGACGAATTTATTCGAGATTTATTAGTGGAAGATAATGGCGGATTAACCGACCCAGATGATGCTCCTTCTGTTGATGATATTAACCAACCAGTAACCCAGTCAGGAGATATTTGGTTATTAGGTAAACACCGTTTGATGTGTGGTGACTCAACAAGTATTGATGCGATATCTGAATTATGCCAAGAAAACTTGGTTGATATGTGGCTGACCGATCCTCCTTATAACGTAGCTTATGAAGGTAAAACAAAAGACGCATTGACCATTAAAAAATGATGAAATGGGGGATGCTGATTTTAGGGTTTTTCTTGCTGCTGCTTATAGTGCTGCAGATTCAATAATGAAACCAGGAGCAGTATTCTATATTTGGCATGCTGACAGTGAAGGTTATAACTTTCGGGGGCTGCAAAAGATATTGGTTGGAAAATTCGTCAATGCCTTATTTGGCAAAAGAATGGCATGGTGCTAGGTCGTCAAGATTACCATTGGCAACATGAACCCTGCCAGCCACCAGGAACGCTCGTCAGAACACCAAATGGTTCTGTTCCGATCGAAAACCTGAAAAATGGTGACAAGGTTGTCTCCTACAACAGCTATTCTGGAGTCATCACCGGCATGCGTGATGGGCGTGAAATTAAAGTGGCTTCACGCCATTTCGAAGGGGAACTTTACGGCGTTTGTGTTGGTAGCAAGCAAACATGGACTACAGACTCGCATCGTTTTAGTGTCCGCTTTAAAGATGGTGCCGAGACAATTTATTGTACATATCTTATGCGGCGCGGAGATTGGTGGCGTGTCGGCGTTACCAGCACATACAACGCTCGTGGATTTGGTCTCAAGCATCGGATGAGACAGGAACATGCCGATGAAGCTTGGATTATCAGTACGCACAAAGATAAACTCGATGCATTTTGTGCAGAGCAGATTTTAGCAGTGAAATACGGCGTTCCGATGACTCACTGGGAGGTCGAGCGTGGCATTAAAATAAGGTTTGTGAATCACGATCATCTGAGATGATCTCAAAAATTTATGGGTCGCTTGATCTTTCGGTTTTACGTTCTGGTGCGTATAAAATGCTTGCAGACTACGGGCGTAGGCCAAGTATTCCGTTTACCACCAAGGAAACCCTGTATCAAAAATGCAGTCGCCGTGTGACGGTTCAAGTTGCAGCCTGCAACATCATTCCTGAAATCATGGAAGTACCAGTTGCTTACGAAAAATGGGACACCGAGAACAAAAAAACTTTTGAGTGGAAACCGATTAAATCAGTTTACCGGAAGCATTACTCTGGCCTTGTTTACTCTTTGGATGTTGAAAAAGACAAACATTACATTGCTGATGGTATCGTGACTCATAATTGTTTATATGGTTGGAAAGATGGTGCTTCACATTTGTGGGCATCAGACCGAAAACAAACCACGCTACTCGACTTCGCAAAACCAACACGTAACGGTGACCACCCTACAATGAAACCGGTAGGGTTATTTGAATATCAAATGTTGAATAATACAAAGGGCGGTGACGTTGTTTTAGATAGTTTTGGTGGTAGCGGAACAACACTGATTGCTGCCGAAAAGAATGGCCGTATTGCTAGGATTATGGAATTAGACCCCAAGTACTGCGATGTGATCATAAAACGTTGGCAAGAGTTCACGGGGAAGGATGCCATTTTAGAAAGAAATAGCATTACTTTCAATGAATTAGTTGATGTTCCAATATAGCAGAGCTAATGTGTGAATAACTTAATAAAAGAGGTTAACACATTGAAATTAAACAGTTTTGCAAGTCAAGTATTATCATTTTTGCGGGTAAACCCAGAAGCAACAGTAGCTGATATTTTAAATGCTGGAATTGGTAATTCACAACCAGAAATTGAGTTTGTTATATACCAATTAAGAATGTTTGGTTACGTGTAAATTCCCTTTTTAAAGATAGATAAAGCCCTCAAGTAGGGCTTTTTGTTTATGTGTTTTTTATATGTATATTATGCATTGTTTATATATAAAAAATACGTATTTTTTAGGTTTTCTATAATGGCTAATTTAAAAAAAATCATAGGTAAAAAAGGTGGTGTTACTTACCGTGTTACTTTCTATGATGATCGTGTTTTGCGACAAAAAAGTTATAAGGAATTTGAATTAGCTTGTTATCAGTTTTATTTAGCAGAATCTCATTCTTTGAGTTCTGTTGAAGTGGCTAAGTTTTTTAAATCCTATAACTTCACAGTTCAAAAACTAATCTATTATTATCTCGGTTTTCAATGGGATAAATTATCAAGAAAACAATTATCTGAATCTACTTTTTACCGAGTGCAGTCTGAGCTTGATTCAATAGATTCTGAGTTTTTATCTATGCAAATAGGTAATGTTTCAGAAGTAACCATAAGAAAGTATGTTAGGCCTGGTTGTTTTGTTTGGCTAAGAGCAGCTTTTAGTCTTTTAATAGAAAAGGGGCTGTTGAAATATAATCCTTGCCCTAAACCTCAGAAGCGAAAAAGAAAAAAACCATCACCACCATCTCATTTTGAAGTTCAGAAATTATTTGATTCAACAGATCACCCTCAATTAAAAATGTTCCTTTTCTTATGTGCTGTATTGGGACTAAGAACAGGTGAAGCTTTAGGGCTTAGGCGTGATGATATAAATGGTGACACAATCCATATAAAACGACATTTAACTGTAAGAGGGATTGTTGAAGGAACCAAACGAGGTGAGGGACGAGATTTAATTGTTCCTCCTGAATTTTTTGTTTGCTATCGAAATTAAATGATAAATCGACATATATTATTCACGGTAAAAGCATTAATAAACCTGTAGTGTTGCAAAGTTTTAGAGCACATAAGGTAAGACCGTTATATGCGGCTTTAGGTTTGAAATATTCTAACCATGCATTAAGACATTTTGCAGCGGCTAATTGGTTAGCTGAGGGTAGAAATATCAAGGAGTTGCAGGAGTTGTTAGGACATGAAGATGAAGCGGAGACATTGAGAAACTACGGTCATTTGTTGGGTAAACCGAAGGCGTTGAAAAATACGCTTAAAATTCAGTGATGATCCGAAATATAGGGAAAGTGATCCAATTCAGTATTTATGCGCCTTTGAGGTGTGAAAATGCCAATTTGCTGTTTTTGCGTTTCGTACGCACCCCTGTTTCTATATAAATCATCAAGTTCCAGACTTTCATACGCACCCTGTTTCAAAAATCGCATTCGGCATTTTTTATATTGCCGTACCGTATGGTTGAGTTCATCTATCAGTTATTAATTCTATAAAACAAACAGAATTTAGGATTCTATAATATTTGGCACTTTTTAGAAAAGTGCTTATTTCCTATGTTAAATCAAAGAGTTAAAAGTTCGTACGCACCCATTTTTTTTACGGTGTTTTAGCATCTTTTAGTTTGTTTTTTGTACAGGGGGCGTGATGAGTACGAAAACAAGTCGCCCTAAATATGATAGCGACTATGTTAAGTTAGCTTTAAGTTTCGCTGCATATTCACGAGTCAAAATAAGCAATAGAAATTTTGCAAAGCACATCGGAGTTACTGAAGGGGCAATAAGAAAATGGAGAAAGGAATACCCTGATTTTGATAGAGCATTTTTAGACCCTGCTGGAGTAATCGCTAGCAAAATAAATATTGGCGTAATGGATAATCTTGATAAGCGAAGCAAGATGACCATTATCAAAGGCGAGGATGGCGTAAAAGCAATTAAAGACGATGTGTTACCAACACATAATGATTTACTGGTTGCGAGTAAATTAGGTTTTAGAAAATCAATGGTTGGTTTTGATGAACAACATCGTAAATCAGTTATTGCTGATTTAAACAAACTGCTAGTTTCTGGTGATGTCACTTATCTTGATGCTGTTGCTGAATTAGAGCTTGAAGAGATACTGGTTCCAGCTTCTTGGAAGGCACGAGAAGTAGCTAGAATTCTAAAGCTGAAAAATCAAGGTGAAATAACAGCACCTGAAGCGGTACTGCAAATTGAATCATCAGGAATAACGGTTCCTAAACTTTTACAACAAGAAGCTGAAAACCACCTCGGCTTAAATCGAACAGAAATAACTGGTTTGGGGGGGGGTCCTATTGCTTCGACTAATTTAGATCTAAGCCAGTTTAGTCTTGAAGATTTAATGAAGCTAAGAAAGGCAGCTAAAAATAACAAAACATAATTTACATGCATTATTAATTTCATAGTGTACGAAACCGACCGGATTAGTACATATAGTTATAACCATGTACGAAAGTTAGTGTATTTAATTTCGTACTTGAGTTATGATTAGTACACCCATTCAGTACAGGTGATTTAATTATGTCTCGTGTTTTTGCTTATTGCCGAGTTTCTACTCTTGAACAAAATACCGAAAACCAAAAGCGTGAAATTGAAGCTGCTGGTTTTTCCATCATGCCTCAGCGTTTGGTTGAGGAGCATATCAGCGGTTCTGTTGCTGCAAGTGAAAGACCAGGATTCAGTCGATTAATAGACCGTATGGAAAGTGGCGATGTATTAATCGTTACTAAACTTGATCGCCTTGGTCGTAATGCAATGGATATTCGAAAAACAGTTGAGCAATTTGCTGATTCAGGTATCAGAGTTCATTGCCTTGCATTAGGTGGTGTTGATTTAACCAGCCCTGCAGGAAAAATGACTATGCAAGTGATTTCTGCAGTTGCTGAATTCGAGCGTGATTTACTTCTTGAGCGTACTCATTCCGGTATTGAGCGAGCTAAAAATTCAGGCAAGCGTTTTGGTCGTCCTCCGGCGTTGACCGATGACCAAAAAAAGGAAGTTATTAAGAGGATTGGCTACGGCGAGAGTATTAGCTCAATAGCTAAAGAATTTGGAACAACTAGACAAACAATTATGCGGGTTAGGGCAGCTAATCAGGTTCCTGTTACCTGACACAGTTTTGCTTCCTGATCTAGTCATTATTTGGTGTACACATGGATATCGATTTTGATTTTTTTGATCGGGAAGTAGAGAAGGAAATTGCTCGCCGATGTTTGCATGAATTTATTCAGTATATAAATCCTGATTACATAACGAGTTATTTTTCTGAAACTGTTTGTAATGAACTAGATAAGTTCATAGAAGGCATGATGAATGGTGAGCGTCCTATTTTAATATTAGGCGCTCCTCCTCAGCATGGTAAATCAGATATTGTCTCTCGATATCTTCCTGCATATTTTTTTGGTAAATACCCTAATATGAGAATTGGGGCGTTATCCTATTCTGCTGATTTAGCTAGTGAAATGAACGCCGATGTTCAGAGGATCATGTCATCCGAGGAATATCAACAGCTATTTCCTAATTCTTGGCTTGGAAACAAACCAATAAATGGCGTTAGCGTTAAGCGCAATGCAGATGCTTTTGGAATTGCGAATCATAGAGGTGGATATGTTTGTGCCGGTGTCGGAGGACCATTAACAGGTAAAAAAGTTGATCTAGGCATTATTGATGACCCAATAAAAAACTCGAAAGAAGCACTTAGTCCGACAGTTAAAAAATCAATTTGGAACTGGTATGTATCAACTTTTAAGACTCGCTTATCAAAAAGTAGCGGAGAAATTATCATGGCTACACGCTGGGCTACTGATGATTTATCAGGTCAAGTAATTGATAAAGCGAAAAAAAGCTAAGGTAATGGCATTCCCTGCTATCAATGAAAATAACGAGGCATTAGTTCCTGAATTACACCCACTAGACCAACTTCTAGAAACTAAATCTATTCTTGGTGATTATTTTTGGTCTGCAATGTACCAGCAGTCACCTAAGCCTGGTGATGGACAAATTTTCCATGAAGAGTTTGTTCGTTATTACCTACCAAAAGATTTACCAACCAAATTCGATAAGGTTATTCATAGCTGGGATATGACTTTCAAAGACAGTGATGGCACTGACTTTGTTGTCGGTCAGGTGTGGGGCAAAAAAGACGCAAACGCCTATTTACTTTATCAGATTCGTAAGCGGATGAGTTTTACAGAAACGTTAGCGGCAGTGAAGCTATTGGGCTGAAAAATTCCCCGAAGGGCGTCGTAAACTCGTAGAAGATAAAGCGAATGGTCCTGCTGTAATCGACACACTGAAATCAATCGTTTCAGGTCTGGTTCCTGTTGTGCCTGACGGCAGTAAAATTGCTCGCGCTCACGCCTGTACTGCGGAATGGGAGGCGGGCAATATCTGGCTGCCACACAAAGATATTGAACCGTGGATTGCGGAGACGGTGGAAGAAATCACCACATTCCCGTTTGCCGGTAACGATGACGTTGTAGATGCCATGACTCAGGCATTACGTGACCTTTATCAAAAACATAAAATTAGCCCATTGGATATTCTTTAATATGACAAATACAACACGTATCGGGCGACTAAAAGATAGCCTGAGTAGCATGATGACTTCGCTTGGTGAGAAAATTGGCGCGGTTGTTTATAGCGAAAAAAAAGAAAAGGTTTCTGATAAAGAGCTGTTGGCCATGTATGAAAACTCGTGGGTAGTAGCCAAGTATATCAATAAAACAGCCGATGACATGTTAAAGATCCCTAGGGCTTTTGTTGGTGATATTGATAGTTCGTTAAAGCAGCAAATTGAAGATATAGAAACCGAGTTAAAAACATATCAAATTAAGCACGATGCTTTGACATGGTCCTCATTGCTTGGTGATGCGTTGATTGTGGCTATTACCGATTGTGACGATATTCAAATTGTATCGCCTCTTAATTTACAGAGTGAAAATATCGTCAAATTTTTGGTTTTACGTAAAGGAGAGTACACGCCTGACTCTAAAGTAATTTGTGATATTCAGTCACCACACCTTGGAGAGCCGATTATCTACAATATCGATATTGGTACAGGTGAGCTGAAATTTCATCATACGCGCTGCCACCGTATTAAGTTAGGTAAGCACAGTATAAAAGACCGCTGTAAATTTGGTACCTCAGACATTCAAGCCGCCTATGATGCAATAAAAATATTCGATACGGCGATTGTGAGCACCGGAGATACGATCCAAGAAGCCAATGTTGATGTAATTTTTATTCCTGACATGAATAATCAAATAGCCGCCGGTCAAGAAGCTAAAGTTTTAGATTATTTAAGAGTCATGAAGGAGGGGAAATCATCAACAGGTATTGTTGCTATTGATGCAGGTGATGATTCTGGACAAGGGCGATATGAACAAAAAACAGCGCAATTTGCTGGCCTTTCAGATGTTATTACGAAGATGTTTAGTGTACTCGCTGGCGCATTGAGCCGACCTCTTTCTATTTTATTCGGGCAGTCGGCAACGGGGTTTAGTTCAGGTGAAGAAGATAATAAAGCTTATTACGAAGATATTAATGCTCGGCAAGAATCGCGATTACGACCTATTCAAGACTTTATTGACCAGTTCATCCTCGACAAATTAGCGATTACTGATGAATTAAAATATACCTATCCATCAATTGATGGCCTCAACGAAGCGGAATTAGCTACGCGCTTTACTGCCTATGCAACAGGTTTTAGTTCTCTTTTTCAAGACTTTATTTTGGATGAAAAAACGATTTTGCGTGAAATGATCGCAAGGGGACTGCTTACTACGGTAACGGAAAAAGATATTGAAGCCATTATCGCGAGTACCGGAACTAATGAGGTTAATAATGGAACTCCAACAGCTTTTGGTTCGCAAGCAAGGGAGGAGGAAACCTCGCCGCCGGCGAATGCAACCTATCAAACAGAGTAAACGGGCAGAAGTTTGGTATCGAGAGCGGCTCTATGCTGTGATTGATGAGATGACGAATATTGTTATCAACGAACTGGAAAGCCCCACATTAAATGATGCACCAAATAACACCGCCTATCAGCATTACCGCAAAACTCTCCCGAGCCATACAAAAAGTCGCCAACCTTTCTATTGCTGATATTGCCAGTCGCTTGTCATTTGGGTTGGTAAACCGCGCTAATCAGCAAAACAAAGCGCAAACCCAGCGAATTTATAATCAAGCCTTTGGGGTTGACCTCTCAGGGCTTTTGGGGGATGGCGCGATACGTGAGGATATGGATAAAGCGGTAAAAGAGAATGTCGATTTAATTACGTCTATTCAGACGGATTTTATTAATGATATTGGTGAAAAAGTATTCGCTAATTTATCCAGTGGTGGTCGACATGAAAACCTGACTTCAATTATTAAAAGTCGGGGCGAGGTATCAAAAGCGCGAGCCAAGTTTATCGCTCGTGACCAAACCGCAAAGCTTAATGCGGCATTGGACTGAATCTCGTAGTCGCGCATTAGGGTTGGATTTGTATGAGTGGGGCGGTGCTGATGATGAACGTGAGCGTGATAGCCACCGCAAGTTAAACGGCATGCTTTGTAAATATTCAGATCCAACGGTTTATTCTGACAATGGCGGTAAAACGTGGAAAAAACGTAAATCAATCGGGGCTTATGAAGGCAATCCTGGTACTGATTATCAGTGTCGTTGCACTTCACTGCCTTACGTATCTTGGGATTAATTTATGGCATGGAAAAAAAACACCGCAAGGTTACGTTGTCACAACGGCGACAATTACCCGAGCAGGACCAGTCGAATATTACGGTCATGATATTGGGTTAACTGGGCAGCGATGCTAACAAGAAAATCACTATTCTCCGCACACTTGAAGAACTCTCTAGCCCCGACACTTTGAAATCCTTTGAAGGCTTGCCACTGACGCTAACGCATCCCGACAGCGGAGAGGTGAACGTTAACGATCATAAAGAAATCGCTATTGGGCACATTCAGAATATCCGTATCGATGGCGATAAGGTGATTTGTGATGTGTACATCACGGATGCAAAAGCTATCAAGGTGCTTGAAAACACAGACGTTAGAGAAGTGTCTGTTGGGTATGAACCTGCTGAAATCGAAGAGCGGTCGGGGAAATTATATCAAATCAATATTCGCGGCAATCATGTTGCGGTCGTGGCTGAGGGGCGTTACGGCTCTGTATGCCGGTTAAATGACAAAAAAAGGTAAGGCAATGAAAAAACCATACACATTAAAAGACCTTGTGAGCCTACTGAAAGGTAAACGAGCTAATGACGCTGAGAGTGCCACGCTAACTGCTGATGAAATTGTTGGCATGATTGCTGCGCTTGAAAAATCCTTAGAGGACTTGAACGGGCAAGGCACTGAAGAGGCAGCAGCGAAAGCACAGGAAGTATTAACACAACTTTCTGAGTTGAAATCCCAGCTTGAAGGTATGAAAGCCGGTCTTAATGACGATGCGAGTAATACCGATGGCAACTCGAATGATGATGTTGCCACATTGAAAGAGCAAAACGCGCAGTTGCAAGCCAAAGTCACGGAATTAGAGGCGGAGAACAGCTCACTCAAAGAAGAGTTAGAACGTCTTAAAAATGCACAATCAACCGAAACCACGCTAAATGATGCGAAATCACGATTCCCGAAAGTGAATCTTAAAGATGCTAAATCAGAGCGTGATATTCATGCAGCGGTATTGGTTCAGCGCGGTGTATTCAATGATTCGGCTGTTAAAAACATGACGGATGAGGCACTCCGATCAGCGTATGTGGCATTACAGGTTTCAACTAAACCACGCAGTGATATTGGTAAGCATCTATTTAATGATGCTAAACCCGAAGAACCGCGTAACTACACTAAACAATTCGGGGGCAAATAATGGAAACCGGAAAAAATCGTTATTTAGGAAAGCGTTGGTTTGCGGGACAAGTTGCCCGTGCTGGTGAGTCAGGGATTGTTGCGCCGTCTTACATTAATGATGGAGAAACCCCGATAAAAGGCGGCTACTTTGTGGCAATGAGCGATAAACCGCAATGTTGCCGGAATGTCACTTCTGCTACCGATAAAATTCTTGGTGTAGCCATGGTGCTCGGTGTTCATCATGAATTTAAAGCAGGCAAAAACCTCTCGCCAATGACCTTACCGCACGGCTCTGAAATCGTGGTTCAAATGGCAAAAGACAGTGAATTGTCGCTGGGTGACCCAGTCACGGTAGTGGTGACTGGCGAAGACGCGGGAACAGCCAGTCACAATGGTGATATCAAAACCAATTTCTATGTCACGGATGTGAATGGTGGTCTCGCCAAAATCATGCGTAACGAAGTCACACCGTCAGTAGCGACAGGAGAGTAATAATGGATGAGTTAGAAGTTCAAGACGTTTTAGAGCAAACAGCGATTGATTTCGATAAAACGTTTGAAAAACAAGAATACCCCGACATTCAGCTGGGTAAATTTATGGCAATCACCAACAAGGGTAATGTTCAAACGACGGATGTGGCCTACGGGGAAGAAACCGGTACACAAGACCTCGATAACGGTGTGATTGATGAAAGTACCACGTCTTTAGAAACCGAAGATGTGAACATCAAAGCTAAAAAAATGGGTTACATCGATTGGGGTAAAGTGGTTGTTTACACTCGACTGGGTGTTGAACGCGCTAAAAAACTCGGTATTCAACTGGATACTTCCAAGTTGGAAAACCTACGCGGTGTCTGCCTACGCACCATCCAAAAAACGGCATTGATTGGCCATGCTCGCCGTACTGACGTAACGGGCATGCTTAATAATGCAGCGGTCAATATTGAGGATATGTCAAAGCTTAAACCTATCTCCACAATGACAGGGGCGGAGGCGCGTGCGTGGTTTATTGAGCTGATTAAATTGGGCTATAAGGCCAGTGATGAAATCATCATGCCAAATACAATAGCCATTGATAACATGGATTTACTGACGTTATCAGGTCTCTATGATGCCTCTATTACCAACGGCGCGACCAACATCAACGCCTTGCAAGCGATTAAGCAATCACTGAGTGATTTGCTGGTCAGCCATTGATATCGTGGTGTTCCAATGGGCTTTGCTCAAGTGTCGCGAAAGCTGGTATTAATCGTGCTGCTGTCTATACCAATGATGAGCAAACGATTTTTACCGATTGGGCGCGTCCACCGTCAACCGGTGCGGTTTTCCAACGTTCAAGCACGAGCTTTGAAATTCCTGTTGAAGCGCAATTCACCGGTGCCATCATCCGTAAGTTAGACCGCTTTATTTACGTCGACTACAAGGCGTAGTCATCGGGGGTAATATGACTTTCCTCATACGTTACCCCGAGTTTGCTAAAACGGAACAATCCCGAATCGAACTTGCCCTACAGGATGCGACCAATCAAATGAGCCGCAAAGTGTGGGGCAAGTTATATGAGCAAGGCCAACATGCGCTTGCCGCTCACCTTTTGTACCAATCAGGCGCATTAACTCGCGCAGGGCACAGTAACGGAAAACCTATCCAGACCGCGACCAGTAAAAGTGCCGGCGGTTTATCGGTGGGCTACGCGGCTCCCGATGCGGGGTTTAGTGCTAATCATGATGGTATGCGTCAAGCTCATATGGCAAAGAATACATCCGCTTCGTAAGTTGGTGGGTGTTCATGTGATGGTGGTTCCATGATTAAAAACTCGGGAAAATTCAAGGGTAATAGCCTTAAAGCGTTAGAGGCGCGTATTCGCGCTATTGGGAAGAAAAAGATTGTGGTTGGTGTACCTGCATCCAACAATACCGGACGCGATGATGGGCTAAGTAATGTCATGATTGCCGTAGTTCATGAGTTTGGCGCGACAATCGAACATCCCGGAGGAACTAGTTATGGTTATCGTAATGAGCGCGATGCAAAAGCAGGTAAATCGCGATTTTTACGTAATGGTCAGGCTATATGCAAACGGGAAAAACAGGTGCCCATAAAATCAATATTCCTGAGCGTTCATTCCTTCGGTCAACGTTAAAAGAAAAACGCAAAGACTGGTCTCAGCTAATAATCAAAGGTATTCACCATGAGTTAACCCACAGTGGCGATATAAGCGCAGTGCTGGAAATTGTTGGTGAACAAATGTCAGGTGATGTGAAATCAAAAATTTTATCGGGAATTGAACCGAAAAATGCGAAATCAACCATTCGCCAGAAAAAATCATCTAAACCGCTTATTGACTCAGGAAACTTAGTCGCGCAATAACCTATGAGGTACGTGATAAATGATGGATGATTTTGTTGACGATATTTTTCCGATCCATTTTTTTGCTCCAGGAGTGTGAGTTTAAAAATGTGTCTGGCGAAAAACGTATTCTTATCTGTGTTGTTCAACCAGCCAGTAATAAACGACCTGCAAATCCTGCCGGAAGGTGACCGCTATAACCCCACGGTTCGTGTCATGACGCAAGAACCGATTGAACCGAAAGAACTGTTTACTGGAGTGGACACCGCTGGCGCATCATCGATAAATCACCGTGGAGCGACTATGGTTACTACGACACTCTCGCGACTCGATATGAGGGCAGTCAGACAAGTGATAGCGGAGGTTTCCCAATTACCTGAAGACAAGTGATTGATGGCAATGGCGAGACGGATGTATCAGGTGGCCGTATTTTATCTCAGTGAATCAGTTGACATCTGAACCTATTTGGACAGAAATTAAGTTTGATGGTCTGAGTGAAAAAGAAATCATCACCACTACGCGAGAAACCCTCATCTCAGTCAATGCCTTTGGAAATAACGCTTACTTGTTACTTGAAAACTTTTCTACCGCACTATCAACCCACTTTGCTCAGCAATTATTCAAAACAATCGGTGCTGGCATTGTCCGTCAATCCCAGATTCGAAATCTGCCAACCGCGATTGCCGGTGGTAAAGAGCAACGGGCACAAATCGATTTAACACTTTCACACAATCAACGTATCGAAGCACCGCTAAATCGAGGTGAATCGGTCGTTATCACGACTCAAAAGGGTTAATAAATGAGTTTATCAATCAAAGAGGTGATTAACGCTCAAATTTTGCCACAAGCGGCAGCGGCGCAACGTCGTGATTTGAGTATGGTCGCTATTTTTACCTCAGAAGTGGGGGAGGCGTTTACGGATGCATCAACTCGCTATGTTTTTGTCGCTGATCCACAAGATGTGGCCAATCTTTTTGGCTCAGATTCCAATGCGTATAAAGCGGCACAATCGTTATTTTCTGCGAGGCCTAAGCTAAAACGCGCCATGATTGCCCGTTTTGCTAAAGAGCAGCAAGAGATTGCCGCAACCGCGAATGCATTAAAAGGTTCAACCCTATCCGCTGGCATTAACGCTTTCAAAGCGATAACCGATGGCGCAGTGACATTAAATGTGGGTGGCAAAGAAACCACGCTATCCGGTATGGATTTTAGTGCCGCGATTGATTTCACGGATATTGCGGCGGTCATTAACAGCGAGCTACCGGAAGACTTGAATTTGCAGGCTATTTGGGATGCAGTCGGGCATCGATTCATCATTCAAGCCAAAACTGCAGGGGCTTATCCAGCTACGCGCATTGGTTATGCAACGGAACCCACCGAAGGTACTTATATCGGCAGCATGCTGAAATGGGAAGACGGACAGGCCACAATTGTCACAGGCAAAGCAGCCATAACGGTTAAAGCCGAAAGTCCTTCAGAAGCACTTCATCACCTCGAAAACCAATACCAGAATTGGTACGGCGTTTATTTTGCGGATACGTTGACTGATGAACAGTTGGATGATGCTCATACATGGGTGACGTCAGCCGATTTGAAAGTCTTAGCCTACACTGCAATCCGCGATGAACAAATTGAGTGGAACAACGACAATCTGTTGAAAAAACTGTTTGATAAGAACAGTGGGCGCTTAATAGTTCAGTTCAATAAAACCGGTGATGACCACGCTGCAGCCGAATTACTCGCGATTGCGGTTTCCACACTTTGGCAAGGTCAAAACACCGCTAAAACAGTCAAATTCAAACAACAAACCTCGGTACGTTCGGATGATCGGGTCACACAAAACGAGGCGCAAAAATGTAAACGCCTCGGTATTAACTTTTATACCGATTATGACGGCATCAATATGTTAGCGGAAGGCACCATGCTGGGCGGTACGTTTATTGATGAAGTGATGGGGCTAGATGCGTTTACGGACGCGTGCCAAAAACAAGCCTTTACGACCTTACAAGCCGAGCCGACAAAAGTCCCTCAAACCGATAAAGGGCAGGCGCGACTGATTGGTTCGCTCGTTGTGATTGGTAATGAGTTTGTTCGTAATGGCTTTTTAGCCGGCGGCATTTGGCGCGGTAATGATGTGGGCGAGTTAACCTACAATGACCGGCTTGATGATGGTTTTTATTTTTATTCCGATAGCTTTGATACGCAATCACAAGCCGATCGCGAAGACCGTAAAATGATGCCAATTATGTGCGCTATCAAATTAGCCGGTGCGGGTCATTCTGCGGATTTACTTATTCAATTTAATCGTTAGAGGTCACTATGTCAGTGTATAACCATAAACGGCTAATGGTGAGCATTAACGGCTATTCATTTACGGCGTTTGATGAGTCTGCAGACTCATTATCCATTGCGCCAATCGGTGATGACGGTGCGTTTACTATCGGGGCGAGTGGTCGCGGGGTATTTGTATTCACCGGTAATGAATCGGCAACGCTCACATTAAAGCTGTTGCAGCATTCCGCAGATAATAAATTTTTATCGGATTTGCGTAATCAAATTCTCAACAGCCAGTCGGCACCAACGCCATTAGAACTGTACGTTAAAGACACGTGGAACGGTGACGAAATTGTCGGTCATGTAGGCTTTTTCACTACACCGCCAACGACTTCACGCGGCACCTCGCACAACCCCACGCAATGGGTTATCCAGTTTGAACAAGTGATCACAAAACTCGCTAAGGGAGCCTATAACTAATGGAAAAAGACAACATCACGTATGAGCATCATCACAGTAACTTTATTGAAGCAAAAAGTCAGGCCATGAAGTTACTTGGTATGTTAAAAGGGTGTATTACCCTAAATGGTGAGCAGGTTGATATCGATGTTGGCGGTGTACTGGCTAATATTGGCTCGCCTGAAATGCAGGGCGTAGAAAAATTCATTCTAAAATGGGTTGTTGCTAAAGACAGTGACGGTAACGTGATCCAATTAGATAAAGTGGATGTGTTTAATGCCCATTTTAATACGCATCGCTCCCACTATTACCCGTTGATCATCGACGGTGTTTTATTTCACTTCTCTGATTTTTTGCCCGATGGAGTCGCATCCAAAGTCAATATGCCCAGCTTGGTGAATCTGACGGCATAAGTCATGTCGACTGGTTTAAAATGCTCCCAATTATGGAGGGCAAATACACAGGGCATGATTTAAGAACGACCGCGACGCTCGGCGACGTGCTTGATTTTCATGAAGCCTATGTCGAGCGTTTATTGTCACAGCAGAGGGCAGAAGATGGAAATCGAAGAGCTTCTGGTCGCCATCGGCGTTGATACGTCACAAGCGGCAAAGATAAAAGAAGTTGTCGTTGCCCTCGGTGTGGCTGCGACTCAAATAGCGAATGAAGCCAATAAAGTCAATAAAACCCTTGATGCGGTTGGCGAACAATCCATTCAGAGTACGGAACAAGCGACAAAAAAAGCCAAAGAGACCGGAACCAATATCAGCAAGTTAAAAATGTTGGCTTTGGGGGTCTCTGCGGTTGTCGGGTTAGCGACCGCAAAAGTATTGGGTTTTATTGACAGTTCTCTTGCTGGCGCGAAAGCACTCGCCAAAGAGAAAGGTGCGTTGTTTAAAATTTCTGAACAGGAATTAAAGCAAGCCGATGAATATCAGGGGGCAATGAAGAAAACCGGCCTATCAATAGATTCTATCAAAACGAAAATAGCGTTAAACCTTGTTCCCCAACTCACCAGCGCAGCCAATGGGTTTAATCGCTGGCTCGGTGCCAATAAAGAATTGATTTCTGAAGGGCTAACTGAGGTTATCAAATGGGGGGCAAAAATCATTCAAATGGTAGTGAACTCAGTCAGGGCAATCAGTCTGCTGATAGAGAAAACTATCGGTTGGAAAGCCGCCATGATTGCGCTTGTCGCCATTTTAGCCGTGGTGAAGCGAGCTATGCTCATGGCGTTTATCATGAATCCCATCACATGGGTGATTGCCGGCATTGCTGGGTTAATGCTGCTATTGGATGACCTCATGGTTTATCTTGATGGCGGTGACGCATTATTTGGTGAGTTTTGGGGGAGTTGCATTGGTTGGATTAAAACCGTCAAAGCATGGTGGAGTGGCCTTTCTTCTGAATTTCAATCGTCACTAAAATTGATTAGTGCAATGTTTGCTGCGACATTTGGAACAAATATTTTTGCGGCTATCACGAAAGGTTCAGGACTGTTTGGTAAAGCATTAGGGCTGTTATTTTCTCCGTTAAGTAATCTGACTAAATTACTCGGTATCGCCGGCAAAGCCGTTATTTGGCTAGGTCGAGCCATGCTGATGAACCCGATAGGGATCGTCATTGGTTTAGTGGTTGGATTGGGATACGTTCTTTATGATTTATATCAATGGCTCACCACGGGGGAATCGGCCTTTGGCAGTTTTTGGCAGGCCATTGCGGACACGTGGGAAAAGATAAAGTCATTTTTTAAAGACGGTGTGAAATCTATTTTGATGTCGCTGGGGCTTTCGGAAGATGGCGCAGAAAAGGTGGTTAATGCCATCGGTGAGGTCTTTAGCGCAATATTTGCCTTAATCACCTCCCCCTTCACCTCCGCATGGGACTTCATCAAGGGGCTTTTCAGTGTTTGGGGGGACGATTCGAGCTCATTTACGGAAAAACTCGGCAAAACATTTAGTCTAGTGACTGATACCATTAAAAAGCCCTTTATGATCGCGTTTGAGTTTGTTGAAAAATATTTCAATAAGCTCATTGGGGGGATCAAAGATGGTATTGATTCAGTGAAAAACTTCTTAGGTTTTGGGGATGAAGAAACCGCTACAGGGACAGTTGGCGGTAATATAGCCGGCTCAATAGTGAACGCTTCCCTGCAAGACCCAAATTTACCGAATTTAGCCTCTGCCACTACGAATAATAAGTCGATTACGGTTAACCAAGGCGATATGCATGTGCAGCAAAGTATTGTCACGGGCGATCCACAAAAAGCCGCGTCATTGACACTCGACGGCCTCAATAAGAATGGCCAAAAATTAGCGGCGAAATCCCTCGACAGCGTTTTGGCTAATGGCGGCTGATTTTTAAAGGTAATGAGATGGATATAACCAGTGGCATGTTTACAGGGCGCGTGGCGGTAGTTACGCGCTCAATTGGTGATTTTGAATTAGATTGTACGGTCAGAGAAGAACATACGTCCTCATTGCGGTTAACAAAAAATCCGGTTGAGTCGGGGGCTGACATTGCTGACCATGCCATTTTAGAACCCAAATCACTGACGATAACGGGGATCGTAGTAGGATACGAACCCCCACAACCGATTAAGCACTTAACCGGTTTAGATACGGACTTGATGAGTGAATACCCGTTACCGCTTGAATTATCCGCCGCCCTAGGGCAAGCCCAATCAATGTTAGGCTCTTACCTTTCGATAGGTGCCGCTGTTCAAGAAAAAGCGGCTAAGGTGCTTGCGCCTTGGTATCCCGACAGTGTGAATGCCTCAACCGATGCGTCACCCACATTAGACCGTGTGGGGCGAGCGTATGAAGGGCTGCTTGCTTTACAAAAAAAAGGGGAGCCTATTACCGTACAAACGGGGATACGGTTGTACACAAACATGGTGATTACCAACATCAGCACGTCACAAGATAAGCCGGGTTCGGCTGAATTCACGCTGACGGTTGAAGAGATTTTTATTGTTGAAAATCAGACAGCGCAAGGGTTACATCCTGATTTAAAAGGGCAACCAAAAAAAGCCAATAAAGGGCGAACACAACCTGTAAACAAAGGCGGTAACTCATCTCTTTTAAATGAGGGAGTGAGGGCGATAATGGGAGCTAAATCATGATTTACGAAATTCCGCTATCAAGTGAACCTATTCAAGAGCAGTTATTTTCACTGTTTGATATGAATTTACGGCTCACGCTCTACTACAATCCGATTTCTCTCGGTTGGCAGTTTGATCTGTCAGATATCGATAAAAACCGCCTTATCACACAACGGCAAGGGTTAGCTGTCAATGCGCCGTCACTGCTTGAAAAAAACTTGCCCTTTATTTTGATGCTTGCGGATAAATCGCACTTTGGTATCAATGCGTTATACCGGCGTGAATTGGGCGAGCGGATCCAGTTATACCTGATTGATAAGGGGCTTTGGCATGAGGCAATTCGGGAGACAACTTAAATTAGTGATTGGGAATACGCATGAATCCCTTGAAATTACGAACCTTCGTGTGACATTTGAAGTAAAAAAAACATTAACCCCAGAACCCAACCCTGCCGTCATTCAAATTTATAACCTCAATAACTCTCATCGAAATTTACTCACCAGTAAAGTGTTTAATCGCGCCGCACTCTCAGTGGGTTACGATGAACTTAGGTTGATTTATTCCGGCGACATCATTGAAGCGAATACACATCGTGATGGTGAAGACTTTATCAGCGAATTAATTTGCGGTGATGGTTTTCGGGCATTTACCTCGACGTTAGTTAATAAAACCTTATCAGCCGGTCAGCGCGATAGCGACATTCTCAAAGAGAATGCCAAAGCAATGGGTATTGATAGCGGTGTAACCGATTTACCGTATGACCGGCAATTACCACGGGGTAAAGTGCTGTTCGGTGATGCGCGAGAGGTGATGCATAAAATCGCCAAAAATAACCGTGCCCAGTGGTCTATCCAAGATTCACAACTCACCTGTTTTACCCCACGATAAAGTATTGGCGGATAACGAAGGCTTCGTGCTTTCACAAGAAACAGGGTTAATTGGTAGCCCTGAAAAATCCGATAATGGTTTGCGGCTAACGTGCTTGTGTAATCCGGCTTTGCGTATTGGTGGATTAGTCCGCGTTCAGTCCATCATAAATGAGTACAACGGGGATTTTAAAATTACTGAACTCAGTCACTTCGGTGATTTTATGAGTGACCAGTGGTACAGCCAAATGACGTGTATCGGGGGAAAGTTTAAGAAGGTGGAAAAATGACAGAGCCAACGCTACTTGATGTACTCGGCAAGCAAGCGGAAAATCAACGCCAAGATATTCATACGGCACTGCCGGCAAAAGCGGTGTCATGTAACGGGCACAGTGTCACCATTGAATTAATGATCCACTCCAGCTGGTTAAAGACGGGCAATCTATTGCTTGCCGCCTTTGGTGGACGTTCAGTGGGGTTTTATCGTGGTGGGGGTTTTTGTGTTACCGTGCCAATACAAGCCGGTGATGAGGGGCTAGCGATATTTGCCGAACGGTGTATTGATGGTTGGTATGCCTCTGGCAAACAATCGCTTCCGCTTGATGCGCGTTTTCACGATTTATCCGATGCCTTCTTTTTACCACAAGGCAGTAGCCAACCCAATAAAATCCCTGACTATTCGACCAGATGCGCTCTCAATGCAAACCGATGATGGTTCGACCTTTATTCGTCTGCAGAAAGGGAAAATTAAAATCAAAGGCCATATTGAGCATGAAGGCAACAGTGAACAAACAGGCCAACATACGCAAAAAGGGAACTGGAGCCAAGTTGAAGGTGAAGCAAACTCAACCGGTAAAATATCAGCAGCAAAAGGCGTTTTTGGTGGTGTTGATGTTGAAAATCATGATCATCCTGATAGTCACGGCGGAAATACAGGAAAGCCAAATAAATGAAAGTCAGACGATTAGATGATAACCACGACTGGACGTTTGGCAGCGGTCGTGCGGATTATGCCACACAATCTGAAGCGATTAGTCAATCGGTCCTCACGCGATTGCTATCCTTACGTAACGATTGGTTTCTCAATTCTGAACATGGTGTACGCTGGTTCGACTACTTACGTAAAAATCCCAACATGATCGCGATGGAATCAGAAATTAAAAGTACGGTATTGAACACGCAAGGTGTGGAGAAAATGACGGCGTTTGACATCACGTTGAATGCGGATACTCGCGCAATGACCATTACCGTGACTTACATTGATATTTATGGCCATGAAAATGAGGTAAATACACATGCTCCAAATTACTGATACGGGCATTGGTCATTGATAGCCTAACGGATGTTCATCAACGCCTAACGGAAGGAATATTAAGCGCATTTATGGGGATGATATTAATCTTGATGCCGATAGTCCCTGACGGTCAAATGATCGGTTTATTCTCACAAGAAATAGACAACATTAACCAGGCTATCGCGATGGTCGCGCAAATGCTGGATCCTTACAAAGCAATGGGGGCATGGTTAGAGCAACGTGCAATGTATGCTGGTATTGTGCGTCGTGGTGCGGATTACAGCTACCTTGATGATGTCATTGTTACCGGTAAGCAAGGCGTTATCGTGCGTAAAGACAGCTTATTTACGGATGACAACAAGACGAAGTGGGTCACCTTAAAAGATGTCACGTTAGGCGTTAATGGTTCAGCCAGAGTGAATTTACGCAGCCAAGAGCTTGGCGCGTTTGCTTTATCCGCACATCAATCGTTAACAATGGACACCGTAACGCTCGGTGTTGAGACCATCACAACCACAAAAGCGGCGAAAGAAGGTGTTTTTGAAGAAACGGATGGAAATTTACTGCTACGGTTTATGCGCTCGCATTCTATCAACAACCATGATGATTATCAGGGGTTGGAAGGCGCGTTATTGAATTTGCCCGATGTAAAACAAGCTAAGGTGTATGAAAACTATACGCACCAGACTGATGCTAAAGGCATTCCCCCCTCACTCTTTAAATGCGGTTGTGATGGGGGGGAGCGATAATGATATTGGCTTAACCCTACTGCAAAAAAAGATAGGGGCTGCGGGATGGTTGGAAGCATCAGTAATACACAAAATTACATCGGCGCACTGCGTACTGTCTATTTTGACCGCGCTACGCTCGTGAATATCAACGTCAAACTTTTGCTTGAGCGTGTGGGTGGTTTTCAAAGATATCGATACTGACAGCATTAAAACCGCACTAGCGGCAACTGAGTTTGATATTGGTGAATCTGTCCTATGCTATGCGATTAACGTGTCAAGTGAATACCGTTCAAAGGCTTCTACATCAAATCGATTACAGTGAATGGTAGTGATGCGGTTTCTATTGGCATTCGTCAGTGTGCACAAATAAGACCGGAAGATGTGGAGGTGCTGATTGAGTAAAACACGAGACGAATTTTTAATTTGGCAATATCGAAGTAAACCCAAAGCCCGACAAACCGTCGGGCTTTTGCTATCTGAAACCAAGCAAGTCTTTAGTTCCGTTATTTCGCTGTCGACAATTTTAAATATCGATACGTCTACCGGTTATGGTCTTGATTTAATTGGTAAGCATGTTGGGATTAGTCGTGTTATGCAAGCCCTTGTCCCTAAAGATTACTTCGGTTTCTTCAGTGTAGAGGGGGCACTAGGCTTTAACGCTGGCGTATTTTACCGCTACGGTGATGCGTTAAAGGACTCTTCTGTGTTGGGGGATGATGATTATCGATTTTTCATCAAAGCAAAAATCATTAAAAACTACCAGCAACCCGATATTGCCAATATCACCTATTCATTACGTCATTTATTGGGAGAGCAAGCCTTCGTTATCGATAATTACGACATGTCGATGAATGTGGTTATTCCTGTCAATTATTTAACCCCTTTTCGTATCCACGCCATTAGAGAACTCGACATTTTATCGAGGCCGATTGGCGTCAATTATCAATATCTCGTTATTACCGATGCACGTCCGTTCGGCTGGTCGAGCGACACGTCCGCATTTGGTTTTAACGATGGAAAATTTACGAGGTTACTCAATGTCAGTCATTAATAAGCCCGATTTAAAAATCTTTGCTCAAGACGCGAAAACAGGGGAAGTTGAAACTTTTCCGGATATCTTACGCGGTTGGGGCATTACTTTAGACCGTACCGCCGGTAAGCCGCCACTAGAATGGTTTAATGCGATTGGTAAGCGCGTCGATGAATGGCTGATGTATCTCACTCAGCGCGGCGTTGCAGAGTGGGATACAACACTGTCTTACCCAAAAACGGCGATTGTTCAGTTTAACAGTGTAGTCTACGTTTCGATTAAAGAAAACAAAGGTGAGCAGCCTGATAAATCGCAAGCTGCGTGGTCAACGTTAGGGGTGTATTTAGGATTAGGTAACTACTATACCAAATCAGAGTCTGACACTAAAATCGCCGATGCAAAAAAAGCAGGAACTGATGCCAATAATAATGCCAATGGACGAGTACCCAGTACACGAAAGGTAAACAATAAGCCATTGACGGAAGATATCAACCTTGCCGCCGGTGATGTTGGCGCATATACAAAAGCAGAAACAGATACTAAAGTCGCCGATGCGAAAAAGGCGGGTACTGATGCACAAAATACAGCGAACAATGCTAATACGGCGGCAACTAACGCTAATAATAATGCGAATAGTCGCGTTCCTAGCACTCGAAAAGTGAACAATAAAGCGTTGAGTGCAGATATATCATTGAACGCGGGAGATGTGGGGGCTTACACAAAAGCAGAAGTTGACAGTAAATTACAATCGGCCGGTGTCACTTCTGTTCGATTGGGAGCCAGCGTGAGTGTTACTAGAAACATTAATTTCACATTATCGAGCGGTGAAGTATTGGTGGGCTTAACGTTTTGGGATACTGGGTCAAATTCTGCGGTCAATTTTGGCGGTTATCGGAAGCGCACTGTTCAGTACTACTTAAATGGTGCTTGGGTTAACGCAGCGAGTGTTTAATCAAGGAGGGATGTATGCTAATTTATAGAAATTTTACTACCAGTAGAAACATAGATATTTTAAATAAATACCCTGATTTCGTTTTGGTACTTGAAGATGAAGAAGGGAATGATTGGTATGCACTACAAAAAAACTTTAAAGAGGATACGTTAAAAATACTCTTTAATGATGAAAATCGAGTTGTTTCTTATAGCTTTGATGTAAGTTCGTTAACTCCGACAAATTTATCTGCGGCTGAAATACCGCAAGAAAAAATCCCTGATGATTTTTTTACTAATACAACAGGGTATAAATTCATTGATAACGAAATAAAACCTGTGATCCACACATATGAAGAAGAGGTTGCAATTGCAAACTCGAAAAAGCAAACTTTACTTTCTGAAGCGAATAGTATCATTGCGACTTTGCAAGATGCAGTTGACCTTGGTATGGCAACTGATGAAGAGAAAGCACAATTAATAGCATGGAAAAAATACCGCGTGCTGTTAAATCGCGTTGATACATCACTTGCACTAGATATCGATTGGCCTGAAAAGCCTTAACATTAAATGCCGGAATAAAGCATTTGGTTTGGCTTTCTGTTTTTTAATTGTGAAAGCCAAACATTACCTACATCTTTATTTTTCCCTTTATTTTTAAAATCGTGTATTGAAGATAATGATAAAAAGATGATAGATACTTTTCTTTATATCTAAGATGCTTAGATGCATACTTGTGGTGTGAAATATTTTTAGGTGCCATTAAATTTATATCTTTCCATGGTGATTTTTCTTTGGCATTCAGGAAACAACTAACTTCATGATAATACTTAGACCAATCATGCCAAGGTTTAGTTAAACCAATGAAATGTATGAAAACAGCGTTAGATATACCGCTATTTTCTCTATTTTTATATCTATCATTTAAGTTTATTCTGTAATTAAAAATATTATCTAATTTTAACCAATCCCCATTAATAGCGATGTTAATAGCATCTTGGTCATAATATTTGATAACTGATTGTAATTTTTCATCAGTAAATACGGACATTGATTTTTCGGTTAGCTGCCTATAATTCCATTCATCAGGGTTTATTAGCATAACGCCTGAGTTAAAATAGCCCTTTTTGAGCCCTTCAACTTTAAATAAGTTAGCCATTTCTAAGGAATGAGATTCACTGATATCCATAACGGCAGCGATTGGTATAGAGGATAAATCTAGTAATTTAAGAGTTTGAATACTCCCATTGCAAACCACGTCAGAGTCTAAATACAAAACTTTGTCGCATTTCTTATAAAAATAGTCAGCTATAATGAGCCGGAAATACATAGCGTGAGACCATAGATAGTTTGTTGGCAGTCCTTTTAGGTTGTTGATATTTAATGTGTATAGAGTTAAATTAGTATTGTACATCTGACTAATCTCTCTAAATAAATTAATATTTTTATCGTTCCATAAGTCGGTAAATATATGAAAATGGAAACGAATGTCTTTATTGTTTAGTAAAACAGATACTATAGATACTCCAGTGCCAAACAAAAAATTATCATCTGCACCATATGCTACATTAAATTCACCATTTGGTAATGAATCAGTATCTGCATAAAATTTGATTGTTTTTTTTATAATATTGCTGAACATGTGTGGTCTACTCATTAATCGATACATTTTATGGAAACATTATTGTTATCAAATAAATCAAATGAATTAATAATGTCGTCTCGAATTAAATTTGTCTTAAGCAAAGTGACTGTTATGTTTTTTAAATTCATAACATTAAGTTGACAAGTGCTTGCAAACCCTATGACGTTTATTTTCTGATGTTGATTAATTAAATTCAATATGTAATCTTCTGATATCGAATCTATTTTTAATTCTTTTATTTTTGATGGAGCAGATGTTATTTCCCGTGGGTGTCTAAGGTAAATTAAGTTTGGGTATGTTTCACTTAAACAATTGATCTTATTCATTAGTAGATTTAAGTTGTCATCTGTTTTATTTTTTAAAATGTCTTTAAACCTTGAGCCAATAAAGATATTAACTAAGGTATCACTTTCTTGATTTGTGTTTTTTAATTCTTGGAAGCTAACTTTATTTTCAAATAAGTCTAAATTTATTATTTTTGAGTTTACGTTTTTATTTTTATTTTTTTTTAAGTATAGAGAAGTGTAAGACACTATCGTTAACTATTTTCTGTGTGTTGTAGTTTCTCTTAAAAAAGAGGCGAGATACTTTGTATCTCAGTTTTCTTTTTTCTTTAATACGATTATCTAGTGCTTCAATGTTTGGAATCGAATTTATGTTTGAAATTCCATCATCAAATGTTTTTATAAGGGCTTTATTTTTTTGTATAATGCTAACTATGTAATGAACTGGTAATTCACCAGCATTAGCCAAGTAGATGCTTACGCAATCATGCTCGATTTTTTTTATGTAGTTGTTAATACGGATTAAATTAATGAAACCATAATCCATTTTAACTAAGATATAAGAGTTAAAATGGTTTTTTAGCTCATTGATCACACCTGACATTACATTTTTATTCGTTTTTAGATATATAACATGGTAACTCCCATCTCTATAGTAGTTCTTTATGGCTGATGCAATCCTAAGTTGCAGAGGTGAGCATACTATGAATACATGAGTGGACATTACATTACCTTTTTTTTAGCTATATGTCTTAAGTATAACCGTTCATATATAGATTTGCATCTCTCTAATTGATGCTTATGAACATATTCAGCTAGTAAGTCGTAAAATTTTTATTAAAAAATAAAGCCACCGTAATGGTGGCTTCTCATTACATCAAGTATTTTTTAACAGGTTCAGGATAGTCATCATCCGTTTTTTCCAAATACTCTCCAATCTTAGCGTACATATGCTCTGCAATATCACTTGATAGATAGGTACGCTGGGCGATTTACGAGAGAGGAAGCTGAAAGGGCAGAGCAGGAAGAAGAGCAGTTAATTTAAAACATCCTCACATAGATACAAGGAACGTATTTTTTCAATTGTAGCAATCTCCGGCATCATGCACACTCTTTTTGACTCATGATCAAATAACCAGTTAACTGCTCTTAATTAAAATTGATATATTATCTATAGGTTAAGCAAATTAATAATCTGACGACACGTTTTAGGGTGTGGTTTTACAACAGTATTATTTGTTTGTTTTTTTTTGATTAGTAATTAAATATTAATTTTTCTTAAAAGGGTGTGTGACATGAGTAAGCGGCAAATAAAAACAAAAAGAATATTATATAAGGAAGTTCTTATTCCAGGGCAAAGCTCTTCTCTTCAGCAACTGCTATCCGATGTCTTGTCTAAGCATCAGAAAGCTGAGAATAGAAAAGAATTGGTAAACCCAAATAATGATGATCTATTTAGATTAATAAATAAATCAGAAACTTTTGAAGGGATGTTGTTTTGCCAGTTAGTTTCCTTTGAGCCTGGTCATTCACAGCGCTATATTCAATTAAAAAATAATGCAGAATCATACGAGATCCGTTCGGTTACATCTGCAGAGCTTGCCAAACTAACTGATGAACAAGCAGATGAAATCAAAAAAGAACAAAATCAGGTAATTAGTGAGTTTATAGATTCGATTTTATATTTTGGTGTTTTTGGAAATAGTATAGTTGTCATGCAGTCTAGATCGCTAACTACTAGAGAGTTAGAAATACACCTTAGATGGTTGCTTGGAACACTCACTCAAAATATAACTAATGGCGGCGTTCTTCTAATTAGAGACAAGCCTAAGGAAGAAATTATTGAAAAGGTCATGTCTAGACCGATAAAGTCAGTATCCGTTGGCGCTCCTATAGAAGCAGTTAGTAACCTAGATAGTGGCAAGCAAAAATATCTACCTTCGGGGTCTGGTGCTGATGTGATAAAAGCAATGCTAGCAGAGAAATGGGATAGTTTCATAAAAGGAATTAAGCTGACAGATTGCCTTGATGATGCTAATCTTGAAGTGAAACTAGTCTTTACTTACAAGAGAAAAACCACAGAAAATGGAGAGAGGGTTTTAAGACAAATAGTTGATTCAACAAGACATTACCCAGATGAGGATGTCACTGTAGAAATGGTTGGCGGGACAAAATTATCAGGTGAAGATATAAGATTATGGCACACCATAAAGCTAATAACATATAATAGCTTGATTGATGAGCATGACTTGTATGCGCAAATGCATGATTGGCTGAGAGGCCTACTAACAACCGAAGAGATTGAAGGCTATGATGACCAATAATAGTAATAAAAAACAGTTTATACTCGGTGGACTATTCCACTTAGTTATGTCTGTTACTATTGCTATTATCAGCTACAAAATTTCTCAATTTTTTATTCATGATAAAATAAAATCAATCCCCTGGGGGGTTATAAGCATATTGCTACTCCCCACCGGATATGGCGTGACATTTTTGACAAAGCTTTCTGAGGTTAAAAAAAACACAGTTGAGCTATTAAATAGATCTGAAACTAGACACCTAGATATTATAATAAAATACAAAAAAAGAGGCGCGTATTTAACACTTTGTTTTCAATTAATAATTGTTGCGTGCAATATATTTTTCAGCGTTGGGAGTTTACCCGAAAACTTACAGCCGTATCATAAAGATTTGCTTTGTTTGCTCATAGCTTTAACCGTAACGTCACTATACCTTATATTGCCATTTATACTCGGTGTGAACGAAGTTAATGATTTTGAATCTAAAGTAAAAGAAAGAAAGTCTAGAAAAAAGAAAAAAGAAGAACTTCTTAAGAAATTAAAATCAGACAAATAACCCTCTCCCCTCCAGCCCTCCTCGCGAGGGCTTTTTTGTGCGCGCTAGAGCATCTGGCATGTTTAGCTTACTAGTCAAACAAAGAAGATAACTTCTCATACCAAGCGTCGAGAATTTCGCGTTTTTCTCTCAAATAATCATATCTATCATAGTGTTTTTTAGATACTCCTGGTCTTTTATGGTTTTGTACCATATCCCAAACCTCTGCTCCCTGCGTCAAATTTACCCCTAATTACATCAAACACTATTGTGTCCATTAGTGTGTCCATTGGTGAGTTTTCTTCTTTATTAAATGTACAAAATTGCATATTAATCAAATAGTTGGGTAGGTTTGCCATTGTCATCAATTGCAACAAAATTAAACTGGCCATGTATCACTTCTTCTCGACCTTCTGAATACATATCTTCTAAAAAAATCGATACATTGACCGTCAAACTGGTTCTTCCAACTCGAATGACTTTACCCACCAACTCAACAATGGTTCCTGAAGGGATTGGATGAGTAAAATTAATTTTTTCAGTGGAGACCGTAACAAGGCGCTTACGGCTAAAACGTGTTGCGGTAATAAAAGAAACTTCATCCATCCAAGCGAGAGCAGTACCGCCAAATAGGGTGCTGTGGTGGTTAGTTGTTGTTGGAAATACCACTTTAGAGACGCGAGAAATGGATTGCTCAATTTTTTGTGTGATGACATCGTCAGCGATGGAACTCATGGTCTACCTTACAATTGTTACTTAGTATGCTAGTAATTGTTAAAAGCAATAATGTTAAAAGCTAAGTGTAATACTCATTTCAAACTAATTCAGCAATAAATGTGAAGTGAATCGTTCCGGCAGGGAAATTTTTGAGAATGTCAGCTGTAGCTAAAATCAGAAGAGGGAATATTAAAGGCCCAGAGTTCAAATTATGAGCTTTTAAATTCTAATGAGGCATGGAATTAATTATCTAAATACTCTGCACTCATACGAACAGCTTTTGCGATAGAACCATCTAAAACAGGGGCTGCAATTTGTGGTTTGTTGTTATCAGCAATCATGTCCTCTAATTGCCCTACGGTGTAACTTTTTTCAGCGAAAGCTTTGGCGCTTAACAGTGAAATTGCTATTGCCAATAGTGATTTATTCATAATCACTCCATTTGATTTAAGTTTCGAATACTAAGCAATAGAGCCACAATAGGTAATAAAAAAACCCTTCATATTGAAGGGTTTTTTGTGAGCAAATTTTACAAACAAGTATTAACTAAATCTGTATAGACTAAATGGTTTCACATTCAGTGAGGGTTCTTTGCCTAATAACAAGTCAGCGGTGAGCTCGGAAGAAACAGGACTTTCTGTCATTCCCCAGCCTGTCGCAGTATTGATAACTAGACCTGGGTATTCATTGACTTGAGAAATGATTGGGTGCTCATCTGGTGCGATGGCCATAGCACCACTCCATTGGTCAATCAATTTAGAATCCTTAAATGCAGGGAATTCTGTTTTTAATTTTTCAAATGATGCATTCAGCTCAGGCAAGTCAGGTAATGCAGTCATATTTCTGTGTTTTTCGAATGGTGAAACTTCATCCATTTTCCAGCTTGTTGGTTCAGTAAATGAATTAATTAACTGTTCATTTAATGAAATATGGACAGGGAAATCTGGCATCGACAGCAGTGGAATGTATTTGTAGCCATAGACGAAGGAATCTTTAACAACCGGAGCAACAATCACGCGAGGAGATGTTGCGTAGGTACCATCCGCTTGTTCACGGAAGAAAATATTGCCTGGTAAAGCAACGTTACCACCTGGCGCAGTTGGTGAACCGGTGATCAGTTGCTGAGATTGATAAGCTGGTAATGTTGGGACATCAACGCCTAAGTTTTGCATAAACAGTCTTGACCAGACTCCACCTGCAACAACAACACGCGAGGTTTTAATAGGCCCTTTCTCGGTGACGACATCAGAAATAACGCCTGCTTGTGTTTCTAAGCCTCTAGCAGCACAGTTAGTGTAAATTTTGATACCTAATTTTTTCGCGTAATCTGCCATGACGAAGGTCGCAATTTCAGCATCTAAGCTACCGGAGTCTTCTTCAAAACCTGCGATAGTCCATTTAGATTGTGCACCATTTAAGCGCTGGTTGAGTTCTGCGCCTTCAATGATGCGTGTTTTGAATGGAATATCTGAACCGACGTTTTTACTGCGAGTATCAATCCATTCTCTAACATTAACAAGATCTTCTTCATCGAACGGTACTTCAATGCGCCCTTGAGTACGATAGCTTGTATCTGCACCGACTTTCGCGTTCATCTCTCTCCAACGTTGTTTGCCTAAGTGGTGGAGTAAGAAGGTTTCATCTGGCATTTTATAAGTGATGACTTGGCCATAGAAGCGGGATGATTGTTCGCCTGCAATATTACCTTTTTCAACAATAACAACATCTAAACCGCGCCCAACCAGCTCAATTGCTGTCATAATTCCTAGAATTCCAGCACCAATAACAACGACGTCAGCTTGCTGTGGTAGAGGACCTTCTGTTCCTGCGACAAAACCATGTCGCGGTTTACCAGGAACAAATCGACCTTCACGAGTTAACATTGGAGTTAAAATTCCGGCCCCTGCAGCAACGGCAACAATACCACCACCAATCAAAAATTTTCTTCTAGTAATAGCCATCTTATAAGTTCCTTATATCGAATGAGTTTTTCACAATTGGCCAAAGCTTCAATTAGAAATATTTATAATTGTAATTATATCTTTAATAATGATTATGATTGTAAACTAAATTAATGTGGAATTAAAATTTTTAGTTAAATGTTAAAAAATTTTTTTTTCTAATATGAAATGGGCGCCAATATTTCAAGAAAAATAATGGCGCTGGCGGAATTGAAGTAGGAGAAACAGGCAGGAAAAAATGGCTTTTATTCTAGTTTATTGATTTATAAAACTTAAATTAGGATTTGGCCTGTTAGAAACAAAACGGCGTTACCTGTTAGTTTTACTCGACCAGAGGCTAGCTCGCAATGAACTACTCCTCCGCGTGATGATATTTGATGGCCAACTAACTGCACTTTATTTAGCCGATTTGCCCATATTGGTGCAATAGCACAATGTGAAGTGCCTGTTACAGGGTCTTCATCAACCCCTTTTGCTGGGGCAAAATAACGAGAAACAAAATCACAATCGTTAGTCGCACTTTCTGCTGTAATTGTTAATCCAGGTAGAGAAAGCTGTGAAAGCTTTAGCATATCCGGCTGGCAGTTTTGAACGAGTTCTGCACCTTCAAGAAAACACAGGTAACGGTCTTTCGCTATCCAAAGCTCTTTGATTTTGATTCCAAGGATGTCAGCGAGGTGTGGGTATTGGTCTGGATGACTTTGTACAGATTCAATAATTGGAAAATCGAGTGTAAACCCTTGGGCATTTTGTGTCACAACCAACTCACCTGATAAAGAGCTAAATGTTAAAGGATGAATGTTTTGTTGGAGCACATGGTTTAACACAAAGGCTGCGGCAAGTGTTGCATGACCACATAATTTTACTTCAACTTTAGGGGTGAACCATCGAATATGACGATCGACTAAAAATGCGGTTTCTGACAAATTAACTTCTGCAGCAATTGCAATTAGCTGTTCATCTGATAACCAGTTATCGAGTAATACAACCGCTGCAGGATTACCGTGAAAAAGGGTATCTGTAAAAGCATCAACATAGTAAATGGGAGCAGAAAGGCTCATTATAGGGTTTCCAAGAGTCATTATGGGATGATGAAAGGCCAGTATAACGCCTATTTTATGAAATATAATAGGCAAATTATTAATAGGCTAATGAAGCTGGGGGGGAGATCCGGTAGCGTGTGGGTTGCTACCGGATAAAAGACAATTAATCCGCGTTATTAAGCATTTGCTTCATTTTTGTCTGCATTTTTGAGCATTTTCCTGACAGGGATAATCAACGCTGCCAATACGACCGCACAGATGACCAGCGCAATAGAGACATGGGAGAATAGCTCAGGCATTGAATCCAATTGGTCTTTACGGATGTTACCACCCATGATACCTGCGGCAAGGTTACCCAACGCACTCGCACAGAACCATAACCCCATCACTTGACCACGCATTTTTTGTGGTGCGAGCAAAGTCATTGTTGCCAAGCCGATAGGGCTCAAGCACAGTTCTCCTAATGTCAGTAATAAGATACTGCCAACTAGCCAGAAAGGGGAAACGCCACTTTGTGTTGCAAGCACTTGGTTTGCTGCCACCATCATGATAGCAAAGCCACCTGCAGCAAATAAGATACCAATCACGAACTTGGTCATGCTGCTTGGGTTCATATTACGTTTAGCCAGAGAAGGCCAGAACCAGCTAAATACTGGGGCTAACAATATAATAAACAACGCATTGATTGATTGGAACCAAATGGTTGGGATTTCAAAACTGCCCATTTGGCGGTCAGTATAGTCGCGAGCAAAGATATTAAATGAAGTCGGTTTTTGCTCAAAAGCGGACCAGAAGAATGCGGCTGCAATCAGTAAAATTAAGCAAGCCAGTAAGCGAGAACGCTCGCTACTGTTTAAACCGCCAAGGAAGAACATAAATAAGAAATAGATGCCCACACAGGTCGAGATAACATAAGCAGAGCTTTTCGCGATGATTGAGGCATTAAATGGAATCGTACCATTATCAATCAAGACAACCAGTATGGCCAATAATACCATGGCAAAGGTTACCCATTTCCCCACGTTTTTGCGCTCAACTGTTGGGCGGTTCCATGTGGAATCAAGGCCAACTTCTTTATCATAGCGGCGCATTTGAGGAATGGCGTAAAAACGGAAAATTAACAGGGCAATTAGCATTCCTAAGCCACCAAGGCCAAAACCTAAATGCCAGCCATATTTTTCATGAAGTGGACCAATAATTAACGGGGCAATAAATGAACCCATGTTAATACCCATATAGAACAGAGAGAAACCGCCATCACGACGTGTATCTTCTTTCTTATACAGCGTTCCTACCATCACAGTAATACAGGTTTTAAATAACCCTGTACCTAATACGATGAGTAATAAACCAACGAAAAAGAAGGTATTTGATAAAAAGGCAGACATTGCGATGGATAAATGGCCAAACGCAATAATTAATGAGCCGTACCAAACCGCGCGGCGTTGGCCTAACCAGTTATCGGCTAACCAACCACCCGGCAACGAGGTGATATAAACCCCACCAGCGAAAATACCGACAATAGCGGAAGCTTGTTCAATAGGTAATTCCATTCCGCCTTGTAATAATGCCGCACTCATAAATAGGATAAGTAACGGTCTAACTCCGTAAAAAGAGAAGCGTTCCCACATTTCTGTGAGGAAAAGCGAACTCAATGGGTATGGATGCCCAAAAAAAGTTTTTGTTTTAGTCGCAGAATTGTTCATCTGTGAACTCCCATAAATACTCTCTTGAGAGGTTGTGCATGATATAAAACACCAAGCCGTGCGCTTGAATGTCAATTGTTATTGATATGTTAACATAAACATGTGAAACATATTTTTAACATACATTATTATAGAATCACCTATATACAGAATGAATTTATTGTAAAAGGTGTGCTTTTAAGGTGAAAAGTCGATATAACTCTCATTTCTCACGATAAGCTAGGGGAAGATACAGGATTTTAGTTGACAATAAAAGAAAGAATTTTGAATCGATTAAGTTGTTTAAAATCAATTGTTTGAAGTTGTAAAATTTTAATTTTAAGCAAAGTGAGACAATAAAGCGTATAAATCATCAGGTTTTTGTACAAAAAATAGCAAGGGGGTTATTGGTCGGACGGGGAAGCGCGTAGACCATCGGATTGGCGCCGGATAACTAACCATGAATAAATTAAGTTGAAGAGAACTAACGCCGCAGTGAAAAAGAATACGGCTCTGAAACCATAGGTGGCAGCGACAAAGGAGCCCATTAAAGGCCCTGTCACGTTTCCAACATCGCGTAATGCTTGGTTATAGCTGAAAATACGCCCAGTCACTTGGTGAGAAATATTATAGATAATTAACGTTTGTACTGCAGGTAATAGTGCAGCATTTAGTGCCCCAAGCATAAATCGGAGAAAGCCTAACTCCCAATAACTACTTACCAACCCCATTGGGAATAATACAAAAATAGATGCGCCCAGCACGGCGAGTAAAACTTTTTCAGGGCCTATTCGGTCACTGAGTTTACCTAACA
The DNA here is from genome assembly GCA_900455085.1 of Providencia rettgeri. NCBI lineage: Bacteria > Pseudomonadati > Pseudomonadota > Gammaproteobacteria > Enterobacterales > Morganellaceae > Providencia > Providencia rettgeri. The sequence continues at coordinate 2,835,226 of UGTZ01000001.1, read as the reverse complement.
TGGGCGCACTGATTAAAGCCGCAACACCGGGAATGGAGGCTATTACACCACTGACAAAGGCGAGGTTTTCTAAAGAATCAGATAGATCCCGAACATAGAGGGTGATCACGGGGTTGATTGACCCCATCGCAGCTTGAATGATCATCGTGGTGAAAAACAAGCTAATGACTAAATTCTTATTGCGTAGTGAGGCAAATACTTGCTTGCTGGACAATGCATCTTTGCGCGAAACGGGTGTGAAGCGTTCTCTAACATAAAAGAGCGTGACAAAAAAGCAAATAAACAGCACCGTTGCTGTAATAAAAAAGACGGGGCGTAAGCCATATTGGTCAGCAAGAAAACCGCCGATTAATGGGCCAATAAGTGCGCCACTGACCGCACCAGTCGCAAGGACGCCCATAGCCCAGCCGCTTTTTTTCACGGGAATTTGAGTTGCAATCAACGCGTTAGCATTAGGAACAAAGCCACCCAATAAACCTAATATGGCTCTTAAGGCTAATAATTGCCAAATATTCTGCGCAAAGCCGATTAACACCATGACAATCGCCATGCCCAGCGCGGATCGCAATAGCATTAATTTTCGCCCTTTGCGATCGGATAATCTCCCCCAAAATGGAGCGGCAATGGCAGAAAATAAAAAGGTGATACTAAAAACGGCACCAGTCCATAAATTCAACGAAGCATGGTCTTTGACACCAAGTTCTTCAATATATAACGGGAGAAAAGGCATGATCAGGCTAAAGGCGGCACCTGTTAAAAAACAGCCGAACCACACGACGTATAGGTTACGTTTCCAATACTCTGTTTTTCCCGTCATAATTTTCCCGTTATATTCAGTTCTACAGCGTTGTTGGCCTCATTCAGCTACCCAAGTCACTTTTCCCGTCATATTCAGTTCTACAGCGTTGTTGGCCTCATTCAGCTACCCAAGTCACTTTTCCCGTCATATTCAGTTCTACAGCGTTGTTGGCCTCATTCAGCTACCCAAGTCACTTTTCCCGTCATATTCAGTTCTACAGCGTTGTTAGCTTCATTCAGCTACCCGAGTCACTTTTCCCGTCATATTCAGTTCTACAGCGTTGTTGGCTTCACTCAGCTACCCGAGTCACATACTTATGTATGCTCCTCGGGATATCTTCATTTTGCCGCCTAGCTGTAGACCCGACTATTTAGGGAAAACAGTATGAAAAACAACAAGAAAAGCATCATAAAAAACAGTTGAAAAATCACGCCATATTTAGAGAAAACAGCATAAAAAATAGCAAGAAAAACATCATAAAAAGCAGTTGAAAAATCACGCCATATTTAGAGAAAACAGTATAAAAAACAGCAAGAAAAGCATCATAAAAAATAGTTGAAAAATCACGCCATAATTTATCTGATTACGTTAATCATTAATGATGGATTTTGTCTAAATCCCCGTATAACGAAGGTTCCCCTTCAGGGCGTGTTTTAAAACGGCGGTGTAGCCACATATATTGTTCTGGCGCCCTGAGGATTTCTTTTTCGATAATTTGGTTCATCATGGTTGCGGTAGCCACATTATCTTCAATTGGGAAATCATCAATGGCAGGTTGAATGATCAATTCATAACCTTTACCGTTAGGTAAACGCCTTGGGGTAAAAGGCACCACTAAAGGGGAAGCCAGGCGTAAAATAATTTGTGAACCATTGGTTGTCGCTGCATTTTCTACAGCGAATAAAGGTGCAAATGTACTATTGCGTGGGCCGTAATCATGGTCGGGGGCATACCATAAAATTTCCCCATTTTTTAAGTCGCGGACCATGCCTTTCATATCTTTGCGATCCAACATATATTTATTGGAACGTAACCGACCACGGGTTTGTAACCAATCAAGCAGGTTATTATCATTGGCGCGATACACACCAATACCCGGATTTAACATACCAAAGGCTCGAGCACCTATTTCCAAGGTTAAAAAATGAACGCCGAGCGCGATAATACCTCTGCCAGTTTGGCGAGCTGCAACGGCATTTTCTTCCCCAATGACTTTGACCCAGCGACGAACGCGCCAATCAGGCCAAAACCAAGCCATACCCGTTTCAAATAAGCCCATGCCGACAGATTCAAAGTTTTTGTCTATGCAACGCTGCCGTTCCTGCTCACTCATCTCTGGAAAGCATAATTGCAAATTTCGTTCTGCGACTTTCACCCGCTTTTTCAAAAAGCGCTTGGAAAACAAACCTAAACGAGTTCCCATCCAATAAATGACAGGATAAGGCAATAAAACAAGAAGATATAATACGCCAATACCTAGCCAAGTTAGCCAGTAACGAGGATGGAGGAACCGTTTTTGAAATTTTGGAGCTAGTATCATTATTATCCGAATATATTAGTCATAAATTAATAAAAAGGCATGATTAAACTATATCAAATTATTCGTTTAAAGCGTTAACTGCCTGCATGGTGCTCATTAACTCAGCTAAGTTGCGAACAGCCATTTTCTCCATGACACGAGACCGATGAACTTCAACGGTGCGCACAGAAACACAGGCTGCCTCAGCAATTTCACGGTTAATTAAGCCTTGCAACACATAGCCACAGATATCTTTTTCACGAGGCGTGAGCGTTTCATAGCGCTGTTTAATTAAATACCCTTCAGTGGCTTTCGTGGTTTGTGAGCGAGCTTGCTCTAAGGTCTTAGCAAGCTGTTGGCTATCAATGGGTTTTTGTAGAAAATCAACGGCACCCAGTTTCACTTGTTCTACCGCCATCGGGATATCCCCATGGCCAGACAAAAAGATCACGGCTAATGTGCTGTGTTGTTCCCTCAGGTATTGGTGAACTTGTCGCCCGTCTAATTTAGGCATGCGCATATCCAATAACACCACACCTTCTTGGTGTAATGCCGCATTTTGGATAAATGCTTCACTGTCATTCCAAACGGTAACGCTATAGCCCAATGTTTCTAGTAAGAATTGGCAGGCATCCGTTACATCGGGGTCATCATCCACGAGATGGATCACTGGCATACATATACCTCGTCGTGTAGAGGGTGACAAAATAGGGTGCTTTATGTGATGAGCATTGATTATCGTAATAAAGCCATTGTCACATATAGTTAATGTGAATGTTATCAATTACGTGGCAAAACATGCTCAATCCACGATTTTATTGTGATAATTGAAAATGAGAGTGACCATTAGGCCATGTAACCCATCATCACTTAAGTTATTTTCGATACGAATATCGCCACCTTGGCTTTGGATCAAACGCTGGCAAATCACTAAACCTAACCCTAAACCTTCTTTTTTAGTCGTAGCAAATGGTGTGATACCTTGCTCTAATTGACCCGCAGGCATACCTCCAGCATTATCCTGCAAAACGAGTAAAAAATGCTGTTGTGAAAAATGAAACTCGAAACGCAGTAGGGTTGCCCCTGCTTGTAAACTGTTGCTGATTAAATTGGAAAGTAATTGCTCAAGTAACGTATCAGGCAACATCAGGGAGATGTCAGGCGTTTCAGGTAAAATTAACTTTGCATCGGGGTAGTGTTGGTCTGCACGCAATAATTGCCAAATATGATTAATGGCCTGTTTAACTGATTGTTGGCTCAAGGTGACTGCCGGGTCAAGACTTGGTTTACCCGCCCAGAGGCGTAAATTACGAATGATATCGGCTCCACGTTGAGCTTGGTCATCGATTTTTGTTAATACGTTAATTAATGGGTGGCTTTCAGACTCTTTAGTCAGGCGTAGAATACACCCCTGAGCATAGTGGCGAATTGCAGACAGGGGTTGATTCAATTCATGAGCAAATCCAGAAGCCATTTCCCCCAAAATATTTAACCGCTGTGCCTTTTGTAAATTGGCTTCTTGTTCTCGTAAGCGGTTATGCGCTTCTTCTAATTGGCGGCTACGGCGCCTAACCAAAAAGGCAATCCAAACATGATTAATGCCAAGTAACACAAAAAATAACGCGACAAGGCTAAGAGTGATTTGGTTTTGAATAGTCCAACTGACGATATCTTGCCAGATTTGACGTTGTTGCGGGTGTTGGTTAACGTCCCTGAGCAAGGTTTCAACTTGAGTCACCGAGGCCGGAGCTCCCCAACGCATGGCGGCTTTATCGGTTGATAATAATGTCTTGGTGACTTTGTCGACTAAATTATCCGGCACTTCACTTAAGGCAGCAAAAGACCAGTTTGGATACAGTTCTGTGCTAGTTAAACAAGAGAGAGAGCTTGGATGTTGAATTAGTGGACGAAATTGTGTTTTATCAATCAGCCCTTCGCTATGCATATTTTCTAATAAACAGACAGGAACAATTGCCGCAGATAATGAATCATCACGCAGTGCATATAATAATGCATCAGCAGGAAAGCCTAAAAATTGCATCTTAAAGTCTTTAGCCGCATCGTAGCCCATATCCCTTAACACTTTGTAACCTAATAAATAGCCACCAAAAGCATCTGGCGAGATAGCGCCGACTTTTTTGCCAATTAGGTTTTTAACTTCTGATATATCACTGTCTTTGCGAACTAATATTAAGCTGCCAATAACATTACGCGTCGTGCTGTTGGGCTCCACATCAGAACGAAGGGAGAGCAACCAACGTAAATGATAGCGGTTATCTAACTGAATAAATTGGGCAGGATTCGTCAGTAAAAAATCAATCTTACGGTTGGAAATTGCTTCTTTCATTTCATCTAAATTGAGTGGTTGTAACGTAAAACGTTCCCCAGGAATAGACTCATTGAGTGTGTCAATAAGTGGTTGCCAATGAGATTGGGTGGAACTCGGTCCACGCAAGGCTAATACTCCGATAGTCCATTGTGCCGAAATTGCAGGCAAAGACCACGTCAGTAGCATGATTAATAGTATGTGATACAACGGCCTAGGCGATTTTTTTAACATATTTGAGTTATTCGTTGCGTTAGATCAATTTAGCTACGGGTATGTGGTAAACCACAATAGGGCGGCGGCTCCACACTTCTTACAATGGCACTACACGTTTTATCAAGATAACTCATTTGGTTTAAAGAGAAATAACAATTCCACGGGTTATCTTAACGAGACTGTACCCATTGTCAATAACGCATGTAATACAAATAACATATTGATTAATAACTTTTATTTTCGCATTAGCAATGTCAGTACTGGAGCCAATTATGGATCTGAGTAAACGAAAATTTCTACAACAAATTGGGGCGGTGACTGCGGGAGCTTCGTTAATTCCTATCGCAGAAGCTGGGCTCAGTTTTTCCCCGACACGCCGAGAAGGCAACCCAGAAAAACGTTATGGAATGTTGATTGATTTACGTCGTTGTATTGGTTGCCAATCTTGCACAGTAAGCTGCTCGGTTGAAAACCAAACCCCACAAGGCCAATTTAGAACGACAGTGAATCAATATCAAGTTGCAGTGAAGGGCGAAGAAGGTTTTACCAACGTATTATTACCTCGCCTATGTAACCACTGTGATAACCCTCCTTGTGTACCGGTATGTCCAGTTCAAGCGACTTTCCAACGTGAAGACGGCATTGTTGTCGTTGATAACGAACGCTGTGTTGGTTGTGCTTACTGCGTACAAGCGTGCCCATACGATGCTCGCTTTATCAACCACTCTACGCAAACCGCCGATAAATGCACATTTTGCGCTCATCGCTTAGAAGTGGGGTTATTGCCAGCTTGTGTTGAATCTTGTGTGGGGGGCGCACGCATTATTGGGGATTTAAAAGACCCGAACAGTACTATTCGTAAAATGCTGACAGAGCACGAAGCTGAAATCAAAGTCCTCAAACCGGAAAATGGCACATTACCTCAAGTTTTCTATATCGGTTTAGATGACGCATTCGTGCAGCCGCTACAAGGCAAAGGGCAGCCCGCATTATGGCAGGAGGTGTTCTGATGAATGGCCAAGTAACTTATATTTCAGAAGTCATGGCTCAGCCACAAGAATTCTTTTGGCTTCCTTGGGCGGTACAATATTTCTTCTTCATAGGAATTGCTGCTTGCGCGGTACTGTACGCTTGTTATCTTCATTGGAGAAATAAACCTGAAAACAGTCGCTTAGAGATGATTGCAGTATTTATTGCTATCACGATGGGTATTACCGCTCCATTAGCATTAACCGCAGATTTACACCAAACCGCAAGGGTATGGCATTTCTACGCGCATCCAACAATATGGTCTTGGATGTGGTGGGGGTCTGTGTTACTGCCATTATTCACTACATTTATTGGTTTATATTTTGTCGCATTAGTGGTGAAACTGATTTGGAAAAAAGAGTTTAAAGCAACACGTTGGGTGGCGTTGTTGGCTGCACTTTCAGCGATAGGATTATTGTTATATACCGGCCGTGAAGCCTCAGTATTAAATGCTCGCCCAATTTGGTATAGCTGGTGGATACCAGTATTGATGTTCCTCAGTGCGCTACAAGTATTACCTGCATTGATTAACTTAGGAGCACGCCGTGAACCTCAATATCAAAACCGCTTAGCACGCTTCCAAGTTGTGACATTATTGCTGTTCGCCGTTTGTTTTGCGCTATGGCTCTCAGGTGATACCACCTCAGGTATTGCAGTACGTCAACAGTTAGATACAGCAAGTCCTGGGTGGTGGATGTTGATGGGAATTTGTGCATTGTGGGTAATCACTTTTGCGATGTCCGTCAGTAATTTAAAAGCGAATCGCTCGGTTGCATATATCACTGTTCTCGCTTTAATTTCAATGGCTTTTGCTTGGACGATACGTTGGATTTTCCTGATGGAAGTTCAAGCGGTACCAAAATATAACATTATCGCTAACCCATACCATTTCCCATTGGGAACAGACGGATTACTGGCAATTGTCGGCACATTCGGTTTATGGATTGCATTAACAATTATTGTTCGTGAAGGTGTTCGCTGGTTTGCGAGGAGAGTGCAACATGGCTAAATTCTCAAGACGTCAATGGCTTAAAGGTAGTTTGGTTGTCGGTGGTATCGCATTATTTGGTGCAAGCTACCGTGATGTGGCCAAACGTGCAGTCGATGGTCTGGTTAATGGTACGTCAGGTAAAGTCACTCTTGATAGGCTCAATGGTAACTCTTTACGTCCTGAAGGACAGGCACTGAAAGGTTGGCAAGAAAACCCAGAACAAGTGGTTGCGATGACGCAATGTTTTGGTTGTTGGACTCAGTGTGGTATTCGTGCTCGCGTTGATACAGCGAAAAATGAAGTATTGCGTATTGCGGGGAACCCTTATCATCCACTATCTCATGAAGAGCATTTTCCGTATGGCATGCCGCTGAAAATGGCATTTAACAAAATGAGTGGGGAATCAGGCCTTGAACACCGTTCGACTGCCTGTGCTCGAGGTGCGACGTTAATGGAAGGCTTAACAAGCCCATTGCGTATTCTCGAACCGATGAAACGTGTTGGCAAACGCGGGGAAGGTAAATGGGAGCGCATCAGTTTTGAACAATTAATAAAAGAAGTGGTTGAAGGGGGCGATTTATTTGGTGAAGGGCATGTGGATGGCTTACGGGCGATCCGTGACTTAGAAACGCCTTTAGACCCATCCCAACCAAAACTGGGACCAAAAGCCAACCAATTATTAGTGACCAATGCAGGTGACGACGGCCGTGATGGTTTTATCCGTCGCTTTGCACAAAATGCCTTTGGTAGTAAAAACTTTGGAGCTCACGGTTCGTATTGTGGATTGGCTTATCGTGCCGGTTCCGGTGCATTGATGGATGATTTGGACAAAAACGCCCACGTCAAACCCGATTGGGATAATGTTCGTTTCGCACTGTTCTTAGGCACATCGCCTGCGCAATCAGGTAACCCATTTAAGCGCCAAGGCCGTCAATTGGCGACTGCGCGTTTACGTGATTCATTTAACTATGTGGTGGTTTCGCCTGCATTACCATTAACAACGACTTTAGCAAATGACCACGGCCACTGGGTCCCAGTACAGCCGGGTACTGACGCTGCGTTAGTGATGGGGATGATCAGTTGGATCATTGAAAATGAGCGTTACAATGCCAAATACCTCAGTGTGCCAAGTGAAAAATCCATGGAAGCGATGGGGGAGAAAAGCTGGACTAACTCAACACATTTAGTCATTACGGATGATAACCACCCATTAGCTGGCAAATTGTTAATTTCTTCTTATATCACAGGAGAAGGTGACGATGAGAAAGCCTATTTAGTACAAGATGCCTCTGGCGAATTAAAACTGGCAAACGAAGTTCCAACTGCTGAATTGTTTGTGACACGCCAAGTGACTTTGCACGATGGCAGTGAAGTGACGGTTAAATCCAGCTTCCAGTGTCTTAAAGAAGCCGCAAATCGCATGACTTTGGAAGAATATAGCCAGCGCTGTCATGTCCCAGTAAAAACCATTGAATCACTGGGTAAAGCATTAACGTCTTATGATAGAAAAGCCGCAGTTATTTCCCATGGCGGTATGATGGGCGGTAATGGTTTCTACACTGCATGGTCAGTTATCATGCTTAACGCATTGATTGGTAACTTAAACTTGAAAGGCGGTGTTTCTGTTGGTGGTGGTAAATTCAACGGAGAAAACGATGGGCCACGTTACAAAATTGCCAGCTATAAAGGTAAAGTGAAACCTAAAGGTGTGGTGTTATCACGTAGCAATGAAGTGTATGAAAAATCAGATGAATTCAAAGCGCGTCAGGCGGCAGGTGAGAACCCATATCCTGCAAAAGCCCCTTGGTACCCGTTTGCCAAAGGTCAACTAACAGAACAGTTAGCATCCGCCTTGATGGGGTATCCTTATGCACTGAAAGCGTGGATCACCAATATGACTAACCCTGTATATGGTATCGCAGGTATTCGTCAGGTGATGGAAGAAAAACTGAAGGACCCTAAACACTTGCCGCTGATTATAGGTATTGATGCCTTTATGAATGAAACCACGGCATTGGCAGATTACATTGTGCCGGATACCCATAATTTCGAAAGTTGGGGGTTCAGTGCACCATGGTCTGGTGTGCAGGTCAAAGCCAGTACGGCACGTTGGCCGATTGTTGAGTCACGCACGGCTAAAACAGCAGATGGCCAGCCAGTTTCGATGGAGAGTTTTTGTATCGCTGTAGCAAAAGAACTTAATTTACCGGGCTTTGGTGATAACGTGATTGAAGATATGGATGGCAACATGCATTCACTCAATACAGCTGAAGACTATTACTTAAGAGTTGCTGCAAATATGGCATGGCTAGGGGAAAAACCAGTTCCTGAAGCCGCAACAGAAGATATCCAAATCAGTGGCGTGGAGCGCATTTTACCAGCGATTACGCGTACGTTAAAACCAGAAGAAGTTCGCCGTGTTGCCTATATTTTCACAAGAGGAGGCCGTTTTGCTCCGTATGAAAAAGCATGGGATGGCGATGCAACAGGCCCTCAATGGAAAAAAGGCTTACAAATCTGGAATCCAACGGTGGCAATCAATCGACATGCCATAACGGGTGAGCGTTATAGTGGTTGCCCAACTTACTATCCACCACGTATGGCAAATGGCGATGATGTGAATACGGTATTCCCAGAACAAGAGTGGCCGTTGAAACTGATGTCATTTAAATCCCATGTCATGAGCAGTTCAACGACAGTCATTGAACGTCTACGCCATGTGAAACCAACGAATCTTGTTGCTTTGCATCCCGATGATGCAGCAAAAATGGGTGTCAAACATGGCGATTTGATCCGGATCACCACACCGGGTGGCCATGCTGAAGCCCAAGTGAGTGTTCTTGATGGTGTAATGCCTGGGGTACTTGCGATTGAGCATGGTTATGGGCACACCGAAATGGGGGCGAAACAGCATTATCTGGATGGCCAACCAATGCCAATGAATGAGGCAAATGGTTCAGGAATTAACTTAAATGACCTTGGGTTTGCTGACCCAACACGTGAAGTCGCCAACACGTGGTTAGACTGGGTTTCGGGGGCATCGGTACGCCAAGGATTACCTGCTCGCATTGAGTTAATTGGTTAAACGAAGTAGTAAGGATGGTTAGTGATGGGGACCTGCATAGCTTCATTATTAACCATCTGGTTGTTGGCAATATGTAGTAAGCAGTTGACATTGCGCATAAAACGGTGTGCTACCACACCGTGACTTCGGCAAATGCCTGGGAGGGGGAGCCCTCCCTTTTTTAATGGTTTATCGCAACAGTGGGGAAACCGATTGTTCCAAACCGATGCTTTGAAGCATCAAAACACCCATCAAAATAAATAAAATACCTGCCAAAATTTTTAGTGAGATTGCCCAATAAGGGGAAAATGACTTTCCTTTTAATTGTGATACGCGAACCGCATTATCACGCATTAAATGAACAAAAATGGCAATTAAACAAATGGTTAATGCAGTACCCATTGCCATTGCTAAGGCAGCGATAACCCCCCATGTATATACTTCTATCACATAAGAAAACAGCAATACGAGAATTGCTCCAGAACAAGGACGAATCCCCATTGATAGAATGATCAATAGTTTACTTTTAAAACTGGATTGCAATTGATGAGACTGGATAACGTGTTGGTGGCCACAACCACAGCTGTCCGAGTGGCTATGGGCTTTTGTTTTAATTATTGCTTTCGTTGAAGAATTCAATGGCTGAATGCTTTTTATCGTGAGTGGGGTTAAGTATTTTGATTTGCGGATTAACCAGCCACGACGTAATGCGCTGAGACATAAATAGCTACCCAGTAAAATAACAAATAGATAACTGATTTGTTCTGCATATAAACTGGCTTGGTTGAGATGTTTAGTAGAGAGTTGGAATAGGATCAATACTAAGGAAACTAAAGTAATCGCAACAAGCCCTTGTAAGAGTGATGCTAGTAAGCTAATGATAACACTCTGCTTTAAATGAGTCGCTTGGGTGGCAATATAGGTGGTAATAATTAATTTGCCATGACCCGGTCCAAGGGCATGCAAAAAACCATAAGCAAAGCTGGCAATCACCAGTAACCCACCTGCATACCATGGGCGAGAGGTGGTTTCTTGCAATAAGTAAGATAACCCTTGGTTTAACTGTTTTTGCCAAGCTAGGCTAAGTTGTAACCATGATCCCCAGTGAATGTATAGCTGCCAAGTGACATAGGTAATAAGTCCCACAAACAGCGCAGTAATTATTAATTTTTGCGTACGTAAAGGCATTATGGACATTGTATATCAACCCGTTGTGCAAACTGTTTGCCAAGTGCTAAATCCTCTTCTGGATTATCACTTTTGTCTAAAGAGAAAGCGTAGGCGCGCATTGAATCGGTCACATTTGCTTCTTGTAATTCCATCTGGCAATTTGCAGCAATATCCAACGGTAGGTTAATTTGTTGTTTATTTTGGTAAGTCATACTGACATAGAAAGTTGGGTCATAAGTTTGAATTTCCACATGGGAACCTGCTATAGGCAGGGGTTGCATAAATGAAGCGGTAAAGAAGAAAACTAAAGAAAAGCCATCTTTTTCTAAATGGTAGCTATCTGGAATTCGTTTAAAGCTCACTTTCTTCCCCTGATAATAAAAATCAGTGAAATAATCTTGCACCAAACACATTTGCCATAATAATAGCTTCTTGCTGTTTCCAACGAGGATCATCCGGTTTAATGCCTTTTAATTCATAGGCAATATCCGCTGATGTCATGGGGTCCATTTTCCAAACATAGCTAATCCCTGTGTATTTATCTTGTTTATTTTCAAGGGAAATTTGCATCTCAATAAAACTGTGAGGGTGTGCCGCTACTAGTGGAGCAACTATGAACAGAAATAAAAAATAGAAAGGAAAAAATCGCATCATTCAGTCAGCTAAATTGGCTTATCAAATAAATGTTATAACATAACGAACTGCAAACTAAAAAGAAAAATATTTCGGAATGATTTAAAAATCAACTTAAAACGAGTCGTTAATACTTCTATCACAATAACCTTTCAAATAAAGGGTTTTTTATTAACAAAATAACAGCGATAATATTTGATAATAATCAGATGTGGACATTTCGTGGACACTATATGATTTTAAGCTTTAAATATTAACTAGTTACAAAGGAAAAGAGAACACCATGCCAGTGTTACATAACCAAATTTCAAATAAAATTTTAAAAGAGCGCATGTTGGCGGAGGTCGAGCCGCGCACCACTATTTCTTTTTACAAGTATTTTAATATCCAAGACCCAAACGAATTTCGCAATCAATGGTACCAACAATTTAAAGCGTTGAGTGTTTTTGGGCGCGTTTATATTGCAAAAGAAGGCATTAATGCACAAATCAGTGTGCCTGAATCCAATGTGAGCGCATTACGCGAACTCATTTATGCAACAGACCCCGCATTAGAAAACCTACGTTTAAATATTGCGATTGATGATGACGGTAAATCATTTTGGGTGCTGCGTATGAAAGTCCGTGAGCGTGTAGTGGCTGATGGTATTGATGACGAAACATTTAACCCAGCAAATACAGGGCAATATCTAAAAGCTCATGAAGTGAATGAGATGATTGATGACCCAAATACTGTTTTCGTTGATATGCGAAATCATTATGAGTATGAAGTGGGGCGTTTTGATAATGCGATTGAAATACCATCAGATACATTTAGAGAGCAACTGCCAATGGCGGTTGAAATGCTGCAAGAGCAAAAAGATAAAAATGTTGTGATGTATTGTACTGGTGGGATCCGTTGTGAAAAAGCCAGTGCTTATATGCTGCATAATGGTTTTAAAAATGTCTACCATGTTGAAGGTGGGATTATTGAATACGCACGTAAGGCGAAGGAGCAGGGCCTACCTTTACGGTTTAAAGGGAAAAACTTTGTTTTTGACAACCGCATGGGTGAGCGCATTACAGAGGACACATTAGCACAATGCCACCAATGTGGCGTACCTTGCGATGCACACACCAATTGCGCTAATGATGGTTGCCACTTACTGTTTATCCAATGCCCTAGCTGTGCAGAAAAATATGAAGGTTGCTGCAGTTCGTCTTGTACAGAAGAAATGAAACTTCCTGAGCAAGAGCAACGCGCACGACGTGCAGGACGTGAGGTCAGTAATAAAATCTTTAATAAATCACGCCACCGTTTATCCGATGGGTTATTAAATAAAGATAGCTAGTCATTAATGTTATCTATAATAAGAAAGCCCTGCAATTAGGGCTTTTTTTTAATATAAATATTTAAATACATTATATATAAAAAATAACTCTATTCTGTTTTTGACGAAAACTTTAGAGGTAATATGTCTTTTTTGTGAGTAAACAGTGCTATTGCTAATTCCTAGTTTTCGAGAAATAATATGATTAGGTGTTTCATTCATCCAGTTGTTAATAATATTTTGTTCTTTAATTGTGAAAATAGATGAATCAATGTTATTAGCAAGCTTGGTGATTTTCTCTATTTGTTCATAGTCACGAATAACCTTATCAAGAGTTTGAATAATAATATCTTTTGATAGGATGAAATAATTATCCTTTAATAACAATGGATTGTTTGTTTGTGGATACGGGGCATTAATATAAATATAAAATCGTATATTATTAGTGTTGCTTAATAATTTCTGTAGTGTAGGACAGTAATTAGAGTAATTACAATAATACGTTAAATTCACTAGTATAATGCTTGGTGTGTTTGTTTTTATAAAACTAATAGCTTCTTTTATACATCCTGTACTAATAAATTCGAGTTTTTTATTTTTGGACAAATATTCTGTAATGCCAAGACGTGTATAATAACATTCATCAATAACTAATATTCGCATTGGAACATCCTTGTTCAAGAAGATGCCTTACAATAAATTGGAATTGATAGTGAAGTCAACCAAGGATTAATAAAAACAATAAATAGTGTTCTTATTTTAAATTGCTAATTAGTAATTAATTGATAAGGTAATTATATAAAGATATATAATTACCTATGTAGATGAATAAATTAAATGGATATTAGTGTTACTAATATCCATTTATTTCCCTAGTGTGTTTTAAAATCAAACTCGACATATTCCCCTGATTCTATCTTGTCTACGCCTGCTTGGAGAATATGAATGAGTTGTTTTGCCACATCAGTCGTTAGCCACATGGTTTTATCCACAATAGCGTCACCTGTGTGGTTATCTTGCTCAGGGAGGTAGTGCAAACGCAACATCATAGCGTCGTAATCATCGACCGTGCTGATGTCCCAGCCAACTACTGGGTGGGTTTGAATGACATCATTTTTTTTATTCATATAAACCTCCTAATCAAACATCGTGATAAATAATAAATATCTATAACTGACTAAGAGCAATGACCTCGTGATGAGTCCACTTTTAGTATAAGGAGATTTTGCTAATAAGAAAGTAAATAAAACATTTTTTTGTTTAAATGGCAGAAAATGCATAAAACGGATAATAAGGATTGTAAAAAAAGAATGGGAAGTATTTTGAACTTCCCATGGGTGTCTAAATTACTGGCCCTGAGAGACTGTCCAGCATGCATCTTCCCCAGCTAAGAAAGGAACTAATTTATCATTACAGCAGTCAATGGATTCACAAATTATATTTTGTTCTTTAGTTAGTGTAATTGTCCCTTCATTCACAGGTAAGTTATAGAACTTAGGGCCATTTAGGGAACAAAAAGCTTCGAAATGCGCCAAGGCACCGAGCTCTTCAAAAACACTTGCGTAAGCCGCTAATGCGGTGGGAGCATTAAAGACCCCAGCACAACCACAGGAAGATTCTTTACGTGATTGTATATGTGGTGCGGTGTCGGTACCAAGGAAGAAACGGTCACAACCTGAAGCAACCGCTGTACGTAATGCTTCTTGGTGCACATTACGCTTCAAAATAGGTAAGCAAAATAAATGCGGCCTTATACCACCAACTAACATATGGTTACGATTAAACATCAAATGTTGAGGTGTTAAAGTTGCAGCTGTAAATTCATTCGCTTCTTGGACATATTGAGCCGCTTCTTTGGTGGTGATGTGTTCAAAAACGACTTTTAGTTTTGGAAACTGTGCCCGTAGTGGCAACATAACTTGCTCAATAAATAAGGCTTCTCGGTCAAAAATATCGATATGACTTGCGGTGACTTCACCATGGATAAGCAGTGGCATTCCTGCTTGTTCCATCGCAGCTAATACAGGGTAAATCTTTTTAATATCGGATACGCCATGGCTAGAGTTAGTTGTTGCATTGGCCGGGTAGAGTTTACAGGCAGTAAATACCCCCTCGTTAAAGCCACGAACGACTTCAGCAGGATCTGTGCTATCAGTAAGGTAGCAGGTCATTAAAGGGGTAAATTGATGTCCTTGTGGAACCGCTTTTAGAATACGCTCGCGGTAAGCTTTTGCGGCTTCAATCGTTGTGACTGGTGGCACTAAATTCGGCATGACAATCGCGCGGCCAAAGAATTCACTGGTATAGGGAACGACCGTTTTTAACATATCATCATCGCGAAAATGAACATGCCAATCATCAGGGCGGCGGATCGTTAGGGTAGTTACAGTTGTCATTAAACCGGCTCCATAGGGGAAGAATGAATGATGAGCGAGTGCTCAAGCCGGAATAGAATGATAAAGGTAAAGTGAAAAAATAGCTATGAGAAATCACGATTATAGCTTATTTCAAAGGTAGATTATGTAAATGACGTAAATAGCTAACTTATTCAGGCATGCAATAGCAAAAAAACTGCTGAAGTTTCCTTAAGCAGGTTTCTCTAAATTTTGGCTCCTCCAGCTGGACTCGAACCAGCGACATACGGATTAACAGTCCGCCGTTCTACCGACTGAACTATGGAGGAACTCCTTGGTACGCAGAGGATATTAGCTTTCTCTTACTGTATTGTCAAAGGAGAATAGCGAAAAATATGTTTGTTTGCCTGTTATCTGTGCGAACTGTCGGAAGTTTGATCGAAAATTAGGTAATGGTGATTAATCAAGATCATACACAAACAAAAAGAGGGTAACAAACTTAAGTCGATGGGCGGTATATTATTTCAAATTTAGTGGTTAACTGCAGTTAACCACTAATTGATGAATGTAACTTACAGAAATTATCTACAGCGGAATAACGAGAACTGGTTGGGCGATATCGTCGAGTAAACTGCGAGTCACTGAGGTATTAAGCCAGCGACCAAGTGAAGAAAGATGGCGATGAGAAATAATTAATAATTCGCAGTTATATTTTTCCATTTTTTTGGGGATGGTATCGATAGGGGTACCTGCAGCGAGTAGTCCTTGGGCTTTAAACCCCATGCTATTTAAGACGCTTGTGACCTCTTTTAATTGTTTTTGTGCCAAAGCTTCTTCTTTTTGCGCTGCAGGGTATTCATCCCACTCATTGCTATCTTTACTTAACCCAGTGCGGCTTAGTGCAAAGGTATTATCGACAACAGTCAATACAATCACATTGCTGACACAGCCAGTCATACGTTGCATAAAACTAAGTGCATTACTGCTATTCTCAAAGCTGTCTACTGCTAACAACACATTATTAATCATGATTATTTCCTGATAGGCGAACTAAATAGCGCCTTTAAAATTAGCTCCCCTTTTTTCCAATACTTTTTGTAAAATGGAAAGGTTTTTGGGGATCATACGTTGATCGATAAATGAAAATTAACCCACCATTCGGTGGGCAAAGTCGCTGTGTTTTGCGTGGCTACCCAGTTGTCTGGGAGTGTGGCTTACAGTGGAGTGAAATCTTGCTCAATGGCTTAGAGCTGATAAGTTTTTAACAAAACCAGTGTGATCACAGTTTTGTTCATCAGCGGCTCCCATCGAGTGTATTAATGGTGACATCTGCAGACATACCCACACGCAGCGCATCCATCATCCGGGCATGCTCGGTGTTGCTATCAAAAACAATTTTTACAGGTATGCGCTGTACAATTTTAGTAAAATTACCCGTTGCATTTTCCGGGGCTATGGGAGAGAAACTTACGCTAGACGCGGGAGCAATACTATCGACATAGCCTTTTAATATTTGCCCTGGGAAGGTGTCGATACTAATATCGACGACTTGGCCATGAGTAATATTTTCCAATTGAGTTTCTTGATAATTCGCGATGATGTAGAGCTTATTTTGGGGGACAATAGCCATTAAAGCATCGCCTGGTTTAACAAACTCACCGACGCGCAAACTTTTTTTACCAATTACGCCACCAATGGGTGCAGTAATACGGGTGTAAGAGAGGTTAAGCTCAGCCATCGCTTTTTTAGCTTGAGCTAATGTCAATTCAGCATTGCTATCGGCCTGTTTCGCTTCTAAAACTTGCAACATATTTTTGGCTGCTTTTAATGATGCTTCAGCTTGTGCAACACTTGCTGTCACTGTTTGTACACGCGTAGTTGCTTGTTGTGCCGCTTGTTGTGAGCCTGCGCCAGTATTTGCCATTTTGTGGTAGCGAGTTTTTTCTTGGTACGCAAATTGTAGTTCTGCTCTTGCAGATTGCAGTTGGGCTTCTGCCGCAGCGATTAAGGCCTGTTGACGCATTAAATTGGCTTTTGCATCATCTTGCCGTGCGCGAGCAGATTGCTCTTGTGCAGCAGCCTGAGAAAGTGCAACTGTAAATTCTCTGGGATCAATGACTGCTAATAATTCACCTTTTTTAACCCATTGGTTATCTTGCACAAGGACTTCGGTCACCACACCTGAAATTTGTGGTGAAATACGTGAAATATCCGCACGGATATATGCATCATTGGTATTTTGATCAGTTTTTTTAATGGCGAATTTATTAATTAATAATCCTCCTATTAAAACAACAATAGCGATGATAGTCAGAGCGACATTTTTATTAATTTTTAATTTGATCTTACTCATTCTAATTTCCTGATAATCAATAACTAAACAGCGGCAACAGACCGCGGTGGGTAAATACGAGTTGGCATCACTAAAATCAGCCCGGTTAATGACAGCGCTAAACCAGAAACCAACAGATACAGATCAGAGCTTGCTAAAACATACCCTTGGCTGGAGGCGAGTTTAGTGAGTTCGCTGATAGAGCTCGTGGCAGTATCGCGATAAGTACTGCCGTAGCTGTCAGCAATCACGCCGGAATGAAAGTCGCCTCGCTGGCGGCTTAATAGGGCAATTGCTCCCCCTGCAGCCGTTGCTGCAAATCCTTTAACCGCATTAAACCAAGCTGCAGCAAATGGACCATCAGTGGGCAGTAATCCGCCCGTTGCCATCATCAATAGCGGAATAACGGCCATGGGTTGTGCAACAGCTTGTAAGAGAGAAATCATTCTAAAGTTGTCGCCATTCCAATCTGGGGTCAGTTGTGATGCGAGGACACAAGCGGCTGTCATCAAAAGTAAACTAATGGCGAGCACCCAACGGCAATCAACTTTGGGGGTATTACAAATAATGGCTATGATAGGGAGCGTGATGAGTTGTGGGAGCGATACCCATAACATCATGTCTGAAGTTTGCTCTAAGCGATACCCTTGAATAGACGATAAATAGCCAGAGGTAATATTCACCAAAGAAACCATAATCAACAATACGCCACCAAGGGTGATTAATGAGAACGATAGATTCCGTTTGCTAAGTAACTGTAAGTTGAAGAAGGGTAATGGGTGGTACCATTCGTTTATCAAAAACAGAACTAATAAACCAAGTCCACCAATCAATAAAACATAAATTAGTGATGAATTTAGCCAATCAAGGCGTTCTCCTTGAGAAATACCTACGGTGAGCATAGCAAGTGCACTTCCACCCAGAAGTAAACCTCGCCAGTTAAACTGTTTGAGTCGTTCTAAGCGTAAAGGATCTTGTGGTAAACCAAAGCCAATGCAGATGGTGGCTATCGCCATTAGTGGTAAGTTCCAATAAAAATACCCACTCCACCCCCAGTGGAAGGCAAACGCGGCCGCAGTGGCACCAAAAGTAGCACTCCATGCAGAAACCCAGCCATAAGCCCCTAAACCTAATACTTTAATAAGCGGAGGCATAAAGCGCAGCACTACCGTCATTAACATAGGCGGGAGAGCCCCGCCCGCAAAGCCTTGTAAACTACGTATTGTTAATAGAAGAGCATAATGATCTCCTAGCCATGGTGTAATTAATCCTCCAATCAGATAAATAGAACACATAACGAGCGCAACACGACGTAGTGAGAATGTTGGCCAAAAGCAAGGAGTAAATCCTGAACCAATTACAAAACCAGTTACATAACAGGTGATTAACCAACTGCCAGTATCAATATTTAATGCCATTGCCCCCTGAATATCGCCTAGGGCAAATTTACTGGCGTTTTCTCCCACGCCACTCGCCATTACTGCTAAAAAAACACCAAATAGACCCATCCATGTGCGGCCATTAATTTCACTCGCACTGGCTATCCATTTGTTTTTTTTAGGTTGTATGATAGACGCATCAACCATTTTAAACTCCTGCTATTTAAAAACTTGTTCTGTCATTTTCAGCAGTAGTATCTAAATTTTGTTTAATTGTTTAAAATGAAATGATGTAATTAAATTATTGCATAAAACGCAATCCACTAATGAGGAGGGCTGCAAAGGGGCGAGGAGGAAAAATGCCACAAAAAATCGACTTCAATTTGATTTATGCGTTGAATTTATTATTGGAGGAAGGAAGTGTAGGAGGAGCCGCCGAAAAAATGAACCTGAGTGCTCCTGCTATGAGCCGAATTCTAGGGCGAATTCGTGAGCAATTTAATGATCCCATTTTAGTTAGGGCAGGGCGTAAATTAGTACCAACTCCCAGAGCATTAGAATTAAAAGAACAACTTAGCCATATTATTGCTCAAGCAGAAGCGTTAATTAATCCTGATGAATTATTCAATCCAAAAACATTAGAAAGAACATTTGTTATTCGGGCGAATGATATTTTTATTGGCGCCTTAGGTGGTGGGTTGTTAGAAAAACTCAGGGAATTAGCTCCCCAAAGTAGCTTAATTTTTATCGCGGAAAGTGATACTGAAGATGATTCTTTGCGTAGCGGTAAAGTCGATTTGGTTATTGGTTCTTCTCGAGATTGGCACCCTGAAATTAAGGCTCAGAGCTTATTTACTAGTACTTTTCAGGCGTTGGTTCGCCCAGGGCATCCGATTATTGGACAAGTGACAACTGAAAGTTTAACGCATTACCCGCATATTAGCGTATCGCGGCGGGGGCGTACATTGGGACCAATTGATGACGCGTTACGTGACCTTCAATTAGAGCGTAATGTTGCGTTGACTTTGCCTAGCTTTCATTCAGCTATGATGCTAACGATGAACTCTGATTATATTTTGCCACTCCCTCGTCATGTGCTGCAAGGGGTAAAGAGTGTTAATTTGCCGTTAATTGAAATTGAACTCCCTTTGGAATTGGAATCTATATTTATCGTGCAAGCATGGCATCCAAGGTTGGATAGAGATCCTGCGCATCAATGGTTACGCCAGACAATTAAACAATTTTTTCTGGAGAAAGAGTAACTATTCATTCTATGGTGCGGGTCTTTGCGGTTGCTTAGCTAGTAGCTGAATATTCAGAAGGGTAATTTTCAGAAAGATAGCAAAAAGCCCGCATTAAGCGGGCTTTTTAAATTTGGCTCCTCCAGCTGGACTTGAACCAGCGACATACGGATTAACAGTCCGCCGTTCTACCGACTGAACTATGGAGGAATTGCTTTGTTCCTGAGAACGAGGCGCATATTACCCATCCTGTTCACTGTTGTAAAGTATAAAAACGAAAAAAATAGCCAAGTGAGTGTTAAGTAATCGATTTGATGATTATCTATCCCAATAAGAGGTGTCGTTGTCTATATTATGTGGTTTATAGGGGAAGGGGACGCTAGGGAAACTGATAATAGAGATGAATAATTCATGAGGAGCAGAACATAACAAACAGATAGCAAAAAGCCCGCATTAAGCGGGCTTTTTTTAAATTTGGCTCCTCCAGCTGGACTTGAACCAGCGACATACGGATTAACAGTCCGCCGTTCTACCGACTGAACTATGGAGGAATTGCTTGTTCCTGAGAACGAGGCGAATATTAACGATATCATCTCAGGCTGTCAATCATAAAAACAGAAAAAATATCTAACTGCTCATTCACTGCACATTATGACGAAGTTTTGCTCTAGTTAATTGATATTGAATTAATTTTGAGCTGCAAGTGTACCAGGTAATTGCGTAGAAACTTCAGGATAAGCAACATGATAGATATCATAAAACGATATCATTCCTTTTAATGCAATTAAACGCGATATTTCTTGCTTTATTGCAGAGCTAACATCTTGTGAATCAATGATTTTACTTATTGCATTATCAGAAACGGGTTCAGTGACAAACCATTCTCCGTTATAACAAACGCGTAAATCTAACACACCAATATCTTCAAAATGATAGACAGGTTTAATGTCAAAAAGTAGCACACTTGCTAACACGATAAAGAGAATAGTGATACCCAGTGCCCAATAAGGTCCAAAATAAGGGGCATACCAAAGAATAATGGCTAGGGGGACATAAGCCGCAACCATGCCAACACATAAATAAGGGTGGTTGGCGAGGAACTGGCTATTAAAGTAAGGTTTCCCATCTCGGTTTTCACGTTTATTGATGGCATCCAAGTCTTCGACGAGTATTTGTTTGATAATATCCATGTGTATAACTCTCTGTCAGATATCTATACTAGGAGGGTATCACGAGCCGTTGAGATTGTTATATATCAGTTAAAAAAAATATTTACACAGATTGTCATCGTATCAGATAATTCTTACTGACATTTATTGGGTTGTTGGCTTTTTAAATTAAAGTTTTCTTTAAACTATCAACTAAATGCAGCATTTTTGTTAACGTTATAGTCGATAAAAGTGACGCAATCGAAAAAACGACATATTTTTGAAGTTTGCCCGTATAAAATAGTTGCTATTATCTTTAAGTCATGAGTTAATGAGTGTCGGCCTGTTTAGCAGTCCTATTTGATGTATGATTACTGAGTTAGTGTGTTCTAAAGAAGAAAGTTATCACAGATAGCCTTTGACCGTGACGCTGCATCTTGGTGTTTCCCTGATTAAATAGTTGACTCTGGCCCGTATATGCCAAAAGGCAAGTTTTTTTGATGTTATATAGGAAAAGTCAAATGTCCGACAAAATGAAAGGTCAAGTTAAGTGGTTCAACGAGTCTAAAGGCTTCGGTTTCATCACTCCAGCTGATGGTAGCAAAGACGTTTTCGTCCACTTCTCTGCCATTCAGGGCAATGGTTTCAAAACTCTGGCTGAAGGTCAGCAAGTTGAATTCACCATTGAAAACGGTGCAAAAGGCCCAGCAGCTGCTAACGTAACTGCTATCTAAGCTAATTGCTTAACTGATTTTCTAAAGCCCGTCATTTTTAATGACGGGCTTTTTCGTATGCGCTACATTTATGGTTAATATATTTTGTTGGAAAAGACTGTTATGAATATTAATGACCGTGTTTATGTAAAAACAGACGGGGAAGAGCGTCGTGAAGGCACTATTTTACTTATTGAGCCCTTCAATGAAGGGGTAATGTACTTAATCGCATTACCTGATTACCCGGAAGGTATTTGGTTTTTTAATGAAAAAGAGGGTGATGAAGGGATTTTTGTTACACCAATTGAAAGATAAGTTTCAAGTTAATGAACACTTTGTTCTTTACTTAATAATTTTCCCCACTTATACTCCTTCCATCTTTTACTTAGGAGATTATTACTTGGACAGTCAGAGTTGGAATAAAAACTTAATTTAATGGCAAGCCAGTAATCATCTTTTCTTTTCACTGCTTGCCACAATGGCGGGCGGTGTCTGATGTTTCCTCATCATACTACTCCCTTATAATTGTATTTAATTAGATAGCATATTATAGCTGTATTGAGTGTGTGTCATGTTGGTCTATATTTATTCTCTATTTCCTCCAGGCAATAGCTAATGGTTTTTGAGTAATTTATTTTACTCCAAAATATATGGCTATATGCTTTTTATTAGGCATATAAATCATTATCCAAGTTATTTTTGGAGGGATTATCATGCTTTTTTCCCCTGATATTTTAAATTTACTGTCTGCTATGTGTTTTGGTGCATTAATCGGTGCTGAGCGCCAGTGGCGTCAACGAATGGCGGGCTTGAGAACCAATGCACTGGTTGCAACAGGTGCTGCGGTGTTTATTTTAAGTTCTGTAACAACATCTCCTGATAGCCCTGGGCGTATTGCTGCCCAAGTGGTGTCTGGAATTGGTTTCCTCGGGGCGGGTGTGATTATGCGTGAAGGCATGAACATTCGAGGTCTAAATACTGCGGCAACGCTTTGGTGTTCTGCGGGGATCGGTGTTTTATGTGGATTAGGGCAGTACTCTTTGGCATTGATGGCGACGTTATTAATTTTATGCGCCAACATTTTATTAAGAGAAGCAGCTTCACGAATTAATAAACAACCACAGCAGCAAGCGCTTGATGTAGAACAGCGCTATAAGATCCGTGTAATGTGCCATCAAACGGATGAAATTTTAGTAAGAACACTTATTTTACAAGCAATTAACGGGCTTCATATTCGATTGCAATCGTTAAGTAGTGCCGACACATTAAAGCCTGAACAGCTGGAAGTGTGTGCTGAATTCCTTGCAACACCCGCCGAGCAAAAGGAAATTGAAGCATTGGTATGCAGAATAAGTCTTGAGCAAAGTGTTAGTGCTATCAATTGGAAAGTCGCATCAGAGCTACCTGCCTGATGACTTTAAATTAACTCACTATAGGAGCTGAAATGGACGACCACCCTCCGTCATGGAGTCGTAATCTGGAGCTATCTAACTGATAATAAACTAATTTTATTTCAGTTGGATAGCGTTAAAATCACGAGTGTTGTATTCGAGACAACGTTATGACTGAAATAAGAGAACCGCGTAAAAGCGTCAAAGCGGCTGCACGCCAAAAATATATTGTTGGCGAACAAGCGAGTAAAAATATTGAGCAAGTGCTCAATGAATATCAAACAAATTTATTAGGCTTATCTGAGAATGAGGCGATGGATCGCCTAGTGACTGAAGGTGAGAATGAAGTTGCTCATGAAAAAGCCCCTCCAGCATGGAAGCAACTACTCACTTCCTTTAAAAATCCATTTATATTCGTACTGATTATATTAGCAGTTGTTAGTTTTTTTACGGATTATGTTATTCCCGAACGTCAAGGTGAGGAAACAGACTTAACCGGGGTGATTATTATTGTCACTATGGTTTTACTGAGTGGATTTTTGCGTTTTTGGCAAGAATATCGTACCAATAAAGCTGCGGAAGCATTGAAATCCTTAGTTCGAACGACAGCTACGGTATTTCGTCGCGACAATAAAACGGGACGTTCAGTTCGAAAAGAGGTGCCGATTAAATGCTTAGTACCTGGGGATATTGTGTTGTTATCCGCAGGAGATATGGTTCCTGCTGATTTAAAGCTAGTCGAATCAAGAGATTTGTTTATCAGCCAAGCGATTCTAACAGGGGAGTCCATACCCGTTGAAAAATATGACACATTGGGTGACGTTTCAGCCAAAAGTTTAGATCCCGTATCGCCAACAGAAAATGAATTATTAGAGATTTCAAATATTTGTTTAATGGGAACCAATGTTACCAGCGGTACAGCACGTGGAATTGTGGTGGCAACCGGCGGAAAAACCTATTTAGGCTCGTTGGCTAAATCCATTGTGGGGAGCCGTGCGCAAACATCGTTTGATCGTGGTGTGAATAGCGTAAGTTGGTTATTGATTCGTTTTATGTTAGTCATGGTACCAATTGTCTTACTTATCAATGGGTTTACAAAAGGTGATTGGTTCGAAGCAACATTATTCTCACTGGCGGTTGCTGTGGGGTTAACGCCCGAAATGTTACCGATGATTGTTAGCTCCAATTTAGCCAAAGGTGCAATTGCCATGTCAAAACACAAGGTGATTGTCAAAAGATTAAATGCTATCCAAAACTTTGGTGCAATGGATGTGCTGTGTACCGATAAAACGGGAACTTTAACGCAAGATCGTATTATTTTAGAACATTATTTAGACAGTAATGGGCAGAAAAATAGTAAAATCTTGCAACTGGCTTGGCTAAATAGCTTCCATCAAAGTGGCGCTAAGAACATGATGGATCAGGCAATTATTCGTCGTGGTAGAGGGAACAGTGAAGTTGAGCAGCTAAAAGGATTTCAAAAAATTGATGAATTACCCTTTGATTTTATTCGGCGTAAATTGTCAGTGACAGTACGAACACCAGAAGGTGAAGCCCTACTTATTTGTAAAGGCGCCGCTGAGGAAATGTTAGCTGTTTGCCAAAGCTATCAACAAGATGGTGAGCTTCATTTACTTGATAACCAAGCAAGAGCAACAATTACTGAGCTAGTGAGTGACTATAACAGACAAGGATTTCGTGTATTACTACTCGCAACTCGCCGTTTGAATGATGCTGAAGCCCGCTTACCGCTTTCAACTCAAGCTGAGCATCAGTTAGAACTACAAGGCATTTTAACTTTTCTGGACCCAGCAAAAGAAAGCGCAATTTCAGCCATTGCAGCGCTACGTGAAAATGGTGTTACGGTGAAGGTGTTGACGGGTGATAATGCGATTATTACCGAAAAAATTTGTCATGATGTTGGCCTAAATATCAGTGAAATCATGACTGGTCTGGAAATTGAAGCTTTGACGGACGAAGAGCTCGGTCAGAAAGTTGAGCAGGTTTCAGTTTTTTGTAAATTAACACCCTTGCAAAAATCCCGTATTTTAAAGCGGTTACAAGCAAATGGGCATACAGTTGGCTTTCTTGGTGATGGGATTAACGATGCACCGGCATTACGTGATGCTGATGTGGGAATTTCAGTTGATACAGGGACGGACATTGCTAAGGAATCTGCGGATATTATCTTACTTGAAAAAGATTTAATGGTATTAGAGCAGGGGGTGATTAAAGGACGTGAAACTTTCGGCAATATTATTAAATACTTAAATATGACAGCGAGCTCTAACTTCGGTAACGTATTTTCTGTATTGATTGCCAGTGCATTTATTCCCTTCCTACCGATGCTAGCCATTCATTTGCTCGTTCAAAACTTGCTGTATGATATTTCCCAGCTTGCATTACCCTGGGATAAAATGGATAAAGAGTTTTTAAAACGCCCTCGCAAATGGGATGCAAAAAATATCGGTCGCTTTATGATTTGGATTGGGCCAACGTCCTCTATCTTTGATATCACGACTTTTGCGCTAATGTGGTACGTGTTCCAAGCAAATAGTGTTGCTCATGAAGCGTTGTTCCAATCCGGTTGGTTTGTTGAAGGGTTACTTTCACAAACGCTAGTTGTTCATATGCTAAGAACACAAAAAATACCGTTTATACAGAGCACAGCCGCATTACCTGTTATGTTAACGACAGGGTTAATTATGGCTCTCGGGTTATATATTCCATTTTCTTCATTTGGTGAAATGATAGGATTACAACCGTTGCCAATAGAATATTTCCCATGGCTAGTTCTGACATTAGTGAGCTATTGTGTTGTAGCTCAATTGATGAAGCAGTTTTATATTAAACGTTTTGGTACGTGGTTATAATGTATTGTTAAGTCTGGAAAAAGAAAAACCAAGGATGGTTGTTCTTTTTTGTGCGCAATAAAAAGAGCCACTAGTGTGGCTCTTGTTGATCTACAGAATAAAGAAGAATAGGGCTTATTGCAGGCCTAATGCAGCTTTCATCTGTTTCATTGCATCAATACCTTGTTGGCAAGCTTTATCTTGCTGATCCTTAGGTAGTGCAGCAACTTGTTTTTTACCTTCTTCCAGCTGACCTTTCATTGCATCTAACTGAGTTTTTGCTTGCGGGTTTTCTGAAGCTTTAGCAATTAAGCTATCAACTTCAGCGAAGTAAGCGTTACAAGTTTCAGTTGCACCAGCAACTTCACCTTTTTTCTCTTCTTCTGAACAAGCAGTGATTGTCAGTGCCAATAAACCCATACCACAAGCTAAAATCAACTTTTTCATAATCAACCTTATTAAAATTATTTATTTATATAGCAAATTGAGTATATAAGAGATGTTTTTAATATCAAACGTGACAAATCCTAAAATAATATCTTAGCTAATTAATTAAGTTTCAATTTAATTAGGCTATCATATTTCATTTCAGGATGTTTACATTACATAATTTTGTAACTATAACTAAATTGTTTTTTATCATGTTGTTATGGGATGCCTTTGACTATTTTACGCTTATCTAGGGTGATTAATAGACGGATGAAGTGATTGAAGCTTGAGATAAGAAGTTAAAGGTTTATTAGGAGAAGGAAAAATGGTTGTCTAATTTTAATAAACATATTTTTTGACGATAATTATGTTTCAACTCGCAAGATAGAATAATGCGTTATGCGTGAATTTACCTATATAAGATTTTGAAATATTGTTATAACATTTTTTTATACACAATTAAAATTATTAAAAAATCGTTTATTTGTAACAAAATATTTACGGTTGAATGATAAATTTTTACTATGAAATATTTATAGAATTAATGGCTGTTCATTTAAGATGCAATTATAGATGTGAAAAGTGAGCTACTTCACAAATTTAAGAAGAAAACCTTTGTATCAGTATAAGTTTGATTTTTAAATTAAATTTTCTTTGTACGAAGATGAAATTATCAGGTAAAGTCTTTGTTTTTAAGCGAACTAATAAGTAAATATTGCTTAACTTATGGTTAATGATAGGTGTACACGGTTAACGACAATTAAGTTAATTTTGTTGACGCTAACTCAAATTCATACCAAAATTGACTCACCGTAGAAATTCGCCAAAGAGCGAGAGACGGGTTAGAATGTTTTTAACAAAGGGCGATAACTTTTCTTACTGTACATTTTTAGAATGATTAGTTCTCTAAAGGTAAAGTAAGAATATATGATATGGATTCACCATATCGCAATGCAACATAGCAAATAATATATTAATGCTATGGGCATACAATGTATGTAACCTGATTTATTTGGTTACAATTTTATATTTAGACTTACACACAGGGCTTTACCATTATGTCTGCTTCTATTGTAAAGAAACGGCCTCTGAGTCGTTACATCAAAGATTTTAAACACAGCCAAACTCATTGTGCACATTGTCACAAGGCTCTTGATCGTATCTCTTTAGTTTTCAACGATGACATCTTAAATAAAGAAGCTATCGCTGATATGACTGAATTGGTTGATGAAGCTACCTGGGGGGAGCTGCAAGATAAATTTACTGCACTTTGTCGTTTTTGTAGTGAAATTTATTGCAATAGTAATACTGATTATTTTGATATTATGTCATTTAAACAGTATTTATTCTTACAGACTGAGATGAGCCATAGTACTGTTCGTGAATATGTTGTTCGTTTACGACGTTTAGATGAGCTGTTATCTTCTTCTAATTTTTCTATGAAAGAATTTACTGCAAGTAAAGTTCAAGAAGAGTTAAGTGAAAAAATGACAGACTCTGCATTTAGCAATTACAATATTGCATTACGTAAATATGAACAATATTTATTCTGGGAATCTGAAAAGTGCAATAATTAGAATGACATACTGAAAATAAGCATCGTTATTTTCATTGTTGTTTTTAAACAATGGTGTCCTCGTGGGCACCTTTTATGTTTCTAGCAGTAAATATATGAGATAGCACTTATCTGATAGGAACCGCGACTGTTATTCTTATGAGATAAGTGTATTTTTAAATAAACACATTGTGATGGATGGCCTGATCCTCATAAACTGCGAGGTCAGGCCTTTTGTTTATTACCCGATCGTCATTAAGCTAGCATTACCACCTGCAGCCGCGGTATTGACACTCAATGAGCGCTCATGAAGTAAGCGTTCAGTCAGCAGATTAGTTTCACCTCGTTCAAAGCCTTGTACTGAAATAATAGGCCCTTTACGTTGTGCAACCGCTGCACAAACCTCTTTTAACTGATCGCTGTCACCATGGTAAATAACCCCTTCGATTGGCTCTTTAGATTCTATCCAGTTTTTAGTTAGCGATATGGTTTTTCTCACTTTTTCAGGTAGTGACTTAAATAGCTTCTGATGAAGTTCGCTATCTGGCCATAACACCTGACAACCCGTAGAAAGCACCGCTGTTAACTGAGTTAAACAATCTTGTTCATTATCGCTAAGGCATAAAATCAAACCACGTGGGCGCAAGGTATAGGTATTCCTTTCTCCCGTTGGACCGGGCAACACACGAGTGGTTCCTGTCTGACTATGGCGTGTAAATAGCTCAATAACGGAGGGGGAAATAACCGAATTTTGTTTTTCAGACCATTGAGTAAGTGCTTCAAATGGCTCGAGTAATACGGTTCGGGCACTGGCATCCATCGGTAAATGGCTATCTTGTCTCTCTAAAGTGTTTGAAACCGCGTTATCTGGGCGTTCTCTTAATAAACGATAGAGGTATAGTGGCCCGCCTGCTTTAGGCCCAGTTCCAGATAAACCTTCACCACCAAAAGGTTGCACACCAACAACGGCACCAACCATATTTCGGTTTACGTACAGATTACCTACTTTAGCTTTTGAAACAACTTGGTTGATAGTTTCATCGATACGAGTGTGAACACCAAGTGTCAGCCCATAACCCGCAGCGTTAATTTGTTCAACGAGTGCTTCTAGCTCATCTCGTTTAAAACGTACAACGTGCAGAACAGGGCCAAAGATCTCTTTTTTCAGCTCACTAACATCATCAAGTTCTATCAATGTCGGCTTAACATAGGTTCCTTCCATTTGTTCTTGTTGATCATCATGATTTTCAAATGCGGCTTGGAAGACGACTTTCCCTTTGCTACGCATTTTTTGAATATGTTGATCGATATTTTCTTTTGCTTCACGGTCAATCACCGGGCCAATATCGGTTGATAAATGTTCTGGATTCCCCATGCGGCACTCTTCCATTGCGCCTTTTAACATACGAATCGTTCTATCTGCGACATCTTCTTGGATGCATAGAATGCGCAGTGCTGAACAACGCTGACCTGCGCTATCAAATGCAGATGCGACAACATCAATGACAACCTGTTCTGTTAATGCAGAAGAATCAACGATCATGGCATTTAATCCGCCCGTTTCTGCAATCAGCGGGGTTGGTCGGCCCTGTGCATCTAAGCGTCCAGCGATATTACGTTGAAGTAATCCTGCAACTTCAGTTGACCCCGTAAACATGACTCCACGAACACGGCTATCACCAACGAGTTGGGCACCAATCGTTTCACCTTTACCCGGTAAAAATTGCAGTACATCGCGTGGAATACCCGCTTGATGCAAAATGGAAACCGCAATAGCACCGATTAATGGTGTTTGTTCTGCCGGCTTCGCGAGTACGGTATTTCCTGCCGCGAGAGCAGCTGCAATTTGGCCTGAAAATATTGCTAACGGGAAGTTCCATGGACTAATACAGACCACAGGCCCTAAAGGACGGTGCGTATTGTTATCAAAATCATTCTTGACTTGA
Organism: Providencia rettgeri; assembly: GCA_900455085.1. Classification (NCBI taxonomy): domain Bacteria; kingdom Pseudomonadati; phylum Pseudomonadota; class Gammaproteobacteria; order Enterobacterales; family Morganellaceae; genus Providencia; species Providencia rettgeri. The sequence continues at coordinate 2,804,830 of UGTZ01000001.1, read as the reverse complement.
GTTGCATAGTAATTAAGAAAATCTACCGCTTCCCTAACTTCCGCAATTGCATTGTTGTAGGTCTTACCCGCTTCACGAACTAAAATATCTAATAGTGGCTGTAACTGTTGCTCCATAAGGTCAGCGGCTCGTAATAAGATAGCTGCTCGTTCAGAAGGCGGAGTTGCGAACCAGATAGTACCCGCATCGTTAGCGGTATTTAATGCATGTTCAGCTTCTTGTTCTGTTGTTTCACGAACATGGCCAACTATATCTTTATTACAGGCAGGGTTTATAATTGGTGTTGCTTCAGGTAACGTTTGCGAAGCTTGGAAATTGCCCCCTAACAGCGGTTCTGCTATTTTTTGATGCATACCTGCACTCAGTAGGGCACTTGATAAGGAAGCCAGTCGATGTTCGTTTGATAGGTCAAGCCCCATCGAATTTACTCGTTCTTGGCCGTATAAATCACGTGGTAACGGAATTTTTGGATGCGGTAAGCCAATTTGACCTTCAGTTTTAGACAGTTCTAAGACATCTTTAACTGGGTCAGCAACTAATTCATCTAGCGGAATAGTAGCATCAGCAATACGGTTTACAAATGAAGTATTTGCACCATTTTCTAATAATCGACGCACCAAATAGGCAAGTAGTGTCTCGTGAGTACCGACAGGTGCATAAATACGACAAGGTCGGTTTAGTTTGCCATCAGCGACTTTACCAACCACTTGTTCATAAAGTGGCTCACCCATTCCATGTAGACATTGAAATTCATATTGGCCCGGGTAGTAGTTTTTACCTGCAATTTGGTAGATAGCAGAGAGAGTATGTGCGTTGTGTGTTGCAAACTGCGGGTAAATTAAATTGGGAACCGACAACAGTTTCCGTGCACAGGCAATATAAGAAACGTCAGTATACACTTTACGCGTATAAACTGGATAACCTTCTAGCCCATCCATTTGCGCGCGCTTGATTTCACTGTCCCAATAAGCCCCTTTTACCAAGCGGATCATTAAACGACGTTGGCTGCGTTCAGCTAAATTTATGATTGAGTCAATCACAAATGGGCAGCGTTTTTGATAGGCCTGGATTACAAAGCCAATCCCATTCCACCCCGCGAGTTGTGGTTCAAAACAGAGTTTTTCTAGTAAATCTAAAGAGATTTCTAAGCGGTCGGCTTCTTCTGCGTCAATATTAATCCCTACATCGTATTGATGCGCTTGTAATACAAGGGATAATAGGCGTGGATAAAGTTCTTCCATCACGCGAGAGTATTGTGCGCGGCTATAACGTGGATGTAATGCAGATAGCTTAATTGAAATACCGGGGCCTTCATAAATACCGCGGCCATTTGATGCTTTACCAATCGCGTGGATAGCTTGTTGGTAAGACACCATGTAATCTTGTGCATCTTTTTCCGTTAATGCGGCTTCGCCCAGCATGTCGTAGGAATAGCGGAAGCCTTTATCTTCGAGTTTTCGTGCGTTAGCGAGCGCTTGGGAGATAGTTTCGCCAGTAACAAATTGCTCTCCCATAAGGCGCATCGCCATATCAACACCTTTGCGTACCAGCGGTTCACCACTTTTACTAATGATGCGATTAAGTGAGGTTGAGAGTTTAGCTTCATTATGCGTAGAAACTAGCTTACCCGTAAATAGCAGACCCCAAGTCGCGGTATTGACAAACATTGAGCTACTTTGGCCAAGGTGTGATTGCCAATTCCCATTGCTAATTTTATCGCGGATGAGCGCATCTCGAGTTGCTTTATCAGGAATGCGCAGTAAGGCCTCTGCGAGACACATTAATGCGACACCTTCTTGAGATGAAAGTGAAAATTCTTGGAGTAGACCTTGAACTAAACCTGAGCGGCCGATGCCATTTTTTTGATTGCGTAGTTTTTCAGCTATTGAATAAGCTAATTTATGAGCCGCTTCAGCTTGTTCTGTAGGGAGCTGTGCTTGCTGTAACAACATTGGCACGGCTTGTGTTTCAGGAATTCGGTAAGCAGAAGTAATTGCAGAGCGTTTTACAGATTGTGGTAAAATGTGCTCTGCGAAATCTAAGAATGGTTGATAGTTAGATTCAACGGTGGTGTCTTCATCAGAAGTTTGATTTTCTTTTACATCGATACCCGGTGAGAGCTCTGGAAAGGCTTGGCCATTATCGAGTTGTTCTAGGTAATTATAAATAGCTTGTTTGATAAGCCAATGTGATGTGCGGTCAAGACGCTGAGCGGCATTTTTAATGCGTTCACGAGTTGCTTCATCAAGTCTCACACCCATAGTTGTAGTGCTACTCATCTTAATTCCTCTAGGTCACGAGTCATTTTAATCAAAAAGTTACACCACATTATCTTAATGTTGCAACTTTGTGCAACATTGTTACGTGTGATTTCTGAAAGAAATGTGAAACATATCGAGTTTTTTGAGTTCTAATAATTTCAATTAAATTGGTATTCATTTATTTATTATATTTTACATGTGGTTATATTTATCATCTTTAGATGAGGCGATTAAACATCTGATTGTGAATTTAAGTTTAAATTTTAACATTTGTGATATGGATTCTATTTATGCAATAAAAAATAGTTAATTTCTTGTTAATTTAATACGACTCTGTCTAGGATGTGGCAGTTAAGATATTAAGTTAGTGCAACACAAACAATCACAATCTATTTGGTGTTTGCGCAGATAAATTAAATATGTGCAATAAAGTGCAACACCATGAAGTTACAAGTTATCAGCGGTCACTTATAAAGATAACTAATAATTTTAAAGCTACTCAATGGAGAAAACAGGATGACTGTAAGCACTCCGATGATCATTATGTTCGTCGTATACATTACTGGCATGTTATTAATTGGTTATATGGCCTATCGCTCAACGAAAAACTTTGACGACTATATTCTGGGTGGGAGAAGTTTAGGCAGTGTTGTAACTGCATTGTCTGCTGGTGCCTCAGATATGAGCGGTTGGTTACTCATGGGGTTACCAGGTGCGATTTTCTTGGCCGGGATTTCTGAAAGTTGGATTGCTATCGGTTTGAGTCTCGGTGCATATCTTAACTGGTTATTTGTTGCTGGGCGTTTACGTGTCCAAACAGAAAAAAATAATAATGCGTTAACATTACCGGACTACTTTACTAGCCGTTTTGAGGATAACAGTAAGATTTTACGTATTATTTCTGCTGTTGTTATTTTAGTTTTCTTTACGATTTATTGTGCGTCAGGTGTGGTCGCAGGTGGCTTGTTATTTGAAAGCACATTTAATATGAGCTATGAGAAGGCGATGTGGTTAGGTGCACTCGCGACGATTGCTTACACTTTTCTAGGTGGCTTTTTAGCCGTGAGTTGGACCGATACTGTTCAAGCTTCATTAATGATCTTCGCATTGATTCTTACACCTATTGTTGTGATCCTTTCTTTAGGGGGAATTGATACCTCTATTGAAGTGATCAAAGCTAAGAATCCTGAATATCTTGATATGTTTAAAGACATGAATATCATCGCAATTCTGTCATTATTAGGTTGGGGATTAGGCTATTTTGGGCAACCTCACATTTTAGCACGTTTTATGGCAGCAGACTCTGCTCGTACTATTCGTTCTGCTCGACGTATTAGTATGACATGGATGGTGTTATGCCTAGGTGGAACGATTGCGGTTGGTTTCTTTGGTATCGCTTATTTTGAAAATAATCCGGCTTTAGCGGGTTCGGTCATGCAAAATAATGAGCGTATATTCATGGAGTTAACGGGGCTTTTGTTTAACCCATGGATCGCTGGTATTTTATTATCAGCCATACTAGCCGCGGTAATGAGTACGTTAAGTTGCCAATTATTAGTTTGTGCGAGTGCGCTAACGGAAGACTTGTATAAGCCTTTTATTCGTAAGAGTGCTAGCCAAAAAGAGTTAGTATGGGTCGGGCGTTTTATGGTGTTGTTAGTCGCTGCAATTGCCATTTACATTGCTCGTGATCCAAATAATAAAGTTTTGGCATTAGTGAGTAATGCATGGGCTGGTTTCGGTGCCGCGTTTGGTCCTGTTGTTTTAATCTCTGTAATGTGGAAACGAATGACGCGTACGGGCGCACTCGCAGGAATGTTAGTTGGTGCAGTGACGGTACTCGTTTGGATAAAATATAAATGGTTTGATTTGTACGAAATCATCCCAGGTTTCTTATTCGCAACAATCGCCATTGTTGTTGTAAGCTTGATAACTAAAGCGCCAAGTGCAGCAGCACAGGCTCGTTTTGATGAAGCCGAGGCAGAATATAAAGCAAGCTAATTGAGCAAGTTTATAAACTAAGAAGGCCGAGTAACGATACTGTTATTCGGCCTTTTTACTATTGATTATTTATCATTACTGGTTCTTTCTGCGCTTAGCAAATTGGTAACCAATGAATAGTAAAATAAACCAAACTGGTGTTGCTATTAAGGCTTGTCTTGTATCGTGCTGAAATGCCAATAAAACAACCATAAAGGCAAAAAAGGCGAGGCTTAACCACGACATCACAATACCCGCAGGCATTTTATAATGGGATGCTTTGTGCATCTCAGGTCGCTTTTTACGGAAATTTAAATAGCTATATAAAATCATGCTCCAAATAAACATGAAAAGAATTGCAGACACGGTTGTGACTAGTGTGAATGCATGCATGATATCAGGAATAAAATAGATCAGAACAATACCAAAACTGAGGCAGATACAGGTAAAAATTAACCCAGTAGCGGGTACGGCTTTTTTCGATAATTGGCTGAACTGTTTTGGTGCATCCCCTTCTTTTGAAAGCCCAAAAAGCATTCGGCTGGTGGAAAATACACCACTATTTGCAGAAGAAGCTGCAGAAGTTAAAACGACAAAGTTAACAATACTTGCTGCTGCAGGTAAGCTTATCAGGACAAACATTTCTACAAATGGGCTTTTATCGGCCAATATGGTTCGCCATGGGGTAACTGCCATAATCACAATTAAAGATAACACATAGAATGCAATGATCCGGATAGGTATCGCGTTGATAGCTTTCGGTAAAGATTTTTCTGGATCGCGTGTTTCAGCGGCTGCCGTTCCGACTAATTCAATCCCAACAAACGCAAAAATAGCAATTTGGAAGCCAGCAAAGAAGCCGCTGATCCCCATCGGGAACATTCCACCATCATTCCAGATGTTGCTTAAAGATGCCGTATGACCCGTAGGGGATTGGAAATTCATGGCGATTAATGTGCCACCTACTGCAATGAGAGCCACTATGGCAACAATCTTTATCATAGCGAACCAAAATTCGAGCTCACCGAAAAGCCTGACAGAAACCAGGTTGAGTGTTAATAAGGTGACTACGCAGATAAATGAGGTTACCCATTCAGGAAAATCAGGAACCCAAAAGCTCACATAGGCTGTAATGGCAATGATATCGGCAATACCTGTGATAACCCAGCAAAACCAGTATGTCCAACCGACAAAAAAACCTGCCCATGGGCCGATAAGGTCAGCAGAAAAATCACTGAATGATTTGTAGTCTAGATTAGAAAGTAGCAGTTCACCCATTGCGCGCATCACAAAAAATAGCACAAAGCCGATTATCATATACACAAAGATAATTGATGGGCCCGCAAGTGAAATGGTTTTACCTGAACCCATAAATAAGCCTGTACCAATTGCGCCACCAATAGCAATAAGTTGTATATGGCGGTTACTAAGACTACGTTTTAGCTGATTACGATCAGCATTGGGTTGTGTTGATAGTGAATTCGCATTTTCTTCCATACTAAAGATGTCCGTAGTGGTTTGTGATAATTAGCCACAGTCTTTTTTATAATTTTGTGGTTATGTTTGCGTGAAATATTGTGACATAAATCTCAATTAGAGTAAGGAAAAGTTATCTTGTTAGAAACGAAGTGATGTTTATTCAAACGATAGTTTTCTTAAATTTTACATTCGTAACTTTAAATTAACTTAGATAATAAAAATAGCAGAATCATATTGACTGTAGCAATTGTTGGGCGTTAAATAATTTATATCGGGTTGTTAGCTCAGTTGGCAGAGTAGGTGACTCTTAATCATTAGGTCGGGGGTTCGAGCCCCCCACAACCCACCAGTTAAAACGAAGTGTTACGTGTGATTGTGAGTTATCAAATTATCTTGCGTGCCATATTCGTGCCACTCAGATTTAAAATATCATCGATGTTTTTGGCGTGTTCTTGCAAGTGAGTGGGTGATAAGTGAGCATATCGTTTAACCATTTCGATACTTTCCCTGCCGCCCATTTCTTGAAGAACTGACACAGGGACGCCGGATTGAACTAACTAGGATTGCAAGGAATTTAAACAGCGTTTCAAACTAACCTGCTAAGGTGATTTTTTATCTGTTTTAATTAGTATTCAAATAGCATTGATTGTTTATGAGTTAGGCTTTTACCTCATTATTTCAATTTATTAGAGTAAAAAATAGGATCTATAAACCAATGAATAATTGGAATTGATGCTAATAAAAGTGCTATACAAATGGTTAGTAGAGTAAATGTTATTATTAATAATAAATTAAGCTCTATACCTAAAAAAACTAATGTTTGTAATATAATAAAACAAATAATTGGGTGGATTAAATAAACACCTAAAGCATTGTTTGATGTTTTCGCATATTTATCAGTTGATAAGGCAAAGTAAATAATGCTTGACCCTAACACTAGACTTATAGAAAAATTTAAAATATGAGTAATAAATTCGTTGAAGAATAAATAGGAGTTGATACCGCTGAGCATTTCACTTAAGAAAGCATCTCGATAATGAAGGAATAAAATAGCTGAAATTGTAATACAAAAAATTACCATGGTAGGTTTTTTTCTTAACGAAGATATACTTTCATTATTAATAAAATAAGCGATGACAAAAAATGGAAAATATAGAATAATTGAGAAGAAACTAGAAAATGGCATAAGGTAAGTTTTTGTTATATAAGAAATTATTAATGATAATATTAAAATTATAGAGAGGTAGAATTTATTTAATTTAAAGCTTTTCGGTAATAATAAAAAAATAGCTTGCCAGATAGGCGTTGCTAAGAAAAACCAAACTCCGTACTGAGGAGAAAGTAAATAGGTTCTTAAAGTTAACTCACCGGTGAAATAAAGTGGGAGCATATCGATTGTTTGGAACGTAAAATAAATGATAACAGCAGGAAGAAGATGAGATTGTAACCCTTTCCATGTTGTATTTTTTGTTATAAATGCAACTATAAATACAAACATAGGGATTAATGTTAATTCAAAAGTATTAATAAGCAACGCATATTTGTTTTTATCAACTAAATTTAAATAAAAAGTAAAAACAATTAATGAACTCAATATAAGCTTTAGTGTAGGCCAGTATGGTTGGTTATTATCTTTTATATTCGAGATTAAGTGATTTTCATTTTTCATACATATACCCTATATAAAAACTCACTTATTGTACCTCATTGAGATTTTTATTTAAAATAAATTATTTTAGGGATTATAAAAGGGAAGGTAATACGTCAAATATTGATGAGTCTTATTAAGTTAAATGTTACTCTTAATTCGAGTTAATTCATGATTTAGTAACTGGATATAAGGCTACAATATCCTTTATTCATCATTTAAGAGTACGATAAAAATCACAGATGCTTAAGACATGAAACGTGATAGACACCCCAAGGAATCTGTATTGGGTTGGAAAAGTATGATTTGGTTGAATTGCGAACAATTTAAAGAGACTATTTTTTAGTATGGAATGTACCTAAAAAATGATTCCAATTACAGAGTTTGAGACATGAGGAAAATAAAATTAACTCAAGTCTCTGCCATTTCATCAACGCCTAACAATCAGTATAGGTAAATAAAGGTGTTTTAGGCTATTTCGGCGCTATTCTTATCAATGATGATCAGTTCATGCTGTTATCAACCAATTTTGGGGTGACTGTAATTGAAGCTTCAACGCCTAATATATATAAAGCCTGCTCTAAAAGTTCAATTTTAGATGCATAATGAATATCCAGTAAGCGTTCTATCTGTTGCGCATTGATGTTCAGCCTGCGAGCGAGGTCGATGCGTTGTGTTACAGAATTGAGAATCGCGTTATGCAAGGCAATTTTTAAGCAGCAGATTATGGGGAAATAAACAGTAAAGGTTGCTTCACTTTTTGTTTGTGTTGCAAATGGAATAGGTTTTCTGAGTTCAACAAGTTCGGCAAAAGAAGCGAGCAAAATTTCTTGGGCTTCTAACTCAACATCTTCTTTACAATAGCTAACGCCTTGTAGCTCAGAAAAATCACTGAAGTTGATTTCATATACGTTTTCTTCCTCAATGAAGTCTACAGTTGCTTGATAATTGAACATGCTTTTCCTTAAAATTATATTTTAGTGTGCTCAGTGTTGCATTGGTGCATGAGGAAAACAAGTTTATCACTTCACTGGCCTTGTCATTTTTTCATCATTTTGTCTATATTGATCCTACATACGACTTAGAGAGCATTGTAAGCAATATTAATGTGATCTTCTTAACATAAATATATCAATGAGAGTATCGTTTTATTCGGAAATTATTGAGAAAAAAAGAAAACAAGTGTGAAGACTGTCGCAAATTGGAGAATATTTTTGCTCATAAAAAGCACAATAAATTGGTCATGTATTCAATCCGGTGATTAACCTGTAATATAGGGTAATTTATCGGAGAATATTCATGGCTAAAGTCGATGTAAGGTGCCCATTTTGTCAACAAACTCCCTCAGTGAAAAAACATGGCCTAGGGAGCACTGGTCATCAACGTTATCGCTGCCAAAATTGCTGCCGAAGCTTCCAACTCGATTATAAATATCGTGCTTGCCAACCCGGAACTAAAGATAAAATTATCGACCTCACGATGAATAATGCCGGTATTCGTGATACTGCTAGGGCCCTTCATATCAGCATTAATGCGGTTGTTCGTACTTTAAAAAACTCTCGCCGAAGCAGGTAACTTCTTTACCTCTTGATAATTTGCAGATTGAACTCCTTTGCGAAGTTGATGAACAGTGGTCTTTTGTGGCTAATAAGAAACAACAACGCTGGCTTTGGTATGCCTGGGAACCTCGCCTAAAACGGATTATTGCTCATACATTTGGTCGTCGAAACAAGAGAACTCTTCGTCAGTTACTGGCTTTACTGTCTAGGTTTAATGTGGCTTTTTGGTGCACGGATAAGTTCAGTGCTTATGAGATATTGCCTAAACAAAAACACGTAGCAAGTAAGTTTTATACCCAACGAATAGAAAGAGAGAATTTGAATTTAAGAAATCGCTTAAAGCGTCTTAACCGTAAGACGTTAGGTTACTCGAAGTCGCCTGAAATGCATGATAAAATCATCGGCACATTCATCGAGCGGGAGCATTACCTATTGTGATGATCTCTATATTGAATACACGACCTAGCGGACGAAGTGGAAATGGATTTGGGGATAGGCTGATTTTTTGGTGATTTTTTTATTATAATGGAGTGTTGTATGGTTTATTTTGGATGAGCAGTGCTTTTTTTCTGAATTAATGGAGTGAATCCTAATGCTATTTGTGTGAATCAAAGTGTAGTTTTGAAACTTACGTTAATAACCTAAGTTATTATTATATGAGTTATAATAAAATAATATTATGTATTTTGGCTGCTTTCACTTTTTCATCGCAAGCTAATTCATTATGGACTTATGAAGGTAGTGGCGCACCTGAAAACTGAGGGAAATTGAGTGATGAATTTAAAATTTGTGAAAGTGGATTTAATCAATCACCGTAAGAAAAAAACTCATGTGTCAGCTTGAGTGGTTGGTATATTTAGAACATTATCTAATTATGTGAGTTTTCCAATTTTGGTATTCAATTACTTACTAAATAAACAGGCTAAAGAGTATGCAAAAGGTAGAGTCAGAAATTTAGTAATGAAATTTTTAATACTTACAGCATACGATATAAATTAAATTTTTCCATATATTATTAATTAGTCCATAAAACAGGTCACTACCTTCAAGGCTTTTTATGTAAATACTAATTAATAATAGGAGATATTTAATGGATAACCAAAATTCGATTTCTAATCATATTGCTTGCAGTCTTCGTCAATTGAGGATAAACGCTGGGTTATCAGTATTCGAGCTATCAAGAATGGCGGGAATAGAGAGTGAGCAGCAACTATATCGTTATGAATATGAAATTGATAAGATAGGAATAGCGGAGACAGTAGCTATATTAAAGGTATTGAATGTTGATATTGAAAGTTTTTTTAGTAATTTGGATGAGGATAAAACTATAATTGTATGTAGCGGAGATATAAACTAAGTTTATTTCGATGAAACTTGCTTTCGCTTGAGTTATATAGCAAAAACCAACTGTAAACGGTTGGTTTTTGCTATATAGGAGGAGCGATAAAGTGATTACTATACTAGTATATAGTGTATTTATTTAATTCTCGCAATTGAATTAATTACATGATATTTATAGCTATTGTTAAACGTCATAATAAAGGTCAATCATAATATGTCGGAGGCTCTATCTCACTGGATAATTGAATATGGATACTTAGCTGTGTTTCTGGGTTCCATGATTGAGGGATAAACAGTAGCTTTCTTATCGGGCATAGCAGCACATAATCAATTACTTTCTTACCCTCAAGTAGTTATAGCCGCCTCTTTAGGTGGGATCGTTAGTGATAATGTATTGTTTTTTATAGGCCGTTATTTTGGAGCACAAATTTTACCCAAACTCCATAATCAAAAAGATAAAATAGTATATGCGCAAGAATATATTCAAAAAAATGAGAATTGGATTGTTATAGCTATTCGCTTTGCTTATGGGTTAAGGGCAATAGGACCTATTATTATTGGTGCTAGTGATGTAAAACCATTTAAATTTTTTATATTAAATATTATCGGTGGTGCAACTTGGGGAACTTTGATAGTTTCTACCGGATATTTTATTAGCAAGCTAGTTCTTTCACTATCAATTGATTTTTCAATAAGTATATTAATAATTATAGGTATATTTTTGTTATTATTGATTTTTTTTAGAGGGCGTCTATTGAAAAAATGAAGAAATAATACGTGATGGTTACTTGTAATTATATTATACGAATGCAGTATCAATACCTGATTAATACTGCATTGGTTTATAAGTTGAAAAGGGTTAATGCCCTCTATATGTTGAATAACCATATTGGCTTAAAAGCAAGGGGATATGGTAATGTTCATCTAAATTATCTATTTGAAATTCAACGGGGATTTCAGGGGAAAAACTGTGTTTACCTTGTTGCTTAAAATACTCACTAGTTTTAAAAATCACTCTATAGTCTCCTATAGAAGGCTTCTCAGGGCTGTCAGGTAAGATAGATTTAATTCTGCCATCATTACTTGTTTTTTCTGTGTTTATGAGTATCCAATTGTTTCCCTGTTTGCTGATTAAGAATATGAACACTTAAAATATTATTTGACGCTATTGAAGCTGCTGGAGTTAAAATAAAAGGAATGAATACTAAAAGTAATTTTTTTCATTTGGATATCCTCTATTGATATATTGAGGATACTTTATCAATGGAGGCTAATGGTTAGCCTTACAGTTTGATTACATTTTTTTAATCTAAATTTCATTACATTAGTTAATGGTAGATAGATTAAAAATAGTAAGTTTATCGATTTAGAATGGAGTCTTTGTATGAAGACTGAAAGCACTGTGTCAACATTAATAGGAAAGAAAATTAAAATATTAAGGCGCAATACTGGATATACCGCAAGTGGGTTTGCAAGATTGAGCGGCTGTAAAAGTGATCAACAATTGTATCGCTATGAGCGAAGTGTTAATAAAATTGATACCAATATGTTGGTATCAGTACTAAGGACCCTTAATATAAATACAAGTAGTTTTTTTTGAGCAGATAGCTGATGAGATAATTAAAAAATTCGATGATTATAATGTAAATATATAGATATCTAGTATGGCGAGGCCGCTATAAATGGCTGCTTTTTATATTATGGAATAAATCAGTCAGTTGATTGATGTTTTTTATAGTAGTTTTTATCACCTATTTTTATTTAAATAGTATTAAACCGCCAATCTATAACATTTTCAACATTCACATAGGATATTTAAGGTTGTTATCGATATTCTATTTTGTTAAATTTTTTCTTTCTGTCAATAGTCACTCAATTTAATCACTATGAAATTAATCTCCTCATTATTTTGCCTTTTTTTAATTACAGGCTGTACGTTCACACCATCCTTTGAACCCAATAAATCAACCTGGCCTAAGCCACATAAAGACGCCCGTTCATCTGAACAAAAAAGAGCTGATAGAGAAGCAGTGCATGAGCAACAGCGAGCTGTAATGAGAGGCGAAAGACCGGATTACGGCGTTTTTGATAGATACTAAACCTGAGGACGTAAGAACTTTTAGGTTAAGATAAACCGCAAACTATTTGTTTATAAAATCGACGCGAAAATAAAATTTGCCATTTGGTTTTAAGTGTGGCTTAATATGCTCACTGGTTTGGAAGTACAGGCCTATTTATGTTAGTCAGTTTTAAGATGTTCACCATTAAGCGCTATCTCAGATACCACTTCATTGCGAATTCCTTCTAATTAATTCCCATAAGTACCACAAGAACAAACCGCAACATGCCTTATGGCAATTTTAAAAAATTAAAGGAAATTCTATGTCTAATACAATGACTGGTACAGTAAAATGGTTTAACGATGATAAAGGTTTTGGTTTTATCACTCCTGCAGACGGCAGCAAAGATGTATTTGTTCACTTTTCTGCAATTCAAAGTGATAACTTCAAATCATTAGCAGAAGGCCAACAAGTTTCATTCAGCATTGAAAATGGTGCTAAAGGCCCAGCAGCAGCTAACGTTATCGCTAAATAACGATAACGAATCGCTAAGCATTCAAAAACCTCGCTAAATGCGAGGTTTTTTCGTTTTATAGCCTGCTATTTTCAATAAATACAGAGTTAATATTATAAAAGTTGTTTGATAAAATAATTAGCACCATCACGAATCGCCTCGTCTGATATTTGCATCATGCGTGAATAATGTAAGAAGGCGTGCAAAGTTCCTGGGTACATTTTATATTCACAATGTATATCATTGGCATCTAGCGTTCGGAATAAAGCCAAACTATCATCTAATAGTGGGTCAAACTCAGCACTGGCAATATAACAAGGTGGAATGCCGTAGGTTAAATCATTATTGAATAAGCAATAATAAGGCGCTTCTCTATCGCCAGCTTCACCAAGATAGGCATTATCATAATCGTCTAAATCTTGTTTTTGTAACCCATCCCATTCCCCACCATATAGTCGCCGGCTTACTGAATCCTGTAAACCATACAGCCCATACCACAATAAAAGGGCTCTGATATCGGTAAACTCGTTGGCGTTATCACGTAGCCAAAGGGTCGAAGGTATGGATAACATCGCGCCAGCCGAGTCACCTGCAAAGCCAGTTTGTTGCATATTGATATTATATTGTTCAGCATTTTGCTGATAATACTGATAAACCATGGATATTTCCTCAATTGCTTGAGGGTAGCGTGCTTCAGGGGATAACGAATAATCAACTCCAATAACTGTACAGCCCGAATATTGTGCCAGTAAGCGCATAATACGTTCGTGAGTCTGTAAATTACCTAAAATAAACCCACCGCCATGGAGGTAAAACAAGGTGGCTGATGGAGATTTAATCGGTTGAAATATACGCGTCAAAATATTGACATATTTAGTTGGAACTTGAATATCGTGAATAGAGTACATCGTTGGCGCTTCTGAATTCCAATATTTTCTATCTTCAATATACGCTTGTCGCATACCATTATAAGTGGCGTCAAGAGGTACAGGAGATGGATTTTCTGAATAAAATCGCATTACAGATTGCATCTCTGGTGAAATAAGGTCTAACACATTAATTTTATTTTTTTTGTTCATTATACTCTCCTAGCTACATGTTTCCATTGTAAAAGGGGGGCATAATTAAGTTGTGATCCTGCTAACCAATATTAAAAGGTTCTGTATTTTTAAATTATAAGGCTTGAGAATTTATAGGTATTTTAATTTATATCTCAAACGGTGAGATCATCACCGTTTGAGATATATGTGAGTTTTAGGTGGGAAAGTTAATATTTAAAGATGATGTCAGTTAACAATTATTTAGCAGCTCTTTGTATGGCTTCTCCACCGGCTTCTATGTCTTCACCAACACCCTGAGTGGTGTTGCATGCGCTTAAAGAGAATACTACAGCTAATGAACAGGCCAAAAAACAAATTTTTTTAATCATATCTTCTTCCTTTGGTTAAATTCACTTACGGGTTATAAGATATTTCACGTATAAGTATAGCAGAAGGATAAATGAGTGTTTTTTGAGCTAACGTATATTGCGGTTTGATAATGTGAAAATTATCAGTTTATTATGCCATAATTATTAACTTTAATGAATTATAAGGCTACAAAGATAGAAAGAAAAAGAAAATTATAGAGATGAATGATAAATGGTTTTTAATTCTTTTTGAGAAAAGAAAGATGCAGAAAAATCCGAATTCTACTATATCTTTATATTAGCAGACGTTAATGTGACTGATGTTAGAACAGCTACATTAACTTTATTAATCTAAATGAATATTCCATACTGGAATTTTATCATTTTATTAACAAATCCATCGTTATTATATGTGTGAGTCTAGGTAATAATACTTAGTTATTTTTTTAGTTAATCACAAGTGAAATCAAAATGTTATATATTGTCGTAAGAGAAATTTAATGTAATATCGAATCTGTTTGAAATTCCCTTGGTTTCATTGAGTTATTTAAACCGCCATATAGGCGGTTTTTTTTAGTTTTTATCCAGTGATAGTTTTTCAAATAACCAAAGCCCACTTTTTTTCATTGCGAAACCAAATAACACGCCAATTAATAATGATTGAATAGTGACCAACCAAACACCTTCTGTCGCAAAAATAGTACAGGTGCCGACAAACGTGCCGGGTATATAAGAAAGCCACTGTTTTTTGGCTTGTATACACATCAAAAAGGCAACAATACCAGTAACGAAGTACCCTACAAAGTGAGGTAACTGCTTCAGGTAGTCACCGCTGTGCAGGATTACTAAGCCCCAAACCACACCACTACAGACGGTTAATGCGGTAATACCCAGACCTTTTATCCCATCTTTAGGATAAGCAAAATAGGCTGTACAGCCTAAAAAGCCTGCCCAGCCGATTAGCCCTAAACTATCAGCAACCCAAGCCCATATACCAGAAAGAATGGCGGTTGTTAAAGAAAGACAAAATAGTAATTTCACAATATGCACTTTACGTTATGGTTGTTCGTTAATAATACGGACGATGAATGCTTATCAGCCCACCGAGCGGTTACTAAGCCCATTAGCTGCAAAGCCAATTTATTCTAGAGTCAAGCTTTAACGATTCAGCTATCTTGTTATTCGAACACCATCTAGGGAGTTTTAGATATGGCTAGAGGGGTAACTGACTAATAATATGATAGTTATTTGTAATTGCTGTGACTCTGGGACCGTTTAAAGGAAGGCATTGTATAGAGCTAAGGCAAATCTGGCAATGAGTATACGCTAATTTATATGTTTTAATTTTATCTTATTGATAATAAATAATTATCTGTAAATTTAACATTAAATAAATAATGTGTAATTTAAAGATTAGCTTTGAGTGTGTGAATAGTTGATGGCTTTTTTTACTTTAATTTAGCGACTCCTCGCTGTAGCATGAAATAAATTGACTTGTGAGGTAAGGGTATGAAATGGATGATAGCTGGTGCTACTGCACTGTTATTGGTAGGGTGTGATAGCACATCGACTGCGCCATTTGGCTTAAACTGGGGGCAAAGCATTGATAGCATCAGTTTTATTAAGGCGGGGAAATGCCAAGCAAGCGGTAGCAAAACAGTTTGTATTTTTGGGCAGCAAAAGCCATTTAATGGTTGGAGCTATGAAAACCAACTCACGTTTGGTGATGGTAAGCTCATTCAAGTGGCTACCACACTTGTTGGGGTTGAGGATTATACCTCGCCAAAGCCGGATTTTGCGGACTTCCAACAGAAGCTAGAAAATGAAATGGGCTATTTGACAAAGCAAGGGTTTAACTCACAAGTCGCTAGTGACATTCTCACTAAATGCCAATCAGAGACTAGCTGTCACAAAGTGAGTGAGTCATCTCAAACTCGTATCGGCATGTCTAATCTTTGGGTTACCATTAACCCTACACCAATTGCCATTATCACTTACAGCCAAGGTTAAGCTTAATTTAAAGCCAGTTAATGTTGATATTGATTGGTGTGGCGAATATAAATAGTACCAATATATCATTGGTACTATTGGTTAAGGCTTATAAATAATTTATAAAAGTGATAAGAACAATATAGGTTGGAGAATTACCACCCGAAGGCGACACCCGCTCCAATAACCGCAGCATCTGAATTATTCCAAGATACAGAACTGCGTAAGTTGATGTTTTCTTTTAGTTGATATTGAGCACCGGCAGCGATCGCTGAGCCATTTTTGTAATTACCTGCACCAATCCCTGCGCTAAAGCGAGTATTTGTTGCGTAAGGAATATTGCTCATTGCTGCGACAGACGCAATACCGGAATTCGCTTCTTGAGTACGTTTATCTATTTTCCTATCAAGCTGATGGAGCCCATGATCAACTTTATTTTCTAAGCTGGTGAATTTGAGTTCATTAGCTTTTTGCGTTTTCGAGGAGTCAATTTTTAGGGCCTTAATTGATGAGGTGTTTCCAATTACTTTTTTATCTAGATTTTGCATATTGGTATTTAATTGGTTGGTGATTTGGTCAGCCGCATTGACACCAGTTAGTGCTCCTTGCAAATGTAATTCGACATCTTTTAATTTTGAGTCAAGTGCATGGTGCTCTTTTTCTCTGCCTTGTTGTATTGATGTGATTTTACTATTAATTAAATCATTGTTGTTTTTTATTTCCTGAAAAATATCTTGAGAATATATTTGTTCAAAACTAACGATTTCATCATTCAATGCTTTTAAATTATTTCGTATATCTATAGTTTCTAATTCAAGTTTACTGTTATTTTGTGTTAATGTGCCAATGTCGTTTTTAAAACTTGAGTCCATTTGGTTAATTGTAGTGTTGATATGCTTGATTTTTTTATTGATCTCACTAATTTTGTTAACATTCGTGTTGATACCTTGCGCGTTGACACTGCTTAAGGATGGAGGAGGACTTGAAAATGAGGTGTTGGCTACTGCATGGTAAGATAGGCTGCTAAGTAGTAGAGCCGCAAAATGACGTGCTAATATTTTCTTTTCCATTTGTTAATTTCCGTATTATTTAAAATTATTATCTAAAAGAAGAATGAAAGATAAATTTATTTTCCTTTATTCATTTATAGTAAAGATATTTATTTGGTGGGTAAAATCGATTTTTAAAATGATATTTATTCGGGATATCCGTGTTTGAGTGAAATAAATACAGTGATATATATTTTTTATATTAACTGGATGCTTTTATTTGATGGAATTATAGTTGATAGTGCTTATTTTGAAAATTTAATTTAAATTGATAGTAACTTTAATGTGGCCTAAATATATTCTCAATATTAATAAAAACTAAAAGCGAAAAAATAGCCACAAGCGAATAGATGCTATCAGTGGGTAAAAGCAAAAACAGTGAAGAGCCTACAAAGGGTCACCATTTTTCCTGTTTTAGATGTTTTTTTCCAAATAACGTGTTATTTTTCTGTAAAATTTTATGTGGCTTATGTTCCATGAAGGGGCAGTCTAAACAGGTAGGCGTTAATTTATTGATGTTTAAAATAAATTTTGTTTTCTGATTAACAATGCCATTTTTTGCATGTTGTTGGTGAAATAGAAAGACGATAATATTTTATCTGTTCTTCATACTTCACAGGCAGAGTTGTGGCGGCAGTTAGCGGCTATTGTATGCGTCACTGTTGCTTAAAATAGTTTGAATGATTGATATTTGAATGAAAGTAATCGAATTTATAGGGTTTAAATTATGGCAGTAAGAGAAATTATTGAAATTCCAGATGAACGACTGCGTATTAAATGCAGCCCAGTGACGGATTTCGCTGCGGTACAAACCTTGATCGACGATTTGTTAGATACCATGTACAGCACCGATAACGGTATTGGTCTCGCTGCCACGCAAATTGCGGAAACTAAATCCATTATGGTGATTGATATTTCAGAAAACCGTGATGAGCCGATGGTATTTGTTAACCCTGAAATCGTCGAAAGTGAAGGGGAAACCAGTTATCAAGAAGGGTGCTTGTCTGTACCTGAAATCTACGCCGATGTAGACCGCTTCCTGCGCGTTAAAGTGAAAGCGTTCGATAGGCACGGTAAAGCGTTTGAAGTAGACAGCGACGAGTTCTTAGCGATTGTCATGCAACATGAAATCGACCATTTACACGGTAAAGTGTTCCTCGATCACTTATCACCGCTAAAACGCAATATGCTGTTGAAAAAGTTGAAAAAGCAGCAACGTTTAAAACAGCAGCAATAGGCTGAGAGTTAAATATAAAAGGCGTGTCAGGTCTATCGGCCTGACACTCAAATTATTCCATCGGGCGAACGACTAACGGGGTATCCGGCTCATCAAATTGGCCATAGCTATTATTTAGTACCCGTTTTTGGTCTAATTGCTTAATTTCTTTGCTTAAAAAGTTTAAATGCTGTTGTAAATATTCTTTAGTAATGCGTTCATTTTCAATAATTTTATGCAATAACTGAATAAATTCTTCAGTAATTGGCTGCTGTTTTTCGAACGCTTGCGTTAACTTGGTGAGGTTTTCCACCGCAAGGACATATTCTGTCTCTCGGGAGACCAATGTCTCCCATTCCCCTGATTGCGCTAAGGCAACTAAATTTTCACTTAATACTAAGACATTACGGTATATTTCATGTAAATCGATAGGATTTTTATTGTCCACCTGATTATCTTTCATCCACATTTGCACCGATTTGTTGCCACGCAGAGGCGATATCGGAGAGTAACTGGTAAACTTCTTGGACATAAGCCACGTTGTTTTCGAGGTTTGGCGCGAAGTAACTGCATTGTCATGTACTCATACAAACTTGCTAAATTTTCTGCAAGTTCGCCGCCAGCTTCATAATTTAACGACTGCTTTAACCCAGTGTCAATGATGTCGATAGCTTTTGAGATTTCTTTACCTTTTTCTGCCACCTTACCTTGCTGCATAAAAATCTCACCGCGTTTCAGGGCACTAAGGGCCCCTTTAAACAGGATTTGGATCAGTTGGTATGGGGTCGCGTTGGTGATTTCACTCTCCAAATCGACTTGTTGGTAGGCTTGCTGTGCGTGTCGTTGATACATGTTTTTAACCTAAAAGTGTTAGCCTAATAATCGGCCTAAAGAATTCGTTGTGCTATTGAGTGAACTCATCATTTTATCGAGGTTTTGGAATTGACGACGGTACATGTCCATGGTGTTTTCGATTTGTTTATTGGTCTGCTCAATCCGTTTATCTAAACTTTTCTGTTTCTTCTGAATGCCATCGGTGGCGTTGTGTAATGAGCCATCTTTTGTATCTAAAGTACCTTTTTAAAAAGTTAAAGTTTTCAGTCCCAAATCCGGTTTCTTTACCGTCACCAGCAAAAAATACTTTAACACTCGATGGGTTTTCTTTGAGGGCTTTATCCAGTAATTTGTTATCAATTTCTAATGTGCCATCTACTTTCTGTTTTACCCCCATTTTATTGAATGTATCGATTTCACCACTATTTTGTGGAGCACGGACTTGAGTACGCATTGTACTTTGAATAATTCGTAACGTGGAATCACCAATGAGCGGGCCGTTGGTTTTATTAGGAGCCGTTCCACTTTCATTTGGTGTGTATTTTGTCAGTTCTTTCGCTAACGTTTGGAATTCATTATAGGCATCTACCCATGCTTTAATTTTACCTTTAGCGGGCTCGATATCTTCAGAAACCATTAAATGGTCAGCTTTATTGTCTTCGCTTTCTTTTTTTAGTGTCAGGGTTAAACCAGGGAACAAATCTTTGGCTTCATTGGTTTGCGACTCAAGTTCGAACCCATCAATAGTCAAATGTGCATTTTGAGGGGCAACCTTTTGCTCCATACCACTGCCAGTAGGATTTTTCAGCACGACATTTTTATTGGCATCTAACTCGGATTCAACGTTTAAGATTGCGGCTAGTTCATCATCACCTTCAACATTGATGCTAATACGGTTATCCGTACCTTCTTTTTTAGAAGTGACGACAAGATGATATTGCTCATTTTTGTCTTTAATAACTGAGGCGGTAACGCCTTTATCGGTTTTATTAATGGCGTCAGCTAGTTCAATTAAAGAAGTACTCTGGTTATCCAATTTGATAACGATTTTATCTTTTTCTTCTTTCTGTGAGGGTTGGGTAATAGTGATAGTCCGTTCTTTGGCACTACTACCGAGTAACTCTTTATTATCAGAGTGGCCTTTAGTGGCGATAGTTTGTGCTTTAGCAAGTTGCGTCACTAACACATCGTGCACACCGGCGACTGCTTTACCATCGGTTTTTACGTCAAAGGCTTTATATTCACCAGTGACTTTGGTGGTACTGATATCGCCGTATTTTTTTAAGTCCTCAGCGGCTTTTTTCAGTTTTTCTAATGATGATTGCATTTTGCCATAGGCGCTAATTTGCGCGTCATAGCTGGCTTTCTGTGTGGTTAATGGGTCAAGGCGGCGACGCTCCATTGCCTCAATTTGGTCCATTTGCACATTTAAATCTAAGTTTGCCCCGATACCGAGAGTGGATATTCCTGCCATATTTTCTCCTACGCTATGTCTGTGACATAAAACCTGTAATAAAATCTATTTAGAGTCTTATCGGCAAAACGGAGCAAAATTTTAGACTATTCTGAAAAAGAGTGATGGCGGGAGCTGATAAGAGAAAAGTAGTTAATTATCCCTATTGAAATTGAATAATAAGAAAGTTAATAAAGATAAATGAGTGTGTTAAAAACGAAAGTGTTAAAAAATAATGGCATTAAAAGCGGGCGGTAAAGCCATTTCTAACCTTATAGATAAAAATTTTCATCAAAAAGCCTAAAGGGGACTTTTTTGTAGCCGATAACCTAGTTGCTGACGAAATTCATCAAGTTAAGCATTTTGGCTTAACGCATTAATTTGAATAATAAGGATCACATCATGGCACAAGTTATCAACACTAACATTCTGTCTCTGACAACTCAGAACAACTTAAACCGTTCACAAGGCGTATTAGGTTCTGCAATTGAGCGTTTATCTTCTGGCTCACGTATCAACAGCGCTAAAGACGATGCGGCAGGCCAAGCGATTGCTAACCGTTTTACTTCAAACGTTAAAGGTTTAACTCAGGCAGCTCGTAACGCTAACGATGGTATCTCTATCGCACAAACCACTGAAGGTGCATTGAACGAAATCAATGATAACTTACAACGTATTCGTGAGTTAACGGTTCAAGCGAAAAATGGCTCTAACTCCAACTCAGACATTACTTCAATTCAAAATGAAGTAACTGAACGTTTAGCCGAAATCAATCGTATTTCAGAACAAACGCAGTTTAACGGCGTTAAAGTTCTGAGTGGCGAAAAAAATGAAATGAGTATCCAAGTGGGTACTAACGATAATGAAGTAATTAAATTTAGTTTGGATAAAATTGACAATGATACTTTAGGGGTATCAAGTGATAAGTTATTTGATAAAGTTCCTGCGGGTACTGTTACTGGCAAAACTGAAGCTGGTAGTGCGGTAGATGAGGCTAAATTAGGTATCTCAGGGGCGACAACGTATAAAACAGGTCTGGATGTTAAAGAATATGTAGTAGATGGCAAAGCAGTTGCAGATAAATATATTGCAACTGAAGGTGGTAAGTCTTACTTAGTTAGTGCATCGGATTTTGAAGCTGATTCAACAACTACAACTCAAATTAATTTAAAAACCTCTGCAGCAGTTGCAGGAAATGAATTTACACCTGATGCAGGTAAGGCTTCTACGGCTGATGCATTAAACGTAAAAGGAGATGCATTAGCAACTTTAGACGACGCAATCAACAAAGTTGATGAAAGCCGTTCTAAATTAGGTGCGATCCAAAACCGTTTCCAATCTACCATCAACAACCTGAACAACTCTGTTAACAACCTGAGCGCAGCACGTAGCCGTATTCAAGATGCTGACTTCGCAACAGAAGTTTCTAACATGAGCCGTGGTCAAATTCTGCAACAAGCAGGTACTGCTGTGTTGGCACAAGCTAACCAGGTTCCACAAGGTGTTCTGAGCCTGTTACGTTAATTCGTGATTGGTTGATGATACTGAAGGCCAGCAATGCTGGCCTTTTCTTTGCCCGTCATATTTTGCACTACGGGGGGCTTTCAGTCGGTCACCCGAATCACGTACCTATGTACACTCATTGCGATAACCTAGCTTGATGGTTAGGAAATTCGATGAACAGTTTAATGAGTTAATAACGATAAGTTTCGGTATCAAAGTCTGTTAAAGGGTCTCTATCGTATTTAAACCTAACCATGATAACGTGTAATCGCGCTTTTTTTAACCAAAAACTGAAATAATAGGCACACTGATCTTAGGCCGCGGTTTGTAACCATGCTTTTTAGCCATTTTATCCCGCCTTTCTGACAGCAAAGTCACCGCGTGTAGACCTTTTTCCGCACTCATAAACCGCAGTCGGTTGCCACATAAAATGCATTGGTACGGATCGGTGTTTAAAAACCCTTTGATAAGCGCTGCAAAGCCCGGTTTTTCAGGCACGTTAGGGTGTATCATGTCCAACGCGTCATACACTTTAGATAACAAGCGTCCACGTTTTCGATTGGCTAAAAAACCGTAATAACGGATCATCTTAAAATGTCGCGCTGGGATATGACTGACGTAACGTCGTATCATTTCTTCTTGAGATAAGGTCTGTCGTCGGTATTGTTGGCTATGGTGGTCATAATAATGATGAACCACGGCGCCCCCACTGTAATGTTTCAATTGAGAAGCCGAGATAGGCGGTCGTTTTAAGTAACGCCCAAGATATTTGACGTTGTGCCAGGCGCCTCGGGTCTTTTTAGCAAAAATGCAGTTTCCAATAGCGCTGGAACTGGGCATTGAGGTAACGACACCAGGTCGGATAATCGCGAATATGCCCGAAGCCAGGCAATTTATTCGGTAGTAACTGAAAATAGCTGTCACGCAGGAGCCGAATGACGGCACTGCGCCAGACTTTTTCGACGTCTTTCTTTTTGAAAAAAATGGGCTTCCAGGTATCGTATTTGGTGAGACCGCCTCGGGTCACTGATAAATGAATATGCGGATGTTGATTGAGTTGGCGGCCGTAGGTGTGGAGGGCGCAAAAGATACCGATTTCGAGTCCAAGGCGTCTGGCATGTTTGAGCATAGCACGCGTTGCACAGCGAAAGAGTTGGTTGAGCAAGAGCCAATTATTGTTGAAGAAAGGCCAAAGCAGATGAGGCATGGTGAGGGTAATATGCTGCCATTCGCAGTCCGGCAAAATATGGCGCTGCTGGGCGATCCATTGTTCGGTGCCTTTGAGACCACAGGCACTGCAGGCTTTGGATTTACAGGTTTGACAAAAGAAACGAGAATGTGTGCAATCAGAAGAAGAGCAGCAATAACGTCGAACGCCCATAGCACAGGTGCTACAGGCGAGCATCTTTTCAACACAGAGGAGTTGCCATTCATCGACGTGATTATTTTCGATGAAGCGATCCCATCCGTCATCGTATTGAAATAGTAATTTAGCGGGTCTGGGAATATACATAGAGCAGAGTATAAAAGACGGGAAGGGAGTTGCCTAGAAATAGAGCGGCTTCGCCGCGATGCTCACGCCAAAGGCGTGCTTATGTTCTCATCTACCTACAACTTAAATTATATAAGGGGTTCAGTTAGGTCAGACTTTGGTATTTTCAAGTAAGTTCTGTATGGTTTCTAGTACTCGTTTTGGCACAGGCATAAATTAATATATTTGATAGCAGAATAAACGAAATAATAATAGTGTAGTTGACTAGAAAATCGGTGATGTATTCAATTTTGCGAATAGTCTGTATGACTATGCACTATATGCAGGCACTAAATAAGTCGATTCAAGAAAGAATTTAGTTTAGCTAATCACTGCAATTTATTATATGTGTAAAAAATTAGCTGTAATTTTTATTGAATTTAATCGATTTGTATATCTCCTTTAGAATACCTGTTAATACATTTAAACTGGTTTCTGAATGTCATTCTGCTTAATGCATTGATTTATATTGATATTATAATATTACTCGTCTTTTTTGTTATTTCTAATCACTCTATTTTTACTTCTCATATGAGTTAAAATGTGATTTGTCTCTGATAAAGGTGATGTTATAAGAATATTTAGCATATTTAACTATATTTTCATTCCTTTTTGGATTGTTTTAGGTTTATATACATTTATGAGATAATCAAAAAAAGAGCAATGCGGTTTATTCATTTGTTTTTTATGGTGAAATATAAGGAAATGTTTTGTAATAAAGTAAATTTAAGTTATTTATCTTATTTAGACCAATTTAAATCCTGAAAATATATGCTTATAATAAGCCCATCGAATTAATTAGTCTGATGGAATACATTAGTGATAAATCGATATTAAAAATAAATAAAACCAGCTAAGTATCTAGCGTATTATTTTTAGAATTTTATTTTTTAAAATTCTGAGATAAGGGTTTTGTTTTTTTAAATTTTATTTTTATTTATTTTATAGGATTTATTTCATGTTTAAGAAAGCTATAATTGCATTATCTTTAATTTCTATTTCAGGAGCTACATTAGCAGCGGCACCAGTTGCTAATTTAAAAGTAACAGGATCAATTAACTTCAGCAGGTATCGATTTAACTTCTAATGTTGATTATCAGGCAGAAGCTGTGCTGGCTTTTAACTTCGGTATCTAATTAAGCGTTAGTCAAAAGTGATTTAGGAGAACGTATGCGTTTATTTATTACTCAATCAGCTAAAGCTACATTATTATACACATTTTGTAGTCTATTTTTTAGTGAGGCTGTTTATTCGCATACTTTCTCAAGTAGAAATATTATTGAACAGGTTGAATCACCTCCTACGTGTGACATCGTTATTCCTGATGGCGGGCAATACCAGTTTAATCAATTGCATGCCCGCCAGTTTAATTTAGTTAAGACGACCGAAATTCCGCAGATTTCGAAAATATGGCAAGTTTCCTGTAATACTCCGACTCAGTTACTTGTCCAGTTTTCTGATAATCGAAGTAATACGTCGCAGATGGGAAATGAAAGCTACTTTGGGTTAGGTAAAGTAAATAACCAAGGGCGACTAGGTAACTATCAGCTCATTCTTAATCAGCCTAAAGTTGATGGGCAATCTGTAGGAATTCGAATCTTGGAAGGTGTTGGGGGATTTCTGCGAACTCAAGGGGAGGCGGTATTAAAAAACAAACAATATGCATGGTTTACAAATGAAAATGTATTATCTAGTGGGAAAAATTTCTCTGTAAATATTGCGGTGAAACCTATCTTAAATAGCCTTAAAGAGACAAACGGTCCAATTATTGAGGTAATGGAATTAGATGGTAGTGCAGATATTATATTTTCATTTGGAATATAGTTTTAATTTTTAATAATTTATATTGGAAATAAAAATATTAATGTATAAGAAAAACAACTTTTCTTATTACCAGCTATTTTTAATTTTTATCGTACTGCATGTAAATAATTCCGTTGCATCTGAAACAACAAAGAGTGAAACACCATCGACAATTAATTTTGATATCGACTCTTTAAAATCACTAGGATATGGACCAGAAGTTGCAGAGTTTTTTATGAAGGGTAATCAATTTTTACCTGGTCACCATGATGTCACCATAAAATTAAATGGCGGTAATGAATATACTGCGAATGTTGAAATTAATGAAAGCGGTGAGCTATGCCTTACTGATGGATTGATGAATAGGCTGAGATTAAAAAAGGTTAACCTAGTTGATGGGTGCAATACTTTCAAGCAGGTCTATCCAGATGCAAAGATTGCATTATATCCTAGCTCATATCGCATCGACATGGTGGTTTCTGAAGAAAATATTGACCAAAAATTGCAAGGCAGTGAATTAACTTACGGTGGATTTGGTGTTGTCAGTAATTACCAATTATATGGTATGAATATTAGCGGAAATTACAGCCAACGTTTTTACCAAGGCGAATTCGAAACAGGGGTTAATTGGCAAAATTGGGTTTTGAGAAATAACAGCAGTGTCTCTGTTGGAGACTCAGATTCGCAATATCAATTTAATGAAACAGTGCTGTCAAAGAGTATAGAGCCTTTACACTCTTTGTTAGATATTGGTCAGCTTAATACCCAAGGTGCATTTTTTGGTGGAATCTCGATTGATGGTGTTCAACTTTATTCAGACAGTTCTTTGCAAACGACGAATGCTTTAGTTGTCCCAGTAACTGGGTTTGCCAGTACACCGTCAACGGTTGAAGTACAGCAAAATGGCCGATTGTTATACCGCACGATGGTACCTGCGGGGGCTTTCGAGTTAAACCGCATTAATAATGTGGTGATTGGCTCGCCGTTAGATATTACGGTGATACAAGATAATGGTGAAAAGCAACAGTTTCAGGTAATAACGGCAAACCAACAAAATGCTGTTTCACCAATGAGTTATCAGTTGGCAATTGGGCGATATCGTAGCCGAAATGATCAGCAAACGAAAAAGCCGATTATTAGTAGTGCGGAGATAAGTCAGCAACACGGTATGTCAAATTATGCCGCGGGGGTTCTTTATTCAGATCAATTTCAGGCGGTGAGTGGGCGACTGAATTCGTATTTTGATATTGCTACGCCCATTTCTACAGGTATTGGCGTGCAAAGTGCTCGTAATAATGAAAAGCGTGGGGAGCAAATTGATTTCAACAGCAATATAGCGTTTGAAAAAATGACATTAGGTGCTTCTGCTTTATATCGAACAAATAAGTTTCCTATGTTGGATAGCTCATTATTAAAAAAGCCGATAGCTCAGGACGAACAACAAGAAACGGATGGATGGCTTAGTGGGGAAGTACAGACATCGTCCTCATTATTTGCCAGTTGGGGAGATGTTACATGGGGCCGCTTGAGTGCTAATGTCAACCATAGCCATTTTTATGGCAATAAATCCGATACGATTTTTTATTCTATCGGTTATGGCAGAAAAATAGCTGATGTATCTTTGAATGTGAATTATCAAGCTGGCGATGACCAAGATAGCCGAATATTTATTAATGCATCAATGCCGCTAGGTAAGAAAAAAAGTATTAGCATGCAAAGCCAGTACTATCAAGATAAAAACCGGGTAATGGCAAATTATAATCAGCAAGTCAGTGATAATTTAAGGTATTCGGTCGGCGCTAGTCGTAATGATGGCGTTAATATTGTCAATGGAAGTATTAATAATTCTAACGCGTATAGCAATATTTCGTTGAATGGCTCTATGTCTCAGAATAATACACATTCAGTCACAGTAGCAGCATCTGGTGGATTGGCGTACTCAGATGGATTGTTGGCAACGTCCTCAGTCCCGTTAGGAGACACTTTTGGTATCGTTTATGTGCCTAATGAGCCCGGTGTTAGAGTGAATACCATGGGAAGTGGAACAACGATAACGAATCATTTTGGTACTGCGGCTATCTCATCCTTGCCGAGAAACCAAAAATCGACAGTGCAATTAAATACAGAGAAATTGCCATTGAATGTGCGGTTAGATACCACTTCATTTGATGTGGCGGCCGCAAGAGGTTCAGTCATTACTAAGCGTATTAATGCAACGACGATGAAGCAATTATTACTGAGTATCAAAATGGCGAATGGTGATGCCGTTCCTTTTGGCGCCAGTGTACTAAATAAAAGAGGTGACTATATGGGGGTTATCATGGGGGAAGGGAATCTATTATTAAGTAATGAGCAAATTGGCGATGACATTATTTTGCGTTCACCTAACACCGATGATTGCATTATTAAATATATTGTACCGAAAGAGTTTTCCGCTGAATCACTTTATGAAGAGGCAGATGCTATCTGCCATTAATCTTAGTAGTATCAAATACAAGTTTGAGGTTTTGATGAAAAAGTTAATTTATACAACAATTTTAGGTTTAATTAGTTTAGTTAGCATGTCTGCTAAAGCAAGTTTCCAATTAGAAACAATGACCGTTATTTTAGATGCGGGTGAAGAACGTAAAGTCTTTAGCGTAAAAAACACATCGAAAGAGCCTATCTTACTATCGACGAAGGTTTCTGATCTGGATGGTTCAAAGCCAATGGCAAAGAGGTAATGGTATCTCCACCAATTGTGCGTATTGAACCGAATGAAAGCCAACAAATTAATTTTGTTTTAAAGAAAGGTTTAGATTTAAAACAAGAGGAAATTTTACGTATTTCTTTCCAAGGTGTCGGAGCCGTTAAGCAAAACTCTGCAAAAATGCCGATTCGTCAAGATGTAGCAATGTTAATTACACCATCTAATGGTTTATTAAGCCAAACACCTTGGAAAAATATTACGGTTAACCAAAAAAATAACCAACTGACGTTGACTAATATAGGTAACCAAGTTGTTCGTTTATCTCCATCTGTGAAGGTGTTGCCGAGCAATGAGGCTTATTCAATTGAGCAATTTTATTTAAGACCGAATGAAAGTAAAACCATTGACGTGAAAAGTAAGGCGCAAGAATTGGTAATTTCACCTTTAAGCCGTTACGGATTTAAAAATTCAAATGAAGATATAATAAAAGTAACTCATAAGGAGTAATGTTTTATCTATCAGCTGGAACGAGAGTCAATAATTTGATTTTACTGTTCAGGTGTAGGGAGATATCTAAAATATGAAAAATGTAGATGAAGGTAGTAAACCAGAAAATAATATTTATTCATCCATAATAGGTAAGGAAATTAGGCGTATTCGTAAAGGAAAAGGGCTTTTTGGTGCAAAGGTTGCCAAGCAATTGGGGATTTCGCAACAGCATTATTCACGGTATGAGTGTGGTAAAAGTCGCATTTCGGTAGATACATTATTAAGTATTCTTTTTGTCTTACACTTTGATTTTGGTGATTTTTTTAGTGAAGTAAGATTTCAATTAAATAATCATCAAGATGAACTTTTCGATATGAAATTAAAGGATACCCATAAGGATATCGAAAATTATTTCGAAAAAATGAGTTAGGTCTGTTTATAGTATATTGTTATATACCGCATCAGAATTTTTACTGCTTAATTGGTCATGTATTTAATCCGGTGAATAGTCTGTAAAATAAGGTTATTTGCCGGAGAATTATTCTTAGCCAAAGTTGATGTAAACGTGATACTGCTAGAGCCTTACACACTAAGACTAAGGTTGTTGTTCGTACTTTAAAAACTCACACCAAAATAAGTGGCCACTATACGGGGTGATAACCATTGGATTGAGTTGTTTAACGAAGTGGATAAACAGAGCTGTCTTGTCGTTAACAAAAAGTAATAAAACCAGCTTTGGTATGCTTAGGAGCTTGTAGTTCATCGATGACTTCATTTGTTTTAAAGGAGGTTAGCTAAATAGACAGTCAATAGCAAAGTCTAAAGCCCAAAATTGCAATATGATGACACAATCACAACTCAACAAAACAACCACTCCCACTTGTATTGCCAGTAAAATCCCCTGGAAGTTGTGTTAAAACAATCATTAATCTGGTAATCATTCAAATTTTACCTATTTAGGATAAGGCAAATAAAGCCACATTTAGTGCCTTACTCTACGGATTGAATTCAAAACCAACACAGATAATGAATACCTTTTATAAAGCTTGAAGGGTGATTCAGGTTGTGAGTGATTTGTATACTGCCGAAGGTGTGATTAATAAAAATAGCCTATGGGAGCGTTATTACCCTCTAATACGCCATGAAGCCCTGAAACTGCAAGTCAGACTACCCGCCAGTGTTGATATCGACGACTTAATTCAAGCGGGGGGCATTGGTTTACTGCATGCATTGGAACGTTTCGATGTTACCCAAGGGGCATCGTTCGCCACGTATGCAGTGCAGCGAATTCGTGGTTCGATGTTAGATGAATTGCGTAGCCGTGACTGGGTGCCGCGCAGTGTGCGCCGCCAAGCACGAGAAATGACCAAAGCCATTGGTGTGCTGGAGCAATCGTTAGGGCGCAGTGCCACCGAGCCGGAAATCGCCAAAGCGTTGGATATCGATCTCGCGGAGTATCGCCAAGCGCTACTAGACACTAATAATAGCCAACTGTTTTCCTACGATGAGTGGCATGAAATTCACGGGGAAAGCTGTGAGCCGCAAATGGATGAAGATGATGGCGGTAACCCGCTGAGTTTGTTGCTGGATTCAAGCCTGCGAGACCAAATTGCGGCGGCGATTAATCAATTACCAGAACGCGAAAAAATGGTGCTGACGCTGTATTACCAAGAAGAGCTGAATCTGAAAGAGATCGGCGCGGTATTGGATGTGGGGGAGTCAAGGGTGAGTCAGCTGCATAGTCAGGCTATCAAGCGCCTCCGTGGCCGCCTTAAGTGATGCTCGTCATACTTCGCATTGTGGGGGTGTCGACTGCGCTCGGCTACTCGGGTCACATACTTATGTATGCTCCCCGAGATATCCTCTCTGGCCTTCTACCCACAATCCGAATTATTTAGAGCATCAGCATCGGGGGGATTTTTAATAAAACCTAATTTGAAAGTGTTTTTTTAGATATTCCCGGTATTTTCCATACTTATGTATGCTCCCCGAGATATCCTCTCTGGCCTTTTACCCACAATCCGAATTATTTAGAGCATCAGCATCGGGGGAATTTTTAATAAAACCTAAATTGAAAGTGTTTTTTTAGATATTCCCGGTATTTTCCATACTTATGTATGCTCCCCGAGATATCCTCTCTGGCCTTTTACCCACAATCCGAATTATTTAGAGCATCAGCATCGGGGGAATTTTTAATAAAACCTAGATTGAAAGTGTTTTTTAGATATTCCCAGTATTTTCCATACTTATGTATGCTCCCCGAGATATCCTCTCTGGTCTTCTACCCACAATCTGAATTATTTAGAGCATCCGCATTGGTGTTAAAAGATCTTTTCTTAAATTTATTTTGTGTAAATGTTTAAAGCATCGTATTGCTAAATAATATCTCAATATTAATTTTCATTGGCAGATTTAGCCAAATAGTTCCCTGCCGTGGTATGCCACGCTCTTGGGGATTGGGTGAAGCCCAGTTTTAAATATTCGGTGAGGTTACTGTCGGTGGAAAAAAATAAAATCTGGCAGTCGGCGGGGAGCTCTTCAGCGGCGAGGCGCATTAATTGGCGGTCGATGCCGTGTTTTTGATAATGAGCATCAACGGCCAGTTCGCAGATATAACAACAAGAACTAAAATCTGTTACTGTGCGGACAAAGCCGACGACTTGTTCGCCATCCCATGCACTAACCAATAAATCCGCATTATTCAGCATCGCATCTAATTGAGTAAGATTATCGGTTGGCACCATTTCCTTAAATGGAGACTGGCGAATTAACCGAATAAAATCCTCAATAGAGATAGCAAAGTTGACTTTATAGTTCAGGCGACTGGCAATAGCATCCATAGAGTTCCCCTCGTAATCAAACGATACTCTTATAGGTTTAGCCTGAAATAACGTAAATTTCCTGTTTTTTGTGGAATTTTATCATAGCCTAGCTATTCCAATTACTGCGTAAATGTCCTAAGTTAAATTCAAGGTAGTTGTGATGTTTAGCCCAACTGGGTAAATACCATAAGAATTCTATTCAACAGACAAGTGAACGAGATATGACTATGGAACTAAAGGATTATTACAGCATCATGGGTGTTAAACGCACTGATGATTTAAAAACCATTAAGACCGCGTATCGCCGTTTAGCGCGAAAATATCATCCTGACGTTAGTAAAGAACCGGATGCCGAAGCGCGCTTTAAAGAAATTGCAGAGGCTTGGGCGGTACTTGGTGACAAAGAAAAACGTGCAGAATACGATGAAATGTGGGAACACAGGAATGACCCTTATTTTAACCAAGCTAACCAAGCTAACCAAGGCCAACAAAGCCACACCTATTCCCAGCAAGGGTTTGATGCAGGTGGCTTTGATGACATTTTTTCATCGATGTTTTCTCAACGAGCACGGGGTGGCAGCACAAGACAGGCGCGCAGTCATCGTGGGCAGGATTTAGAAGTTGAATTGGCTATTTTCCTTGAAGAAAGTCAAGAGTCGCATAAGCGTACCATCAGTTATAACCTACCGGTCTATAACGCTTTTGGTTTTATCGAAAATGAAGTTCCCAAAACACTTAATGTCACTATCCCAGCAGGCGTGATTGACGGGCAACGCATCCGTTTAAAAGGGCAAGGCACTGCGGGGGAAAATGGCGGTGAAAATGGCGATTTATGGATAACCATCCGCATTGCACCACACCCATTATTTGATATCAAAGGCCATGATTTAGAAGTGGTCGTGCCGCTAGCCCCGTGGGAGGCTGCTTTAGGGACAAAAGTCACTATACCGACCTTAAAAGACCCAATTGTGATCACTGTTCCTGCTAATAGCCAAGCCGGACAAAAATTACGTATTAAAGGTAAAGGACTGAAACATAAAGGTACAGCAGGGGATCTGTATGCGATTATAAAAATCGTGATGCCAAATAGCAGTAATGCAGAAGCGGATGCGCTGTGGCAGAAATTGGCGGAGACCCAACAGAGTTTTGACCCACGTAAAAATTGGGGAGGCAAATAATGGAACAGTTCACATCATTAACCGTTATTGATTTCTGTATTCACACGGGTATTGCGGAAGAGGAATTACGGGAAATTGTCGGCCTTGGGATAGTTCAACCCATTGAAACTGCTAATGAATGGTTATTTGATGACCACGCTGTGATCATCGTAAGAAGGGCAGTGCGACTTTACCATGAGCTCGAAATTGACTGGCCGGGAATTGCAATGGCAATGAGCTTGATGGAGCAAAATGAGCGGCTTCAGCGTGAAAATGAGATGCTGCGGCTACAATTAAAACGTTTTATTGGTTAGTTAGCTAATAGTTTAATTGTTCACCACCACGAACCTTAATAAGTAAATTAGGTTTGTGGTGGTTATAATTACATCTAAAATCTAAATTATTAGTAAATTGTATTATATTTTTTTGATTAATTTGATAAAGCTAATAATTAAATAATATTTTAATGAATACGAACAACAAAAAAGCCCTTACCATCCAGTAAGGGCGTAATAACGACAACGAGATTTTTTTATTGTTAATTAAATAGTTGCGGCTTCGGCAATGAGTTTGCCAAGCTCTTGCCAGTTCTCACTATCAATAAGGTTATTGGGCACCATCCATGAACCGCCGCACACTAATACAGAAGGTAGTGCTGTGTATTCTTTTATATTTTTCACACCAATACCGCCAGTTGGCATAAATTTAACCGGGTAAACGGCGCTGAGTGCTTTGAGCATGGCAACCCCGCCAGAGGCTTCGGCTGGAAAGAATTTCAACGTGGTGAGATTAAATTCAAGGGCTTGTTCTACTAAACTTGGGTTATTCACCCCAGGAATAATAATCACGTTCTTTTGTTGGCAATAGGCGACAATTTTGGGGTTAAAGCCTGGGCTGACGATAAAATCTACACCCGCTTCAATGGCTTGATCAACTTGCTCTGTGGTTAATACGGTACCTGCGGCAATCAGTAATTCAGGGTAGGCAGCACGCATATTTTTAATCGCTTGTACCGCGGCCGGGGTGCGGAAGGTGATTTCTGCACATGGCAGGCCATTTTCCACTAAGGCTTTTGCTAATGGCGCACCATGCTCTGCACTATTAATGGTGATAACAGGAACAACATTGAGTTTCTTAATTCTTTCAAGTAATTGATTCATGGTTAAAGCCTCTTAACATGTTTCTAAAGCAGTGGTTGGCATAGCTTTGGATGGAATAATCGCTCCCCGGTGTTGGATGACAGTTCCAGCCAGTAAATGACCTGTTTTTGCGGCTTCGCATGGGGTGCCACCTAAAATACGGCAAGCAAGGTAGCCGGCACTGAAAGAATCCCCTGCGGCAGTGGTATCAACCACATGGCTTATTTTATTGGCAGGAACTTCAATTCGTTCATTATCAATAACCACAAAACAGGCATCGGACCCGCGCTTGATCACGATTTCCTTCACACCATATTGCTGAGTACGGGCAATCGCATCGGTTTCATCAATATCACCGTAAAGCAGTTGTTCGTCATCAAAGGTCAGAAAAGCGATCTCGGTTAACGTGAGGATTTGCTGGTATACTTGTTGAGCGGCTTGTTTCGATGGCCAAAGTGCTGGGCGATAGTTATTATCAAACACAATTTTGGCACCATGCTGCTTAGCTTGTTGTAATATTTCAAATAGTAACTGACGTGAAGCGTCAGGCAAAATGGCTAGGCTGATGCCACTTAAATAGATAAATTGTTGTGAATTTAGAATTTGCTGTGTGTGTGCTTTGCTGTTCTCATCAAGCCAAAATTTTGCCGCGGCATTATCTCGCCAATAGAAAAAACGGCGCTCGCCATCAGCAGCGGTTTCGATCAAATACATCCCGGGCAAATGTTTGTCTGAAATAAACACTTCTTCAGTATTGATGCCTTCTTGCTGCCAACTATTTAGCATTTGTTGGCTGAATGGGTCTTTGCCTAAACCGGTGATATAACGGGTTGTCACACTGTGATCTTTGGTTAAACGAGACAGGTATAGTGCGGTATTTAGTGTATCCCCACCAAACGTTTGTTTATAAAGCTCACCCGATTTTTGCAACTCAACCATGCATTCGCCAATAACGGCAACCTGCGGATATGCACTCATTTTCACCACCGAATTAGTAAACTATTGCTGACTTGATAGTGCTATTAAAGCGCATTTCATTGCCAATTTCAATAAAAATGAAACGCCGTTTTAAAAATATCGAATCATCGTTCTTGTTTTTGTATGAAGAGACAATTATGCTACTCAAACTTAGGTGATATCAGTTAGTTTCGTTAATTTGGGGTATAATATTGCTATCAATTTATAGGATGCAATTTATAGGATGATGGAAAGGTAATGGATAAGACAACACAAACGGATGCCGTGTCAGCGGTAGTAAAGGTATTTAGTATTCTTAGTGCCCTTGGAGAGCAAAATGAGATTGGCGTATCTGAATTGTCCCAACGTTTGTTGATGTCAAAAGCCACCACATTTCGTTTTTTACAAACGATGAAGCAGTTGGGTTATGTCGAACAAGAAGGTGAGGCAGATAAGTATTCACTGACCTTGAAGCTCTTCGAATTAGGTGCGAAATCCCTCGAGTATGTTGATTTAATCGAAATTGCAGATAAGGAAATGCGCCATATAGGCCAACTGACGAATGAAGCGGTGCATTTGGGTGCATTAGATGAAGACGCCATTATTTATATTCATAAAATCGACTCGAGTTATAATTTGCGCATGTATTCACGAGTTGGGCGTCGTAACCCATTGTATTGCACAGCAATCGGTAAGGTTTTACTCGCTTGGCAAGATGAACAAACGATTCGTTTGGCATTGAAAGATGAAACCTTTAGCCAAAAAACAGCAACGACGATTTTAACCTTAGAGGACTTGCTGGCGGAATTAGCCACAGTTCGTGAGTGCCATTATGCGCAGGACCGAGAAGAGCAGGAGTTAGGCCTGCGCTGCATTGCAGTACCAGTGTATGACAGGTTAGGCCATGTGATTGCAGGGTTATCGATTTCATTCCCAACTATTCGTTTTGATGAACAACGCATTGGCGATTATGTCGAATTACTGAAAACAGCCGGGCGTAATATTTCACAGAAAATGGGTTATCACCAATATCCATAATATTGGTGATATGGGCTATTTATGAATTAAGTTGTTGAGTAAATAAATCGGTATATTCAAATTCATAGGTTTGTTCTGGGTTGCCAGAGCTTATGGCCTCTGGGAAAGGTTTATTTCCCGGGCGGTCACGGGTTAAGCTCCACATTGACACCAAGTTAAGGCCATTATTTTTAGCAAATTCAGCGAGAATATTGACATCATTAAAGTTAAACATGGTGAGGTCATCATTGAGACCAATCATGGGTGTAATTTGTACATAATTATATAGTTCGTTATCGTCTATCTCTGGATATAGCGGTTTTAGTTGGTTTTTGATGCTATTGGCGGCTTTAACCGCTGCATCCCCAAGGCTCGTGATATTCGGGTCATAGTAGTCCATTGCCATCCCATTAACCTTCATCATTAAACCCGCATCAACCGATTTTTTCACGAGTGCTAAGCCTGTGCTGGTTAGCCCTGTTGGCATAGTCGGCAAGGTTAAGCTGAGGGTGATTTGTGGATTATTATCTACAATGACTTTTAAGGCAGAAAATGCATTATCAGCATCGTACAGACCATTCTCGAAATCTAAATCAATATGTGAGGCATTGAGTGTATCAATGGCTTCTTGGTAGGTGTTGATGAGTTGTTCTTGTGTTTGTACCAATGAAACATCTTGGTTAGCAGCTCCCCCAAATGAAACAGCAACTTTAACACCGCCAGCAATCAGTTCATCACACAAAGGTTTAGCCCAGCTAATTGGCATGGATGGCTGGGCTGACCATGCTGCTTTTTTATCTAATGTGGCGGTTAAAAAACCAAGAGACAGTATATCTACCCCATACTTAATAGCGGCTTGGCTATATTTTGCATTAGGCCTGCCATTTGGGTAATTTTGCCAATCATTCCAAGTTGCATCAACACTGACATCCATATAAGGACCAAAATAAGTTTTATGCATTGTATACCCTTAGTTTATTTATAAAAGGAAATTTCAGCCTATGCTCTACGGTGTAATTGATAGGACAAGGTCACTTTTATAGAAAATAGACTCTGGAACAAGAACAAAAATTATTAGTAACCTAATAGGTTATAGGTCGGTTATGATCATGGAAATGGAAGTGATTCGCTGTCGACTGCGTTCAGAAAGCTGGATCATATACTGATATTTGCTTATTCGCCTACCTCCACTTTTTATCTAGGAGCTGGCGCTTTGCCTTCTTTCAAATTTGTATTACCCCAATTAGCAGAGACGCTTAGATTGCCATTTGCATCATCATATGCTGTGTAAACACCCTTTTTGAGATTAATATTTCATCTTCGCATTGCCATAAAAACAACCAACAGATTTAAAATAAACCCATAATGGAACTAATTAATTATTCTGATTTGTTTTGAAGTTGAGCTTATATACTTGGACAAAATTGAAGAGGATAACAAGGTTGAAAAGTAACAGAAATTAATGGGTTGATGTGGGGGATGGTTGGTGAAAAAACACCCTTAGTATTCGGATAAGCCAATAACAACGATGTATCAATCAATTGATTTAATAACTCATGTAAATTACTTATTTGAATATTAAGGTTTTTATAAATTTCACTTATTATTATTCAACATTCAGTGTTGCTGCTGACATATAATATTCGCTTATGGACACAGCAGGAAATTGATATGTTTAAAAAGGTTATTGTTATTATTTTTCTTTGTTTCACTTCTTATGGCTTTGCCAGCGACTTTACATTTAAAGAAAAGTCACCCGCTGATCGCGAGTTTGATAAAGACTACCAAGGAATTAAAGAATTACAGGCACAACAAAAGTTTGTCTTTGATCCCAAAAAGAAACTTTCTCAAGAAGAACAAAGTTATCAAGCGTTGTTAGAACAGCGAAATGCAGATGAAAACGCGTTTCCACAGCGTTTTAATGTGTGTGATGTTAACCCGACGGGAGCAGGGTGCCCTAATTCAATGGCTTGGATGAATGACCGCGAGCAAATGAAAAAATGCTGGAGCAAGCAGGTCGCCCTTATTAATTATTTGTTTGTGTGTTGACTCTAAGGGAGCATAGCCCCCTTAGAGATCACATTATACAGATTCAGGGAATGTTAAGGTTGCACCGGGAGCTTCACGGCTTAAATGTATGAAATTCATATGTTTTTCATATTGGTCGAGAATATCACTGATCACTTGTTCTTTAGTGTAATCCATTAAATCATTCCCTTGCGAACCTTCCCATAAGAAAGTTTCTAAGCGGTAATAATGGGATTTTCCTGAACGTGCGCGATAGGTAAAACCAGGAACCGAATAGCGCTGAGGCCATACTTGGTAAATAAAGCTTTGTTCTTCGCCAAGGTCGACCGTTAACTCTAAATGGTCTAATCGCTCATCAGCAATCGGTGGTAAGGTGTTAAATTCCACTTTTGCTCCCCTTAAACTGAGCTCTTTTGCCACTTCTTGCATGGCTGGAATACAGACTAAATCAAGCATTCGCTGGGTATACGTTGTTCCAGGGAAATTCATCACTCGTCCCAAACGCTGTTTCCAATTGAGTGTTCCATTGCCATACAGTGGTGCTGGCGCATTGGTATTTAACGAACTAACTCGTCTAAAGTCCTCAACTTTTAATGACTTATATAGCCCTGCCATAATAAAGAAGATAACAAAACTAAATGGTAAGCCCATGATCACTGTCGTATTTTGTAACGCAGCGACGCCATCTGTCATTAACATCCCTAAGGTGAGTAAACCAATCGCGACAGACCAAAAAATCCGCAACCAATTGGGCGCATCGTTGTTAATATCACTGAGTTTTGAGGTGAAATTGCCTAACACCAAAGAACCGGAGTCCGCAGAGGTGACATAAAACAACAACCCAGTAATTGTGGCGACGGAAGCGGTTAGGCCAAAGCCGGGGTAAAGCTCAAGTAGTGAATAGAAGCCTTTTTCGGGTGCGTCGAGCACGGTTTTAGCAAGTTCGCTATTACCGTGAATGATTTCATACAATGCACTATTACCAAAAATAGATAACCACAATAGTGTGAAAACAAACGGAATAATTAAAGTGCCAATCACAAATTGTCTAATCGTTCGACCGCGAGATATACGCGCGAGGAATAAGCCAACAAATGGCGACCATGCGACCCACCAAGCCCAGAAAAACAGCGTCCAGCTATTCATCCAATCGGTTGGGCGATCAAAGGCAAAGCTGTTGAGAGTCATCCCCATAAAGCGATTGATATAGTCCCCTACATTCAGTACTAAGGCATTAAGTAAGAACTCGGTATCTCCGACAAATAAGATAAATAAAATCAAGCCAAGTGCCAAAAGCACATTGAGCTCTGATAACACGCGAATACCTTTATTTACCCCTGATGTAGCGGAGATCACTGCCATAATCACCGACAGCAGAATCAATCCACTTTGCACGGGAAGCCCTTGGGGTAAATCGAATAATACTTTGAGTCCATAATTTAACTGAACAACACCGATCCCCAGAGTTGTTGCGATACCGAAAATCGTCCCTAGTACCGCAGCAATATCCACGGTGTGGCCAATCGGGCCGTCAATCCGTTTGCCAAAAATAGGATAAAGTGCGGAGCGAATGGTTAACGGCAAGTTATAACGATAACTGAAATAACCCAGTGCAATCCCCATTAAGGCATACATAGACCAGCCCGTTAGGCCATAGTGGAACAGGGTCCACACCATCGCCTGACGAGCTGCTTCTAAGGTTTCGCCTTCACCCGTTGGCGGCAGCATGTATTGAGTGACCGGCTCAGCGACAGAGAAAAACATTAAATCGATACCAATTCCTGCGGCGAATAGCATCGCAGACCAACTTAGTACGCTAAATTCAGGTTTAGATTGCTCGGGGCCGAGCTTGATATTACCAAAGCGCGAGGTGGCAACGAAAATGACGAAAACAATATACAGCGTCGCTGCTAACAAGTAATACCAACCAAAGGTTTTGGATACCCACCCAAGGGCGGCAACGATCCACTGATTTGCTGTTTCGGTCAACAAGATGGTGAAAAAAGAAAACGCCAGAATAAGGCCGGCGGAAGTAAAAAAAACCACAGAATTCAATTTATCCTTCTGCTTATTTTTTGGACTATTTTGAGTTGTCATTGGTAGTTCCACATTTTTATTTATTTAACAGGTTAAAATTACTTTCTAAGCTAACTAATTGATTTATCAGCTAAGATTTGATTTTTGTTATCCTCTCCTTTATGCTAATTGTGAACGAATTGTTGTAAACAATAGTTAATATTGATTGAACATTCAATTAAAAAAACGTTTAATACAAGGGATCAATGTATTTTTTAGGTTCAAATACCATGCCGAAGATAGGAATGCAGTCGATACGTAAACAGCAGTTAATCCAAGCCACGTTGGCAGTGATTAATGAAGTTGGAATGCAGGAAGCCAGTTTTGTGTTAATTGCCCGTAAAGCCGGAGTTTCTACAGGAATTATTAGTCATTATTTTCGTGATAAAAATGGCTTACTTGAAGCCACTATGCGCCATATTCAATATCAATTGGGGTTTGCGGTAGCAATACGCCTACGCATGTTAGCTGGGGCGGAGCCAAAATTACGCATTCAAGCGATTGTTGAAGGTAACTTCGACCCAACGCAAACCAGTGAGGCGGCGATGAAAACATGGTTAGCCTTCTGGGCTAGCAGTATGCATCAACCAAATTTAAACCGTTTACAGCAGGTCAATGACCGGCGTTTGTATTCAAATTTAAGTTATGAGTTTGGGCGAGTGTTAAGCAAAGCGGATGCGCGGATGGCTGCGAAGGGACTAGCTGCTTTAATTGATGGCTTATGGTTACGGAGTGCTTTGAGTAATGAGCAATTTCCTGTTAAGGATGCACTCAAGATCACCAACGAGTATATCGATATGCAACTGAAACGTGCAGAGGTTATCGGAACCTAATGACCAATTCAGAGGAGATAATATGCAACATCCACCGATACATAAGCTTTATATTCATGGTGGCTATGTCGACAGTTCACAACCTGAATGCGGGCAATTTCCTGCAGTCAACCCTGCAAATGGTGAAACTATCGCGCATTTGCAGTCTGCAACGCTTGAAGATATCCAATGGGCGGTAGAAAGCGCCAAACAAGGCCAGAAAGTATGGGCGGCAATGACCGCAATAGAACGTTCACGTATTTTACGCCGTGCGGTGGATATCTTACGGGAACGTAACGACGAACTGGCTTACCTCGAAACGCTTGATACGGGGAAACCACTTTCTGAAACTCGTTATGTAGATATCGTTACAGGGGCGGATGTCCTTGAATATTATGCAGGGTTAATCCCTATGTTAGAAGGGCAGCAGATCCCTCTGCGTGATAGCGCGTTTGCCTATACTCGTCGTGAACCGCTTGGGGTAGTGGCAGGGATTGGCGCATGGAATTACCCCATCCAAATCGCGTTATGGAAATCTGCACCTGCTCTGGCAGCTGGTAATGCTATGGTATTCAAACCCAGTGAAGTCACTTCGTTAACGGCCTTAAAGTTAGCTGAAATCTATACGGAAGCGGGCGTGCCTGCAGGAGTATTTAATGTGGTGACTGGGCAAGGCGGTGAAGTGGGCCAATGGTTAACAGAGCACCCTGATATTGCCAAAGTTTCATTCACAGGGGGGATCGCAACGGGTAAAAAAGTGATGGCGAATGCGTCAGCCTCTTCATTAAAAGAGGTGACGATGGAACTAGGTGGTAAATCACCTCTCATTATTTTTGATGATGCAGACTTAGATAAAGCCGCGGATATTGCCATGATGGCGAATTTTTATAGTTCAGGCCAAGTGTGTACCAATGGAACAAGGGTTTTTGTTCCTGAATCGCTTAAATCGCAGTTTGAAGACAAGATCATTGAGCGTGTAGCTCGGATTAACATAGGTTCACCTGTTGACGAAAATACTAACTTTGGGCCATTAGTCAGCTTTGCTCATATGGAAAATGTATTGCGTTATATTGCGTTAGGTAAACAGCAAGGCGCGAAACTATTGTGTGGTGGTGAACGCTTAATGGAAGGTGATTTTGCGCAAGGTGCGTATGTTGCACCAACGGTATTCACCGATTGCCATGATGAAATGCAGATCACGCAGGAAGAAATTTTTGGTCCTGTCATGAGTATTTTGAGTTATCAATCAGAAGATGAAGTGATTGCTCGTGCAAACAATAGCGTATATGGGCTTGCAGCTGGGGTCGTGACACAAGATTTAACGCGTGCACATCGGGTTATCCATCAATTAGAAGCAGGAATTTGTTGGATTAATACATGGGGTGAATCACCTGCTCAAATGCCTGTGGGCGGATATAAGCATTCCGGCGTTGGTCGTGAAAATGGCATTATGACGCTACAAAATTACACGCAAATCAAATCTATCCAAGTAGAACTCGGGGAGTTTTCATCCGTATTTTAATCACATCATTTTAATTTGACTGAAACAGAGGAGATAACAATGGTCTATGACTATATTATTATCGGTGCTGGTTCAGCCGGTAACGTTCTTGCTACCCGCCTGACAGAAGATCCTGATGTTACTGTGCTGCTCCTTGAAGCAGGTGGACCGGATTATCGGTTCGATTTTCGCACACAAATGCCAGCGGCATTAGCGTACCCATTACAAGGGCGACGTTATAATTGGGCTTATGAAACTGACCCTGAACCGCATATGAATAACCGCCGCATGGAGTGTGGACGTGGAAAGGGGCTTGGTGGCTCATCATTGATTAATGGGATGTGTTACATCCGAGGGAATGCTCTAGACTTTGACGGTTGGGCAGAGGCGCCCGGGTTAGAAGACTGGCGTTATCTTGATTGTTTACCTTATTTTAGAAAAGCGGAAACACGTGATATTGGCCCTAATGATTACCACGGTGGAGATGGCCCCGTTAGTGTGACCACACCGAAGAATGGCAATAATGTGTTATTCCATGCGATGGTTGAAGCTGGTGTACAAGCAGGATATCCGCAAACAGATGATTTAAATGGGGTTCAGCAGGAAGGGTTTGGTCCGATGGATCGCACAGTCACACCACAAGGGCGACGTGCTAGCACCGCAAGAGGGTATTTGGACCAAGCGAAAAGGCGAAGAAATATCACCATTGTGACACATGCGACAACAGATACCATTGAGTTTGAAGGGAAAAAAGCGGTTGGTGTGAAGTATTACCAAGGCCAGAGCACGGTACCTACGGTGGTGAAAGCCCGTAAAGAAGTATTATTGTGCGCTGGGGCGATAGCATCACCGCAAATCTTGCAGCGCTCTGGCGTGGGGCCTGAAGATGTTTTAGCTGAATTTAATATTTCGCCTGTCCATGTTTTACCCGGTGTTGGGCAAAACCTGCAAGATCACCTTGAAATGTATTTGCAGTATGAATGCAAACAGCCTGTTTCATTATATCCTGCATTAAAATGGATTAATCAGCCCAAAATCGGTGCTGAATGGCTATTTCAAGGCACTGGAATTGGGGCAAGTAACCAATTTGAAGCCGGTGGATTTATTCGTACCAGTGAAAAATTTGCATGGCCAAATATTCAATTCCACTTTTTGCCTGTGGCGATTAACTACAATGGTAGTAATGCAGTCAATCAGCATGGTTTTCAAGCTCATGTGGGCTCAATGCGCTCGCCTAGTCGAGGTCGTGTTCGCTTAAAATCTTTAGACCCAAGGCAACATCCGAGCATTTTGTTTAATTACATGTCATCGGAACAGGATTGGGAAGAGTT
Organism: Providencia rettgeri; assembly: GCA_900455085.1. Taxonomy (NCBI): domain Bacteria; kingdom Pseudomonadati; phylum Pseudomonadota; class Gammaproteobacteria; order Enterobacterales; family Morganellaceae; genus Providencia; species Providencia rettgeri. The sequence continues at coordinate 2,761,184 of UGTZ01000001.1, read as the reverse complement.
CCGTGCTGCTATTCGTATTACCCGTGAAATTATGGCTCAGCCTGCACTTGACCCATATCGCGGAGAGGAAATAAGCCCTGGAAAACAGATTAGTACGGATGAAGAGCTAGACGCATTTGTCCGCGAGAGAGCAGAAACCGCTTTTCACCCATGCGGAACCTGTAAAATGGGTCATGATGATATGGCGGTAGTTGATGGCGCAGGGCGAGTTCACGGTATTGAAAATTTACGGGTTATCGATGCATCGATTATGCCGTTGATTATTACGGGGAATTTAAATGCAACGACCATCATGATCGCGGAGAAAATTGCCGATAAAATTCGAAACCGTCCTCCATTACCTACAAGTGATGCAGATTATTATGTTGCAGGTGATAGGCCAGTGAGAAAACAGCCATTACGAGATTAGTTTATTCACTCAATTTTTAAATACAAAGCGATTGATATTCATATCAGTCGCTTTTTTTATGTGATTAAAGAATAAAGGTAAGTCAATTAACACCAATAACACTAATGATAATGCAAATGATATTTATTATGATCTTGATCATTATTATCATTGGTGTATATTCCAAGGCTTAATAATATTCACAAGGGAAATGAGTACGTAACCATTCAATAAATAAGGTTTTTCGAACTAGTTACATCTATGGCATAGCACTTAAATTTACTTTAAATGCATAAATGGAAAAGTATAAAAAATGTATCCTCGCATCTTTTATACGCTATTTCTTCACGTCTATCTAATCATCATTAATTAATGAAGGCATTACTTAAATGATATTTCAAAATAAAAACATAATTAGCTTAATTATTATATGTTCTTCAAGCACAGCATTAGCGAATCAAACCAATACCTCAACTCAAAAAGATAAACTTCTCGTCACAGCCAGCAAAATAAAGTCAAATAGCAAGCAAATAGACGCCAATGATATTTCTACCGTAAGAGGAACGACCAATTCAGATATATTTGCCAATGAAACTTCATTGCAAGTTAATAATGCACGAAATGAAGCCGGTGCACTGGATATCGGTATTCGAGGATTACAAGGAAACGGGCGAGTCCCCATTATCATTGATGGCAGTTTGCAATCAACCAACACTTGGCGTGGTTACCAAGGAAGTACAGATAGAACTTATGTGGATATGGATTTAATCGATACAATTGAGATCGAAAAAGGGGCATCGATGAGTAAATTCTCAGGAGGAGCCATCGGAGGTACGGTTAAATTAAAAACATTATCAGCAAATAACATTATTCCCCAAGGTGACCAATTTGGTTTCTTATTTAAGGGGAATATTTACAATAATAACCGACGCCCGACTATCGCTTCAGATGAAAAAGGCGAGTCTGGGTATCGTGTTTCAAACGGTGTTAAGAATTCACATTTTAATAATGGCTCTATCACGACTGGGGTTGCATATCGAAATGATAAATTTGACATTTTGTTGGCTCATAGTGATAGAAAACAAGGGAACTTCTTTGCCGGTAAAAATGGTTATCATAAATACGAAAATACAGATGCTCCTATTAAACCTGGGCAAGAAGTCGTTAATACCAGCTATGAAAGTCAGTCAACATTATTAAAAACTAATATTTATCTTAACCCATACTCAAGTATTGAATTAAATTACCGACATCATGAACAAAAAGCAGGAGAGGTTTTAGCGGCGTATTGGTACCAATTCGATGGGAAAATGCCGCAGTGGTCATTAGGTAGCGCAGATATTGATACTGCCTCTTTAAACTATTCTTATAAACCCGATTCATTATGGATAGACATGAATTTAGGCCTTTGGTGGACAAAAGGTAAATTTAAACAACGTAATGGCACAACGGATGATGTTACCGCGCACTACGGTAATCAATATCAGCATCGCTATACCGATGAACGAATGGGCTTTAACTTAGAAAATACCTCTGAGTTTGCAGATTATCCTATCGATATCACTTATGGTGTGGAGTATATGCAACAAAAATCAAAGCCATTGACTAAAACCTATCAACCGATTTGGACGCCAGAAGGAACCATACCTGGTGAGGAGTTAGATCCTGTAACGCGTAATGCTAAAGGAACGAATAAATCGGCCTTTACCAATATGGCATACAAAGGGGAATGGGTGAGTACTTTAGTTGGGTGGCGTATTCACGCTTTCGATGCTGATGATCATGTTTTAGGTAAAAGTATTAGCTACGGCCCGAAAAATGATTTAATGGGTGAGCTACGTTTTCATTTGACTGACGAATTTGATATTTATACCAAATATTCTGATAGCTATAGAGAACCGAGTTTATTCGAGACCACAGCATCAGGGCAAACCTACTCTTATTCTCCAGATGTTCCATTAAAACCAGAACATGCTAAATCATTTGAAGTTGGAATGAATGTAGAAAAAGAAAACCTTATATTTGATGAAGATAATGCTAAATTACGTGTGGCTTATTTTAATAATGATATAAAGGGTTATCTCTCTCAAGGAGTGAACCCAACGGGGGTATATCACCCTTATATCGTAATGAAAAACTATGACAGCTTTAAACTCTCAGGTTATGAAATTGAACTGAAATACGATTCTAATTATACATTTGGTTCCTTCGATGCGACTTTTTATAACAATTCTGAGTTATGTTCACGAGACGAAATGGAGTTAGGTCGCCTTCCAACGGCATGTAATTCAGTTGGGTTTGCTTGGGGGTTATCGCCTTCACGTATTCCACCGAAAAAGGTTGTGACCGGTATTGTTGGGGTGAAAATGTTTGATCAAAAACTACAAACAGGTTTGCGAGTTCGTTATAACTCAGGCAAAGACTACCCTCATGAGTGGCTAGTGGGAACCGCTGCGGCCCCAGTAACTAAGCTATATTCAACCACTACATTCGATTTGTTAGGCAAATATCATGTTTCGAAAAATATTCATGTGAATTTTAACATTGATAACTTCACTAATCGCTATGCATTTGACCCAGGAACTGTGATTTATATGCCTATCCCAGGAAGAACGTTTAGACTTGGTGTGGAAGCAATATTTTAGTTAATTTCGTGATTATTACCTTAGGTTTATATTAGCCTAAGGTAATATAGAATTCTTTATATGGCTTTAATAGATTAATTTTTATGATAATTTAAATAAAACAGTGAGCGATGTTGTTTATAAATTGTGCTTTTTATGATTTTTTTCGAGTTTAAGGAATATACACTAGTCAACTTTAGACAAAAAAAACCTCCAAATATTTGAGGAGGGAAAATAAATATAAAGCGAGTCTATTTATATAGCACTAATTTACGGTAAACCATAGCCGACCAGTTGAATTAATTTATACAAAAACGACATTTGCTCACAATTTATAGCGTTTTAGTTATTCAATTTAGGTGAACATCTACTATTTAATAGAGTTAATCAGCCATTGTAGATAATTATCTTCAATTTGGCTTGGGTCTAAGCGAATGAGCTCTGGGGTTTCATATGGGTGTATTTTTTTTATCTCATTAAACAAATCGAGTTGATTTCCTTGAGTCGTTTTGATCAATAGTAAGATCTCCTTATCTTGTGTGATATTACCATGCCATAGATAAACTGATGTTATTTCTGGGAGTAGAGAAACACATGCAGCTAAACGATTAGCTAACAAATGTTGGGTTATTTTAATTGCACTTTCATGGTTATTGGTCGTACATAACACAATACATGGGCGTTGAGCATTTGTAGTGTAAATGTTATCAGTAGACATTTTATTTCCTTATTAGTCATATTTAGATGGGCTTTGTTACTCATATTAGATTAGGGATAAAAAGTGTATGAGAACAAAGGATATTCACTATAAGTGTTTTTTAGCATTATCAGATCAGATAATAACTAATATAAATTAAGCAGAGAGTATTGGTTTAATAGTAAAGTGTGCGTTTTTTGATCAGTTATTATCATTGTTATAATTTTTTATATATTCAACACAATTTAGAATATTTCTTGATTTTATTTTATTAATTCGATTCAGCAATCATAAATTGATGACGCTCTATAAAAATAATTGAAATTTTAGTATATTAAGAAAAAAATTGATTAGACGAAAAATGCGAGTTTATGTGTTGTTAGCCTAGTAAAAAAGCAAATAATAAGCCCAGTTTTATTCTTACTCTTATTAATGTAAGAATAAGCTTGTTTTTGTGTGCAAGATATATCAGAAGATTAATTGCTGAAATAATATATTACGTATTGTTACAAATTAGTTTGAGTTTTTATCATAAAAGAATCTACGTACTGATAAATATCAAGGTTTTTGAGCTATATATTGTTAATCTAAAGATAAAATTAGAATATATAACTGAAATTACTCTGTATTTCCATCTTTAAACGTGTATGGATAACCTTATGAATAAACTGACACCTTTAAAACCTGTTCCAACTCTAATCGCAGTCGCAATAACATTAATTATTTGGTTTTTAATTCCTGTTCCTGAAGGTGTTAATCCAAATGCGTGGCACCTTTTGGCATTATTTGTCGGCACAATTGCTGCTATTATAGGTAAAGCTTTACCGATAGGGGGTGTTTCTATTGTCGCAATTTCATTAGTTGCAGCTACAGGAGTCACTAATCCGGAATCAACCAAAGGGGCAATTGCGGATGCTTTAAGTGGTTTTTCCAATGACCTAATCTGGTTAATTGGTATTTCTATCATGGTTTCCATGAGCTTGAATAAAACAGGTTTAGGGGCAAGGATAGGTTATTATGTCATTTCTTTATTTGGTAAAAAAACATTAGGTATTGCTTATTCATTGGCAATAGCAGAAACAATTTTGGCTCCTGTCACACCAAGTAATACTGCGCGAGGAGGGGGAATTATTCACCCAATTATGCGTTCGATTTCAGATAGTTTTGGGTCAAAGGCCGAAGATGGAACCGCAGGTAAAATAGGGCGCTACTTATCACTCGTTAACTACAATATTAACCCGATTACTTCCGCAATGTTTATTACGGCGACAGCTCCCAATCCATTAATTGTTAGTTTGATAATTAGCGAGACTAGCCAAGAAAATGAATTAACTTGGGGGATGTGGGCTATTGCCGCATTTGTTCCAGCCATCGTGTCATTAATATTAATGCCCTTGGTTATCTATTTTATGTATAAACCGGAAATTACCTCAACACCGGATGCACCAAATTTTGCCAAAGAACGTTTGCAGCAATTAGGCCCAGTTTCATTGCCTGAAAAAATAACGCTCGGTGTTTTTGGGTTATTACTTTTGATGTGGGCCGGTGTACCTGCAATGATTTTTGGGCCTGCATATAGTGTTAATGCTACCACTGCGGCCTTTATTGGGTTGAGTATTCTATTAGCAACAGGAGTCATTAATTGGGATGACGTGCTAAAAAACAAAGGGGCTTGGGATACGGTTGTCTGGTTCTCCGCTTTAGTGATGATGGCGAGTTTCTTAGGAAAACTCGGTCTCATTAAATGGATGTCATTAACAGTCGGTGCAACCATAGATGGAATGGGCATTAGCTGGGTATGGGGAATGCTAATTCTTGTTTTAATTTATGTGTATTCCCACTATTTCTTCGCGAGTACAACGGCGCATATTACGGCAATGTATGCGGCATTTTTCTCCGCAGGTTTAGCGCTTGGCGCTCCACCAATGTTGTTGGCCTTAACGCTAGCATTCTCATCATCACTAATGATGTCATTAACACATTATGGTACAGGAACAGCCCCGATTATCTTTGGGTCAGGTTATGCCACTCTTGCTGAATGGTGGAAAACTGGTTTTGTCATGAGTGTGGTTAACTTAGCCATTTGGTTCTTCATTGGTAGCGTTTGGTGGAAATTCTTAGGTTATTGGTAATTAGCTGAATTAGTCATTAAAAACAACCAATAGAAATCGGGCTATCGGCTCGATTTCTTCTTTTTAATATCCCTTGCTACAAAGAAGTGGCTATTGTGACAACAAGGCCACTTATTATAGAAATCAACATCACTTTCCCCCAACTACAGACTGACGATGATTTTAATGCGTGTTGCCATAACAGACTTATTTCGTTGGCATGTGCATACTTTCTTTTATTGATCGCCGCCTTTACCTTTTTGATTGTATCGTTATCTATCGGTAATGTTTTTTGAATAACCATGCTATGACCTTCCATTAAGTTGAAGATAAAACTTCAATCGGTAAGATTGACACTGTTCGCCTGTCTTAATTATCTCAGGTCATACAAGAAGAAAAATTGATGAGCTTTTATGCAAACTTCCTCTTTTATCCTATTTGAAATGAGATTTAATCTATTTAATAAGGAAAAAGGTAGCTTAAGAGAAAAATCCTCTTTATTAAGAGGAAATGGCTCTTGATTTAAGGTTACATTTATTATTTTTTGGCGAGATATTTTTTATTTAGAGAAGTCGGAGATAAAGGCCATAAATGTGATTGGTTTACATGCAAAAGCCAGTATGATGTAGCTGCGAGTCAGTTAATTCATTCAGAGGAACACATGTATTCACAAAGAAAGGCAGAATTTTTCTTGGTGCTTACCACGATAATTGCAGCTTGGGGATGGGTATTTTCCCGAGAAGCTGTGCAGGGAATGCCAATATTTGCCTTTCTTGGTAGTCGTTTTTTACTCGCTGCTATCATTTTAGCCCCTTTTTGCCGAGGGAAAAAAAATAGAATAACGGTGAAGCAATTACCAAAAATATTAATGACAGGCGGTTGGATGTCATTAAATATGGCGCTCTGGATCCACGCGGTGGCAATAACAGACTCAATTGGCGAAGGGGCTTTTATTATGAGCCTCGCTATGTTATTTGTTCCGTTAGTTGCATGGGTTATTTTAAAAAATAAACCTGTTCGTTATTTCTGGGAAGCACTCCCTGTTGCGGTATTAGGGCTGGCATGCTTAACCCTATTTAAGGCTCAACTTGAATTTAAAGCAAGTCAACTGTGGTTTCTTGGCGCGGCAATTGTCCAAGCTATCTATTTTTGTTATACCAGTTTATATACCCGAACAATTCCTCTTTTACCGTTAACGGCCATTCAACTTGCTTGTACAGGAATGACAGGGCTAGTCTTGTCATTCTTTTTAGAAGAATGGCCGAGCAGCATGACAACGCCTACCATGATGTGGTTTATTGCTAGTGTGGTGATAGCAACGAGTTTGCGCTTTGTGTTACAGCTTATTGGTCAAAAAAATACCACAGCAGGAAATGCGGCAATTATTATGATCCTTGAACCCGTGATGACCGTTTTTGTCGCGGCGATTTGGTACCATGAAAGAATGCCTTTTATCCAAATTGTGGGTTGTGTGCTAATTTTATCATCATTATTCTACTATCGATGGCGTTGTTCTAATTCATTACCAAGGTAAAATACACATAATAAAAAATGGGTTAATACAGCTTTTTTACCAGAAAACAGCTATGATTGTTATGAATAGTTAGTGATAGGGATATTAATCTTAATAAGAGCGTCTTATTTTGCGTATTAAGATTAATGGTATTGAAAATATAAACGATATATCCAAAATAGCGTGAACTAGGAATAATAGCGGTTTATTATTATCACCTTAGTTAAAGCTGAATAGGAAATGGGCATAAAATGAAAAAAATTAGCATTAATATTAGGTATGGCGGGAGCGATGGTTGTGTTGTCTGCATGTTCTGATGAAAAATCAGAAATTGCGGAGTACAAAGAGAATTTTGTGAATACCTGTGTTGTTGCATCAGGAAACCCGCAAGGTGAAACGGCAAATGCGGTCAGTGCAATTTGTGGTTGTGCCTACGATAAAACAATTGAAAAATATGGTTTAGCTGAGTTTAAACGTATGGATGCGGAATTAGAAAAATCAGGTACTGCAGAACCTGAATTCCAAAAAACCATGATTGAATTTGTTCAACAGTGTTCGACTAACGCGCGTTAATTGTTTATTACTCGCAGCTATTTATTATCAATCAACAATAGCTGCGAGTTTATTATTTTTATTTAAATAAATGTTTAAATTGATGTGGAGCACTGCGCAAGTATTGTGGCGCAACATCTATCTGTTCATTCAATTCGCTCGCTGCTCGCCAAGGCCAACGTGGCTCAAATAGGATCCCTCTGCCAATAGCCACCAAATCTGCTTGGTGGGTTGCAATAATGGCTTCAGCTTGTAAAGGTTCAGTGATAAGACCTACAGCAATGACAGGCATCATGGTATTTTCATGAATAGCTTGGGCTAAAGGGACTTGGTAATTTGGGCTCAATGGTATTTGTTGCTCTGGTGATAGCCCACCTGACGAAACGTGAATGTAGTCGCAACCCAAATCCTCTAGTAATTCAGTAAGCTCAATAGATTCAGGTGTATTCCAACCCGATTCAAGCCAGTCTGTTGCAGAGATCCGCACGCCAATTGCAATATTAGGGTTAATCGCTTTTCTCATTTCATGGAAAATATTGATAAGTAATCGAGTACGCCCCTTAAAGCATCCACCATATTCATCTTGTCGTAAGTTTGATACTGGTGATAAGAACTCATGCAGTAAATATCCATGAGCGGCATGGATCTCAATAACGTCAAAACCTGCTTTTTCAGCACGAATAGCTGCATCAATAAACTGTTGTTTTAGCTGTAAAATTTCTTCAATGGTTAATGCATGTGGTACCGCATTATCACCAAAAGCGAGCGCAGATGGTGCAACAGTTTGCCAACCATTAGGTTGTGTGGGCTGGATACTTTTACCTCCCAACCAAGGTAAATCAGTTGATGCTTTCCTGCCTGCATGAGCGATTTGTACCCCTAAGCGTGCATCTGAAAACTGCCTGATATCGTTGAGCATTTGTTGCATTGCAGCCATTTGTTCATCATTCCATAAACCAAGATCTTTGTAGGTAATACGCCCTTCAGGAACAACAGCGCTAGCTTCTACAATAACTAAAGAGGCACCAGATAAAGCAAGGTTCATATAGTGGGCTTTATGCCATGCTGTTGGCATGCCATTTTCTGCGGAGTATTGGCACATAGGGGGAACAATAATTCGATTTTTCAGAGAAACTTGGCCTATTGATACAGGTGAAAAAAGGCGGCTCATTGAAACATTCCTTATTAGCAAACTTAAATTACTTTAATATTATACTCGGTTAGCCAAGTTTTTTTTGTGAGATGGTGTGGTTTTACGGGGGAAATTTTGTTTTTACAGCGGATCGTTGATAGAAAATCAAGTGAAATTTTGCATATTTGTTCAAAACCATAAAAAGTATATTTCCCTAGCAACATAATGAAAAACGAGGGAAAAAATATAAAAAAATTAGATAAAAAATAAAATATAATAATAACTATTATTTTTTGATTGTTATAATTCTGTAACTTATAAATAAAATTAATTACCACCAACTTAGAGTGGCGTTAATTTCTGCTTATGGTTTTAATGGTTCTAATAGAGAATAAAGCTATTTTTTTATTTTAAATGATAATTTAAATAAGAATTAATGCATTGTTTGTGAAGCAAAAATATAAAATATTCCTTGCGGTTATATTCAAGGGTTTATATAAGAAACAAGCTTGTTAAGCTAATGCAAGCCAAGCTAAATTTTGTGTTCACCTGAAAAATATAATTCTAAGAAGGAAGTAGATGTGCTGACAATTATTGGTATTTTAATCATTTTATCGATAGTAACATTATTGGTCATGTATTCAATCCGGTGATTAACCTGTAATATAGGGTAATTTATCGGAGAATATTCATGGCTAAAGTCGATGTAAGGTGCCCATTTTGTCAACAAACTCCCTCAGTGAAAAAACATGGCCTAGGGAGCACTGGTCATCAACGTTATCGCTGCCAAAATTGCTGCCGAAGCTTCCAACTCGATTATAAATATCGTGCTTGCCAACCCGGAACTAAAGATAAAATTATCGACCTCACGATGAATAATGCCGGTATTCGTGATACTGCTAGGGCCCTTCATATCAGCATTAATGCGGTTGTTCGTACTTTAAAAAACTCTCGCCGAAGCAGGTAACTTCTTTACCTCTTGATAATTTGCAGATTGAACTCCTTTGCGAAGTTGATGAACAGTGGTCTTTTGTGGCTAATAAGAAACAACAACGCTGGCTTTGGTATGCCTGGGAACCTCGCCTAAAACGGATTATTGCTCATACATTTGGTCGTCGAAACAAGAGAACTCTTCGTCAGTTACTGGCTTTACTGTCTAGGTTTAATGTGGCTTTTTGGTGCACGGATAAGTTCAGTGCTTATGAGATATTGCCTAAACAAAAACACGTAGCAAGTAAGTTTTATACCCAACGAATAGAAAGAGAGAATTTGAATTTAAGAAATCGCTTAAAGCGTCTTAACCGTAAGACGTTAGGTTACTCGAAGTCGCCTGAAATGCATGATAAAATCATCGGCACATTCATCGAGCGGGAGCATTACCTATTGTGATGATCTCTATATTGAATACACGACCTAATTTTAATGCAAGGCCTTCACCTCGAGCATCATCACTAATAGCAACGCATTTAATAACATTTTTTGCTAAGCCTCCGCACGCAATTAATTTTTCATTGCGTGAGATTGTAATAAAAACGTCAATGCTTGAATCAAGCTCTAAATCGTTTTCCTTTAAAAACTGAGTTATTTCAGCAAGTTTCCTGTTCTCATGACGTTTTACTTGGTTAAACGTTATGTTTTCGAACATAATAGTATCCTGCATCTCATTTAGAGATGTTTTTAAAATGTTGCTAATGTTAAAGTTAATTAAACAAATATTTTTGGTTATTCTTATAGAATTAAATATAAATTCTTATTTAATTATCCTCTCTGATATTTATATTAAAGATACTGTATTTAATATATTTGACCTATTTCATGTTTCTTAAATGAGATTGTATTTGTTTAATGGTTTTAAAGTTTTTAATTATTGGATATGTTTTTTATTGCTTGGTTTTAATGTGTTTAATTATTAATATGTGTATTATACCTTTGGCTTGAATCCGATTTATCGGTTATCCTACCTTTTTTGAATTAACAAATTTTTTACTTTTCAGCCAGTAACGAGATATAACATGAAAAAAGAATATGCATTCTCTTCATTGAAAAAAGTAAATTCAGTTTCATTTTCAGTACGAGTTTTTTTTCTGTTATTGATTGTTTCTGTTTTTTTAACGTTCGGGTTGGGCAAATATTTCACGGATACGGCTGAAAATCGATTGATTGCAAACATTCAATCGTTAGCGATGAGCCAAGCAAAGCTGATTGCTTCTATTGATGGTGTGGTGCAATCAGTAAAGAATAGAGATATTCCGAGACTGAAGGTTATTGCTGACAAACTAAACCAAGATTCCAACTATGATTATGTGGTTATCGGTGATGAAAAATCAATTCGGTTATATCACCCAAATAGCCAAAAAATTGGTTTTGAAATGCAGTGGAACAAACCAGGTGCTTTAGATAAAGGAGAAAGTTATTTCATTAATGGCGAAGGTTCGATGGGAAATGCTGTTAGAGCTAAGACGCCTATTTTTGATGAACAAGGTAAAGTGATTGGCGTAGTTTCTATTGGTTACTTATCAAACAAAATTGATACGTCACGCAGTGAATTGTTTGTGCAAACAGGTGCTACCTTTTTAGGAATATTGGTTATTTTGCTGTTTTTATCTTGGGGGTTTTCACGTTTAATTCAAAAACAAATGTTGGGAATGGAACCTGAAGAGATTACTCAACTGGTGTTAGTACAAAAAGGAATATTTGAAGCCGTTTTTGAAGGTGTGATTGCGGTAAATACACAAGGGCAAATAATCAATATCAACTCAAATGCGAGAAAGATGTTATCCCTAAGTAAGCCATTGGGTCAGTTAACAGGAACATTTGTATCAGAGCATATATCGCCAGCTGATTTTTTTATTACCGATCTTGAAACAACTAAGCATGATGTGATTGGCGAGTTTAATGGTTTAAATGTGATTGCAAACCGGGTTGCGATCCGTGATGGTGAACATCTGGTGGGGGCAGTTATTAGCTTTCGTAGTCAAAATGATATTGAATCGTTAAACTCTCAGTTGACCCAAGTTCGTCAATATATTGAAAATTTACGCACTTTGCGGCACGAACATCTTAATTGGATGTCAACATTAAGTGGGTTATTGCAAATGAAAGAATATGACCAAGCGTTGGCTTTGATTAAAGGGGAATCAGAATCTCAGCAGCAATTAATTGATACACTTCGCGGGCAGTTTTTTGATAAGCAGGTTGCTGGTTTATTATTTGGTAAGCACCATCGAGCTAAAGAACTAGGGTTACAGTTAAAATTTATTGCCGGTAGTCAGTTGCATGAATTACCCGATTCGTTAAATAGTACTGAATTTTGTGCGATATTGGGAAATTTACTCGATAATGCATTTGAAGCAAGTTTGAAAAATAATCAGGGTAATAAACAAGTAGAATTATACCTTTCTGATGAAGGGAAGGAGATTGTCATTGAAGTCGCGGATCAGGGGTGTGGTTTCCCATCAGAAATGCAAGATAAATGGTTCGAGCGCGGTGTGACAACGAAAACCGATGTGACAGATGGCCATGGTATCGGGTTATATCTTGTTGCGTCTTATGTTAAACGCTGTAATGGTGCGGTTATTATTGAAGAAAATCAACCGCATGGTACAGTATTTTCAATTTTTATTCCGAAAGTGAAGATATAAAATGATTAAGATAAAAATCCTCATTGTGGAAGATGAGTTACTACTTGCTGAAATGCACAGTGAATATATAAAAGCCTATCCCGCATGTGAGAAAGTGTGGCTTGCAGGTAACCTTGCTGAAGCGAGAAAAATGATTGAATACATGAAACCAGACCTGATTTTATTAGACAACTATTTACCAGATGGTAAAGGGATTGATCTGGTTCATGAGTTAATACAAGAAAGGAATAATGCAGACATTGTATTTACTACGGCTGCAAGTGATATGGATACGGTTTCTGAAGCTATTCGTTTAGGCGTTTTTGACTATTTAGTGAAGCCAATTGCCTATGAGCGTTTAGGCCAAACATTGGATAGGTATATTCAACGTAAATCTGTTGTACAGGACAATAGCAAAACCAACCAAAGTAAAATTGATGATATGTTCAATACCTATGCGCGAGGGGAATCAAAGGAAGAACTTCCAACAGGCATTGATATTATTACACTTGAAAAAATACTCGCTTTGTTCACTGAACCTGATGTGCAATATACGGCAGAAAGTATTGCTGAAACCATCAAACTCAGTCGTACCACTGCAAGGCGTTATTTGGAGTATTGTTTAGCGAAGGATAAAATTGAAGCCGAAATTGAGTATGGCAAAGTTGGCCGACCGCAGCGAATTTACCGTGGCAAGATATGAGTGAATGTTAAAATAAGTAGCTACACCGCCAGAAAATCTGCATTGATTATATTCAATGTAGATTTTCTGGTGTATTACATATCAATTTTTGTTGATCGCATATTATGCTTCAGAGGCTATTTGGGTAAATCACTTACATGTTGATTAGCGTTCATTGTGAGAGTCGAGCGAACCTTCCATAATTGTGGGAAATGCTTTAGATAAATCCGTTGTGCCATTGTGTCTGACATTGTGCCTTTTGTTCCTATACTATTATGGCCTATTGTGCGTATCACCATTTGGTAATGACGCATACGCCATAAGATAGTTTGCTCATCCCAGCCAATTAGCGCTTCACATAAATTGAATACTTCATCATGGATTGATTTTGTATACACCTGAATTAAATCAATATTTTTTTCTTTAATATAAAGTTGAAATCGCTTGTATAACGCTTTCGCGCTCATGGTAACGTTATGCCATCCAGGTGAATCCATACCAGAACCTGTTCCAAATGCGGGACGTATAGTTAAAAAATCATGAGGAGTGAGATGATTGAGTATGTTAATTTGCTCAGTGACTAAATGAATGCATTCTTTCGCACGTTGTATCAAGGCGATAGCATGAGTAACTCGGTGGTGTTGTAGTTCATGTATGGCTTCTGTTATTTCTTCGTTATTTAATTTTAACCATAACTCTGTTGATTGATGGGTAATTTGAAATATTAATTCATCGCGATGCAGCCAATTTTCTTTAGTACGCTGTAATGATAATAATGTTTCAGTTCTGATATATTTTTCGTAATCATTTTTGCCTTCCCCTGAGAGTAAAGACGTAGAAAAATCTTTACTAGCCAAATTCATTTTCTTGTCCATTAAGCTCTCCTTTTTGACACTTATCAAACTAATATAAAGATAAATTGATAGATTATCAGTGACAAAATTTAATGGTCATCTAATTGAATTTATAACATTATATTTTAAATATTTATTACTATTATCGATAGGGTAGAAGTATTTTTACTATCAAGATCACTTGTGTTTATTTTCTAAAATTAACACTTTCTTTTCAGCACGCTCATGGCCTTTAGCGGCTGCGAGTTGATACCAGCGTAGGGCTTTTTTATCATCGGCTTCAACACCCATACCATATTGGTAGCAGGCTCCTGCTGCATATTGCGCATCGACACTATTTTGCTGAGCGGCTTTTATAAACCAGTGACACGCTTTTGCTTGGTCAGCCTTGATACCATCACCGCGCGCATAAATAAGCGCAACATTAAATTGAGCGGAAACTTCACCTTGTTCAGCGGCTTGGGTTAGCCATTTTATGGCTGATTGGGTATTTTTTGGGGTGCCTTGCCCGGTTAGGTACAGCATACCTAAGCTATTTTGTGCGGGGGAAAAACCCAATTCTGCGGCACGGGTAAAATATTGAAAGGCAAGAGGGTAGTTCACCTTATCATACATGCCTACAGCAGCCTGATAACCCAATAAATAGAGTGCTTGAGGATGGTTTTTTTCAGCAAGAGCAAGATATATTTTTTGGGCTTTTTGCTGGTCTTTTGTAACAGCTTTTCCCTCTTCATACCAATAGGCGAGGGTGAGCATAGCAGGTTGAAAATGTTGTTCGGCCGCTTTTTCTAGCCACTGTTCTGCTTTTTCTGGGTTTTTCTCTAATAAATTATCAAGGCCGTATAAGGTATATTCGGCCATATTCATTTGGCCAATAGGATCACCATTTTCGGCTGCTCTGCTCATCCAGTGCAGCATTTGTTTCTCATCTAACTTAACCCCGGTACCTTGTTGGTACATCAAACCAAGGTTAATTTGTGCTTTTGTAAAGCCTTGATTAGCAGAGAGAAGATACCAATGTAAAGCTTGGTCAAACTGATGGTGAGACTGATAAAACATACCTAAATTAAACTGAGCTTCGGCTTGGCCCTGTTCCGCAAGTGCAATTAGCGTTTTTTCATTAATTAGTGGCGTCGCTTCTTCTGCAAAGGCAGGAGAGAAAAATACGTTAATAAAGATAAAAAACAGTAAAAATACTTTTTTCACATGACATCCTTTGGACTAAGCTCTTAACGGCTACGTTATCTTGTTAGATAAGTTCCTGCAATGATATGAAAGACATTTTATATTAATTCTACTAAATCAGATGGTTAATTGTTGCTATTAGCGCATAGAGCAAAAAATACATAAATAACTTAAAAAAAGATGAACTTTTTTCAGTGATACTGTGTCTTAGTAGTATCTATATACTGTTTGCTTGCGTAAACATTCATATATTTACCCTCATCATTCATTTCTTTACACGAAGTAATGTAATAATGCACCTACGTAGTGATAGTTTGAATTTAGCAAAAAGATCCTTGAGTAGAATGCATTATGCCCAGTTTTCAACTGGGCTTTTTTTTATCCAAAATTCCAGTTTGAATGTCTCTTTAGCTGCGACTCTCTAAATCCTTTCTTATCATAAAAGATCATAAAAGAAAAAAGTGTTCATTTGTTATGGATATTTTTAGTTTCCCATAACGTTTAAAGCAATAAATCATAGAGTTATAAACAGGGTGTTATAGTTTCACTATAGAATAATGTTCTTAACATTTAATAAACAAATGACTAATTAGTAATCGATAATAATTTGGTGATTTTGTAAAAAATTGAAGTAAATCACGATTAAATTCAATTCAAGCAGTAATTAATACTAGCTAATTCTTTAATTTTGGTGCATAAATAACGTATATGGCTTAATTGATTATTGGGTTCTGGGCGGGTTATCTGCCAATTAATGTTGAATAAATAATCAAATGTGCTTTAACTCATTGAATTTATGTTTGAGATCCATAAACAAGTCTACACACAGTTTTGTTTGTTTTGAGGTCAGGGAATGATACTCCTCCTACCAAAAGTGAATCTTTTCAACTTTGAATTCTTGAGATCATAACAATGCGAGAGCGCATAGAGCGTTCCGTGGTTTTTTTGCATATGTACAGGTTGTACTAGAGGTAACTTGTGTCCACAACAAATAACAAAGAGGAAGTCAGTCTTAACGCGTTTAAGCAACCTCGCTCATTCTATCTTATTTTTTCTATCGAACTCTGGGAACGTTTTGGTTACTACGGTCTTCAAGGGATCCTTCCAATATACCTAAGCCAAGTGCTGGGTATGTCAGAAACAGAATCAATTACACTTTTCTCGGCGTTTGCAGCATTAGTTTATGGTTTTGTTGCGGTAGGTGGTTGGTTAGGGGATAAAGTTCTCGGAACAAAACGTGTTATTGTTCTTGGAACGATAACACTGATTGCGGGGTACGCATTTGTTGCTTTCTCAGGGCATGACGTGTCGATGGTGTATGTTGGCTTAGCGACTATTGCAGTTGGTAATGGTTTGTTTAAAGCAAACCCATCATCACTGTTATCAACCTGCTATGAAAAAGACGACCCTCGTTTGGACGGTGCATTCACCATGTACTATATGTCCGTGAATATCGGCTCATTCTTCTCAATGATTGCAACACCATGGTTAGCAAAACATTATGGCTGGGATGTTGCGTTCTCTCTTAGTGTTGTAGGCCTGATTATCACATTGATTAACTTCTATATGTGTAAAAAATGGGTTTCTCAACATGGCTCAAAGCCTGACTTCGCTCCTGTCGTGATCTCAAGGTTGGTCGCAACTGTCGCTGGTGTTGTTGCACTCATTGCGATTTCAACATGGCTATTGCATAACCTCGGTATTGCTCGTACAGCATTAGCGATTATTTCTTTGGGTATTTTAGTTATCTTTATCAAAGAAACATTAGCACTGAAAGGTACGGCGCGTCGCCGCATGATTGTTGCATTGATTCTAATGCTTGAAGCGATTGTATTCTTTGTTCTTTATAGCCAAATGCCTACATCGCTAAACTTCTTTGCATTACATAACGTAGAGCATGAAGTTTTTGGTTTTTCTATTGAGCCTGCACAATACCAAGCTCTGAATCCATTATGGATCATGATTGGAAGCCCAATTTTAGCTGCAATTTATAATAAAATGGGCGACAACTTACCGATGCCACATAAATTTGCTATTGGTATGTTGCTATGTTCCGCGGCATTCTTAGTTTTGCCATTAGGTGCGAAATTTGCAAATGAAGCTGGGATTGTTTCTGTTCAATGGCTAGTTATCTGCTATGGCTTCCAAAGTATTGGTGAGCTGATGATCTCAGGTCTTGGCCTTGCGATGGTAGCTCAGTTAGTTCCACAGCGTTTAATGGGCTTTATTATGGGCGCGTGGTTCCTGACTAACTCAGCAGCAGCATTTATCGCAGGGTATGTTGCCTCAATGGCAGCGGTACCAGAAGGTGAACTTACTAGTAAAGTTGAATCTTTAGCTGTGTACAGTGACGTATTCCTGAAGATTGGTTTAGTGACTGGTGTGATGGCAATTTTGATGGTTTTAACTGCTCCGATGTTAAATCGTATGACTCTTGAGCGTTAATTTTCATCTTAAATAGTTGTAATCAAAAGGGCTGAAAAGCCCTTTTGATATATATGACATACTGTATTGTTGCATTAATTAAAATAGCGATTATTAATCAGTTTTAGCGAACGGTCACGGCCATTAACCAAAATGGTATTTGAAATGCGGCTGTAAGCATCTATTGATACACCATCCATCAAGATTGTTGGTGTGATAGCTGTGGCGGCAAATATGACATCAGAAGTACTCACCATCTGGTCTAAAGATAACACCTCACCAATTTCTAACCCCATTTGCTGACAGCGCAAAATTTCTTGTGCCGCGAGCTGTTTGTTTTCTTCGCTATCACCTTTGGCTTTATCTCGAGAAATTAGCCTTGCTTGCATATCACCGCCTAAAGCGCGTGCGATGGCTGCACTGATAATGCCTTCAGGAGCACCACCAGTCCCATACATCATATCAATGGGATGCTCCGGAAGAATGGTAAGTAATGAGGCGAGTACATCACCATCAGGGATGGTAATCACATTCGCACCAAAATTACGGATAGTTTTAATAATATGTTGATGGCGAGGTTTATCAAGCACTGCGATTGAAAGATTTGAAATGGGTTTATTCAGTGCGGAGGAAAGAAATTCTAAATTTTTTTCTAGGGGATTTGCTAGGTGAACAGCTCCTTTCGCTGCGGCACCAACAACAAGTTTTTCCATATACATATCAGGTGCTTGAAGCAGTGTTCCCGTTGGCGCGGCAGCAAGTACGGCAATGGCATTTTTTTCATTACAAGCCACCATACGTGTTCCATCAATAGGATCTACTGCGATATCTAACCCAACAGACCCGGATTGTTTGCCAACTTGCTCGCCAATATATAGCATGGGAGCATCGTCGATTTCACCTTCACCAATGACAATTTTGCCATGAAAATCAATTTCATTTAGGCGATTTCTCATTGCTTCAACAGCGGCTTTATCTGCGGCATTTTTATCTTGTTTACCTACCCAATCGAAGGCAGCTACAGCAGCGACTTCAGTAACGGAAGCGATAGCGGAAGCTAACTCATCACTAATTTTCATTTTTTGTTCGTATCCTAGGTGTATAAAAGAAAAGTACTTATCTCTATGATACGTTTTTTGTGATCTGTCTGGCAAATTATAGGTGATAAAAGCAACAGAGAATTTAGTGCCGCAATGAAATGGCAGCCTATGTTTAGGCTACCATTAATTTGAAAGCTAAAGCATTTCGACGATAGTGATACCGCCAATAATCGAAATTAAGGCAGCAAGTGTACTTAATAACACGGTTCCAGCAGAGGTTTCCGTATAGGCCTGATTACTAATTGCTAATGCAGGAACAGCGGTCGCGGTGGGTAATACACCAATGATAAACGCGGCTTTAAGTAAATCATCTTGTAATCCTAAAGCGAGCCCAGTCCCTAAAATAAGAGCGGCTTGAACAAAGTTTTTTATAAAGACGTTAAATATAATTTCCTTACTTATTGTCAGTTTGATTCCTGAAAGGAGCAATCCAAGGAAGAATAAAGCGACTCCGCCTGCTGTTTTACCTAATTCATTAACTGAGTTTTGTAATATTTCAGGTAATTTAACACCAAAAATAGCCAATAATGCCCCTAGAATAGGAAGAAAAACTAAGGGCTGGGCAATGGCTTTCCCAACAGATTTAAAGACACTATGCCCTTGTTGTGAGCCACTGATCATTAAGAGAGTAAATGGGATAATAATGACAGTATAAATAAGGTTGCCTAATACCATAGCGATTAAGCCTGATGACCCGACAGTTGCGAGCAAGACAGGTGGCCCACAGTAGGCCATATCAGGAAAAGACACCGACAATGCTTGCATTGCAGCATCTTTCTTATTATGACGAAAAATAAACTTACCAAAAATAAAACCAATCACGTATGTTGCAATTAGTCCTACAGATAATGCTAATAAGTAGTCAATATTGAGCAATACTGAGGGGGGAGCCTGTGCAGCAGCTAGAAATAATGCAAATGGTAATGCTATTTTAACTACAAAGTCAGCAAAGGCTTGGGAATACTCTCGTTTGATAAACCCATATTTACCTGATAGCCAACCGACGGCTAATCCAAGAACAATGGGCCCTAAAGCAGCAAGTATAATGTGAGTCAGCATTAAAAATTCTCCCGATATTATGCGATAGGCTTTATTGTATAAAAAATAAGTGAAATTATAGTTAACATTTTCCCTTGTATTAACTTTATTTAAATTAAAACATTTATGTTTTTATCAGTGCTTAATTAAGAAACTAATTAACATAATTATAAATGACTTTAGTCATTTAAGGATAATAAGTATTAGAGTAATGTTTGAAGATAGAGCTATTATATAGATAACATAATAAAAAAAATTGTACTAATAAAATTTTAATGACTAATTTTTTGAGCATCTAAAAAGGAATATTAAGAATAGATAGTTATATCAGTTACTTATTCTTTATGAATGAAATTATCATTAAATGATGATTAAGGGTTTTCTTAGTTACTAAAATAACTAATGGGAGTATTAATAAGTCATAAAAGAAGGGATGTATCGCTTCTTTTTTGTCGAGGGTATACCTAAAAGCAGAATGTAACAAATTATTTTGTAACAGTATATTACATTTAGTTGGCAAGGGGATCAATGCTATCTACACTAGCAATAATCGTGGTCATTATTTTCCAGATTCTAAATTGTGAATTTTATTATGAGGAAACCTATTTGTGGATACTTGGATACTAGTAGGACTCGTATTAGTTTTTCTGCTAGTGCTAGCTCCGATTCTTGCTATTATTGCCATCAATCGAACAGGTCGGTTGCAGTACCAAATTTCGCTGTTAAATCAGAAGGTTTCCTCTTTAGAAACTTTACTTTCAAAAGCAAAATACACGCAAAGCATATCCGTTGATGATGAGACATCTCCCCAACCAAGCTTAGACGAAGGGCGAGGCGCGTCCATAGAGCAAGAGCGGTATGAATTTTCTTTTAGTGCGGATAGTGCGGACGTTAAATTAGACAACGAGATGGGAGCAACTAAAGAGAGCTCCTCAATAAGCCATGTTGCTTACCAGCAAGCTGAAAAAGAACGTAGTTTATCTGATAATGTGAACTCGATTTCTATGAGGGAACAATCTACTCATGAAAATATTAACCCAAATAGGTTTGATAACACGGTAGTACAGCAAATTGACCCAAATCGATTTAATCATAATAAACCTAATACAAATCAAAATAATCAGCATACGGTTAGTCATGATAAATCAATATTCAGCCATTTCTTTAGTTGGTTATTTAAAGGAAACCCGGTTGCGAAAATAGGTATCCTGCTGTTATTCCTAGGTGTAGCATATTTACTGAATTACAGCGTGCAAAATGAAATCATTTCACCGCAAATGCGGTTAATTTTCAGTGCAGTAGGGTGCTTAGCCTTACTAGGAGTTGGCTGGTGGTTACGAAACAAAAAGGCATTATTTGGGTTGATTTTACAAGGAGGGGCGATAGGTTGCTTGTATATCACTATTTTTGCTGCCTTTAAATTATATACGATGGTGCCATATGGAATGGCATTTGCGTTTATGTTACTTATTTGTACCGCAAGTATTGCTTTGGCATTATTGCAGCGAACTATTAGTTTAGCCGTTTTAGCATCAATAGGTGGATATTTAGCACCTGTATTGCTTTCTACTGGCGGTGGAAGCCATGTTGTCTTGTTCTCTTATTACCTGATGCTGTCTATTGGTATTTTGGTTATTAGTGTGTGGCAAGCTTGGCGCCCTTTAAATTTAGTTGGTATGGTGATGACTTATGGTGTTGCCATTTTATGGGGATTAGATAATTACCAGCCAGACTACTATTTATCCAGCCAACTCTTTATCATCGCTAATTTAGTCGTATTTAATGCCTTAACTCAACTGTTTTCACTGCGTTTTGAACATAGCAAGCAACTGATTGTTGATAATACACTTCTGTTTGTTCCCCCTTTTATTAGTATCGCCCTTCAATTCTTTATTTCACAAGGGGAAGATCTACTGCCAGCCTTTATTTCACTGATGGTAGGTTTGTTATATCTGATAACTGGATTACAAGTACATAAGCGCTATAAATCTGCTGGCAAAAATATGGCATTAGCGAATATTATTATTGGTGCTGGTTTTATTACTTTAGCTATTCCACTAGCGTTAACATTTGAGTGGACTTCCATTATTTGGTCATTAGAAGGGCTGTTAATTCTTTGGTTCGGTTTACAGCAAAACCAGAAAAAAATGGCGGCTATTGGCTCTTTATTGATTGTTATTAGCGCAATAACCTTATTAAGTGATTATCCTTATTTATATTGGAGTCGCAGTAGTACTTATATGGTGCCAGTGCTATTAATCGCATGTTTTATGGCCGGAGGGCTTTTCCATACTCGTCGTCATGAAGACAGCAACTTTACTTTATTTAGCTACGGTTTCTTAATTATTGGCTTGGTGACTTGGTTTTGCTGGCTCCCCTTATTTACGGAT
Source organism: Providencia rettgeri (assembly GCA_900455085.1). Classification (NCBI taxonomy): domain Bacteria; kingdom Pseudomonadati; phylum Pseudomonadota; class Gammaproteobacteria; order Enterobacterales; family Morganellaceae; genus Providencia; species Providencia rettgeri. The sequence goes on along the minus strand of UGTZ01000001.1, from coordinate 2,738,874 downwards.
ATTTTATCATGGAGCCGTGAATCTGAAGGCTTTATTATTTTAGTTTTGGTCGTTATTTCTGTTTGGTTCTGGCGTTTATATGCTATCCATATAAATTGGGTGCCATTGCTACTTTGCCAATCCATCCTATGGATTGCGGGATATTATTATCTTGGTTTAGATTTCTTAAATGACCAAAACCCGATGGGGCGTGGCGAAGGTTCTCTTATATGGCCAGTTGTATTGGGTAGTTCTGTTTTATTTGTTATTCATGGCGTATAAACTTCGTGATCGCTGGATGCAAAGAGTACTTCATAGCGCTAATTTATGGCTAATTCTTGCATTTATTGGTACTCAGGTGAATTGGTTTGTCTCCATTTTGCCATGGGGAATGCACGAAGTGGGGTATTTTATTTATGTCATGGCGATAACGCTAACCGTGATTGTTCTTTATTGGCTACAACAAAATAGAATGCCACCAATGAAACGTAATGGGTTAATTTACTGGTATGCAATGCTCCCTGTGACAGTGGGGTTAATTGTATTATCTTGCTATGCGAATTTAGAAGATGGCAAATTGACCTTTTGGAGTTATGTGCCGTTAATCAACCCACTAGATGAAGCTGGGTTATTTAGTATTGCGACTCTAATTTTAATACGTAAAGGTTTCACTCAAAAAATACGCAACATGACAGTGGCTAATTTTTGGGTTCTACGTAGTTTATTAGTGGCTATAATTGCACTTTCTGCTTATTGGTTTAACGGTATCTTAATTCGTGCAATAGCAGATTTCGCTGAGCTAAATTGGAACTATGATACTCTTTATGATTCGCGCTTATTGCAAACTGTGCTTTCTATCAGTTGGGCATTGGCTGCACTAGCCTGTATCACTATTGCCGCTATTAAGAAAAATCGTATTTGGTGGTTTATGGGAGCCGGTATTTTTGCTTGTGTTATTGCCAAGTTATTCTTAATTGATATTTATGGGCAGGGTGGTATTTCTCGCGCAATTTCATTTATTGGCGTTGCATTATTAATTTTAATTGTTGGGTATTTTTCACCATTACCACCAAAAGAAACAAAAGGGAAAGTCGAACAGGAGAAACAATCATGAGTTTAATAAAAAATACCGGGCTAAGAAGGTTTTTTGCAGTCTTCTCTTTGTCATTATTGTTTTCAAGTTACTTAAATGCGCAGACAGTAGAAGAGGCTACACCTTATAGCTTTTATCAAGGCTCAGAAATAAATGTACTCGATACATCGACTCCTTTTTATTGGTTAGAGCTCCCTGTAAATGCATACATTAATTCAGCGTACCCCAAGACCTTGCAAGATGTTCGCGTCTTTAACGGTACGGGTAATGAAATTCCTTCAGTCTTATTTTCTGATACGGAAAAGTCCATTTCTAATGAGAAGGTGACTTTTACGCCACAACGTTTAGTGACGCAGGTTGATAGCGTTAATTCTCATGATGATGTGCGTAGAGAAAGGCAACATCTATTAGTTGAATCTATTCCAGGCAAGGTAGATAGAATTGAGTTGCCTAGTATGCAGGTAAAAGACAATGTTGCTTATCAGGCTTATTTATTAACGAGAAATCAAAGTCAAACTAAAGATACGCCAATTAAAAACCTGACATTAGACTGGGCCAAAAGTGAGAATGAATGGCAGGCAAAGGTATTTGTTTTTTCCAGTGATGACAAAGAAAACTGGCTAAATATAGCAACAAACCAGCCAATTATGAATTTGAAGTTAAATTCTGAAACTATCGCAAGTAATAATATTGAATTATTAAATGGTAATTCAAAGGCATTGAATGCACCTTATCTTATGGCTGTGATTGTCAGTGGCCCTGATATTGTTATCCCTGACTTATTAAAAGTAAATGCTACTTCTAGTATACTTAATTCAACTTATCGCCAGGAATTATTCCATTTTGAAATGACCAATGATGGAGTTTCAAAAGACCATGTTATATATCAATTGCCAAGAGCTCAGCCATTAAGTGAATTACAAATACAATTGCAGCAATCAAATCGCGTGATCCCACTAAAAATTGAGTATTCATCTGATAGAGGTGAAAGTTGGAAATTACTCACTAATGTTGTTGCATATAATCAAATAATAGATGGTGAATTAGTTAGTAATCCGAGCACTATACTTTATGGCGAAATGGTAGGTAAAGTAAGAATTTCTGCACTCAAAGGCAGTTGGGAGGACCAACCACCAAGGTTAACGGGGAAACGAGATGCTTATAACCTTATTTTTAATTTACAAGGTCCCGCTCCGTATTTGCTTGTTTGGGGGAATAAACAAGCAAGCTTTGATAAATTGACCACAAGCCAGCTGATAGGGAAACCAGATAGCATTGATGAACTAATGACGAATTACCCTCAGCTTTTTCTTGATAATACAGTCATTGAATTGGGTGGTGTAGATAGGTTAACTGCAACAGACGCAGTTGATGATAATTTAACTGGCTGACAATTACCTTATGGGTATTGTTATTTATTGGAATATTAGTATTAGGGTATTTTTGCTGGTATTTATTAAGAGAAGTTAACTCTTCAGATAAAACAAATAATGAAGAGCTATAACTAGATTTTTATTAACCAAATAGGGAATGGTTCCCTATTTGGTATTAATTTACGTCGTTGACAGTTTTGACATCTCTTTACTTAATCATGATAACTCTTACTTGTAGTCTGTTTTTTCTGACGGGGATTTGCGCTAAAACAGTTCTAACAGAATAGGAGATGATGATGAAAAAAACATTACTGGCTCGTATATTTATTATGGTTGTTATTTTGACTGGTTTTTCAATAGCTGCCCAAGCTACGAGTAATACGGTATTAACAGAAATTGCAATGCATAATAAAGTGACGTATGAATATGTACTACAAAACACAGATGGAAATGACGCAGATATTGAATTTGAACGGGAAACGAAAGAATTTAATAGTTCACAGTTGCGGAGTATTGTTAACGATAAACGTTTTAGCGGGCGACAATTCAGAATAGATGAAAGGTAAATCATCACTTAACTTTTCTGCGGACATGTTCATATTGAGATTATAAATCTACGATCAAAATAAAGGGGATTCTATGCATCAAGGCCAATGTTTGTGTGGTTCTGTAAAAATCACAACTACAAAAGATATTAGTCATGTCAGTGTATGCCATTGCGGAATGTGCCAAAAATGGAATGGCGGCCCAGGTTTTAGTGTTGATTGCGGTAACGATTTAATAATTAAGGGGCAAGAAGCTGTGACAATTTTCGCGTCATCTCAATGGGGAGAACGTGCATTTTGTAAAAATTGTGGTTCACACCTTTTTTATCATTTACTTTCACCTTCAACATATTATGCATCAGCCGCTTTATTTAAAGAGAGCCAAGATGCGCAAATGAGTATGCAAATTTACATCGATAGCAAGCCTAAGTATTATAACTTTGTAGAAAAAACACCTATGTTGACAGAGAAGGATATTATGGAAATGATGTCCCCATCATCTGACTAAAGTTTCTAGTTATAGTATTAATAGCAAGAAATAGGCAATTCGGCAGTAGCTATTCAGACTGTATTTTTTGATTTTATTGGTTAAATTAAGTTCTTATTTGTCATGCGAACGACTTAAATTTGTTTTACAATTAAGGTAATAACTAGACTTAGAAGTTGTTCAGAGGGATAAAAAATGAACAGTATGAAAGGAATGCGTCATGCGAGTAATATCGCGTGGGTACTGCAATGGATATTAAATATAGGCTTGATAGCACTCGCTGCTGTACTTGTATTCTTCTTAGCTAAAGAAACAGTGACAATGGCTTCATTAATGTTTGGTAGCTCAAAAGGAGCAACGGCTTATGAGTTACTAGAAGGTATTGTCATTTATTTTCTGTATTTTGAGTTTATTGCTTTGATAATAAAGTATTTTATGTCGGGCTATCACTTCCCACTAAGGTATTTTATATATATAGGTATTACCGCAATTATTCGCTTAATTATTGTTGACCATAGTGACCCAATGACAACTCTGTTACATGCAGGGGCGATTTTGGTTCTTGTTGTAGCACTTTATATTGCAAATACTGAAAAATTAAAGCGTGAATAACATACATTAGTGTAATTTACTTGCATACAAAAAAAGGTGTGATTATTATTCCTTTTTTTGTATGCGTAACCACGAAGCCAAACACTTAAGTGATATATTCTACATCTAAACCTATAAGTTTATAAAATTTAAGATATAGCATATTTGAAATATAAAATTAATATAAATAATTCTAATGTTTTAATTTGCAACTGGTTTATCCTGTTAAAACTAATCACAAAAGTATTTTACTTTTATATATAGGTTATTTACTGTTATAAAGTTTCTATTCTAATAACATAAGTAGCTTGTAAATATGACAACTAAAACACTTCCCAAGAAAAAAGGGTTCTTAAACCGTGTTGAGCGCATTGGTAATGTTATGCCTGATGTGACTATGCTGTTTGTTTATGCCCTGATTATATGTTGGTTTTTATCTTATCTACTTTCTTTCGTAGATTTTAGTTATTACCATCCTATTTCAAAAGAAAAAATTGCTATAGTTAATATGTTTCAGTATGAGGAAATAATATTATTTATTACTGCGGCAGTTAAAAACTTCATTAATTTCCCTCCTCTCGGTATAACGATAGTGGCAACGTTAGGTATTGGTATTGCTGAAAGCAGTGGTTTTATTAATACTGCATTGAAAAAAATGTTGTCGTTTATTTCTCCTAGAATGTTAACGCCTACCGTGGTGTTTGTCGGGATTGTTTCTCATATTGCTTCAGACTCTGCCTATGTGATTTTAATGCCAGTGGCAGCGATGATGTTTTATGCGAGTGGTCGTCATCCATTAGCTGGGATTGCTGCTGCATTTGCAGGTTTAGCGGGTGGATTTACTGCAAGCTATACGCCGTCAATTATTGACCCAATAATGCAAAGTTTTACGCAAGATGCCGCACAAATGCTAGCGCCAGGTTATAGCGTAAATGTTTTATGTAACTATTTTTTTAGTTTGGGTGGTACATTTGGGGTTATTTTCACGTGCTGGTTTATTACTGAAAAGATTGTTGAACCATGGTTAAATAAAAATTGCCCGATCAATTCAAACGAAGTGGATACTGATTCTGAAAAAGATTTAGGTAAAATTACGGCTGTTGAGAATCGTGCTTTTCGTATTTCAGGTTTAGTGCTAATTGCGTTAGGTATCGGATTATTTGCATTGTTATGGCCAGAGAACTCTCCATTACGTGGGCCTGATGGCAGCTTAACTAGCCCTAAAGCACCTATTATGCAAATCGTTGTGCCTTTACTGTTTATTTTCTTTGCTTTGCCAGGCATTGTTTATGGTTATATGACGAAATCTTTTACGTCAACAAAAGATGTTGTTAAGGCAATGGAAAATATTACTAAGTCACTTATCCCATTTATTGTTTTTGCTTTTTTTGCTGCCCAATTTTTATATTCATTTCAACATTCTAATTTAGGCACATTATTAGCACTTTCAGGAGCTGAGTTATTACGTACACTTGATATGCCATCTGGAATGACTGTTTTTGGCGTCATTCTATTAACCGCTATTTTAAATATCATGATTACTTCAGCGACATCAAAATGGGCAATCATGGCGCCAGTATTGGTACCGATGCTAATGGCAGTGGGAATTTCACCTGAGTTAACACAAGCGGCATTTCGTGTCAGTGACTCAGCAATGAACGTGAGCACACCGATGTTTCCGTTTTATCCGTTAATCCTGATGTATTGTCAAAAATACTATAAAAATGCAGGAATAGGAACATTGTGCTCAATGATGATCCCGTTTACTGTTGGTTTATTAATTATTTTGACTTCAACATTATATTTGTTCTGGGCTTTTGATATCCCAATTGGTTTCGACAGCGGTTACACCTGGCATCCTGCACAGTAAGTAGGGCCAATACCCTATCTATTAAGTAAATAGATAGGGTAAATATAGTCAATGCAAGGAATATGAAATGAACGAATTAGGTAAACAATTAGAGCAGCGTTTTTACCGCTATCTCGCTATTGAAAGCCAAAGTGACGCAGCAAGCATAGTTGTTCCAAGTACAGAAGGACAACGTGAACTAGCAAAATTATTAGCTCAAGAGCTTGAAAGCTATGGTCTGAAAAATATTTATATTGATGACCATGCCATCTTATATGCAATGCGCCCAGGAAATAAGCCTTCAGCGCCAAAAATAGGTTTTGTGACTCATTTAGATACTGTCGATGTTGGGTTATCTCCCATCATTAAGCCTCAAACTTTGAGGTACGAAGGCCAGGATTTATGTTTAAATGAAAAAGAAAACATTTGGTTTAAGACTGCCGAGCACCCTGAAGCCGCACCTTATATTGGTGAAGATATTATTTTTAGTGATGGAACCAGCGTACTGGGTGCTGATAATAAAGCCGCTGTAACGGTTGTTATGGAATTAATGCATAAACTGCAATATGCGGATTTTGATTGTGGAGATATCTACGTTGCGTTTGTACCTGATGAAGAAATTGGTCTACGCGGTTCTAAAATTATGGATTTAACCCGCTTTAATGTTGATTTTGCTTATACTATTGACTGCTGTGCGCTTGGTGAGGTTGTGTATGAAACGTTTAATGCAGCTTCTATCGAAGTTTCAATTAAAGGTATTACCGCACATCCCATGTCAGCTAAGAATGTATTATTGAACCCTATTCGGGTTGCGCATGATTTTATTGGCTGTTTTGACCGTTTTGATACCCCAGAGCACACAGAGCATCGCGAAGGCTATTTTTATGTCACAGATTTAATCGCAAACCCTGATAATGCTAAAATTAAAATGGCGATCCGTGATTTTGACCGCCATAGTTTTGCAGCTCGAAAACGTTTTATAGAACAAGCTATTGAATTAATAAAAGCACGTCATCCAAGAGCAAAAATTGAATGCAGCATTGTAGATGTGTATAGCAATATTAGTGACTCGTTAGGTGATGATCGTACAGCGATTGATTTAATTTTCGATGCATTGAAAACTCAAGAGGTTGAGCCTAAAGTGATCCCGATGCGTGGTGGTACGGATGGTTCAGCTTTATCAGCAAGAGGCGTCTTAACCCCAAATTATTTTACTGGCGCACTTAATTTCCACTCATGCTTTGAATTTCTACCAATCAGTTCTTTTGAGAAAAGCTACTTAGTATCAGAAACTATTTGTCGTTTAGTTGGGAAAAAATAACGCATCAGTTAACTCGTAATAATAAGGCCACTTAATAAGGTGGTCTTTAATTATTAATTTTCATGAGTCATTCACTTAAATTATAATTTAATATTATTTTTAATAAAACAAAGATAAATTAAAATGTGTATATGACTTTTTTATTTATTCATTTATTATTTTTACAATTAATTTTAAAATCCAATAGGGGAATTAATTGATTAATATTATAATAATTGACGATAATAATATTGCAATTCGTGGTTTTGAGGCGGTTTTTTCACGTCATATACGCTATAAGGTTGTTGCTTCTTTTCCAACAGTGGAACATGCGATTACATGGAATAGATGCCAAAAAGCAAATATGATTTTAATCAGTAGCGATAGCTTTCGTTATGATTCACTAAAAACAATTCAGACACTGCGCAGAACTCAACCGGATGTTGGGATCATTATTTACAATGTCAGAAATAATCCGTCATTTTTTTTAAAAGCGCTAGATATCGGTATTTTTGGTTTATTAAGTATTAATGTTACAGAAGAAGATCTTATTGAAGCTATCCAGATTGTGAGTGTTAAACGGCGAATTATCTCTCCGGATATTGCGCAAGACCTTGCTCTCCAGCGGTTAATTTATAGCAATCAACAAGATATATATGATTTATTATCAGGGCGGGAGTTGGAAATCATGTTAATGATTACTCAGGGGATACCTATCAAACGGGTGGCAGAGTCGCTTTCTTTGAGTCCTAAAACAGTAAATACCTATCGATATCGAATGTTTAGTAAACTTAATATCTGTAGTGATGTAGAATTAACTCATATAGCCATCAGTTATGGTTTAATTACAGCAAAACAGGGTTTATCCGAGTGTCAGAACAGTTCGAGCCGAAAGCTTTCTTAAAAACAGTCACTAATCAACCTGGTGTATACCGTATGTATGACGCTGGGGAAACGGTCATATATGTAGGGAAAGCAAAGGATCTTAAAAAACGCTTATCCAGTTATTTTCGTGAAAATGTGGGAAGTCGTAAAACAGAGCAGTTGGTTAAGCAAATCGCCTCTATTGATGTTACGGTGACTCATACTGAAACAGAAGCACTATTACTTGAACACAACTATATTAAGTTGTATCAACCACGTTATAACGTATTGCTGCGTGATGATAAATCTTATCCTTACCTATTTTTGAGCAGTGAAACACATCCTCGAATTTCGATGCATCGGGGGGCGAAACATGCGAAAGGTGAGTACTTTGGCCCTTTCCCCCAGTTCTTATGCGGTGAGAGAAACACTGGCGTTAATGCAGAAGTTATTTCCGATACGTCAATGTGAAGATAGCATGTATCGAAATCGCTCAAGGCCTTGTCTGCAATATCAAATTGGCCGTTGCTTAGGTCCTTGTGTTAAAGGCTTGGTTTCCGATGAAGACTATAATCAACAAGTAGAATATGTCCGTTTATTTTTAACCGGAAAAGATAAACAAGTTTTGGCGGGTCTCGTTGAGCGTATGGAAAAGGCAAGTTTAGAACTACGCTTTGAAGATGCCGCACGTTTTAGAGATCAAATTCAAGCGGTAAGGGCTGTTACGGAAGAGCAGTATGTATCTGGGGACAGCGATGACCTAGACGTTATTGGCGTTTCTTTTGAGTCTGGCCTTGCTTGCGTGCATGTACTTTTTATTCGTCAAGGGAAAGTCCTTGGCAGCCGTAGCTATTTTCCTAAAATTCCAGCAGATACACAGCTTGAGGAAGTGGTTCAAACCTTCTTAGGTCAGTTTTATTTACAAGGCAGCGAAAATAGAACGCTACCGGGTGAAATATTATTAGATTTTGCATTAACAGAAAAAGAATTATTAGCGGAGTCTCTTTCTGAGATAGCCGGACGTAAAATTAATATTCAAAGCCAGCCGCGTGGTGTGAGGGCTCGTTACTTAAAATTAGCGAGAACGAATGCATCAATTGCGCTTTCTACAAAATTAGCGCAACACTCGACGGTACAACAACGCATGGCAGCACTAGCAAAAGTCGTTAATTTAGAAAATATTAACCGCATGGAGTGCTTTGATATTTCACATACGATGGGGGAGCAAACCGTCGCCTCTTGCGTTGTATTTGATAAATCAGGGCCAGTTAAATCAGAGTATCGGCGCTATAATATTACAGGGATCACTCCGGGGGATGATTATGCGGCGATGCATCAAGTCTTAACGCGTCGTTATGGTAAACATATTGATGAAAGCAAAGTGCCTGACATCATCTTTATTGATGGTGGTAAAGGCCAACTAGGGCAGGCAAGGGATGTATTTAATTCACTTGAGGTCGATTGGGATAAAAAACACCCATTGCTAATTGGTGTAGCTAAGGGAAGCGACCGTAAAGCGGGGGCTTGAAACGTTATTTTTAAAACCTGAAGGTGAAGGTTTTTCATTACCACCAGATTCTCCGGCGTTGCATGTGATCCAGCATATCCGAGATGAGTCGCATAATCATGCGATTACAGGGCATCGACAACGACGAGCAAAGGTCAAAAGTACTAGCGCATTAGAATCTATTGAAGGGGTTGGGCCAAAACGTCGGCAGATGTTGCTAAAATATATGGGCGGGTTACAGCCTTTACGTAATGCAAGTATAGAAGAAATCGCAAAAGTGCCCTCGATCTCATACGCCCTTGCAGAAAAGATTTATAATGCATTGAAACAGTGAGTGTCTTAGGGCAACATATTCATAATATCCAACTTGGTCAAAAAGTTAGTGAGCGTGATGAAATTAAACATACCAACGTGGTTGACATTATTTCGCGTCATCCTAATACCGTTTTTTGTATTAGCCTTTTATCTCCCTGTTACTTGGGGGCCGTTTGCATGTGCGCTTATTTTTGTTATCGCAGCGGTAACTGATTGGTTTGATGGTTTTTTAGCCAGATTGTGGAAGCAAACCACAAAGTTTGGTGCTTTTTTAGATCCAGTTGCTGATAAAGTCATGGTTGCAACGGCGTTAGTGTTAGTCACAGAAAGTTATGATGTTTGGTATGTGACTTTACCTGCGGCAACTATGATTGCACGTGAAATCATTATTTCATCTTTACGTGAATGGATGGCAGAGATAGGTAAACGTAGCAGTGTGGCTGTTTCTTGGATCGGGAAATTTAAAACAACAGCTCAAATGATGTCATTAGTCGGTTTATTGTGGCGCCCAACACTATTAATTGAAAACCTTTCAATTGCACTTATGTATGTGGCGGCTATCTTAACATTTTGGTCAATGTTCCAATATTTAAAGGCTGCATGGAGCGATTTGAGCGAAGCGTGATCGAAATGATTGAAAAAACAGCGAACGATCCAATTATTTCAATAATTGTATTGACTCGATAGGTGAAATCAGTAGAATGCAACGCATCGAACGGCAACATGGTTTACGAAAATAAATAAGTAAATCAGCCAGTTTGAAAAGCATAAGCTGAAAAGTGAAGCTTTACGCGGGAATAGCTCAGTTGGTAGAGCACGACCTTGCCAAGGTCGGGGTCGCGAGTTCGAGTCTCGTTTCCCGCTCCAAATTTCGAAAGAAATTCGGATAAGGCGCGTTAGCAAAGCGGTTATGCACCGGATTGCAAATCCGTGTAGCTCGGTTCGACTCCGGGACGCGCCTCCAAAATTTAGCCCAGGTGGTGAAATCGGTAGACACAAGGGATTTAAAATCCCTCGGCCTTTAGGCTGTGCGGGTTCAAGTCCCGCCCTGGGCACCATCTTAAAGTAATTAAACACCATTAAGTGTTTTATTTTAAGTTAGCTAACCACTATGCATCGTTATTGAATATATGGTTAGTCGGGTAAATTAATAATTTATCCAAGTTTGTGAGAAAGACAATTTGGCCCAGGTGGTGAAATCGGTAGACACAAGGGATTTAAAATCCCTCGGCCTTTAGGCTGTGCGGGTTCAAGTCCCGCCCTGGGCACCATCTCAATTTCAATCAGTCATGATTTAAAATTAACAATTAGCCACCTATAGGTGGTTTTTTTGTATCTAATCCTCTTTAAATTCGTTGTATCTACTCAACTAATATCGGTTTGTTAGTTATATTTCTTCTTTATATTCAATGCATTATTTTTATAAAAGCCCAAAAGTTGCTTTGTTGTGTCAGCTAACGCGTAATTCGTGTAAAAAACCGTAAGTCAGACCGTTCTGTTGATGTTTTGTGGCACTATTTTGATTCTTGAAGAGGATCGAGCTATGTCTAACATGAAAACTGAAGTTGTTGTTGTACGATTAACGAAACACGAACGAGCACTACTAGACACAGTAAAAACAAAACCTTTATTAGCGGATTGGCTGAAAGAAATTGCTATGGCAAAGGCTAAACAGCAGGAGAGTAAAGAAGAATAAGATGGCCTTAACTACGCAGAAATCAATTGAGTCATTTAATGTAATGATAGAAAAGTTAATTTTTGATTAATTATTCGTTTTTGGTAGTATCAAATTAGATGACTTAATTGGAATTTGAGAAGTGATGAATAAAGGGATTTTGTTTACGTTAATACTGGTGTTTGCTTCTGGTTGTACAACGAAAAAATTGGATGCCCCCTATGGGTTCAAATGGGGGCAAACCCCCGTTGATATAAAAAAATTGCATTTAAAAGGATTACAATGCACTGAATTTGAAGAGGGAGGTGCTTTATGTTCATCAGAAAACTCTCCTCAAATAGCAAATAAACTGTTTTTATTGATGTTTTCTCGGGAAAAAAATACATTAATGTTAGTTTCTTCTCAAGGAAAAGATAGCCGCGACCAATCAGTCATTTTGGCCGAGTATGATGCGATTAACCAGAAAATGTTTGAAGTATATGGTTTGCCAAAGCAAACAATCGAGCGTTATAAACGGGATATTTATTTCTTAGATAAAATATCTGATGACGAAACAACGCCATTTAAGCGAGTTTATGAAAAAAATAGCATGCAGATTATGGTTGGTATTGTTAGTAATGCCCATTTTCGCAAAATTCACGATAAAAAAGATATTGTTTACTCAGTTATGGTTATCCATAATTTAATACCAACTAAACCGCAATAAGCGGCTATCAAGTTATTTGACACACGCTAATGTTGTTTTTTATTTCGTTTAGTTATCAGCTCGCACATATCTTTTTGCCGCTGGATGAGTTCTTTAATTTCTGTCGCATAAGTGTCGATAAAGCTGCATTCGAGAGTGGTGGCTTCACCATCGAAAACTTCAACAAAAGTTCCATCCTGTTTTACGCCCCAATAATGGTTACCGTCACCCATGATTTTTAATAGTGGCAAAACATCGGTTAGCTCATAAAGTTCAACTAAACTTTCATAGGCATTTTGTATATTAGCCCATTCAGGAAGATCTTCTGCTTCGATTCCTAAAATGACTAAACCTCGATGAAATGTCCACGCTGGGCCAACATCGAATAATTTAGCTTCAGGCCATAATTCTTCTCGGGCCATGATGCAAAGTGCATTAGTTTTTTGCGAAAAGGCTAAAAAATCTTTGGGTAATGCTATTCCTGTGGATGTAGCTAAATTGGCAATTGCTTTATCCGTAGGCGGTTTAGCTGCAACAGCATGAAATTCATTTTTGTTAATATCTTGCAGTATTTCCCACATGCGGTCATGGAATTGCTCTGGGGACATGATTATTAATTCCTTCATCTCAATAATGTATGTTTCAAGAACACCTATCTTTCAATATTTTATACATAAGTGCGGTGATTATTTAACTAAGATAAATCTCGTAGATGAAAATACTCATAAATGTTGGACTAGTAGAAATTATTTTATGAGTTATATCAGGAAATTATCATGAGAAAAACGTTATTAGTCGCTCTCTTGGCGCTATTTATCCCATTTTCTTCGCAAGCAGGCTCAAAATACTATGATTGCGGAAAAACGCTCATGAGTTTAGAGCAGCAACTGCGTCACGCTTCATACCATGGTAATAAAAACAAAGTGTCCAAAATCAGGAAGAAAATCCATAAAATTAGTAATAAGTGTTATGATAGCCACTCTGGCGCTACTAGAATATATGACCATTATTCTAGAGGAAAAGAAACTAGCCTTGAGCGGGAATTAGATTCATTACGTCGTGTTATTGAAGCGCTTAACGATTTAAAATAGATAATTAATGAGAAAATAAGCCATAAACTGGTCTGTTCTCCCTATTTATTTTCACTCTGTCTTAAGTAAATGGATAATATCAGGTATATTAGACCCTGATTGTTAGCTACCAAGAAAAAATGACTATGATTATCAAACCTAAAATTCGTGGTTTTATCTGCACTACAGCTCATCCGGCAGGCTGTGAAGCCAATGTGCGTGAGCAAATTGCCTACGTGAAATCACGTGGTGAACTGAAAAACGGCCCTAAGAAAGTTTTAGTTATTGGTGCATCTACCGGTTATGGCCTGGCCTCTCGTATCAATGCTGCATTTGGCAGCGGTGCGGCTACCATCGGTGTATTTTTTGAAAAGCCAGGCAGTGAAGGTAAAACAGGCTCTGCGGGCTGGTACAATTCTGCAGGTTTTGACAAAGCAGCGAAAGAAGAAGGCTTGTATGCGAAAAGCATTAATGGTGATGCTTTTTCTGATGAATGCCGTCAAACCGTTATTGATTTAATTAAACAAGATTTAGGCCAAATTGATTTAGTAGTTTATTCACTGGCCTCACCTGTGCGTAAAATGCCTGAAACAGGTGAAATCGTACGTTCGGCCTTGAAACCTATTGGCGAACCGTACAAATCTGTTGCTCTGGATACCAACAAAGATGTGCTAATTGAAGCCGTTGTTGAGCCCGCAAATGAACAAGAAATTGCAGATACAGTAAAAGTCATGGGCGGCCAAGATTGGGAACTGTGGATGAATGCATTAGATGAAGCAGGTGTTTTAGCTGATAATGCACAATCTGTAGCTTATTCTTATATTGGTACAGATTTAACATGGCCAATTTATTGGCATGGTACATTAGGTAAAGCAAAAGAAGATTTAGACCGTGCGGCTCATGCAATTAACCAAAAATTGCAAGCTAAGGGTGGGGCAGCGTATGTTGCTGTATTAAAATCTGTCGTAACACAAGCCTCTTCTGCAATTCCTGTAATGCCTTTATATATCTCTATTGTCTTTAAAATCATGAAAGAGAAAGGGATCCATGAAGGTTGTATTGAACAAATTCAACGCTTATTTGCCACTAAATTATTCAATGACGCAGTGCCAGATACCGATGAAAAGCATCGTCTACGTTTAGATGATTGGGAATTGCGTGATGATGTTCAAAATACATGTCGTGAAATTTGGCAGCAGTTGAATGATAATAACATCAATGAGCTAACAGATTACCAAGGTTATAAAGCTGAGTTTCTCCGTTTGTTTGGCTTCGGTCTAAACGGTGTTGATTATGATGCTGACCTTAGCGGTGAAGTGAATTTTGAAGTAAAAGAGCTGATTTAGTCGCTTTGTCCTTGATTGTTAATATCTTAGAAACCCGCTAATTGCGGGTTTCTTTTTTAGCTATCTTGTAAATCATATGCTTCTGCTTTATTTTGTTCATTAAATTATTCTACTACGATGGCCTCACCATCACGGATCAGTGTTTTAGAAATAATCGCTCCATTTTCATCAAATTCAGTTACTGTGCCAACAAGTTCTCCATTTTTAAAAGTACCAGTAATGCTTGGTTTATTACTTGGAGTGTTATGGTAGATTTTAAATGGTGCCTTGTAGCGCGGTTAATTCGATATCGATACGGCCATTCTCATAGTAGGTTTTGATGTATTTATCCAGACATCCTTTAGATACCCAAGTTTTGAATTTTGGCTGGCCATTATCGTACTCAGTTTCAAATGCGCCTTCAGCAAGATCTTTAGGTGTTTCTGTGGAAGGAAACTCTATCGTTTTTAACTCATTTAATTCCCCAAATTTTGAATCTGAGTTTGAATTGGAATTTGTAGAGCCCCCAAGTTGACATCCGGAAATAAAAATAAAGAAAGTAGTGCGATAGACTTAATTAGTTTTAGCTTGAAAATGTAGCCTCTATTATTACGATAAAAAATAATGGATTCAATTGCATATAAACTATAGCCTTTTTATGACTCACATATTGTGATAGTTATCCTAAACTATTTGTTTCTAATAGATTATAGGTGACTTTTGAAGAGCAGTTTTGCTGAATAAATATTAATGTTAGTCAGCTTAATAATAAGGTAATTTAGCAAGTTAATGTAATTTGCATAATAAGGGAGTTATGGATGTTAGTTGTTGAAATGTTGAGTACTGGCGATGAGGTTTTACACGGACAAATAATTGATACAAATGCCGCTTGGTTAGCAGACTGTTTTTTTCAACAAGGTCTCCCTTTGAGTAGCCGAACAACTGTTGGTGATGATTTAGATAGTTTAGTCGCTACTTTCCTTGAACGTAGTTTATCTGCAGATGTTCTGATTGTTAATGGTGGGCTTGGGCCAACAAGTGATGACTTAAGTGCTTTGGCAGCGGCTAAAGCTGCGGGAGTTCCATTAGTTGAGCATTCACAGTGGATTGAGGTTATGGAGCGCTATTTTATTGCCAGAGGGCGAGTTATGCCTGAGACAAATCGTAAGCAAGCGCTACTTCCTGCCAATGCGGAATTAATTGATAACCCAGTCGGAACAGCTTGTGGCTTTTCATTAGTTTTGAATGATTGTCTAATTTTTTTTACACCGGGGGTTCCTTCAGAGTTTAAAGTTATGGTGAATGAGCAAATTTTGCCGAGGTTACGTGAACGGTTTACATTGCCAGAGCCACCAATTTGTTTACGTCTAACCAGTTTTGGTCGTAGTGAAAGTAGTCTTGCGAAGCAATTTGATAGCTTACCTTTACCTGAAAATTGTGTTTTAGGCTACCGCTCCTCAATGCCTATTATTGAATTAAAACTGACGGGGCCTGCATCACAAAAAGAATTGATGGAGAGAGATTGGCAACTCGTGAAGCAAGGAGTAGGGGATAATCTGATATTTGAAGGTACTGAAGGTTTAGCACAAAAAATTGGTAACTTATTAAAAGAAAAGAAATTAAACGTAATAGCTAGTGAACAATATAGTGCTGGGTTATTAAATTGGACATTGGATTCAGCAGGAATCGTTATTTCTGACAGTCAAATTTTACCACTTGATGTGGAGCAAACATTAGAAACTCTAGCGCAAAGAGCTCAGAATATAACGATTAACCACCCCTTATCTATTGGTTTAGTGATTGGTGAATATCAGGAGCAGTATCTAAACGTTGCATTATCAACCCCAGATAAGTGTTATGTGCAAAGAATTCACTATTTACCAAATAATCATTCGCAGAAAGAAAAGCAAGAAGTCAGTGTAATGTTAGTACTAGATATGCTGTCTCGCTGGTTAAATGGTCGTGAGGTTATTGGCTATTATGAATGGTTAGTACAAACAGAAACACTTATCTTAGAGAGTTAGTGAGTTATGAAATTAAAAGATTATGCGTATATCCCTGTTCTTGAGGAAAGGCCTTTTCAATCGGAATTTCAGTTAGTAATAACAGAATCTATTTACTGGCTGAGTCACATACTAAAAGAAAAGCTCCATAGCCTATATGTTTATGGCAGTGTTGCAAAGGGCTGTGCAAAACCTCAACAATCAGATTTAGATCTGTGCATCATATTACGTGACGATCTTACCCAATCTGAGACAACCAGACTTAATGAAATACAACTACAATTAACGATTAGTCACATCGAGATAAGCAAAATTGATTTTGATATTGGTATACTTACGGATGTGATGAGTGAGGCTAATTTATATAGTTGGGGATATTGGATTAAGCATCATTGCCGTTGCATTTATGGGTATGATTTAGCTACATATTTTAGCCAATTTATCCCTTCGCGGGAAATAGCAGAAGCAGTTAATGGTGATTTTGTTAATGTACTCAATGATTATATTGACCAAATTAATCATTGTAATGATGACGCTGAACTAAAGTTATTATATCGGGCGGCATCGAGAAAACTCATTCGTTCGACCAACATTTTACGTTGGAAAAATGACAATGACTGGCCAGAAACATTATCTGAATATACACAGAAATTAGTCCAACGTTACCCTGAACGGCAATTTGAGATAAATTATTTTTTATATCAAGGAACTGTTCCGTTTGCTGATGAGCAATTCGTGGGGAAATTAATCCAGTTTATCAATTGGTTAGATTGTGAGCGCTCTAATAGTATTAATAAATAAACCCGTTATAGCTCATCAGGCTGCAGTGCATTAACGATATAATTAATACTTGAAACACCCTTTTTGCAGGCCTTGTCTTTTAATATAGTCGGAGTTTTATCAATAGCCATTTTTACTGAAGACAATTGATCTGTGTAGGTTTGTGCCTCAATAATCTCTGGATTATTATTTAAGTATTCAATAACTTCATCAACTTTTTGATAAAATTGGCCACAGGAGTCACCATCAATTTCTAAGGTTTTTAATTCATTTAGCGTATTTGGAATCAGTTGCTTGGTTTGCTGTTGTATCTGCTCGATATACTTTCCTGTTTTTACTTGCTCAACGATAGTCATTACCTGATTTTTCATGTTAAAAAACAAGGTAATAGATGTAATTAAGGCGATAGCAAGAATAATGTTGATGCTTATACTGATCCAGAGAAAGTATCTTTTCATTACATTCCTTGAGTGAAAAATAAACCTGTAATATATAGCCTAGTAGAGTGAATAATGTCGATATGTAAGCTTAACACGAAAAAACAAGGTAACCCAATAATAGGTTACCTAGGTTATTATAATTGATAGTGGTTATCGAACCGTTAAAACAGAAATTTTTGAATTTTGAATAACCATTGATGCTGTAGAACCTAAAAAATATGTGGACATACCGGGACGCTTTGAGCCAATCACAATTAAATCAGCAGAAATTTCTTCAGCAACGCGTAAAATCTCATCCCTTGGTGTTCCCATTAAAACTTGCGCGCTGTACTTATCACTTGAAAGATTAAATTCTTTAATAATCTCTGTGAGTTGTTTTGTGACATTTTTCTTGTTCACTATCCGCTTTTTCAGCAAAACCAAATCCCATCGTGGTATAGAAAGGGACAGTAGGAATAATCGCTAAAAAGTGAATGTGTGCTTTTTCATATTTAGCAAGGTATTGAATATGTGTCATAACTAAATGTGCTAAGCTTTTTTCTGTTATATCAATCGGAACCAAAATCTTATTATACATATTTTTCTCCAGCTTTTATTTATTGGTTTATGCAGTAATCGGGTCGTTAGTTTATAAATAGTAGGGCTGTTAAATCAGTAAATGGCCGAGTCAATTAAAATAATGTTAATTTACACATAGGAATTACATACCTCGGGCTCCATCATAGCGGATCAACAAAATAAATACTTTGATGGCGGATTTAACTTAAGAAACTTAATGGTGATATTTATAGGCTGTTTTTCATGCGCTTTGTGCTATACAAAACGTGAGTACTTTGAATCATCACCTTCCTGTTATATGATCTATACATGGTTTGTATACATATCATATTGTTGAGGTTATTTTGGGTATCGTAAAAATTTCAGATGAATTGCATGATTATCTACGCCATGCGAGCCAAGTTATGTCCCGGTCGATTAATTCACAGGCAGAATTTTGGATTAAAATTGGAATGCAAGCTGAATTAAACCCGAATAAGACATTTACTATGTTAATCAATGAAATGTTAGAGAAAGAGTCAATTGAATTAAAAGGAAAGGTTCATGAATAATATTACAATTAAAACAGCAGAAGAAATTGAACTGATGCGTGAGTCTGGACGACTTTTGGCTAGTGTTTTTAAGATGTTGGATTCATTTATCGTACCTGGTATTTCTACGATGGAAATTAATGATAAAGTTGAAAGCTATATTGTTAATGAGTTACAAGCAAGGCCTGCCAGTAAAGGGCAATATGGCTACCAATATGTTTTGAACACGTCTCTAAATGAAGTCGTTTGCCATGGCGTTCCAAAAACAGATGAAATTTTAAAAGCAAAAGACATTATTAATGTTGATATTACGCTAGAGAAAAATGGTTTCATTGCCGATTCAAGTAAAATGTATGTGATGCCGGAAGCTTCACCACTGGCACGTAAGTTAGTTAAAGATACTTATGCCGCTATGTGGGAAGGCATAAAGCAAGTTAAACCAGGCGCAACGTTAGGTGATATTGGTTCTGCTATTCAACATTATGCGGAATCTAAAGGTTATAGTGTTGTACGTGAATATTGTGGGCATGGTATTGGCCGTGAAATGCATGAAGACCCGCAAGTTCTTCATTATGGCGTACGAGGGAAAGGGGTAGAATTAAAAGAAGGAATGACATTTACGATAGAGCCAATGATCAACCAAGGTGGAATGAAAATTAAAACAAAAAAAGATGGCTGGACGGTCGTAACGAGAGATAAAAAATTATCTGCACAATCGGAACATACGGTATTAGTTACTAAAGATGGTTATGAAGTTTTAACACTACGCGATGAAGAAAAATAGCGTTAAAAATAGAGTTTATAAGCTTGCTGCCATTATGGTAACAAGCTTTTTTTATGCAAATTTTTACTATTGTCTCAGTGCTATTGCTATACGATTAAATGCACTCATTAAACCAATAGCGATGGTTAGATCAGAAATTTGAGCATCAGAAAAATGGTGTTTTAATTCATTAAAGAGAGCATCTGATGTACCACTGGTAGCTATATTAACAACCGCTTCTGTCCAAGCTAATGCAGCGCGTTCTAATGAATTAAAATGATGACTGACCTGCCAGCCAGCGAGAGTATCAATTTTTTTGTTACTAACGCCATTTGAACGCAATGAATTTGCATGCATATCTAGGCAAAATGCACAGCCATTGATTTGTGAAACTCTTAAATAGATGAGTTCTATCAGTTCGTTATCTAACCCGCTCTTATCCAATGCATTTTTGCAATCAATAAGCCCTTTATAAGCTTCAGGTGATAAATTGTAATAGGCTAATCTCAGTTCACTCATGAGTGATTCCTTACATATTTTGTTGTCAGATAAAATGCAATGTTTGGTGCGGTTTGGTTGGAAGGTTGCGCTACTTTATTTTATAAAGAAATCACGTTCAATAGCATTAAGTGGCATTTGTGGAAACCAATATTAGATTAGTACGACAAGAATCTATAAATTTTTGATGAATATCGAGAGGAAGTTGGTTGTCTGTAATAATATCTGTGAATTCGTCTATTTGAGCGACACGAAATAATGACCATTTACCGTATTTACTACTATCAGCAAGCATAACAGAACGTGTAGCATTTGTTATTAGATCACGTTTTAGCCCAGCTTTTTCTTCTGTTGGTGTTGTAATTCCTTTTTCTAAACTCCAAGAGTTACAACTAATGAATGCGATATCAGGATAAATACTACGTAATAAAACGCGCCCATGCTCACCAATACAAGATTGGCTACTATCGTCAATTCGTCCACCAACAATTGTGACTTCAATTTGTTTGAATTCAGAAAGAAAAAGAGCAATATGGAGGTCAGAGGTGATAACACGCAGGGGCATATGAGTGAGCTCCCGCGCTAGCTCAAGCATGGTTGTTCCTGCGTCAAGTAAAACTGTGCTACCTGGTTCAATTAAACGGGCTGCTGTTTTCGCAATAGCCCGTTTTTCTCTTAGATTACGCTGGTTTTTTTCCGATGTAGTGGGCTGAACAGGAATGAAACGATTGAGGGTTACACCGCCATGTGTGCGAGAGATAACCCCAGTTTCATCAAGTTTAATGAGATCACGCCGGATAGTAGCCGCTGATACGGATAGTGCTTGTACTAGTTCCTCAACAGTGACGAGGTTATGCTGTTTAAGATACTCAAGTATTAAATCTAATCTATCCATTGTGCTCATTAGTTATACTACATTCATCGCAAGTTTAAGTGAGATGGCCATACTTTCAGGATTTGCTTTACCCGTCCAAGCAATATCAAATGCGGTACCGTGATCGGCTGATGTGCGCAAGAACGGAAGACCCGCAGTGATATTAACACCATCATAAAAACCTAATAATTTCAAAGGAATATGACCCTGGTCGTGATACATGGCAACGACAATGTCATATTGCCCTTGATAGGCTTGTAAAAATACAGTATCTGGAGGACAAGGGCCATAAACATCAATACCTTCAGACCTTACCTGTTCTATAGCTGGTTGTAAATATACGATTTCTTCATCACCAAATAAACCATTTTCCCCAGCATGAGGATTAACGCCTGCGATAGCAATACGCGGTTTTTCATAACCAACGCGTTTTAAAAAGTCTGATGCGATACGAGACACGGTTATGATACGCTCGCTATTTAATGTATCTAAAAATTTACGCAATGCAATATGTGTCGTGACATGGATGACTTTTAATTTTTCTGTATAAAGCACCATGGCATAATCTTTGGTATTGGTTAGCTGGGCAAGAAGTTCAGTGTGACCTGGGTAGTTGTGCCCAGCAAGGTGTAATGCTTCTTTATTTAAAGGTGCAGTAGCAATCGCTTTCACTTCGCCTGCGAGTGCTAGTTCAGTCGCACGTTTAATACAACGAAATGCTAAGTCACCAGCTTGAGCTTGGACCTTGCCCGCAATAAGCGCGCTAGGATCGGCTAAGGGTTCATCAATAATATTGATGGTATCCGCTGAAAATTGAGCTTCTTTGATATTTTGTATCACATTGATTTTTACCTGAGGAACTAACCCCGATTTAATTAATCGCTGCATTGTTGATGCACAACCGATAACAACGGCAGAGGCTCCTGCAAGTTCACCTTCTGCAAGGGATTTGACGATAATTTCTGGGCCAATACCAGCAGGATCTCCCATCGTAATAGCAACAACATTATTTTTCACAATAAATTTCCTCAATATATTTGATGGCTTCGCATAAAGTGGTTATTTGACCAAACCCTCCCGCTTTGGTGATCACGGGTAAATCATCAATTTCACTGTCAATAAAAGTGCCGCAAGGTATACATGGCATTACTTCAGATTGAATTCGATAACCTTTTGCTCCCAAAGTATTGGCAACCGCAATCGCAATATCTCCACCTGTTAAAAAAAGTCCCCCGATGCTGGAAACAGACAGCGTTTTTAAGGTCAGCAAACTAATAAAGTCGCTGATATTTTTTCCCAATTCATTACGTGTCATACCGTAGGTAGTGCATAGGTCATCAATATGATGCCTATCTTGCACATCTCGGCTGGTTCGTATGATGGTGTGTTTTTGTTGGTTTAATGTTTGACTAATTTCTTTGATGAGCGCAGCCATATAGTTATCTTGTGTAGTGGCTGCAAGTACTTGCGTTACATCAACATCAATAACACTGGCATCACAATGCGTTTGTGCATAGTTTACCTGTTCAATTGTTGCGCTGCTCATTGAGCCAGCGACAATAAATAACGGTAGCCCTTGCTTTTTATCCATGAAAATAATCTCAGGCAATGCATTTGCAAAGCCCGCAGCTCCAACGAGTAGGCAAGGTTGAGCTATTGAAAATACAGCCTTAGCAATTAGGGTTAGATCTTCATCATTTTCAGCATCCGTGACGATGATACTGGCTTGCGTTGGCTTTTGTGCTTGTAACCATGTTACGAATTGGCCTGAACGTATTTGGTCTAGATACACTTCAATAACAGGCAGGGTAGTCTGTTGATGGACGATAGTTTGGATGCGTGATGAAACTATTGGTGTTTTAGGGTCAGAAGCAAATTCAGTTTCAACAAGTGCTTTTCCATGAACGAGGCATTCACCATTTAACGTTACGCGTCCTGCCGCAGGAATAGCTGCGGCAACAATAGCAAATTTTAAGCCTGTTTCTGACATAATTGTCTCTATTTCTGCACCGATATTACCGCGAAATGTTGAGTCAATTTTTTTATAAATGACAGATTTATCCTTCTGAGATAAAAAAGGTTTCAGGCTATTTCGTAGGTTTTCTGAAGCAACTTGTGCATTTAATGCACGACTTTCTGTGTTAAGCACAACGACATCAGCAAACCAAGAATGTTTTTGTGTACTATCAAGAAGTATCTCTGTACGCGCATGCTTTTTAGCAAATTGAACACCGGTATCATTTGCCCCTGTAAAGTCATCCGCAATAACTAATAGCTTCATAAATAACTCCTTACTCTTCAGTTTGTTGGGGTTGTCTTGCTTGTTGACGTTTAGCAACCCAAGAGGTCAGGATAGGGGTTAGAATAGCGGTGGTAATCACGGATGCAGCAATCAATGGAGCCGCAGAAAGCGCGATAGCCTCTAAGGATGGGTCGGCTTGTGCGATAGCGAGTGGTGTTGCCACTGCATTTCCTGCGGTACTTGAGGCTGCAGCACCTGCTATACCAGAGCCTCCAACTAGACGGTCTGCTCGAATATTAAACCAGCCGCCAACAAACGTAGTCAGCGCACCGAGTAAAATACCCGCGAGCCCACCTTGTAATAGCATTTCTAAGTTGATCCCTGCGCCTAGTGCAAACGCGAAGAAAGGAATTAATATTGGCCCACCTTTTGTTAGAAAATCGCGCATATGTGGGTCTAGATTTCCTAAGATCATACCAACAATTAACGGAACAAGAACCGCAACTAATGCCATTAAAGGGATATTTGCCATACCAGCTGCGCCTAGCGCGATCATCGTAAAGAAGGGGCCATCATTAAGAGATAAAATTGAGATAGCACCAACGTCTCGTTTATTACCAAACTCCCCAACTAAAGCGGCATATAAACCACCATTTGAATTACTCATTGCTGCAATAATTGCAACACCAGTTAAACCAAAAATCCCTTCCATTCCAAAGAGATAATCGACTCCTAGGCCAAGAGCAATCGCAACGACTAATTTTGTTAAGGTAATTGTACCTCCTTGTAATAAAGCTTGAGGTGCTGCCTTGAAACTAATTCCTGCACCCATACAAAGCAAGAATGCGCCAATAAGAGCAGGGGCACCATTTTTAAATAGTGATGTCGTAAAGCCACCGATTTCGAGAGCTTGAGGAGCAAAGGTGTTGATTAGGGCACCAAGTACTAATGGCACAACCATCATGCCACCAGGTATACGTTCAATCGATTTTTTTATTTGCATGGTTTTCTCCGCCATGATTTATTTTAGTCACAATGATTATATTTAATCAATCAAAAACAACAGTGATCAAGATCGCAATAATCCCCTTTATTATTAATCGGCGTTACATGCTTAAAATTGCTGTTTTTTTGGTTGAAAATAACGATTTATTGATTTTAAGATGGGGTGAACGTCATCTCAACTGATTAAGGTGGTGATTATAAATAATCATTCATATGTTTTATGATTGAAAATAAGCAGTAATAATTTAAAAGGATAAAACTAGCTTTATAAAAAAATTATCTGTAATGACTTATCAATACATTTTTACCAAGATAGAAACAGTAAATTTAGTGTTTTTAAATTTAGGATTATTAGACTTGTAGTTAGAAAGCAAGTAGTGACAATAGGCGCTTTATTATAATTATTATTTGATAGGGATTAACTCATGCAATTTAAATCAATGATTAAATTGGTTGTTGGCGCTGCATTACTACTAGTTATCGGCCTTGTAGGTATTAACTCATATACCATTGTCCAAGATGGTTCGGTTAAGGTAGGAACATTTTTAGGAAAAGTCGATCCAGTTGCTTATGATGCAGGTTTACATTTTCCAATTAACCCGTTTACAACGTTTGATACGTACTCAACAAAAGATATTCGTGTATCACTAAAAGAGCTAAGAGTACCTTCACAAGATAAACTAAAATCTATTGTTGATATTACGGTAATGCTTCAGTTTGATGGTTCTAAAGCTCCGGTATTACGTATTAATGGTGGTACAGAAAGTGAAGCTTTAGATAAATATGTACGCCAAAAATTGATTTCAACGATTTTGGAATTTGGTAAAGATGTTGCTAATGCGCAAGATCTTTATACAGCAGATACACAAAGAAAATTACAAGAATCTATTCGTGATGCTATTCAAGGGTATGCATCCCCTTATGGCTATACAATAAAAGAAATTATGATCCAAGATATTACTTTGCCTGAAGTTGTACAAGAGCAAGTGGTTAATACTAAAATGCGCCAAGAGCAAATTAACCAAGCAAAAGCAGAGGCAGAAAAAGAGCGTGAATTAGCTCAGAAAAAGGTTGTTATTGCTGAAGCGGAAAGAGAGTCTGCTGAACAACAAGCCATCGCTAGAGAACGTAATGCACAAGCAAGTTCATTTGCGATGCGCCAAGAAGCGGATGCAAAATTGTATGCTGCACAGAAAGAAGCTGAAGCTAATGCGATATTACAACGTACTATTACCCGTGAAATGATCAATTGGAAACAGTTAGAGATTGAACAAATTAAAGCTCACAAATATAAAGGTGAGGTGCCTAATATTGTGGTTGGTGCAGACTATGATGGCAAAATGATTATGGATATGCGTAATAGCCAGTAATTTTCATTAAAAGAATGAATACATTTACAACCTGTTCTATTAAGCTTGAAGTAACCACATAAAGTTGGGCACTTTTAGTCAATTGATTGTATAGCCTGATTTCGATATATAATCGGAATCAGTCTATTTAATATATAGAAGGGCACGTCCAATACTTTTGTTATGCTAAAAATAACTTATTTGCATGATTGGTGAAAATAATTCTGTTATTACCCAATATTCCTATAAATCAATTACAAGATGGTTTACCGGTACGATGATTTAGTGCACCATTATCAATAAGGAATTTTTGCATTTCTGGAAGATTATTTTTACATACATAAGTTAATGCACTTTGGTCATAAGAAAACATGGTTACATCATCAGTCGTTGTACTTCGGTTAATATCTGCCCCTTGCGATAATAAGTATTTAACCGTTTCCATTCTATTATTACTTGCAGCTATCATGATTAATGTTTCACCATCACTTTCAATCTGCTGATTATTCAAGTCTACTTCATTTTTCATTAGCTGATGGACTTTTTTTACAACATTGACATTATTACCGAGTACCGCGGATTTTAGTACGTTATATACGTCACCTGTATCAGTTGCCCAAAGATTAGCATTTTGCGAGATAAGATAATCAACCATTGCTTCATCACCAATAAAGGCAGCCCATCCTAGAGCCGTTTGGTCTAAGCTACCAGTGTCTTTGGCTTCTATATCTTGCCCCTCAGTAACCATTTGTTTTACTTTGTCTAAATCTCCCTGCTTTACGGCATCAAACCATTCGGCATTGACGCCTTCACTAGGACTTTCATAGAAGACTCTCCAAGGTAAACGTTCTTTATTCGCTAGTTCGACCATCGTAGCGTAATCTGTTTTAAAATGCCTATATTTTAAAGGGTTATTATTATTAACAACTTGGGCTTGTGATACTGCCCCAAAAGTAATTAATGAAAAAGCAAATATAATTTTTTTAATATACATATTTAAACCTTATTAATATTTAGTTATTTATCAGTATTGAAAAATAAACGACACAAAGCAATACAAATCATACTTATTGTATTTTTATGCGGTTATTCCGATTTATTTTACTTGAATATATTAAATTTAAATTTTACCTCAAGGAACGATGACATAATCTGGAGCGGCGATAGCAAATAGCTCATTTTTTTCTAATTCAGGCGGGTATATCCACTTAGTATTTATTTCTTGTTTTATTTTTTTCCCTTCCTTTTTAATATAATGTATTTCTCTCTGCCAACCTTCGGTATAAAGAGCCCCCAAGCCCCTAAATCAAGGCAGGTTACATATTTAGGCTGACTGTAAGGATGAAGAGGAAGCCCTAACAGTTCAGCGGCTGCATTATGCCCTGCAACACGGCCTAAACTTAGGGCATGTTGGCAAGTCATTAAATTATGATTTCCTTGATTATCAGTGGGAGCTTTGACAGTATCTCCTGCGACGAAAACATTTGAGACAGCTTGTGCGTGTAAATAATTATCCGAGATAATCCTATTACTAGCGTCACGTTCACCGCGAATCTGTTCCGTTAGAGAACTTGCTTTTACTCCTGTCGCTAATACGACAGTATTTGATTCGATGTACTCACCGTTTGACAGAGTAACTCCATCATGGCTTAGTGCTTCGACTCGTAATCCCGCGCGTAATTCAACGCCACATTCAATTAAAGCTTGTTGAATTACAGGAGAGATGTCTGCTCCCATTCCGGCTCCCACAGTGGGTTCTGAGTCAATTATAAATACTCGGCTCTTTGTAGATCCACCTAGAATTTTTTTCAGGCGTGTTGGCATTTCCGCGGCGCTTTCTATGCCTGTTAACCCTCCACCTACTACCACAACGGTGTTTCTAGCTAAAGTTTCCGGTTTGTTCTTTAGTGCTTGTAAATGTGTTTCAAGACGATGCGCAGCTTCTAATGAATCAACATCAAAGCCATACTTATCAAATCCAGGAACAGGAGGTACGTTTAATTGGCTACCCGTTGCCAGAATAAAGCGCTCATAAACTAGTGAAGTTTGGTTGCCATTAGCTAGATTAATGGTTAATAATTTTGCATCTGTATCGATATTTTGGATTTTACCTGCAATATATTCAACTCCGACGGCAGCTAGCTGCTTTGAAATATCTGGGGACATATTATCCAGCTTTGCTTCATATAAACGCGGTCGTATAGTGAGGTTAGGCCTTGCTGAAATTAAAATAACTTTGATGCTATTTTCTTTATTAGCTTGTGAAATTACCCGCATTGCTGAAATAGCAGCCCAAAAACCAGCAAAACCAGATCCTGCAATAACAATTTTAGCTGTCATTATTGAATTCCTTTGAAGATTAACGTTAAGTGCTCATTTGCAAATTTTAAATAATAAAAACCCGCACCAGTGAAGATGTTATTAATTAAATACAAACGATGTGAATTTAAGGTAAGGCTATAGGATTATATGTTATGTTTTCCCACGACCTCCTTTGTTTGAACGAACTGTTCTAGCCTCAATTTTTTGATCCATCCAGGAGTTTACATCTCTATAAAAGCTATTAGGCGCGATTTGACATAGACGCTGCGCCACATCAGCAAGGGTTTGGTTAGCTAATACATCTCTCATTGCATTTTCAGCTTGAAGAATGACTTTATGTACGGAGCAGGTACCAGAAATAGCCCATTGTGGTAGACCATTTTCTTCGAAAACAGCACAACGGCGCCGTATTTCCTGACACTCGAAAAGAGGTTTATAGCCTTCTATTGCATCAATTATAGATAGAAATGTAATTTTTTCAGGAGGCAATGCCAATCGATATCCACCTCTAATTCCCTCATTCGAACTCACGATCCCAGCCTTTTCTAACCGAGGCAAAATTTTTGCTAGAAAACTTGGAGAGATGCCTTGTAACTCTGCAAGTTCTCTACTGCTAAGAGAGCGTTCGGGATTATCAACAAACCAAAGTAGACAATGGATACCATATTCAACACTGACAGTAATGTGTGCCATTTATTTAAATTTCCTAAGCATCTATTTATAAACAAGGACAATACAGGTCTCCGTTTTAATTGTCAATAGAACTAAGATAAGGTTAGTCCGCGTTATTAATGTAAGCTGCAACAAGTTGCATTATGGCATTTGATAAATAGAGCTATGGGGCTACAAGCGCTGTCCTTTGTCGTACATATTTCTATGTATGATCCTTAGTTAGAGGCGCTTTATCTTAAGATTGAACGAATTTTTATTGATATATTGAATGAAAATCTAAATGCGGTTTGGTTTTTGCTGAGCTTTTTTGCTATCTGTTCAAATATTCTTATTGGTTACAATATACGCGGAACAAAAGGGAAAAATTGGTTGATACTCATATTGCCATCATTAACCACGTTAGCACTATTTATGATTGCGGAAATTGATGTTCCCGGAGAAGGTATGATCCACGTAACACCGGATGATTTAATTATGCTACAGGAGTTTTTATTTAGAGATGGGGCTTGGCTGGGAAAGTAGAGTAACCGCAAACAACTCCCCACTCGCAAATTTGCGATGGGGAGTCTTACCTTAGCGAACTATAATGCCTAATAAAATTCCGATTGCGCCAAAGTCAGCGTCACTGAATGTCGTATTAGCAATACCAATATCCCCAAGAACAGGTAATAGGAATACAGGTAGGAAGGTAATTAGTAATCCTTGAGCAAATGCACCCAAGATAGCCCCACGACGACCGCCTGTTGCATTACCAAAAACACCTGCAGCAGCACCCACGAAGAAATGCGGTACAACGCCTGGAATAATCACCGTCATATTTAATGCATACAGAACGAACATTCCCAAAACACCAGCAGCGAAACTACTTAAAAAACCGACTAACACCGCGTTTGGTGCATATGGGAAGACAACTGGGCAGTCTAAAGCCGGTTTTGCGTTAGGGACTAATTTGTCAGAGATACCTTTAAACGCAGGAACAATTTCTGCAATAACCATGCGCACACCTTGCAGAATAATATATACACCGGCAGCAAATGTAATGGATTGCATCAATGAGAACATGAACCAATTCTTGCCACCACTGACTTCGCGAACGAAATCACCGCCGGCAAATAAGCATGTAATGATAAAAATAATGAACATGGTGAAAGAGATAGCGACAGGAGTATCTCTTAAAAACAGCAAGCTTTTCGGGACATTCATATCTTCTGTTGAATGTTCTTTGTTACCGAACTTGCTACCAATGAACCCAGCTAAAACATAAGAAATCGTTGAGAAATGACCAATCGCAACGTCATCTGAACCCGTCACTTTTTTCATATAAGGGTGGGCAATTGCAGGGAAAAATACCATACAAAAGCCAACAATTAATGAACCAACAGTCACTAATAGGGTTCCTTCCATTCCTGCGGTAGCTAAGATAACCGCAATCATCATGGACATGAATAAAGTATGGTGCCCTGTAAGGAAAATAAATTTCCAGGGTGTTAAGCGAGCAATCAAGATATTGATTAGCATCGCAAAGAACATAATCATTGCCATTTCACGGCCGAAGCTTTTTTGTGCGATAGACACGATAGCTTCGTTATTTGGAACAACGCCGTTAATACCAAAGGCATGTTGGAAAATGGCTGAGAAATCGCCTAGCGAGCTGACGACTAAGCCTGCACCAGCACCTAAGATCACAAAACCCATGATGGTTTTGATGGTGCCTTTAATACATTCAGTTACCGGTTTTTTCTGCGCGATCAAACCAATAAGTGCGATTAAACCTACAAGAATGGCTGGCTCAGATAAAACATCCTGCATCAGAAAACGAAAAAATGACATAGTGCCTCCGCTTACATTGCACCAAGTTTTTGTAAAGCAACAGTCAGGCGCTCTTTCATTGCAACTTTATCAATCATATTTTCCAGAGCAACGATTTCACCACCAACTTGTTGAGCAACTAATTGCTCTGCAATGTCGCTTGTACCAACAAAGATATCGCTTACGGTGCCTTTTGCGGAACCTAAATCCACATGGTCAACATCTGCACTGACTTGCAGATCTTTTAAAATATTCTTAATGCTCATTTCCATCATTAAGCTTGTGCCCAAGCCATTTCCACAAACAACAGTAATTTTCATAATATTTACCTTAATATCTAATTATTCATATTTAGCGATGATTTTAAGAATGTCATCTACGTTTTCTGATTGCATGATGCTGTCAATATCTTCTTGATTATCAAAAAGTTCAGCTAATTTTGCGATGGCGCCGATATGGCTATTGCTATCGGTTGCTGCGAGTACAATTAATAATTTGATTGGGTCATTGCCCTCAGAACCAAATTCAACCCCTTGTTTAAGAACGGTTAAACCAAGGGATAATTGGTTCACGCCATCTTCAGGGCGTGCGTGAGGCATGGCAATTCCTGGACCTAATACATAATAAGGACCGATTTTTTCGTGCGATTGAATTATTGCATCAACATATCTCGGTTCAATGAGTTTATTATTAATTAATGGGTTACAGGCGATTTTTATCGCTTCTTGCCAATCACTGGCTCTGTCGACGACTTGAATGACGTTAGGGGTCAGTAATGTCGTTAGCATCGGGTTGCTCCTGGTAGAGTGAAATTATTATCTTTGTAATGGTTGAATGAATAGTAGTGTTCTATGGTAGCGCTATCTAGCTGAATCTTTCATTTTCGTGATAGCGCTATCATTTTAAGAAAATATAGCGAACAAAAACAAAATGAGTACACTTGTCGGCTGATTAACAAATTCAACCTGTGGTAAGTTAATCTGAGCTGGTGATTTTTAGTGTTTCTTTAGATTTCAGAGAACCATATTGGCTATTTTTAGCTCATTTAATCTAGAACACGAAAAAAGCAAAAAAAAACACGCTTGATTCGAATGAAAATTGTCCATTGAAGAGCAACAACCTTAGGGTTAATAATGAGTTTAGGCTAAGTAAAAGTATTACATGCAAAAAATACGAAAAAGAAAAAATACAGGGCGAGTCACGTTGCAGGATGTCGCAAAATTTGCAGGCGTTGGGTCCATGACGGTCTCTCGAGCTCTGCGTACACCTGAATTAGTATCCGACAAATTACGTGAAAAAATTAATGCTGCGGTTGAAGAACTTGGTTATATACCTAATTCTGCGGCAGGTATTTTGGCTTCTGGTCAAAGCCGTACTGTTGCTGTTTTAATTCCGTCTCTGCGTGATAATGCCAGTTCAGTTTTTCTGCAATCTTTACAAGAAGTGCTGAACAAAAATAATTATCAAGTTGTTATTGGTAGCCATGATTACCAGCAAAAAAAAGAGTCTGAAGTTTTATCGACACTATTACAGAGTAACCCCGCGGCATTGATTATTTTTGGGGCAATAAATTCAGAAAGTGTGTCTAATTATCTAAAGAATTTAGATATTCCAGTTGTCAGTGTTGCAGGGGAGTCGAACCATCCAGTCACGTTGAATATCAAGAGTAACGTTGGTGATGCGGTTAATTTTTTAACTAACTA
This sequence comes from Providencia rettgeri, assembly GCA_900455085.1. Lineage (NCBI taxonomy): Bacteria > Pseudomonadati > Pseudomonadota > Gammaproteobacteria > Enterobacterales > Morganellaceae > Providencia > Providencia rettgeri. Next base: position 2,706,668 of record UGTZ01000001.1, on the reverse strand, counting down.
TATGTTACAAAAAGGGTATAAGAAGATAGGCTATATTGGCGCTCAAATGGACAGTAAAATGCAAAGCCAACAATTAAGTGGCTGGAACCGAGCGATGCTGACGTATAACCAAAGTGCAGATCAAAGTATTACAACGCCGTATGTTGCAACGATGGATTTTGGTCGTCAGGCAATTAGTGAGATGTTGACTCGCCAACCTGAGCTTGAAGCTGTGATTTGCAGCCATGAAATGATTGCGCTTGGCGTCATTTTTGAGTGCCAGAGACGTTTAATTCAGATACCTAAAATGTTAGCAATTGCTTGTGTTGAAGGTTCTTCAAATTGTGATCACATTCATCCATCACTGACTTCCGTGCGGATTGATTACAGTAAAATGGCTCGAGAAACAGCGAAAAGACTACAAAAATGGCTTGCTGATGTCGATTGTGATTTTGTTGAACGTAAAGAAGGAGTTGTTTTTCCGTATAAATTTGAAGCAAGACAAAGTGCGTAAAATTTAATTTATTGTTATTAATCACGTTTTATTGAATATCTTGCTTGTCCTTAGTGAATAATAGTGCGGTAACTCACTATTTTGTATAAACAATGGTGGTTTTTTTTTCTCTCGAAATAAGATTGTCGACTTGGTCACTACATCTTTTTTATTCTCTGTTAATGTATGAAAACTGCAAGTTAATGAATTCAGCTTAGCTAGAATTTTATTCAACACTTGCACTATTTTGTCATATTAGATATTCACAGGGGAAAACAATGAAATTACTAAAAACAGTTATTTCCACTACAATTTTAGTTTCTTGCGGTGCGATGGCATCGATGACGGGTTCTGAAGTTTTAAAAGTACAGGATGGAGGAACGCCAAATAAAGTTTACACTTCAAACAAACCGACAATTAAAGTTGCAACGTATAACATTGGTAAAAATGAGTTGGCATCAGATGTCAGTAATCTTGATGAGTTAAATAAGGCGATTGCGAAAATAGATGCTGATGTGATTGTTTTAACAGAAATTGATAATAAAACAGCCCGCAGTAAAAAAGTTCACCAGATAGAAGAAATAGCTAAAGCCAATAAGATGGATTTTGCTTTTGGTAAGGCATTGGATTTTGATGGTGGGGAATATGGTGTGGGAATTTTATCAAAATATAAAATCGATAAATCTAAAGTAATTAATTTACCTTCGGGTGATGCTGAACAACGTGTTGTATTAATATCCCAAATATCAAAACCAGGTTTTGATGCACCAATTATAGTGATGGGAACGCACCTTGATTGGCAGAAAGATCCAACCATTCGCATTGGACAAATTCGCCATATTTTAGATGCAAGTATTGGGGATACGGATACGGGATTTGATAATATTGCGGCATCAATAAAAATATTAGCAGGGGACTTTAATTCAACAGCGAATGAACAGCCTATCCAAGAAATTCGTTATATGTGGAACCCAGTTGAATTAAAGGGTATTGATTATCGTAGCTGGCCAGCGGTAAACCCAGCGATAGATATTGACCATATTTTTACATTTAAAGGCCAAGTTTGGGATGTGAAAAATATGGAAATCCCAACAGATAGCAAAGAGTTTCAATGGTCAAGTGTTAGCGACCACCTACCTATAATTGCTGAATTAGAGCTACAAGAGCAATAGAAGCTTAACAGAAAAATTATCGATAAAAGGCCTTATTTAGTTTGTAGGCCTTTTCAACTGTAAATGCTAACTTAATTGGTTAGCAATTTTTTCCTTTCAACATACCGTTTTTCGGCTACTTCCAAATAAGACTCAACTGTTGAGTATATTTGCTGACTCTGTTCGGCTAATTGTTGAGATGCATCCAATGTTGCATCTGTCTGCTGCTTAAATACGGTAAGAAAATCTTGAATGCTATCGAAATGACCTGCGACGTTAGCATAGTAAAATTGGTATACATAAGACTCCTGAGAGTGGCTTAGCTCTGTGTTATTTTTGATGTTATTAGTTGCAAGTAATAGTAATTGAATATTTGTCATGGTTTACCCTTTTCTTTGGAAAACAATGCTACATGAGATAAAAAAAATATTTTGTCAAATTTGGCCGGATAATTTTATGTATTGGCTAAAAGAAGCAATTTTTACTAGGAATATTCTGTAATTTAGATTGGTGGTATATATCAAAAATTGGATAAAAGAAGATATATAGAGAAGTTTAATGGTAAATTACTATATGGATATTGTTAAATATTCTTATGCATTTTGAGGTTGACTATTAATGTTAACTGTTTGGTATCATAGTATTAACATTTTATTAATTAACTATTTGTTTATTTTTGTTTTATTAATCAATTGGTTGTGTTGTATTGTGCTTAAGGTGGAAGCGATAACTCGGCTAATTTAGTCTGAAAAAAGAGATTAATGAACAATAGGTTAAAAATTAAGATGGCAAATGGTATAAGCTAATGTTTTTTTATATCAAATTGAATTTTAAATGTTTTTTATTTTTTAATGGTGGGATCTAACAAGGAGGGCTTATTTGAAAATAACGAATACATTATAATTTAATTTTAATTTACGCTTATATTGAGTTTAAATACTCATTAAGTGAGTTAATTAACATTTAGACATGACTATTATTAAATTGAATTCTTTTATTACATATTTGGGTTTATTTTTGTTAAGCTATGATGAACAATTAAGGCTTATTATTGTTTCTATGTTTTGGTAAATGAAACTTCTCTAGTTAAAAAAATACAAATTGAAACAGTTAATGTTTCAAGTACTATTTATATTCTTAGTTTAATACTGGTATGCTTACTCATGTGATGTGTAAAATAAAGTATAAATACGAACAGCCTTTATAAATTTAATTGTGTTTGTTTGCTCTGTTGGTGGTGGTTATCGGAGACAGTAATTAGAAAAAACAAGCTATCTAATAAGGTATTCTTATATAGACAAGACTGGATATTATTAAAATAATTATTATTTACTTACAATTGGCTAATGATAACTACTTAAGTGTATTTTTGGGCGGGGTGATTAGGTCATCCTGGTCAATTGGCTTGTTATTGAATAAATGAGAGCTTAAGAATATGAATATTATAAAGTTGCTCACAATTTTATTGTTAACTGGGGGCTCTTTTATTTTAGGGGTGACATTGAACTATTCCCCTACGCCTGATCTTGTGAAAATGGCAAAAAGTAGTGTTGAAGACTATTTATCTTTCCCTGAATCCGCTTCATTTAAAAATGTGAAATATAATTTTATTCGCCAAACTGCGGATAAGGGTGATTTAGGCTACGTTTGTGGTGAAGTGTTTCGGGTTAAGAATGCAAGATTAGAAGGGTATAAAAAATTCATTGTGAAAGCCTATAGTGATAAACAAGGGAAGGTATCCTTGTCAATTCCTATGGTTGAGGGAGATTACGATTTAATGCCAAAGGAAATGGTTGATTCGTTATGGGCAAGATATTGTTTTTAAAACTGAGTGATAGCGTATGCCTTTTATTAAATTAAACGCAATAAGGTAATACGAATCCTAAATAAAGAAAGCCGTAAGCCAGCTTTCTTTAGTATAAATATGACTCAACGTCATATTAGCGTGATTAGCCTTTTAATTCTCTAGCACATTGCTGTAAATGCAAGAAAGAAGTAAATCTTGTATCGTGGCGTGCTTTATAAGCTTCATTGGCTTGGTAGGTGAGGTCAATTGCACTAAATTGGTCCATGGCTTGTGCAACATCGTCACAGACTTTTCCTGCAACTGCACCGAGGATAGCTGAACCGAGTAAAACAGGCTCACTGGCTTGTGTTGAAATCACAGGGACACCGCACGCATCCGCAAGTAATTGGCGGATCAACGGGTGTTGGCCAGCACCGCCACTGACGACAATATTTTCAATTGCAGCACCGGATTTTGCCTGAGCTTCAATGATTTGTCGTAACCCATAGCCAATGCCACACACACCAGCAACATAGAAAGAAAGTAAATTTTCCATGCTGTTATCCATGGTTAAGCCAGCAATGACGGCTCTGGCATGAGGGTCAGCAAAAGGGGCTCGATTTCCTAAAAACTCAGGGACAACATGTATTTTTTCAGCTAGCTCAACAGACTGCGATGGTGACGATGCTTTTTCTAATACTAAATCCGCTAACATAACAGGCAAGGGTTTACCTTGTTCTTTTGCAGTGAGTTTTGCTTGTGCTGAAGCGGGGTGTAAGGAAAGTAACTGGTCAATTGCAGCACCTGCCGCACTTTGGCCACCTTCATTTAGCCACATACCTGGCACCATTGCACTGAAATAAGGCCCCCATACACCGGGTATAAATACGGGTTCTTTGGTGGTCGTCATCGTGCATGAAGATGTACCAAATACGTAGGCCATATTAGCGGTTGCATCGCCATTAACACCAACGGTACCAATACCGCCTGCATGAGCATCTATCATACCTGCGGCGACAGGAGTTCCTGCTAGTAAGCCCATTTGCTGAGCTGCGGTTTCCGTCAAGCCTTCACCACAAGGCGTTCCTGGTTCGACAATAAGCTGCCCAATACGCGCGAAATTTTCATCTGCGAGTTCAGATAAACCAATTTGTTGAAAGTAATCTGCATCCCAGCGCTTTTCATGGGCTAGATATGTCCACTTACAGGTTACCGTACAGGTTGAACGAGCCAAAGAATTAGTCGATTTCCAAGTTAAAAAATCGGCTAAATCAAAAAATTGCCATGCATTATCATAGGATTGACGTAGATTTTCTTTTAGCCATAAAATCTTAGGTGTTTCCATTTCAGGCGAAATTTTACCGCCAACATAGTTTAAAACTGGATGTTTTAATTGATTAATACGCTCAGCTTGCTCTGTCGCGCGGTGATCCATCCACACAATAATATTGCGCTCAGGGTCATTCGATGGGCTAACTGTAATTGGTTGTGTATCTGTTCCGATGACAACTAGTGAACAGGTTGCATCAAAGCCAATACCAGTCACTTGTTGTGGTTTTGCTTTTGATGATGCCATTGCGTGTTTGACACAATAACAAACCGCTTCCCAAATTTCGTTACTTGATTGCTCCGCGAAATTGGCGTTGTCACGAAATAGTGTAATATCATGTTTGGCAGACGCTAACATATTGCCAGACATATCAAAGACACCTGCGCGTGCACTACCTGTGCCAACATCGATACCAATAACGACTTTATCGTTATCTTTTAATGGTGCATGTGAATTATTCATTTTCCCTCCAAGGTGCTAACTGCAATGAATTGCGAGATGACAAGTTAGAGATCAACACTATTAGGCACAATAACAAGGTCACGAATAGTGACATTACGTGGGCGAGTTAACATAAATAATACCGCTTCAGCCACTTCAATTGGTTGCATTAAGCTACCATTTGCTAAGGCTTCCTCCATTTTTTCTTTTGGCCAATCATCAAGTAAGGCAGTAACCACAGGGCCGGGTAATACCGCACCAACACGCACACCATGCTCAGAGACTTGACGGCGTGTTGAATGGACGAAGGCTTGAACAGCAAATTTTGATGCGGTGTAAATCGGTTCCCAAATCACAGGAACAACACCTGCAATTGAACTGGTGAATAACACATCGCCTGATTTTTGAGCAATAAAATGAGGTAATACCGCGCGAACACAACGGAAAGCAGCATTAATATTTAAATTTAAAACTTTATCCCATACATCAGGGTCACCTTCAGCAACGGGGCCGCCAATATAGGCACCAGCGTTAGCATGGAAAATGTCTAAACCGCCTGCTTTTTGTAAAATGGCATCTAACATTCCATCAACTTGTTCCGGTTTCATTAAATCGATAACTAATGGAATTGCATTTTCACCTAATTCTTCAACAAGTTGGTTTAATCGCTCTTCTGCGCGGTCAATTAGAACGACTTTTGCACCTGCTTTGATCAGTGTGCGTGCACATTCAAGCCCAATACCTGAGGCAGCTCCGGTAATTGCTGCGACTTTGTTTTCAATAGAAATGGCCATAATTTACTCCAATCGGATATTTTAGCGAAATGTAAGAATGAAAAGCGCCTGAAATTAATGAAACAGCAATGAGTCACGGGGATGGATAGGTGGCTACATGCGATGGGTTGATAGTATTTATTTTGCAGTATATCAACTCATGCATCATCAATTTCAATATTGCTCAATCGATGTAGCAGTATTGCGACTTTTCGACTTTGGTGTCAAGCTAGTAAAAAATGGAGATGAGAATCTGTGACAAAGATCAGACAAAATAAGAAAACAACGATCTATGACCTTGCCGAATTAGCAGGGGTTTCAGCGAGTGCAGTGAGTGCAATACTCAATGGTAATTGGCAAAAAAGGCGAATTAGCGCACAACTTGCTGAAAAAGTGATCCGCATCGCCGAAGAACAAAATTATGCAGTCAATAAGCAAGCCAGCTTATTGCGCAGTAATAAATCCAAAATAATCGGTATGTTAGTTCCGAAGTATGACAACCGCTATTTTGGTTCTATTGTCGAACATTTTGAGGAAATGGCGCGTGAAAGAGGGTTATTTCCTATCATTACCTGCACGCGGCGTGACCCTGAATTAGAAATAGAAGCCGCACGTGCAATGATTTCTTATCAGGTTGATTGGTTGGTTTCAACAGGGGCAACCAATCCGGATAAAATCACTGAAATTTGCCAAGCTTCCGGTGTCTCAACCTTGAATTTAGACTTACCAGGCTTGTTGGCGCCTTCTGTTATTTCAGACAACTATCTTGGTGCAAAAAATTTAACACAACGTATTTTAAGCAAAAATAAATCTCAGACATCAACACATGAAGCTTTAATTTTTATTGGTGGTCGTGAACATGACCACAATACACGAGAACGTATTCGTGGGTTTATTGATGCACATAATGAAAAAGGTATCACAGTTCCACAAGAAAATATCTTGGCCTGCGGTTATGCTCCCGAAAAAGCGGAAAAAGCACTTTCACGATTTTTTGAACAGAATAATGAAGATCCACAGAAAATAGTGAAATGTGGTTTATTTATTAATTCAACTATTTCATTAGAAGGGGTTATTGATTGGTTAGGTAAAAAAGGCTATATCGGTTCGCGTCAACCTCATTTAGGCTGTTTTGACTGGGACCCTTTTGTTGCACTATTAGGTAATGACATCGAAATGGTTAAACAGGACGTACCAACGATGCTAAATCATATTTTTAAGTTGATAGATAATGAAAATAGCAAAGCACAGTTAATTGAAGTATTACCTGTGGGCGTGGTTAAAGAGTGATGTTAAGTAAGTACCGCTTATCGTTGATGATAAATAAGCGGCGGAAGGTTATTATTTATTCAGTGTGGTAACCAATAATTGATGGCGTTGGTTATAGAATTTTGTATAAGTCATATACCCAGCCAGTATGGTTGAAAGGCTTGCGGTACCTAACAGCATAAAAGTCACCATAATCTGGTATTTAACTGCTTGTAACGGGTCAACTCCAGCAAAAATCAGGCCAGACATCATACCCGGTAAGCTGACAATTCCTACTGTTTTGGCTGAATCCACCGTTGGGATTAATGATGCTCGGATACTGTCGCGAATAATAGCAGCAGAAGCAATTTTTGGGGTTGCCCCTAAACTTAACATTTCTTGAATTTGTTGTTGTTGGCTTGAAAACCGTTGGCCGAGGTTATTAAAGCATAATCCTACTGCAATCATAGCATTACCTGCAATCATTCCAGTGATAGGAATTACCTGCATGGGTGTAAATGCGATGGCGTTAGTTAATATTAAGATTAACAATGTAAGAAATGTACCAGAGGTAATGGCAATTAATGCAGTAACATAAATTTTATCAATATATTTGCTTCTTTTCTTAGCGTTCCACGCGGCATTGACGCAAATAAACATCACCAAGGCAATCGTGAGCAATTCGTGATCAACATTAAAAATATATTTTAGAATGTAGCCAGCGATCAATAGTTGAATAATCGCTCGGCAAGTACTCCAGATAATATCTTTTTCAAGGGACAGTTTTTCTTTATGACTAATAAAAATAGCCACAAGGACTAACAGGATAGAAAAGGTTAATGATTCATTGGAAATAGTTGGTTGATGCACAGTGATATCCTATGATTCGTTGTGATGAACAGGGAGGGTAATAACTTCATTGGTATGAGCGATTTCATCTTGATCATGGGTTACCCATAACACGCCTATTTTTTTGTCACTCGTTAAATGATGGATAAATTCATTCACTATAATTTTGTTTTCTTCATCTAGGGCACTGGTGATTTCATCTAACAGTAAGACTTGTGGAAGAAATTGTAAGTTTCTAATAAGAGAAATACGCTGTTTTTCTCCACCGGAGAGTTCGTTGATCCCTTTATCTAAAATAGATTCATGCAGAGAAAATTGATGCAAATCACTGATGACTTTCTCTTTATTAAGCGGCAATTTTCGAATTTGATAGGGAAAAACGAGGTTGTCATACACGATTTGTCCAAATAAGGTGGGCGTTTGAGTGCAGTATGAAACTTGCTGCCGATAAGTTTCTGGTGAGATGGTATTGATATCTTTCCCTTGAAACTGAATAGTTCCTTGAGTTGGTGAAATTAACGAGGCGATTATTTTTAATAAAGTACTTTTACCGCAGCCAGAAGGTCCTGTAATCAGTTTGAAGTCACCTGCCTGTAAGTTAATCTGCACATTATCAAGAATTGTTTTTTCCTCAATGCTATACCCAATGTTATTAAGTTGTAGTAGTAAGTTACTTTCTTCCATATTATCAATAACCTATAAATTAAATGTGCAGTATTTAGTGTGAGTGATATTCATTTCAATATCTTACTCAATAACCCAGTGCTGATATTGTTTAATATCAATTTAGATATAACTAATATTATGCGCCAATTAACCGAAAATTTATAGGGGAATGAAAAAATGTATTTTTACGGAGCAGTTACAACATAGAGGGGTTTTTAGAAGATTTTTACAGTTAAAGATAAAGTACAAATATTCATTTAGATTATTATTTTGAACATATGCCCATTCGGAATTTAGTGAGGTATTTAATTTGAGAGATATCTCTTTTTTTTTACATGAATAATATAGAACTTAATCGGCAATAATATTATATTAATAATACCAAGTAATTTAATCTTCGTTTAATATTTTGCTGTCTGTCTAAGACAGCACTATATTTATTTCATCTATATATTCAATATCACATCATGATGTTAAGGAATTAAAATGAAAAAATTTAGTGGCTATAACACCAACTTTTCACTTGATGGTAAGGTCGCTTTAATTACCGGGGGAGCAGCAGGTATTGGGTTGGCGATTGCTCAACTGTATGTTGAAAAAGGGGCTAAAGTTGCCCTAATCGATAAGTCAGATAACGTGGTAATGATTGCGGAGAAATTAGGCAATTCAATTGGTATTCAATGTGATATCACAAATTCTACGGCGGTTTCTCAGATGGTAGAACATGTCATTGAGCATTATGGTCGGCTAGATATTGTCGTCAATAGTGCTGGAATTGTAGCACTGGCTCCCGCTGAAAATTTAAGTGAATCCGATTGGGACTTAACCATGAACGTGAACTTAAAAGGGACTTTTTTGGTTTGCCAAGCTGCGGGTAATGTTATGATTAATAATGGAAAAGGAAAATTATTAATATGGCATCTCAAGCGGGGTGATTGCCTTAGACCAGCATGCGGCCTATTGTGCGAGTAAAGCGGCAATTATTGGTTTAACCCAAGTATTAGCACTGGAGTGGAGCCCGAAAGGCATACAAACTAACGCCATTTCACCAACCATTGTCATGACAGAATTAGGTAAAAAAGCGTGGGAAGGTGAAAAAGGAGATGAAATGAAAGGAAAAATCCCTGCAAGGCGCTTTGCCGAACCTTCTGAAATTGCGGCATGTGCGCTATTTTTGGCCAGCGATGCATCTGATATGATTACAGGTCATAATTTAGTGATTGATGGTGGCTACAGCATCCAATAATGATATTAAATCAATAATAAAAAAAGCGAGTATAATTAGATATTCGCTTTTTTATTTTGCATGATTTTATTTAAATAAAAAATAAGCCAAATAACATAGGTATTATTTGGCTTGTAATAGGGAATTACAAAGTAGGATAACAGATATTAATTATTGCTATATCAATTAATCATTAGGTTTTAATAATGAAAGCGACATAGTAATAAGTTTTTCTACGGTGAAACCGAAATGTTTAAATAATTGGTCCGCAGGAGCAGACTCACCAAAGCTATTCATACCCATAACTAACCCATCAATTCCTACGTATTTACGCCAGTAATCACTAATACTGGCTTCTATCGCAATGCGATGGCGAATGTGATTGGGTAAAACACGCTGCTGGTATTCTAAGGGTTGTTGGTCGAAGGTATCTGTTGATGGCATCGAAATGACATTCACATTAAAACCTTGTTCTGTCAGTTGTTTCCATGCTTCAACCGCTAACGTGACTTCAGAGCCTGTCGCAATTAATAGTAATTCAGGGGCTTCACTATTACTGCGTAAAATATATCCGCCTCGAGCGATATTGGTGAGCTGTTCGGGAGTGCGCGAATACTGTATTAGGTTTTGACGGGATAACACAAGTGCTGTTGGGTTCTGTTGATGAATGATAGCCTGCTTCCAAGCCACGGCGGTTTCTACTTGGCAACAAGGGCGCCATACTGACAAATTAGGTGTTGCACGTAGTGACACAAGTTGCTCAACAGGTTGATGTGTTGGGCCATCTTCACCTAAGCCAATTGAATCATGGGTATAAATAAGCACTTGCGGTAATTTCATTAATGAGGCCATTCTCACGGCATTTTGTGCATATTCCAAGAACATCAAAAAGGTTGCCGTGTAAGGGCGGAAACCGCCGTGTAATGCAATCCCATTTGCGATGGCGGTCATACCGAATTCTCTGACACCATAATGAATATAGTTGCCAGCAGGTTGTTTATTAATCGGCAGTGAACCAGACCAATAGGTAAGGTTGCTTGGGGCTAAGTCTGCGGAACCCCCGATTAACTCAGGTAAAATAGGGCCAATAATATTTAAGGTATTTTGTGATGCTTTACGTGTAGCTATCGTTGCAGGGTTATCATTTAATTTTTGAATAAAATTATCAATGATATCTGTAAATTTTTCAGGGAGTTGATTAGATAATCGTTGAGTTAGCTGCTCAGCGAGTTCTGGATATTGTTTTGTGTATTCTCGTAATGCTTGTTCCCAACGTAATTGTTGCTCAGCACCACGTTCTAGGGCATTCCAAGGTTCATATATGTCATCAGGGATCACAAAAGGAGGGTACTCCCAACCCAGTTGTTGGCGAGTCAGAGCTATTTCATCTTGTCCGAGTGGCGCGCCATGAGAATCCGCTGTACCTGCTTTATTAGGAGAACCATAACCAATTGTGGTTCTACAGATAATGAGTGTTGGTTTCGTAGTTTGTTGGTGAGCTTGTTCAATGGCCGCTTTGATTGCGGGTCTAGAATGGCCATCGACTTGGCGAATAACATGCCAACCATAGGCTTCAAAACGCTTTGCTGTATTATCAGTAAACCAACCTTGCGTGTTACCATCAATAGAAATGCGGTTATCATCATAAAATGCAATGAGCTTATTGAGTTTTAACGTTCCTGCTAATGAGCACACTTCATGGGAAATCCCTTCCATTAAACAGCCATCACCTAAAAATGTGTAGGTATAGTGGTCGACAACGGGGAAACCAGAGCGATTAAATGTAGCTGCTAGGGTTTTTTCTGCGATTGCCATACCAACCGCATTGGCGATGCCTTGCCCCAGCGGGCCTGTCGTGGTTTCAACACCGGGGGTATAGCCTAATTCGGGGTGACCCGGTGTTTTGGAATGGAGTTGTCGGAATTGTTTTAAATCATCAATGGATAACTCATAGCCTGTTAAATGAAGCAAGCTATAGAGCAGCATTGAGGCATGGCCGTTTGATAATACAAAGCGGTCACGGTTAGGCCAATGCGGGTCCGCGGGGTTGTGCTGTAAATAATCTCGCCAAAGAACTTCAGCAATATCAGCCATTCCCATTGGGGCTCCGGGGTGGCCTGAATTAGCTTGTTGTACGGCATCTATTGAAAGAAATCGAATGGCATTGGCTAATTTATTTTGTGGTTGAGTGGACATTACAAAGCTCCCAAAGTAAAAGCGCCTAAAGTAAAACTAACGTTCCCCATTTTCATACTCACTGATTCGAGCCACTTTTGGTGCCGAACGTCCTCCTTCATAATGGGAAGCCAGCCATGTATCAATAATGCTTTTTGCTAATTCAGGGCCAATTACTCGTGCACCAAAGGTAATAATTTGTGCGTCATTACTTTTTTGAGCTCGCTCAGCGGAGTATGTGTCATGGCACAGTGCTGCACGAATTCCCGTGACTTTATTGGCAACAATCGACATACCAATTCCGGTACCACAAATTAAAATACCGCGCTGGTGCTTGCCTTGTACGATCGCAGTGGCAACCGCATGGGCAACATCAGGGTACATTTCGTCTGCAACCCCAGTGTTTAAACAGTAATCAGTCACTTCAATGTTTAGTTCTGCTAAGTGAGCTTTAATCAAATCTTTCATTTCAAATGCAGCGTCATCCGCGCCAATAGCAATAGATAGCATGATAGAGATCCTTATTGTTGAACGAAAGTTCATAAACCAATCAAATGTACTATTTAGAAAATAGGATCTTATGAACAAATAATCAATAGTTGAACATATGTTTTTATTTTTATGATGATGAATTCTGTGATCTACAGCTTTAAATTTAATTTTTTTTTGCAAAAAAGGTAAAAAACAGTCGTTTTAAGGCGATTTTATGAGAATTTTTGCACTGAATCACACTTTGACACTCTCACTATGGGCAAGGGTGAAGAAAAGAAGGTATGGTTAATTTGTATCTTCATTGAACTTATGTTCATTTTACAAACCGCCGAGGATAGAACTATGTGTGAACACTGTGATTCAAAAGCAACGATGAGCGCAGGCATTCCAGAAAAAATGAAAGCCGTGGTTGCTTATGCACCAAAAGACTACCGTTTAGAAACTGTCGATGTCCCTAAAATTAGTGAAGAAGAAATTTTGGTTCGCGTAGAGGCTTGTGGCATCTGTGCGGGTGATGTGAAAGCTTTTGAGGGTGCCCCTAGTTTTTGGGGAGATGCAGAACAGCCCGCTTATATCAAGGCGCCAATGATCCCTGGGCACGAATTTATTGGCCATGTCGTAGGCTTTGGGTCAAAAGTGGAAGGTTTTGCATTAGGTGATCGTGTTATTTCTGAACAAATCGTACCTTGTTGGGAATGCCGTTTCTGTAAACGCGGCGAATACTGGATGTGTGAAAAACATGACTTGTATGGCTTCCAAAACAATGTAAATGGCGGTATGGCGCAATATATGAAATTCACCAAAGAAGCCATCAACTACCATGTGCCTGTCGAGATGCCAATTGAAGACGCTATTTTGATTGAACCTTACGCCTGTTCTTTACATGCCGTGCAGCGTGCCAATGTCAAATTGGGGGATGTCGTTGTGCTTTCTGGCGCAGGAACATTAGGCCTAGGCATGATTGGGGCAATTAAAAAATCCGGTGCTGGTAAGTTGGTCGTTCTGGATTTATTTGATAAACGCCTTGAATTAGCGAAAGAATTTGGTGCTGATATCGTATTAAACCCGAAACGTGATGATGTCGACAAAATTGTCAAAGAGATGACTGAAGGTTATGGCTGTGACATTTACATTGAAGCAACGGGGGCGCCTAAATCGGTTGAGCAAGGCCTGAAGATGATCCGTAAGTTGGGGACTTTTGTGGAGTTTTCTGTATTTAAAGACCCAGTGACAGTGGACTGGAGCATTATCAGTGACCGTAAAGAACTGGATTTATTAGGTTCTCACCTTGGCCCATATTGTTATCCACTAGTGATTGAAGGTATTGGTAATGGTGATTTCCCAACCAAAGGCGTGGTGACGGATATTTTACCTTTAGATAAGTTTGCGGAAGGTTTTTCAATGATGGCGAAAGGCGACCCGCACATTAAAGTGGTTCTCGACCCGAACCTGTAGAGCTGTCGTGGGTTGAAAAAAAGACGAAATTAAAAATATAACGATAAAAATTGGACCTGAATAAATGTCACCCTACCAAGGCTTGTTATTCAGGTCCTAACCCAGCGAATAAGCACTGAGGTCAACAATATGATAATCAATAAACTGTCTAAAGTAACGGGGTTTTCACCAAAGTTACTACTTGGCTATTTTGGCGTCCTGATCTTTATGATGGGGGAAGGCCTAGAACAAGGCTGGCTGTCACCTTTTATAATTAGCCGTGGAATGAGTATTGAAGAATCTTCATTACTATTTAGTGTGTATGGTTTTTTTGCTGCTGTGGCCGCGTGGTTATCCGGCGTATTAGCTGAAATTTATACCGCTCGTCGTGTGATGATTTTTGGTTTTGTGATGTTTGTGATTGGCTCGGTTATTTTCTTATCTGTTGGCTTACCGAGTAACAGCCTGTCTATCATGATCCCGACCTATGCACTGCGTGGTTTTGGTTATCCCATGTTTGCCTACGGCTTCTTAGTTTGGGTGGCCTATGAGGCACCAATTAAAAAATTGGGCTCTGCTGTCGGGATCTTCTGGTTCGTTTATAGCGGCGGGCTGGGTGTTTTAGGGGTGATGTATTCGAGTTATGCGCTGCCAGTTTTAGGTGAAATGGCAACGTTATGGAGTGGACTGATTTTTGTCACTATCGGGGCATTTATTGCTATTGCACTTAACCGCAACAAAGCGGGAGATACACCAGAGGCACCGAAAGAAAAAGTATCGCTCAGCTATGTATTCAAAGGGATCACTATTGCGTTTGAGAACCCAAAAATTGGTTTAGGTGGCATTGTTCGTACCATTAATACCTCGGCAGCATATGGTTTTGTGATCTTTATGCCAATGTTTCTTGCTGACTTTGGTTTTTCCCGCACAGAGTGGTTACATATCTACGCAGCACTTTGGACAGTGAACATTGCTTTTAATCTGATCTTTGGTGTTGTCAGTGACCGCATCGGTTGGCGCAATATTGTAATTTGGTTTGGTTGTGTCGGCTGTATGGTTTGTACCTTAATGTTTTACTACGTGCCTTATTATTTTGGGCACAGTTATACCCTGATGATGATAGCCGCTGGCTTATTTGGTGCGTGCCTCGCAGGATACGTACCACTTTCAGCCATCATGCCGAGTTTAGCGCCTGAAAATAAAGGTGCTGCCATGTCAGTCCTTAATTTAGGCGCCGGTTTAAGTACGTTTGTCGGGCCTGCACTTGTTGGGCTCTTTATTAGTAGCGTAGGTGCGTTTGGCGTGATTTGGATTTTCTCGGGGCTCTATTTATTTAGTGCGATATTGATGAAATTTATTACTGTGCCGGAAGAATTACTTGAACAGTCGGCAAAGATGCAGCTAACACCAGAAAATAAGTAAAAGAGGGAATTATGAACAGAATCATTAATGAACCTGATCTTGTTGTTGAAGATGCAATTCAAGGCTATTTGAAAGCGCACCCTGAATATTTTGCACAAACAGATAACGCGCGGGTTCTAAAATACCCAAAAGCACCAATACAAGGGAAAGTGGGCATTGTCACTGGTGGTGGTTCAGGTCATGAACCTGCGTTTTTAGGCTACGTAGGTGAAAATATGCTAGATGCGGTGGCGATTGGCGAAATTTTCTCCTCGCCAACGGCTGGGGCATTTTTAGATGCGTTCAAAGCTGCAGACAGTGGGGTGGGCGTTGCTTGCTTATATGGTAATTACGCGGGCGATAACATGAACGTTAAGATGGCGATGAAAAAAGCCGAAAAAGCGGGTATGCAAGTCAAAACCGTGGTCGCTACCGATGATGTCGCTTCAGCACCTGCCAGTGAAAAAGAAAAGCGTCGCGGCGTTGCGGGTGAAATTCTTATGTGGAAAGTGGGTTCTGCCGCAGCAAGTAAAGGCTATGATTTAGACGGCGTGATTAATGCGGCACAAAAAGCGATTAATAACTGCCACTCTATTGGTGTTGGGCTAACGTCTTGTACCATACCTGCGGTGGGTCATCCCAATTTTCATATTGAAGATGGGATGATGGAGCTCGGTATTGGTCATCATGGTGAACCAGGCATTGAAATTATGCCAATTCAATCCGCAGCGCAAATGGCAAAAACCATGTTAACGCCAATTTTAGATGATATGCAGGCAAAGCAAGGTGATGAAGTTGTCGTATTAGTTTCAGGGTTAGGTGCCACTCCCGTGATGGAGCTGTACATCTACTATGCAGAGGTTGAAAAACAACTCAGTGAGAAAGGTGTGCGTATTGTTCGTAACTATGTTGGTAACTACTTTACCTCATTAGAAATGATGGGGGTAACACTGACATTAATGAAAGTGGATGATGAATTGAAAACATTGATGGATGTTCCTGCGTATTCATTGGGTTTAACACAGGTCAAATAAGGAGACAACTATGCAAGTTATTTCAACGGGCAACGGTAAGGAAATTACCCTTGATTTAGTGAACATTATTGTTTCTAACCGTGAATATCTAAGCGAAATTGATGGTGCAATAGGGGATGGAGACCATGGCATCAATATGGCGAAAGGCTTCAATTTATGTGCTAAAGCAATTGCAGACCGTGAATTATCACTCAGTGAAGGGTTTGAAGAAATTTCTGATGCATTGATGGAAGGCATTGGTGGTTCAATGGGGCCACTTTATGGCAGCTTCTTTATGGGAATGTCAGACAGCATTTCAGGGAAAAATGCGTTATCACAACAAGATTTCCTCGCTATGTTAAAAAATGGGTTATCTGAACTGCAAGATATCAGTAGCGCGACAGTGGGGGACAAGTGCTTAATGGATACATTGATCCCCGCAGTTAATGCCTTTGAAGAGGCAACAAAAGCAGGAAAAAACTTTAAACAAGCGCTTGATGCGATGCAGGCCGCCGCCGTTGCAGGCCGTGATTCCACGGTAGATTTAGTGGCTAAAATTGGCCGTGCAAGCCGCCTTGGTGAGCGTTCAAGGGGCGTGTTAGATGCAGGCGCGACTTCTTGTTGTTTATTGTTATGTCAATTAGCGCAAAGTGTTGAAAAACAGAGCGCATTAACCAATGCATAATTGTTTTATATAACTCTTTTCGTGGATATATAGACAAAAACCATTGCTATATATCCACTCTCTTTTATAACTCACTTATTAATTGCCACTAGAAACGCTATACTAAAACCTTATCATCCTTGTTGCGATTAACACCAATAAAGAGGAAACCACTATCTTATGGATAGATCACAAACATCTTCCGAAATCGAGCTACTGACTGAAATTGCGATAGCTTATTATCGTGATGAAATTACTCAGGAAGAGATCGCCAATAAGTTTGGTATATCGCGAATTAAGGTAGGGCGCTTACTTAAGCGAGCAAAAGAAGAAGGGATTGTTGAGATCAATGTTCGCTATCACCCTATTTTTAGCACTCAGCTAGAGCAACAGCTACTTTCTCGCTTCCCGATTTCCCG
The DNA here is from genome assembly GCA_900455085.1 of Providencia rettgeri. Taxonomy (NCBI): domain Bacteria; kingdom Pseudomonadati; phylum Pseudomonadota; class Gammaproteobacteria; order Enterobacterales; family Morganellaceae; genus Providencia; species Providencia rettgeri. The sequence goes on along the minus strand of UGTZ01000001.1, from coordinate 2,689,129 downwards.
TGCGTTGATTGCCCTCGACCATCCCGATGAAGAAGAACAACGCTACCAAGTTGGCACATTAGTCGCTAATTATTTATCAACAACATTACGAGACAACATGATAGTCACGGTCGGCCAAGGCCACAATGTTGCTGTAGTGGCTGATAGCGGTGGGGCAGTTCCTGAAAAAGATTGCCGTTTTATTTGCGGAATTGGCGGAACCCACCGGCCGGGAGATTCCATCAATGCGGACCATATCAGCCGCCGCTTAGCGAAGAAATTTGGTGGAACCAGTGAAACTTTATACGCGCCTGCCTATGTTGAAAATAATGAATTAAAACAATCATTTATGAAAAATGGCACCATTAAGGAAACGCTCGATCGCGCCCGTAAAGCGGATATAGCCCTAATTGGTATTGGCGATATGAATGAAGACAGCTATATGGTCAAACTAGGTTGGTTTACACCGCGTGAAATTGTTGATGCGAGTTTAAATCAAGGGGTAATTGGCGATATTGCCGGTTATGATTTTTTTAATGCGCAAGGGCAGCATGTTGATACAGTGATGAATGACAGAGTGATTGGCCTAAGCATAGATGAACTCAAGAAAATCCCTTGTGTAATAGCGATTGCTTCCGAATCCTCTAAGGCTATGGCCATTATGGGGGCACTGCGTACGGGAGCGATTGATATTATCGCAACGAGTGCGAGTAATGTGCGGACGATTTTGAAGATGTCCCAATAGCTCGTCATACTTCAAGCTGTCGCGTTGTTGACTACGCTCATTCGCATTAGTCACATACTTGTGTATGCTCCTAACGACTCATTCACTTGTCGCCTAGCGACAACTTGCATTATTTAGAGCTATTATTAGTCATACATCAAGTTGTCGCGTTGTTGACTAGGTTCATTTGTTTGTTACCTAGCTGTAATTAGAATCATTCATGCCATCTATTATAAAATGGGTTTACATAACCTAATGAGTTACCTTATTATTTTAAAATATATGGGAGATGGCATTCCTCCTTTTTACAAAACCGCCCGTAGAGGGCTAATGATGCCTACGTTAACCTATTGATTAGATAGGGTACGTAGGTATTATGTGCCCTAATTTAGGGCATAAATGATCTATACTCGTCATACTTCGAGTATAACTGGGAGACTTTCCTTTCATTTATCCCGCCAAACATTAAAGGAAGTTTCTATGTATGCCTCATTATTTGCAATAGCGATTGGTTCAGTGCTTGGCGGATGGCTAAGATGGTTTGTTAGCTTAAGACTCAATCACCTTTACCCAAACATTCCACTAGGCACTGTCGCGGTCAATTTGCTTGGTGGCTTTGTCATTGGCTTTGCCATTTCGTATTTTGCCAATGCAAATATTAGTCCTGCCTATAAATTATTCATTGTGACGGGCTTCTGTGGTGCATTTACCACCTTTTCGACCTTTTCACTCGAAGTGCTGGTGCTAATCCAAGAAGGTAAATTGGGCTTCGCCATTAGTACCATCGCCATCCACGTAATTGGGGCGTTGATTTTTACCTTACTCGGTATGCTGTGCCATAACTGGCTGACACAGGGATAATTTATTTATTTGCTAATAATTGATGTGCAGTGGCTTCATCGGTCACTAAGCCTGTTACCCAACTGCCATTCATAACAGCTTGAATTGCTTTTGTTTTGTGCGCGCCACCCGCAAATGCGATCACAGGCTTATTCGGGGAGGGGAACAGTGGTACACTGGTGTGAGTGTCATCCAAAGTTGTAGAAAGTCGCTCGCCATTAGCTTGGATAAAATGCCCCAATAACTCCGCGGTTACACCTTTTTCTAATAACATTTCCAATTGTTCATCTGTGACAAAACCTTCGGAATTGAGTGGACAGCCTTTGCCGACTTCACCAATACCAATAAAGGTAATATCTGCATTCAGGGCTTTTTCCGTGACTTCCTTATACACGCGATGTTGGCACCACATTGCTTTATCTTCTGGGCTATCGGCGTACAGTGGCGCAGGTAGAATATAGTGTCGGCATTGTAATTTTTCTGCAAAACGTAATGGAATATCATAGCGTGTTGCTGAGCTATCACGGGCAATAGCGCCTATTAATGAAACACATTGGTGCTGGGAGGTTTCTAGGTAAGGAAGGGCATCAATAATACTGCGTAATGTTCTACCTGAACCAATACCAATGACTTGAGGCTTATCGGGGTCGATTAATTGTTCCATGAGCTCAGCACCGGCCACTGAAATCATATCGAGCGTCGCTTCTGTATCAAGTTGCCCTGACGGGACAACAAAGCAATGTGTTAGGTGATACTTTTGCTGGATTTCATTAGCGAGTCTTAAACACTCCGTAATAGGGTGCGTGATTTGCACCTGAACCATACCTTGTTCTTTTGCTAGAGAAATAAGGCGTTGGGCGACTTGTCTCGATAGTCCAAGCTCATGCGCAATTTCCTGTTGTGTTTTACCTGCCACAAAATATAGCCATGCCGCACGTGCAGCTTGTTCCATTTTTTTTAATTCTTTCTGCATGGACATTCTCCTGCTGGTTTCGCTTATTGTAATTCTGGGCAATTGTTTATTAAAAGGGCAAAAGTCAATACTGTGAGCATTATCGCAGTAATTGTGATCAGATTGAAACTAAAATATAACAAACGGGCATATGCCCAAAAAAATAGCAATTATTTAATTTTAGGTTAAGGAGTCACAATGCTAAAGCAGAAATCAGTGTGGATGCACATCGGTGCTGGGTCATTTCATCGTGCTCACCAAGCGTGGTATTTGCACCGCTTGATTCAACAAGGGGATGATAGTTGGTCAATTGCCTTAGGGAATATTCGCAATGATGCGAATGCATTGCTTGATAACTTAGCCAAGCAAAATGGGGAATATACCCTTGAAACAGTCTCACCTGAAGGTGAGCGTCATTATGAAAAAATTACTTCAGTGCGCAAAGTATTACATTGGGATGAGAATTTAAGCCAATTAGTGGAACAAGGCTGTGATAAAGCAACACGTGTTATTGCTTTCACGGTCACGGAGGCGGGCTATTATTTAACCCCACAGCATGAATTAGATGCAGAACAGCCAGACATTAAAGTCGATTTAACGGGCAGAATGAGCACAATATACGGTGCATTAACACAAATTTTACGCGCACGTTTAGCGGCTCATGGTGAACCTGTCACTTTGTTAAACTGTGATAATTTGCGCCACAATGGCGAACGGTTTAGACACGGCTTTTTATCGTTTCTACAATTAAAAGGTGAAACTGAGCTATACCAATGGGTGAAAGAAAATACGCGTTCGCCGAACACTATGGTTGATAGGATCACGCCTCGCCCAACACCAGATGTTGCTGAGCGTGTTAAACAGCAAACGGGTTGGGATGATAAAGCACCTATCATGGGAGAAGCATTCATTCAGTGGGTGATTGAAGATGACTTTATTAATGGACGTCCTGCATTAGAAAATGTCGATGTAGAAATGGTTGAGTCCGTTTTACCGTGGGAAGAAGCGAAAATTCGTATTCTGAATGCAAGCCACAGTTGCATTGCTTGGGCAGGAACCTTAATCGGTTTGAGCTTTATTGATGAAAGCACCCGCCAATCTGCTATCAAACAAATGGCATGGAATTATGTGACGCAGGATGTGATCCCGTCATTGTCACCAAGCCCCCTTGATTTAGAACAATACCGTGATGTAGTACTCGCGCGCTTTAGTAATCCATATATTCAGGATACTAATCAACGCGTTGCCGCCGATGGTTTATCAAAAATTCCCGGGTTTATCACGCCAACTTTACAAGAATGCTATCAGCGCCAGCAGACTCCGGCGGCGACGGCTGTACTACCCGCTTTATTTTTCGTGTTTTTACAGCGTTGGGCTCGTGGTGAATTACCTTATGAGTATCAGGATGGTGTGCTGGATGTCGAGCTATATCAAAAAATGATGAATAGCAGTGATGCATTGTCGCAATTTGTCTCCAGTGAAATGCTATTCGGTTCACTTGCTCATGCTACCGAATTCCACGAATTGATGAGCAACACCGTTGAAAAAGTTGAAAATTGGCTCAAGTCACCTCAACAACCTCTGTAAGGAGAAAGGCGATGTACCTCGGAATTGACTTAGGCACTTCAGAACTTAAGGCTGTATTAATTAATGCTCAGGGTGAAATTGTTGCCTCAAGCCATATGGCATTAACAGTACAAAGGCCACATTCTCAGTGGGCCGAGCAATCGCCAGATAGTTGGTGGGAAGCCACCAATGCGGTTGCCGCTACCTTGCGCCAAAAAGCCCCAGAAGCATGGGCGGCAGTAAAAGCGATTGGCTTATCGGGCCAAATGCACGGTGCGGTATTATTAGATAGCCAGCACCAAGTACTTCGCGACTGTATTTTATGGAATGACACCCGCAGTGCGAAGGAATGTGAATGGCTCATGGAAAATCACCCTGAGTTTCTAACGATTGGCGCTAATTTAGTGATGCCAGGTTTCACAGCACCTAAATTATTGTGGGTTGCACGTCATGAGCCTGAAATATTCAAACAAGTTGCCAAAGTGTTGCTTCCTAAAGATTATTTACGTTGGAAAATGACCGGTCAATTTATCAGTGATATGTCTGATGCTTCAGGCACATTGTGGCTGGATGTGGCTAAGCGTGATTGGTCAGATGAATTATTAGCGGCAACTAATCTAACGCGTGAACAAATGCCGGCTTTAGTTGAAGGAGCTGAAAAAAGTGGTGTGTTACGGGCCGATTTAGCTTCGCAATGGGGTTTAAGTGCAGATGTGATTATTGCTGGTGGAGGGGGGGACAATGCAGCCTCTGCAGTGGGCGTTGGCGCAATTAATGATGGCGATGCTCTGATTTCTTTGGGGACATCTGGTGTTATTTTTGTGGTTAATAATCAACTACAAGCAGCACCACATCAGGGTGTCCATGCTTTTGCTCATGCATTACCAAATCGCTGGCACCAAATGAGTGTGATGTTAAGTGCCGCCAACTGTTTACGGTGGCTTTGCCAACTTCTTTCTACAACTGAAAATCAGCTAATGGAGGAAGTGGGGAAATTGACCGATGACCAGAAGAAGCTAGCGCCTGTATTTTTGCCTTACCTCTCAGGGGAAAGAACGCCTCATAATGACCCCTACGCAATGGGCTCATTTTTTGCGTTAAGAAATGAAACAACGCGTGCTCAGCTTGGTTATGCGGTGATTGAAGGTGTGACCTTCGCCCTGGCGGATGGCATGCAGGTTTTAACGCAAACAGGAACGCAAATTAGTCGGTGTAGCTTAACGGGGGGAGGAGCACGTAGCCCTGTTTGGGCGCAGCTGATTGCTGATGTTATCGATATACCAATTGTGACCCACCCAGCGAGTTCATCGGGAGCTTTAGGTGCGGCTCGTTTGGCATGGCTGGCGGACGGCGGTAATACAGAAACCGTGTGCCAAAAACCAGAGGTGTTAAGTACCTATTTACCGCAGAAACAGTACCAAACTTGGTTAAATCAACGGCTTGATGTTTTCCGTTTATTATACCAACAGCAAAAACAAGCAAGGGAATTATTGCCACAGTAGGCGAGTGTGGCGGTGTTTCCCTACACATCACCGCCACAGCTATCTCTTCGCGATTGATTAAAATAACAAAATTAAAATGAGGAAACTGCAATGGAACAGAAGCAGTATTGGCTTGGTCTACCTAAGCATTTGTTCTGGGGTTTTATTGCTATCGCTATTTTTATGAGTGGTGATGGCTTTGAAATGGCTTTTCTATCAAAACATATTACTGATTTAGGGTTTACACCGGCACAATCAGCGATGGTATTTACTGTCTATGGCTTAATGGCCGCTGTTGCGGCGTGGGCATCTGGTGTTGTGGCTGAAATCATCACCCCCCTAAAAGCCATGATGATCGGGTTCATTCTCTGGATTGTCATGCATGCATTGTTTATGGTGTTCGGTCTGGGCATGAAAAGCTATACCTTGATGCTACTATTTTACGGCATTCGTGGATTAGCTTATCCATTGTTTATTTATTCATTTATGATGATGTTGGTGCAGGTCATTCCTCGAGCGCATCTTGCTGCCGCTACCGGTTGGTTCTGGGCGATGTATTCTGTCGGAATTGGTGTCATTGGTAGCTATTTACCTAGCTTTTCAATCCCAATGATGGGAGAAACGGGAACATTATGGATGGCAATTGGTTGGGTCGCTATTGGTGGCGCAATTGCTTATTTTAGCCTGCGTCATATTCCAGTTGATCGCTCTAAAGTTAATTTACCAATGAAAGATAAAATGGCCGAGTTATCCCGAGCTGCGACTATTTTATTCACGAATAAAGATATTTTTATGGCAAGCCTGATCCGGATTATCAACACAATTTCATTGTTTGGTTTTGCGATTATCATGCCATTATTATTTGTTGACCGCTTAGGGTTCACCATCTCTGAATGGTTACAGATTTGGGCCGTTTTCTTCTTTGTGACTATTTTTACGAATATTTTTTGGGGAATTGTTGGTGAACATATTGGTTGGGTTCGCCAGGTCAGATGGTTTGGTTGTTTAGGAATGGCAATATCCAGCTTAATGTTTTACTACTTACCCGTTTATTTTGGTCATAATTTTGCCATCGCATTAATACCTGCTATTTTATTGGGTATCTTTGTGGCTGCTTTTGTTCCAATGACTGCGGTATTCCCAAGTATTGAGCCACATCATAAAGGTGCTGCAGTTTCGATTTATAACCTTTCTGCGGGGTTAAGTAATTTTGCTGCACCAGCAATTGCCAGTTTAGTATTGCCTTTCTTTGATATTGTGGGTGTAGTGTGGGCCTATACAGGTTTGTATATCTTTGCAGGGATACTGACATTCTTTATTAAAGTGCCACAACCCGGTTTTGAAAATAATCGTAAAATAAAACCAGCTAAGGTGGCGACTGAACAACAAACCAGTCATTAATTTACTTTACCTAATATTATCAAGCCCTGTAGATAGTGAATTATCTATGGGGTTTTTTCTTTATTTAATTCACCTCTATTATTGAGACAAACTAAATTGGACATGAAGGGATATCGTCCTTTTCAAGGGTAATATAAAGAGAAACGGTTTAAAAATAAAATAAAGTAGAATGTTTTATATAAATAGAAATCTGAATCATATTTATAAGGTGATTTTTCATCTTATTGCGATAATTATTGAAAATACAGCGCTGGACAATAGAATATAATTTCATAGATTAAAAAAACAACTATAGTCGATTTGTTTATAAATAATTACTTAAATGACATAAAATATTAACTTCTAAACCTGCATTTAGAGAATATTAAGGTGCTTGTCCCATTTCAATGTTATATCTGACTATTTAATTCATAGCTTCCCTTTATTCCAAGCTGTTTAAATCCGGTTTTACTCTCTATACATCTGAATTTTCGGTGTTATGATGAATTTTGTTGCAAATTCGTGTGTTTGTAGCGAAATACTCTCTATATTGGTGTTTTATTACGCCAAATAAAATTTATAATCCAATCTTAATTAAAATTAATAGTTTGTAATACTAAAAAATAATCTAATAAAAAAAGATAATTGCGGGGAAAAAGTTATGTCACAGATGTTAGCTCTGTTTCTGATAGTAGGGATATTATATATAGGGGATGCTATAGCCGTTAGAACTAAGGCGTGGATCCCATCTGTATTTGTATGTGCAGTGCTCTTCCTTTTAGGTTATTGGACTATTTTCCCGAAAGATATTGTGAGTATTGCGGGTATTCCTCAGGTGGTTGCGGTTACCTTGATGTATTTGTTAATTACAAATATGGGGACCTTATTATCGCTAAAAGAATTATTGCGCCAATGGAAAACCATTCTTATCTCTTTAGCTGGGATTCTAGGCATCATTTTATTAACCTTTATTGTTGGTATAACCTTATTTGATTTAAATACGGTATTAGTTGCAGTTCCTCCGTTGGTTGGTGGTATTGTTTCTTCGTTAATTATGTCAAAAGGTGCTGCGGAGGCAGGTCTTGTTGATCTTTCGGTTTTCGCAATTTTAATTTACGTCATGCAGGGGTTTGCAGGTTATCCATTAACTGCGGTGATGCTAAAAAAAGAGGGGCGCCGAGTTTTAGAAAAATATCGCAATGGCCAATGGCAAGAAACCTTACCGGTAGACGGGGCAAAAGAGGTCGAAGTTAAAACTGTAGTACCTGAAGATGAAATGCCACGTATGTTCAAGAAAATCCCTAATCACTATAACACCAGCTATTTTAAATTCTTACGCTTAGCTGCGGTAGGCTATTTGGCTTATTTGGCCTCATCTTATGCTGCCCCTTATGTGAGTATTAGCCCATTTGTATTGTGTTTGTTATTTGGTGTTATTGCTTCTTCATTGGGTTTCTTAGAAAGACAGCCGTTACAAAAAGCTAATGGCTTTGGGTTCGCAATTATGGCCTTAATGTTGTTTATTTTTGATACATTAAACCACGCAACCCCGATATGTTATTACGCCTAGTTTATCCGATGGTGGTGTTAATTAGTGCAGCGGTTATTGGGATGTACCTTGCATCTTGGGTGGTTGGTAAAATATTAGGCGTCACCAAAGAAATGGCATTTTGCTGTTGCGCTAACAGCGTTATATGGCTTTCCAGCTGACTATATTATTACTAATGAAGCAATCAACGCGTTAACGAAAGACGAAAAAGAACGCCAAGTATTAACTAGCCATATGTTAGGGCCAATGCTAGTTGGTGGCTTTATTTCTGTGACCATGGTTTCTGTCGTATTAGCAGGTATTATGGTGGCTTATATTGTTCCAATTGCAGGGTAAAAATAATGGAAACAAGTACTTCAAGAATTCAGCGCCATTTAGAACAGCTGGCAGAATACACCGCAACGCCGGGTCAGGGTACTACGCGGATGAGCTATAGCGAACAAGATAAACAAGCGCGTGATTATCTAAAACAAGAAATGCGCGCCTTAGGATTACACGTTCGTGAAGATGCTATCGGCAATATTTATGGGCGCTTAGAAGGCCAGCAACCGGATTTGCCTGCAGTCATAGTCGGTTCACATTTTGATTCGGTCCCTCACGGTGGGGCATTTGATGGTCCTGCGGGGATTGTCACCGGTTTGGATGTTGTGGCACGTATTCGTGAACAAAATTTAACACCGAAATATCCCTTAGAAGTGATTGCGTTGGTTGAAGAAGAAGGTACCAGTTTTGGTCGTGGTTTGATGGCTTCGAGTGTAATAACAGGGCTAATTGGCACCAAAGAATTATATCAGTTAAAGGATAGGCAGGGCGTGAGTGCTGCTGCACGTATGGCCGCGGCTGGGTTCAATGCAGACAATGCAGCGCAAGCGGTTCTTAATCCTAAAAATGTCAAAGCGTTCTTAGAGCTACATATCGAACAAGGCCCAGTGTTAGAACAGGCGAATGAAGATGTAGGGATCGTAGAAACTATTGTAGGCATCAGTCAGTTAGAAATTAAATTGACAGGTAAAGCAGGCCATGCAGGTACCACGCCGATGAATATGCGAGCGATGCATTAGCGTGTGCTAGCCAAATCATTAGCCAAATCCCTGCGCTAGCAACGGCAGTGGGGGATAATACGGTGGCGACGGTGGGGCGGTTAGCGGTATTGCCGAATGGGGCTAATGTCATCCCAAGTGAAGTCACTTTTAGCGTTGATATTCGTTCCAAAAATGATATTGCGTTACGTAAGGTGATTGAGCAAGTTATTGAGTTAACTGAGCAAGTTAGCAATTCATTAGCTATTTCAAGCGATATTGTTCAGCCGTTATATGTTCAGCCAACGGAGCTCAATAGTGATATTCATCAACTGATGCAACAACATGCTAGCGACCAAAACTTACGTTTTCGTTCAATGGTCAGTGGCGCAGGGCATGACACTATGATTTTGCAGGTATTACTCAAACAGGGTTGATATTTGTGCCAAGTCGTAATGGGTTAAGCCATCATCCAGATGAATGGACGGATTATGCACAAATTGCAAGAGGTGCAGATGTGATGTTTGCTACTGTTAAGTCATTAATAGAATGCTAATTAATAAATAAACCAGGTAAATCATCTGGTTGTGTAATAGGGTAAAAAGGTAGAAAAATGATCAACAAAACAATTACAGCGGCAATCAAAAAACACACACCGGAAATGATTGCTTTTCGTCGTGATCTACACGCTCACCCTGAACTACCGTTTGAAGAAATACGTACTACAAAACGTATTGCAGAAGAATTAGACAAAATTGGAATAGCGTATCAATTAACCGAACCGACAGGTGTTATTGCTGAAATTAAAGGCGGTAAGCCAGGTAAAACAGTTGCTCTGCGTGCAGATATAGACGCATTACCCGTTTTGGAATTGAACGATTCATTAGAATATAAATCGACTATTGAAGGTAAAATGCATGCTTGTGGCCATGATGCGCATACGGCAATGCTATTAACCGCAGCTAAAGCGTTGTATGAAGTACGTGAAGAATTAGCCGGTAATGTGCGTTTGATTTTCCAACCCGCAGAAGAAATTGCTCAAGGCGCATTAGCCATGATCAAACAAGGCGCAATCGAAAATGTGGATAACGTTTTTGGTATGCACATTTGGACAACCACACCATCAGGAAAAGTATCTTGTAATGTGGGAGGCTCTTTTGCTTCCGCAGATTTACTAAAAGTCACCTTTAAAGGCCGTGGTGGTCATGGTTCTATGCCAGAGGCCACCATTGACGCTGCGGTTGTTGCTTCTGCATTTGTCATGAATTTACAAGCGATTGTTTCCCGTGAAACGTCTTCTTTAGACTCAGCCGTGGTCACGATAGGTAAAATGGATGTCGGGACACGTTTCAATGTTATCGCTGAAAATGCAGTATTGGACGGCACGGTACGTTGTTTTGATATCGAAACTCGTAACCGTATCGAAGCTGCGATCCGTCGTTATGCAGAGCATACAGCGGCTATTTATGGGGCGACTGCGCATGTTGATTATATCTATGGGACATTGCCTGTTATTAATGAGGAGCGTAGTGCGCTACTGGCTCAGTCAGTGATTTCACAAGCTTTTGGTGAACAAGCTCTGATTAATGAAAGACCGACACCGGGCGGTGAAGACTTCAGCTTCTACATTGAAAATATCCCAGGGTGCTTTGCTTTGTTAGGCACAGGAAATGCCGAAAAAGACACTCAATGGGCGCATCATCATGGCTGCTTTAATATTGATGAAGACACGATGGCGACAGGGGCTGAACTTCATGCGCAATATGCGTGGAGTTATTTACAGCAACAGGAATTTTAATTGAGTATGTTAATGCTATTAGGGCTAGTTATTTTGCCAATACCGGGGTTACCACTAGCCCTACTGCCTATTTATTTTGCCTATTAAGATTGGTTAAAACTGCGAATAGCGGCCTATTGTATGGCTGCTATTTGTCGTGATGAATAAAAATAGCTTCTCTTAAACGCTGTTGTTGTTCAAAACGTTGTTCTTGGTTGATTTGCTGATCATGGGATAGCTGCATTAGCATTTCATTCATATTATGAACTGAGCTTTCTTCAATCAGTTGATTTATTTTTTCAACAATTTCATCATAGTAGGACATAAAGCAGGCTCCAATTAATATTCACTAAAGTTATCATAACGCTAAGTCTAATGTGTCAGATAGGTGATTAATTCTGTTTATCGATCACCATAACTGCCATCGTATTGGGTTCTAAGGCTCGCATTATATGCGGCTCATCTCCGGGGTAGTGAATATAGTCCCCAACCTGTAACTCAACAGGGTTATCCAATGGGCCGACTAACGCTCTGCCGGACATAATAATGATGTGCTCGCTGACACCATGCATATGAGGCTCTGAAATACGGTCACGACCGGGCTGGGCAACCACAGTATAAATATCACGTCGCGAATCTGCAGGGGCTGATGAGAGCAAAAGGCCAAATAGTTCGCGTGTTCAGCGCTGACCGGTATCGCCTCCCCATGACGGATCACAGTGACAGCCTCTTGTTTTTCTTCAATTAATCGCGCAAAAGGAATGTCTAAAGCCACACAAAGTGCCCATAAAGTTTCAATGCTTGGTTACCGCTACCAGATTCCAATTGAGAAAGTGTAGATTTAGCGATACCGGCTTTGCGAGATAGCTCTGATAGGGATAGCCCGCTTTTTTGTCTTTCACGACTAAGGGCTTTCGAAATCAACTCAATGGGCGGGGAAGGTAGATTCAATTTTAATTTTCCTATTTAGATTGCACTTTATACTATCTATCGACATAATGAACGAATGTATTATATATCGAACGGTCTAGGGATGCTAACTTCAATAAGCTCAACATTAAATCATAGCATAGTGAAAAATATAGCTCTTGTCTGTTTTGCTGACTTAATTGTCGGCATTTCTTATGGCGCATTAGCGCTTTCGCAAGGTTTTGATTGGTGGATACCACTTACTTTATCTATTTTAGTGCTCGCAGGGGCGTCTGAGTTTTTGTTTATTGGTGTTATTTTTGCAGGAGGTAGCCGCTTTCTGCTGCACTTGCGGGGTTGTTAGTCAATTCACGACATATCCCTTTTAGTTTTGCAACTAACGAATTAACGGGGAAAGGAGCGAAGTCATTACTGGGCTACCATATTATGAACGATGAGAGTGTTGTATTTGGTTTAGCACAAGAAACTGAATCAGAAAAACGCGCAGCTTTTTGGTTGTGTGGGATAGGTATTCTATTGTGTTGGCCAATAGGGGTCGTGATAGGTGAGGTATTGGGTAGCTTTATTAGTGATACGCATATATACGGGATGGATGCGATGTTTCCTGCAATCATTTTAGCGCTTTCATTGCCTGCGTTATCGGATAAACGCCTGCGGTTAACTGCCATTATTGGTGCAGTTATTGCGGTTGCAACCACACCAGTATTACCCGCGGGGATCCCTGTATTACTGGCACTATTGAGCTTGGTTATTTATATAAGGAAATAATAATGACAAATAACCCATGGTTAATTATTAGCGGTATTTTGTTGTTGGCGGCAGGTACTTATTTAATGCGAGCGTCAGGTGCTTTGTTGCGCGGCCGAGTGGTACTTTCTGAAAATAGTAAAATGTTATTTTCAGCAGCAGCCATTGTCATTTTATTCTCAGTGGCAGCGACGTCGACATTATTTTCCGGTGATGAGATTTCTGATTGCCCTAAAATTGTAGGCGTGCTGGTGGCAGGGGTACTAACGTGGTTTAAAAAGCCATTTATTATCATTGTGTTGTCAGCTGCGATTGTGACTGCGTTACTTAGGTTATTCTAAATAAGGTTATTCTAATTAGAGTTAATCTGAATAGCGCATATTTATATAGCTTATATAAGCTAGAGCAGATAAAAAAGTGACCCCGACTTGAAGAGAGTTGGGTCACTGAAATTTACTCAGTGAGATCTTTTATTGTTTCAGAAGAGCCATTTTTTTGGACAGAGGCAATCCCTTTTAGCGCAGATTGCTTGGAAGCATACATTTCACTTTTAGCAATCACTTCATGATTTGCTGCTTTTAAAACGAAATAGTAAGGCTGAGCAACGTCTTTAGTGGATTTTTTTAATTCAAAATACCCCATGTTAAGCTCCTGATTTTCTATTGAAAGGATGTCAAACAAAGTGTTAATAGGTAGCTGATATTAACAATCTGCTTGAATTAAGATTAGTCGTTATTAGGTGTTATTACTAGGGGAAAAGATTCAATTCGGAGAAACTTTTTTTTTAAAAAAAAGCCTCTGGGAAGCAGAGGCAATCGTAGGATATATAGAACTCTTTATTATCTGACTAAAATATCGGCTTTTTCTTGTAACAGCTATCTGATTGTACTTATCGATATAAAAGGTTTTGCCGATAACTTCATTAATCCTCATTGATACTAACTGTTACTTTGCAGTTGGAGCACCAATTGGTTCTGGTGTTGGCATGGTATTCATTGGTTTAAATTCAGGGACTTCCATCACTGTAACTTTGACAATATAGCGTTTGCCATCTTCAATTTTAGGCGCACTATTGGCCAGTTTTTTTACAGTTTCATTCGGTGTCGTCGTTTGTTCTGCAACGCTGTATACCATATTGTGATGGTTACCCATGTGCTGACGAGGCATTTTTTGGTTCACACCATTTGCTGCCGCAGTAAAACCGACGGTTAATAATGCTAAGGCTAATAAACTTGTATTTAATTTTTTCATTTCAGTTTCCTCTGTATTGGTGATAATCAAATCATTCACCAATTCATTTCGCCTCGCAATTGCTTTTACCTCCCCTGACGGAAGCTCCATAATTACTGCACTTTTTATTCAAGCTTATTCCATAATTTTTATAAAACAGTGGGTTAATAGACGATAATTTACATTTTTAGACCACTTGTGCTAATGCAAATTTCAGTGCTGGAGACATCAAAGGGGATAGTCTAGGATGGTAAGTTAGGTTCAACAAAACTCTAACAAAGTGAGTGTGTATGTCAGATAAAAAAATTCCCCTTTCGTTGCTCGACCTTGCGCCAATCATTCAGGGTTCGACAGCGAAAGAGGCCTTTGCTCATTCTCTTGATATTGTCCAACTAGCCGAAAAACTCGGTTATCATCGTTATTGGCTTGCGGAACACCATAATATGACAGGGATAGCAAGTGCGGCCACCTCGGTATTAATCGGCTATCTTGCTGCTAATACGCGCACTTTGCGTTTAGGTTCTGGAGGTGTCATGTTACCGAATCATTCACCGTTGGTGATTGCTGAGCAATTTGGCACGTTAAATACACTTTACCCTGAACGTATTGATTTAGGTATAGGGCGTGCACCAGGAAGTGACCAACGGACTATGCAAGCTTTACGTCGTCATATGAATACGGATATCGATAATTTCCCGCAAGATGTAGCGCAAATTATTAATTGGTTTGATGCCATAAACCCAGATCCAGCAGTGCGTCCAGTACCGGGATTTGGCGAAAAAATTCCAGTTTGGTTGCTAGGGTCGAGTTTATACAGTGCAAGGTTAGCTGCGCAGATGGGGCTCCCTTTTGCTTTTGCCTCTCATTTTGCACCTGATTTGCTGTTACAAGCGTTGGATGTTTATCGTGCTAATTTCCAGCCATCGCAGAGACTATCTAAGCCGTATGCGATGGTTTGCATCAATATCATTGCCGCAGATACTCAACGTGAAGCGGAATTTTTATTTACGTCGATGCAGCAAGCCTTTGTCATGCTACGTCGTGGCCAACCCTCTCAACTTCCTGCACCAGTCGAGAGTATGGAAAATATCTGGTCACCTGCCGAGGAATTTGGTGTTCAACAAGCATTAGGGATGTCACTGGTAGGGGATAAAGCCAAGGTACGTCATGGGTTGGAAACGATATTCAGGCAAACTCAAGCGGATGAAATTATGGTTAATGGCCAAATTTTTGATCATCAAGCTCGTTTACACTCTTTTGAGTTGGCGATGCAGGTAATGAACGAAATTATGTAATGTATATAGCTGAGCGGTTAACACCTGTGCAAGGACGCATTTTTCAGCCTTGATTCAAAAAGAGATAACCCAGAAAAATCTGGGTCATTGACGGCTAGCAAGCTATTTGTGGTTGATGGGGCTCTAAAGGGGGTAAACCGTGAGCAGCACGCGCTCTATCGCAGGCTTCGTTGTAAATACCATCATGCCAAGATTGTTCGAACTCACGACACGGCGTGGGTCTTTGTGCATAAATTGAACAAGACACACACTCACCAATAGTACCTTCTAAAGCAGTACAGCGGGTATTTTGTTTTTGATTGGTGCCATGCATACAACTCATAAATGGGGTAATTTGCTCAGTTAAATGTTGTGGTACAACACCACCGCCACTTTCTGCCTCAGCCCAATAAAAAGAGACACGAAAATAGGCACAACATGCGCCGCAGCTTACACAAGGGTTTTCTGAAGAAGCAGTTTTTAGGATATGGACATTATTAGTCATATTAAAAAACCATAAATTATGTTGATAAAATACCCATAGGAAATGGGTTGACGCAACACAAGCAGGAAGCTCAAGAAAACGTTGCTCAGGCTTTATTATCTTACGTAATTCCAGTTTATTGCAATATTATTCAGCACAAAAAACTGATTTTTTTAATGTTCACCAAGGTTAATAAAATTGACGTATTTGTGATAACCATAAAAAAACCTGCCTTCTGGCAGGTTTTTATTTGAGCTATGATGATAAATTAAACGTGTTTTAAATCTGCGTCATCATTTTGGTTGAATATCGCTTTATCGGTTTCACCCATCAATTGGCTAGTCACAGTACCTGCTGTCATTGAACCACTGACATTCAGTGCAGTACGGCCCATATCAATTAATGGTTCAACTGAGATTAACAGGGCAACTAATGTGACAGGTAATCCCATTGCGGGCAGTACAATTAATGCTGCGAAAGTTGCGCCGCCACCAACACCAGCAACCCCCGCTGAACTGATAGTAACAATACCGACTAATGTCGCAATCCACAGTGGATCGAACGGGTTGATGCCCATTGTCGGTGCGACCATTACGGCTAACATCGCAGGGTAGATACCGGCACAACCGTTTTGACCAATCGTTGCACCAAAAGATGCAGAGAAGCTAGCAATAGACTCAGGGATACCGAAACGACGTGTTTGTGTTTCAATATTCAGTGGAATACTTGCTGCACTTGAACGACTCGTGAATGCAAAGGTTAACACTGGTCCAGCTTTTTTAAAGAACTTAATTGGGTTTAAGCCTGTTGTCGCAACTAAAATACCGTGTATGACAAACATAATGCCTAACGCAACATAAGACGCAATAACAAAAGTTCCTAAGTTGATGATGTCATGTAAGTTTGAACTTGCTACAACTTTAATCATCAGCGCCATTACGCCATATGGCGTTAAACGCATTACTAAGCGAACTAACTTCATTGCCCAAGCTTGCATTACATCAATCGCTGCTAAGGCTTTTTCACCGCGCTCTTTATCATCTTTAAACAATTGCAGTGCGGCAACGCCGAGGAAGGCAGCAAAAATAACGACACTAATAATCGATGTTGGATTTGCTCCAGTTAAATCCGCAAATGGATTTTTTGGAATAAATGATAAAATTAATTGAGGTACGGTTAAGTCAGAAACTTTCCCAATATAATTGCTTTCTATTGCAGATAAGCGAGCAGTTTCAGATTGACCTTGAACTAAACCTTCTGCGGTCAGGCCGAATACATTGGCAATTAAAATACCAACTAACGCAGCAATAGCAGTGGTAAATAACAAAGTGCCAATTGTTAAAAAGCTAATTTTACCCAGTGAAGAGGCTTTATGTAATCTTGCCACCGCACTTAGAATTGAAGCAAATACCAATGGCATAATCACCATTTGTAATAGCTGCACATACCCATTTCCGACAATATTAAACCACAGAATGGAGTCTTTTACCGTTTGGTGGCCACTACCGTACACGAGGTGTAGTATTACCCCATAGGCAACACCGAAAACCAGACCGACTAAAACTTTTTTAGATAGGCTCCAGCCTTTAGCCCCTAGTTTTGCCAACAGTATTAGTAGTGCTACAAAGCCGAGCACATTAATAATTAGAGGAATATTCATTCCGAACTCCAAATCATATTTTTATAAGGTGTGTTACTTGCCCTTTAATCCTTATTGGTTATAAGGATTTAGTTACTTCAAACAACTGGTTATATGTTATCAGCTGATAAAACACATTTCTTATACCAAAAAGTAATAAGATAGTATTATTCATACTTACATTATATGACAAAACTATAAATTATGTAGGGAAGTATGTATCTATTTGATTATGAATGTATTTTATAATCACATCAACGTGATTATAAAAATCGAATTGGTAACCTGCGGGTAATAAGCAGGCACAAACGGTCAAAATAATGGCAACAAAGCGTTCTCCACGTTGGCTATTTTTACCGCGGATCATGGGAAAACAAAAACGTTGGGGGAGTGGCCATAGTAACGGTACCCCCGAAGGCGTGAGCATATCGGCGACTAGATGGCTGATATAACCCAATAAAAAGGCTTGGATAATATCATTTGGGATTGCCCATTCTGTAGGTACCCATTGATAACAAGAAATCATCAATAGAAACCATGCAACTAGGCTATGAGTAAACCCTCGGTGCCCACAAAGCTTGGAAATGGGTAATGAAAAAATCCGTAGTAGCCGACCAGGAATTGAGGAGGGGTGGTCAATATCGGGCAATAATGCGCCTAATAAGGCTCCTGGAACCATGTGCAGCCAATCACCATGAGCAATCTCTGGGGTGATTTGAAGTTTATGAGCCATTATTAAAGAGGCGACGGAAAAAAGCAGATGCCCTTCAGCTGTCATGGTGGATAAAATACCATCTGTTTATCTATACAGTTGATTGGCAGTATAAAGTGTTTGAAAAGAATATGATAGTACTAGAAAGGTAAAAAAACTCTTATTTATTAGCAGATAAGGAAAGGATTTTATAAATTAACACAATTCCCCTACCTAAGTTAGATAGGGGAGAACACTTCTTAGACACACAAAGTATTCTTAACGTAAATGTTCAGCCTTTAAGTCATTCAGTGAGGCTAGTTTGATATCGGCTAAACCAAAGCGCGGATCATTAAAATGCTTGCTGTCAGGTACCACAATTGAACGCATTCTGGCCGCTTTTGCAGAAATCATACCGTTAAATGAATCTTCTAATGATGCGCAATTGACCGGTTTAGTTGATAACTCAGCTGCTGCTTTAAGATAAACTTCAGGATGAGGTTTACTCAAGGGCAAATCAGCCGCAGAAATAACCGCAGAGAAATAATCACGAATATCCAGAAGATTTAAAACTTTTTCCAACATGTACAAAGGAGAGGCGGAAGCCAATGCAATTTTTAAATCCATTGAACGGCAAAGTTCCATGGCATGCTGCACTCCGGGTAGAATAGGGCGAGTTTCTTCAACTAAACCAACAACACGGTCAATGATGCGTTGTGTGGCTTCTTCTTGGCTACATCCTTGCCAAGGGGAGGCGTGGTACCAAAGCTCCACCACATGGTCAATACGTAAACCTAAGGTATCAGGCAGGGTATCAGCAATTGAAACGTCGACACCCAATTGTGAAAAAATCTCAAGTTCAGCCTGTGCCCAAAAAGGTTCCGAGTCGATCAGTAAACCATCCATATCAAAAATGACCGATTGGATGGGAAGATTATGGTACATGTCAAAACTCCATTCATGTCGTATCTATTAACGAAGGAGCAATGATATCAGTAAACAGGCTTCAAGCGTATTACTTGAGGTCAGTATTAGGGCAATATTGAAGAATTATCGGACAGCATGAAGTAAAAATATAATGATAATTAATAACCATACTATTTTGATTAGTCTGAAAGTCTCAATATTGTTATCAATTATGAATTGAAATTTGGAGACGATGACTTTTTTCAGCTATGATTAGCGTTGAAAAATCATTGTAAAATTTTATCAAAAATAATAACGCTGAGGAAAAGCAGTAATGAATTACCATAATGCCAATTATGTCGCAATCGGCAAACGTATTCTGGGTTGGGTTGTTTTTCTGTTAGCATTAATTTCGACATTGGCGTCTTTAATTAAACTGGCTGGCATGAAGGGGCTTGCAGGTGAAGGGATCAATGCGGTCGCTAATGATTTTATTAAATTAATGGCGGAAATGGCCCGCCAAACTACGCCTTTCCTAAATTTCTTTTGGAATAACTCACCAGTACCTCAAGTTGCTAATGGGTTTTCTGGCAGCAATATCAGCTTTATCATCATTTTTATTTTTATTTTTGTTGGGCTCGCATTAAGTGCATCAGGTTTGCGCATGTACCGACAAATTAAGTTTATCCGTGAAAGCTTAGAAGACCACGTGATTATAGAAAAAGCAAAAGGCATAGACATCTCAAAAGAAGAACTAGAAGCTAAGGTAACTATTCCACGTCACACCATTTTCTCTCAATTTTTTCTTCTTTATTTTTGGCCAATTGTATTGGGGGTTGGCTTGTATTTTCTTCTACGCTTCCTTAACTGGTAATTTTCGTCATACTTCGAACCGTAGCTGTGTTGGCTTCTTTTGGCTATTTGGGTCACATACTTGTGTATGTTCCCCAAATTTTCGTCGTACTTCGAACCGTAGCTGTGTTGGCTTCTTTCGGCTATTTGGGTCACATACTTGTGTATGCTCCCCAAACTATCCTCAATTGCCGCCTTGCCACGGCTCGAATTATTTAGAAAATTAATTATTTGTCGTGCTTAATATTAAAAAGCTGGAGCTTATTTTTCGCTGAGTAGGCTATCAATAATTGTCTGCGCTTGGTGGTAACTTTGTTCGTTACCAAATATGTGGGCTTGATTGAGTAAATAATATAACTGATAAATTGGTTGCCTATCTAAAAATCCATTTGGCAATGGCCAAACACTTTGGTAGCCATCGATAATTTGGATCGGAAGTTCTTGATATAACGGTAACATCGCAATATCACATTCTCTATCGCCCCAATAACAGGCGGGGTCATACAGTACTCCTTCAATATTTTGAGTGATAGCACAGTTTGCTGGCCATAAATCACCATGTAATAAAGAAGGTTGTGGTTGATGTCCTGCAAGTTTGTCCTTAACAATATCGACAATTTGCTGAATATCGCTAAATACCATTCCTTTTTCGGAAGCGAGTTGTAATTGTAAGCCAATACGCTTTTCTGCAAAAAATGAATTCCAACGCTTTTCCCAGCCATTAGGCTGTACAATTGTGCTTAGCATTGTATCAAAATCAAACCCGTAACTAGGCTGCTCTTCCCATTGATGTAAACGCGCTAGTTGTTGACCAAAATGCCATGCGTTGGTGCCATCGAAAGGTTTTAGAGGGAAATATTCGAGCAGAAGAAAACTATGGTGCTTATTACTGCCAACACCGTAAACCTTAGGAACGGTTATAGTTTGGCTTTTAGCGAGCATTTCAAGTTGTTCAGCCTCTTGTTTAAATAAAGGCAAAAACTCACGCCGATTTTGTTTAATGAACACGGTGTGTTCGCCATAGTCAATTCTTAACGTATGGTGAATATCACCACCAGACAGAATGACTTTGTTACGTAGCTCCGCCTCACCTAAGTGTTCACTTAATAAACGACACATTGCTTGCCACATGACTCACCTCGCTCTGCTTTGGTCTTCATTAATATAATACTATAGCGGCAGTTTAGGAATTAACAGTGATAATTGCTTAAAAAGAAGCCGCTATCACGAAATAGTTAACTAATTATCAGGTTGATAACTATAATCAGAGAGTGACTCAAATTTAACGTGTGACGAACCAAATGAGAATGTTCAAATAATGGGAAATAAGTAGCTACAGAACTCACATTATCAGCGAGAAGCCTAGCAATGAAAGTTTATGAGGGATAAGTAGGGGCTGGATTAACGTTGTACGACGAAAATGCGTTAAGACATTAGGCTGGTAGTAAGTATTGATTATTTTAATAAAAAGCTGAACTTACGAATTTGTGAGTTCAGCTTTTTACTTTTAGAGCATTCAATTATCAGGCTGTATGCATACTTTGTGGGTTAGCTTGCCCTTTTTTGCGGGCTAATACGATTTTGCTATACAGTAATGCAATCACAAAATACACAGCCTGTGTAACAACGATAGTTGGTCCGGTTGTTGCGTTGATGTGAAAACTCAGGATAGTCCCAATAACACTCGATGTTACCGAAGCAATGATAGCGACGATGAGCATTTTCCCAAAACTACGGCATAACACAAAAGCAATGATGCCTGGGGAAATTAGCATTGCAATCACCAAAATAATACCAACTGCTTGCAATGAAGCAACAATGGTGAGAGCGAGTAGCGATAGCAAGCCATAATGGATTAACTTCACAGGCAAGCCAATGACTCGTGCTTGGTTAGGATCAAAGCAATACAACATGAAATCCTTACGTTTCAGTAGGATAATTGCAATGGTTACTCCTGCAAATAGTAATATTTGTTTAAACTCGCTATCGGTTATCCCTAAAATATCACCAAATAGAATATGCGTAAGGTGCTGTTCGGTATCTATTTTAGCAAACATAACCAAGCCGATAGCAAACATGCCTGAGAAGACGATACCCATCACCGTATCTTCTTTTATACGGCTATTTTCCTTTAAATAACCTGTAGCCACAGCACAAAACAAGCCAGATGCAAATGCCCCTATCGCTAATGGGATACCGAGTAAAGAAGCAATAATGATCCCCGGTAAAACGGCATGGGAAATTGCATCGCCCATCAATGACCAACCTTTTAATACTAAAAAGCAAGAGAGGATAGCGCATACCGTTCCGCTGACAATGGCTGTAATCAATGCTTTTTGCATAAAGGGAAATGCAAACGGAGCCATCAGTAAGTCAATGAAATCACTCATGAGATGCTCCTTGTTGGTGTGATTGGTGCAGCCGGGCGACTTCCTGTTTGGCTTTACGTTTTGAGGCAAAAATACCGTGCTTAGGTGCAAAGAAAAATGCCAGTAGGAAAATAATGGTTTGTAAGGTGACTATTAACCCACCTGTAGCACCATTAAGGAAATAACTGATATAAGCACCAACAGCACTGGTTACGGTACCAATCGTGACTGAAATAATAAGTAAGCGTTTAAATTGGTCGGTTAATAAATAGGCAGTCGCACCTGGTGTGACGACCATCGCAATCACAAGGATTGCGCCAACTGTTTGTAAAGCAGCAACAGTACACGCACTTAATAATGTGAAGAAAATAATTTTTAGGCGTAGAGGATTTAAACCTATTGAGCGTGCATGGTTTTCATCGAAAAAAACGGCTAATAAATCTTTCCATAAGCACAACAGGATAATAAATGAAACGCCGATAATAATTTCTACTTGTAATACGTCAGAATCCGCAATACCTAAAATATTACCAAAAATAATACTTTGTACATTAACAGATGTTGGATTCAATGAAACAATCAACAAACCTGCCGCGAAAAAAGTAGAAAAGATAAAGCCAATAACAGCATCTTCACGTAAACGAGTTAGATGCTTTATTAATGTCATGGCAAGTGCCGCAAGGATCCCGGTAAAAAAGGCGCCTGCCGCATAGGGTAAACCTAAAGCATAAGCACCCGCCACCCCAGGAACAACGGAGTGGGAGAGGGCATCTCCCATCAATGACCAGCCTTTCAACATCAAATACGCCGATAAGAATGCACAGACTGCACCAACAATGGCGCTGACCCAAATGGCTTTTATCATAAAATCATATTCAAAGGGCTGTAATAACATCTCAATCATTCGGAACCCTTAGCTTGGTTTTTTCGAACGGGTGCATCATGGTCATGACCATAGAATACAGCCGCTCTTTCATCATCGGTAATGACGGTGACAGAGCGCGGGTCATCATCGTCATGAAGCTCTTGACCAGACAGGTTAATATGACGCAATACACCACCGAAAGCTTGTTGCAGGTTTCGTTGCGTAAATGTCGTTTCAGTAGGCCCGCTCGCTAAAACAGTGCGATTGATTAAGATAACATGGTCGCAGAACTCAGGCACACTGCCCAAGTTATGAGTTGAAACGAGAATGAGATGGCCTTCGTCACGCAAACTACGTAGCAGGTCAATAATGGCATTTTCGGTTTTAACATCAACCCCAGTGAAGGGTTCATCGAGGAGTAAAACTTTACCTTCTTGTGCGAGCGCCCGCGCTAAAAAAACTCGTTTTTTCTGGCCTCCTGAGAGCTCGCCTATTTGTCGATGCTCAAGCCCTGCAAGGTCAACTCGCTCTAATGCCATTTTGACAGCGTCTTTATCGGCTTGTTTAGGGATGCGAAAAAAACCCATTTTGCCATAACGACCCATCATCACGACATCAGAAACGAGAACGGGAAAATTCCAATCTACTTCTTCTGTCTGTGGGACGTACGCAATCACGTTTTCTTTAAGCGCGGTTTTTATCGGTTGATCATTTAATGTCACACTGCCAGAAGATGGGGTGACAAGCCCCATAATAGTTTTAAATAGCGTTGACTTACCACTACCATTTACGCCAACTAAGGCACAAATAGAGCCACCAGAGATAGTAAAGCTTGCGTCATAGATAGCGGTGTGACCATTATTATATGTCACAGTCGCATCATCGACGATAAGATTCGGGTGTTCGAATTGACTTGAGTGATTCATATTACTGTGAAAATCCTTTCGCTATCGTGTCTACAGTCGTATTTAAAAGGTCAATATATGTTGGTACTGGGCCATCAGCAGTTGAAAGTGAATCTACATATAATACGCCACCGTATTTTGCCCCTGTTTCTTTACTGACTTGGCGAGCCGGTTTGTCAGAAATTGTACTTTCACTGAATACTACAGGGATGTTGTATTTACGGACAGTATCAATTACCTTTTTTACTTGTTGAGGAGAGCCTTGCTCTTCCGCATTGATTGGCCATAAGTAGACTTCTTTAAAGCCGTAATCATTAGTTAAATAGCTAAATGCGCCTTCACTTGAAACTAACCAACGTTCATTTTCTGGAATGCGATTTAAGCGTTCACGCAAAGGGGCGTCAAGCTCAGCAATTTGTTGCGCATATTTTTTTGCATTGGCATTATATGTTTCAGCATTTTCAGGGTCATATTTGACCAGAGCTTGACGAATATTTTCAATATAAATCTTAGCATTAGCAGGAGACATCCATGCATGTGGGTTCGGGTTGTCTTTATACTCACCTTCACGGATTGGCATTGGCTCAATACCTTCAGTGACCACGACAGCAGGGACATTTTTAAAGTTTTCAAAGAAACGTTGGAACCACACTTCCAAATTCATCCCATTCCATAAGATTAAATCTGCATCATAGGCTTTCATGATATCTTTAGGTGTCGGTTGATAACCGTGAATTTCTGCTCCAGGCTTTGTTATAGACTCGACAATTGCCGCATCTCCAGCTACATTTTGAGCGATATCTTGAATAATGGTAAAAGTGGTTACGACTTTAAACTTTTTAGCAAAAGCAGGCTGACTAAAAAAGATGATTGCTATCAAAGCAAACATACTGGTTAGTAAAGGTGCAGATAATCGAGATGCGTTATTCTTCATAAAAGTTGACCCTGACATTATTGGTTTAGCGTTTTTTAACATACAGTTGTTAAGGTTTATAACAATTATATTTTATATCCCAACTGATAATGATTATCAATATCAGTTGGGAAAAATAAATATAAAAAGTGTGGAATAGCATTATTTGTCATTATAGGCTTCTAAGTCCCATGGTTATTTGTATGACTAAAACACGTCCCGAAGTAAAAGTTAAGTAAAAATTATTTTATTTTTCTTAGGATTAGTTATTCTGCCATCGGCTTTCATCGCAGAGGATTCGACAGTGAAAAAAATAATTGGCGGTACTTTTGTGTTACTGCTGCTTGCAGGTTGTTCAAGCGAACCAGATAGGCCTGTAACAAAACAGCGAATGTTAGAGCCGACAGGGCCAATAACAGCACAAAATACGGCATTTCCAAGAACACCTTTTGATGAATTTATTCGTGACTCTGCGGCTCGCTACAGTGTAGATGAAACTTTAATTAGAGCAATTATTGAGGTCGAATCCAATTTTAGACCTGAAGTTGTCAGTAAATCCAATGCAATAGGTTTGATGCAGATTAAAGCTTCGACAGCAGGACGTGACGCCTATCGTTACCAAGGGAAATCGGGGGAGCCGAGTTCTCGTGACCTAAAAGATCCACAAAAAAATATTGATATTGGTACAGCTTATATTCGTATTTTAAGGGAACAGCACCTTGCGGGAATAAGCCATCCTCAGACATTATATTATGCAACGGTTGTTGCTTATGTGAATGGGGCTGGAGCGTTATTAAGAACGTTTGATAATGATAAAGGTCGGGCGATAGCGATGATTAATCGCTTATCACCGGAAGAGTTTTATCAGCATGTACAAACAAAGCACCCTGCACCGCAAGCTCCACGCTATTTGTGGAAAGTCAAAAATGCTTACAATGCACTAGCGATGTCTTATTGATATTCTTTCATTAAGTGTGGGAGTTGCGCGACAATTTCAACAATGCCGTTGATAACAAACTGCACTCCCATACAGATTAATAAGAACCCCATCACCCGCGCGATAGCATCAATACCACTGTTTCCAAGCCACCTCATGATAGAAGTTGCGCCTCTTAAACCAATCCAAACGATAAGACTTGCAATAAAAAAAGTAATCACGGGGGCAACTTTTAAGACCCATGGAGCAAAACTCACATTACCTTGTAATGATGCAGTGGAGCTGATGATCATCGCAATAGTTCCCGGGCCCGCAGTACTTGGCATTGCAAGGGGAACAAAGGCAATACTAGGTGATTCTTGGCGTTTTTTGGGGACATTTGGGTCATCAAGCGCATTGGTGGTCTGGTCTTCTCCTACATCACTACTAGGGAATAGCATGCCAAAGCCAATAAATGCCACAATTAATCCTCCGGCAATTCGCAGCCCTGGGATTGATATTCCAAATGTGTTCATGACTAATTGGCCTGCATAAAAAGCGATTGTCATGATTGCAAATACATAAATAGAGGCCAACAGCGATTGATGATCACGCTGTTCTTTTGTCATATTAGCAGAGATGCTTAGCATGACCGCAATTGCAGTTAAAGGGTTGGCAAGAGGAAGTAACAGTACCAGGCCAATACCAACGGCTTGAAATAGCTCAAAAAAGTTTGTCATGGAAGTTAGATTCAAGCTCCTGATTAATGTGAATAAAACACCTTATCCCAAATGATAGCAAAATTTCTTATAGATCTGTAGGTTAGCATTTATATCTAGTAAGGTGTTTTGTGGTAGGAGTACTGCGACAGTACTGATGAGTAAAAGTCAGTATTATTAATTTGTAGATAATTGGAGTTGTTCACATTAACTGTGGATAACCGTGGCCTTGAACTGTGAGTAACTTGTTTTTTTTGTTAAATAACAATTGGATGAGTTGTTGTGGTAAAAGTATTCAATTTTTATAGGCAAAAAAAAAACCTTTTTATAGGGGGATAAAAAGGTTAAGGGCATTTCGTAACAGGTTGTCATTAAGTTGATATGGAATGTAGTATATCTGCTGCAATGTTATTTACTGATAATTTATGTAAATTCATTAAAAGAATTCAATGTAACAGACAACCCAAGAGTAAAAAAATATGTTAAACGGAATCAACCATTTAACTTTAGCGGTAACTGACTTAGATAAAAGTATTAGTTTTTATCAATCACTACTTGGTATGAAGTTACATGCGAGTTGGAAAAAGGGCGCCTATATTTCCTGTGGCGATTTATGGTTATGTTTATCATTAGATACAACTCGCCAATTTTTGTCCCCAGAAAAAACGGATTATACACACTATGCCTTTAACGTTGATGCGAAAGACTTTCTTATCGTTGTTGATAGGCTAATGCAAGCGAATGTCATTGTCTGGAAAGAAAATAAAAGTGAAGGAGATTCTTTTTATTTTCTTGATCCGGATGGCCACAAATTAGAATTACATGTAGGCGGTTTATTACAACGCTTAAAGAGCTGCCAAGAAAAACCGTATGAAGAAATGAAATTTTATTAAAAAGAGTTATGGATTTCTTTACAAAGGATTTTTAGTTTTAAAAATAGCTTTACGCAGAGTTGTATATCCTATTTTCAGTTAATTTTGAGTAATAGGAAAAAGAATGAAAAAACTTATAGCGACATTAGCCGGAGCGTCTATGCTATTAGTTTTGGCAGCCGCCATGGTACTAATCGTTTTTCCTCAGCAGTGGAAGCAAAGTATTTATCCGAATATATCTCAAGTCTTACCAACTTCACTCAGTGCTATTTTACCGCAGAGTTTAGCCAGTAATGATATTTGTAATAGCTTAGAGGATAACCTGCAAAGTTTTGCTAACTATCTTAAAGTGAATCAGGATATCGTTGATGTAAAAGGAATGAATAGCTTAGATGAACAACTGGCTAATATTCAAACCAGAATTGATTCTATGCCAAGTGATGTCCGAAATTTAGTTTGCCAGCAGGAATACAGTAAATTAGAAGGTTTAAAAAGTGTGTTTTCATTAGGTTCCAGTAACTAATCTTTTTGCAGTTAATATTACCCCTCTATCTATTCTTCCGCTCAAATTTATATATTCATATATGTTATGCTAATAACATCATGTTGGCTTAAGGGTAATGTAATGAATATATTTAAATTGCCATTATTGAATTGGTTAGTGGCTAATGGCATTGCGGTTTATTTTCTTTTCAGGCAAGGTCTTTTAGACTGGACATTTTCTGGTTGGATGGGAATTTTAGGTATATTAGTTGCGCTGGAGAGTGTGAGTTGGGTCGCGACGAGTCTTTATTACTTTTATAAACATAAAACATCACCAAATCCTACGGTTAAGGCAACGCATTTAGTCACTAATGGGCCTTATCGATTTTCACGTAATCCGATGTATTTAGCTTTTACATCAATGAGCTTGGCTTTAGCTTTTTTCTCGCATTCTTCTTACTTTTTGGTCGCAGGGCTAGTATTTTGGCTGATTACTGATTTATATACGATCCCACAGGAAGAACGTTTTTTATCTGCATCATTTAAAAATGAGTGGGAAGATTACAGTAAGCAAACGAGACGTTGGTTATAGATTAGTAGAAATGAGACGCTTTATCATTTAATCTGTTTTGTATACTACAAAATTTATACAAAATATATTAAGGATAATAATGAACTATCAGGTTGCGCAATTTTGGATATATTCGGGTAAACTCGCGTGTTTTATAGTGATTAGCGTATTTTTTGCTTTTTTTTCGGTAAGTGGTTTTATGCTTTATTTATTTACCGTTGGGATTGTTTGGGCTGTCGTAGTCTCATTTAAAATTCATGGAATGAAAGAAAAAGGAATAATCTTAAAAAATAGCGATGTTTCTGATTGGATGGTATATGTGAATGGTATTCCAGTCCAAGAAAGGAGACAAACGCTGTCCAATCCCTGTTTTGCAACGATACAGCATGCGAAGTCATTCTTTAGTATTGCCTTTATTATTCGGGCGCTAATTCAAATTATCTTTTGTGTCTATTTATTTTGGCAAATAGATAAATTAGATAACATTTTTGTACTATTATTCGGGTTAATTACCACGTCCTACATCGTTTATTCATTATGGCAATCAATTCAATCGGTTATCATTCTTCAACAAAATAAGATAATTAGTGAAGAGTTATTCGCACCTAGTGGATCCCGTTGGTATCGTGTGTTTTTTAAGCAAAAAGAAAAACTATTTCCTGCATTGGATAACTTATTCATCATTTAATCAGGAAGGTGTTGATTTTTCATATGAAGAAGAACAATTCACGGTATTACGCTATCACCATAAAATAGGTCTGTGTTATCATTAGCAGTTGAGTTGCTCACGATGTAACGAAATAGGGCATTTAAGTTTCCCATATTTGTGTACATATCTTGCATAGTGAAGTGAGAAATCGTTAGTAACGTATTGATTTATAACTTTGGAATAATCAAGCAAGTGATCTTTCGTGTGGGTCACCACTGCTGATAAGGATTTTTTAATGCCTGTTATTACTCTTCCTGATGGAAGTCAGCGTCAGTTTGACCATCCCGTTTCTGTGATGGATGTTGCTCGAGACATCGGAGCGGGTTTAGCTAAAGCCTGTATCGCGGGTCGAATTAATGGTGAACGCGTTGATGCATGTGAAATAATTGAACATGATGCAAATGTATCCATTATTACGAGCAAAGATGAAGATGGACTCGAAATTATTCGTCACTCTTGTGCTCACCTGTTAGGTCATGCAATCAAACAATTATGGCCAAACACTAAAATGGCTATTGGGCCGACTATCGACAATGGTTTTTACTATGATGTCGATTTAGACCACATGCTGACCCAGGAAGACTTGGAAAAGCTTGAAAAGCGTATGCTTGAGCTTGCCAAAACAGATTATGATGTGGTGAAAAAACGTGTTTCTTGGAGCGAAGCTCGTGAAACATTTGTGGCTCGAGGCGAAGACTATAAAGTTGAAATATTAGATCAAAATATTAGTCAAGATGACCACCCTGGTTTATATCATCACGAAGAATATGTTGATATGTGTCGCGGTCCACACGTACCGAATATGCGTTTTTGCCACCATTTTAAACTACAAAAAGTGGCTGGTGCATACTGGCGTGGTAACAGCGATAACAAAATGCTGCAACGTATTTACGGCACCGCATGGGCTGATAAAAAACAATTGGCAGCCTATTTATTACGTTTAGAAGAAGCAGCTAAACGTGACCACCGTAAAATTGGTAAACAGTTAGATTTATACCATATGCAAGAAGAAGCGCCGGGAATGGCATTCTGGCATAATGACGGTTGGACAATTTTCCGTGAACTGGAAACCTTCGTACGCACTAAACTGAAAGCTTATAACTATCAAGAAGTGAAAGGGCCATTTATGATGGACCGCGTATTATGGGAAAAAACAGGTCACTGGGATAACTATAAAGACGCTATGTTCACCACTTCATCTGAAAACCGTGAATATTGTGTAAAACCAATGAACTGCCCAGGTCACGTACAAATTTTTAACCAAGGTTTGAAATCATACCGTGACTTACCATTGCGTATGGCAGAATTTGGCAGCTGTCACCGTAATGAGCCATCAGGTGCATTGCACGGCTTAATGCGTGTGCGTGGCTTTACTCAGGATGATGCACATATCTTCTGTACTGAAGAGCAAATCTTAAGTGAAGTCACTAGCTGTATTGAAATGATTTATGATGTTTACGCAACTTTCGGTTTCGAAAAAATAGTTGTAAAACTATCAACCCGTCCTGAAAAACGTATCGGTACTGACGAGATGTGGGACAGAGCGGAAGAAGACTTAGCTAATGCCCTGAAATCAAAAGGTATTGAATTTGAGTACCAACCTGGTGAAGGCGCATTTTATGGCCCGAAAATTGAGTTTACACTGTATGACTGCCTTGACCGTGCATGGCAATGTGGTACTGTCCAGTTAGACTTCTTCTTGCCGGGCCGTTTGACAGCTTCCTATGTAGGTGAAAACAACGAACGTATCGTTCCTGTTATGATCCACCGTGCAGTGCTAGGTTCACTAGAACGCTTCATTGGTATCTTAACAGAAGAGTATGCCGGCTTTTTCCCAACATGGTTAGCACCACAGCAAGTGGTTGTAATGAACATTACTGATAGCCAAGCAGACTATGTTCAAGAATTAGTAAGCAAGCTGCAAAGTGTTGGCATTCGTGCGAAAGCGGACTTACGTAACGAGAAAATCGGCTTTAAGATCCGTGAGCACACACTGCGTCGCGTCCCTTACATGTTAGTATGTGGTGATAAAGAAGTTGAATCAGGTAAAGTTGCTGTTCGTACCCGTCGTGGTAAAGACTTAGGCAGCCTTGATGTCAACGAATTCATGACAAAACTTCTTGAAGAGATCCGCAGTCGTCAACTCAATCAGATGGAGGAATAAGGTATTAAAGGCGGAAAAAAACTCCTAACAGCGCGTCCAAATCGTATTAACGATGAAATTCGCGCAACAGAAATCCGTGTCACTGGTTTAGACGGTGAGCAACTTGGTGTTATGAGTGTGCGTGAAGCCCTCTTTAAAGCAGAAGAAGCTGGTGTTGACTTAGTCGAAATCAGCCCAAATGCTGAACCACCGGTTTGTCGTATCATGGATTACGGTAAATATCTTTATGAGAAAAGCAAATCTCAGAAAGAACAAAAGAAAAAACAAAAAGTTGTTCAAGTGAAGGAAATTAAATTCCGTCCGGGAACAGACGAAGGCGACTACCAAGTTAAGCTACGTAGTTTAATTCGCTTTTTGGAAGATGGTGACAAAGCTAAAGTGACACTGCGTTTTCGTGGTCGCGAAATGGCTCACCAACAGATTGGCTTGGAAGTGTTGAACCGCATCAAAACCGATCTGGATGAACTGGCATCTGTTGAATCATTCCCATCAAGGATTGAAGGACGCCAGATGATCATGGTATTGGCACCAAAGAAAAAATAATTAAGCCAGTATGGTTATAGCAAGTAATTGCTAGAGTCTAGCAGCGCTCATTTTGGGCGCTGCTTCTCTGTTTTATCCGGGTTTTCTTTTTATTAATGATGAAAGTAATCTCATAGCAGCTAAGATACGGGTGTATTTTACGTCTTGTTATTTGCTTCATTAATGGATAAAAATAATTACGTCAAAGCAATAATTGGCCTCAATAGCCAAGCTTTTAAACAGTTCAGTATGATTTATTGCAAGATTTACTTGAGTAATCTGGCAAGAAGCATTAAAATCCGCGGTCGAATCACTTTGTCAGTGCATAGCGCATGAAGACAAACACAGAATATCGTACACACGTCAGGTATTAACTATTGAGTGACGAGTGTATTTGCTTGAGAGAAGCAAATCTCTTTATCCAATTGGAGGAATGAAGTATTAAAGGCGGAAAAAGAATCCCAACAACACGTCCAAATCGTATTAATGATGAAATTCGTGTTCCAGAGGTCCGTTTAACGGGTTTAGACGGTGAACAGTTAGGCATCATGAGCGCACGCGAAGCGCTTGAAAAAGCTGAAGAAGCAGGTGTAGACCTAGTTGAAATTAGCCCAAATGCTGAACCGCCAGTTTGTCGTATCATGGATTACGGCAAATTCCTTTATGAGAAGAGCAAATCTCAAAAAGAGCAAAAAAAGAAACAAAAAGTTGTTCAGGTGAAGGAAATTAAATTCCGCCCTGGTACAGATGAAGGTGATTATCAGGTCAAACTACGCAACCTGACTCGCTTTCTGGAAGATGGTGATAAAGCTAAAGTTACACTACGTTTCCGTGGTCGTGAAATGGCTCACCAGCAGATTGGTCTGGAAATGCTTAACCGCATCAAAGCTGATCTGGAAGAGCTGGCATCCGTAGAGTCTTTCCCTTCAAGAATTGAAGGGCGTCAGATGATCATGGTGCTGGCACCGAAGAAGAAATAATTAGGCCTGCAAGTAATATTCATTTATAGCAATATAGATGTTATTCGCCTAGTTAATTCGTAGTTAATCACAATGCGAAGTTGGAAATAAAAGAAATGCCAAAGATTAAAACTGTACGTGGCGCAGCAAAGCGCTTTAAAAAAACTGCAGGCGGTGGCTTTAAGCGTAAGCATGCAAACCTTCGTCATATCCTGACTAAAAAGTCAACTAAGCGTAAACGCCATTTACGTCCGAAAGGAATGGTATCTAAGGGCGATCTGGGTCTGGTAGTAGCTTGCCTGCCTTACGCATAAGTAAACAATTTAGTTAATTAAGATAAAAGACGATAGGAGATAGCTATGGCTCGCGCAAAACGTGGTGTAATCGCACGTGCACGTCACAAAAAAATTCTGAAGCAGGCGAAAGGTTACTATGGTGCACGTTCACGTGTTTACCGCGTAGCATTTCAAGCGGTAATCAAAGCTGGTCAATACGCTTACCGTGACCGCCGTCAACGTAAACGTCAGTTCCGTCAACTGTGGATCGCACGTATCAACGCTGCGGCTCGTCAGAATGGTCTGTCTTACAGCCGTTTCATCAATGGCTTGAAAAAAGCTTCAATTGAAATCGACCGTAAGATCTTAGCAGACATCGCAGTTTTCGATAAAGCAGCATTTACTGCTTTAGTTGAAAAAGCGAAAGGCGCTTTAGCTTAATTGTTTGCTTGAAAAGAGGAGGGGAACTTCCTCTTTTCATTTATAGCTATTTGTGTTAATACTTTAGACTCAGATAGTTATTAGGAATTTATTATATGCATTCTGTAATTTTTCGTTTCTTTTTTTACTTTAGCACCTGAATGTCGGGGGCTTTTGCGCGTAAATAGAAAAAAGAAATGAAAAATTACGCTAAAGCCTCCTTAGGGAGGCTTTTTTGTTTCTAGTTTTAGATTAAGTACAGTAAAATCAGTTAAGTACTCATTCATTACCAAATAGAATGTGAAGCTTAATATATAGTGAATAACTAGCAAAAAGACCAAGTGGTCATAAAGGGGAAACAATGCCACATCTCGCTGAGTTGGTTGCACAGGCAAAAGCAGCCATTGAACAGGCCCAAGATGTTGCTACGTTGGAGTCAGTGCGTGTTGAATATTTAGGCAAGAGCGGCCATTTCACACTACAGATGAAAACGTTGCGTGATCTGCCTACTGAGGAACGTCCAGCAGCAGGGGCTGTGATAAATGAAGCTAAAGTACAGGTTCAAGATGCACTGAACGCCCGTAAGGACGCGATGCAAGCTGAAATTCTTAATGCACGTCTAGTGTCAGAAAAAATTGATGTGTCATTACCAGGGCGTCGTATGGAAAATGGTGGGTTACACCCAGTCACCCGTACAATTCAGCGAATTGAAGAATTTTTTGGCGAATTAGGTTTCTCTGTTGAAACAGGTCCAGAAATCGAAGATGACTACCATAATTTTGATGCGCTAAATATACCTGCTCACCACCCCGCGCGTGCGGACCACGATACTTTTTGGTTTGATGCAAAACGCTTACTGCGTACGCAAACATCGGGTGTGCAAATCCGTACAATGAATGGCCAACAACCACCCGATTCGTATCATTGCCCCAGGTCGTGTATATCGTAATGACTACGACCAAACGCATACACCCATGTTCCATCAAACAGAAGGCCTGATTGTTGATAAAGATATCAGCTTTACCAATCTAAAAGGCACATTACATGATTTTTTGAATAACTTCTTTGAAGAAGAAGTCCAAGTACGTTTCCGCCCATCTTATTTCCCATTCACAGAACCTTCAGCAGAGGTTGATGTTATGGGCAAAAATGGCAAATGGTTAGAAGTATTAGGCTGCGGTATGGTACATCCAAATGTATTACGTAACGTAGGTATTGACCAGAAGTCTATTCAGGTTTTGCATTTGGTATGGGAATGGAGCGCTTAACAATGCTGCGTTACGGTGTTTCTGACCTACGTGCATTCTTCGAAATGATCTTCGTTTCCTCAAACAGTTTAAATAAGGCGGGTCTATCTCATGAAATTCAGTGAACTATGGTTTACGCGAATGGGTGAACCCGGCGATCAGTAGTGAAGCATTATCAGAACAAATCACGATGGCAGGTTTGGAAGTTGACGGTGTAAGATGCGGTTGCTGGCCAATTTCACGGCGTTGTTGTCGGTGAAGTGGTTGAGTGTGGTCAACACCCCAATGCAGACAAACTGCGTGTCACAAAAGTTAACGTGGGTGGTGAGCGTTTATTAGATATCGTCTGTGGTGCACCAAACTGCCGTCAAGGTCTGAAAGTTGCTGTTGCTACCGTGGGTGCAGTATTACCCGGTGATTTTAAAATTAAAGCCGCAAAATTGCGTGGCGAGCCTTCTGAAGGTATGCTGTGCTCTTATTCTGAGCTGGGTATTTCCGATGATCATAGCGGAATTATTGAATTGCCGCAGGATGCCACTATCGGTAACCGATATTTCGTGAATATCTAAAACTTGATGATAATGCGATTGAAATCAGCATTACACCTAACGTGCAGATTGCTTAAGTATTCTTGGGGTTGCACGTGATGTCGCAGTTATTAATAAATTAGCGTTAAATGAACCAGTTATTAATGCTGTATCTGCGACAACAAAAGATACATTCCCAATTCGAGTCGAAGCGCCAAATGCGTGCCCACGTTTTTTAGGGCGAGTGATCAAAAATATTGATGTTTCAGCACCGACACCAATGTGGATGAAAGAAAAGCTACGTCGTGGTGGAGTCCGTTCTATTGACGCTGTTGTGGATATTACCAACTACGTTTTATTGGAATTGGGCCAACCTCAACACGCCTACGATCTAGACCGTTTAGACGGTGCTATTGTTGCTCGTATGGCTAAAGATGGTGAGAAACTGGTTCTTCTTGACGGTAGCGAAGCAACATTGAAATCAGACACCTTAGTGATTGCTGATGAATCTAAAGCACTCGGGATCGCGGGTATTTTTGGTGGTGAGCACTCAGGCGTTAATAACGAAACCAAAAATATTTTATTAGAGTGTGCGTTTTTTGACCCATTATCGATTACAGGTCGCGCACGTAACTACGGTTTACATACCGATGCTTCACACCGTTTTGAACGCGGTGTTGACCCACAGTTGCAGTTTAAAGCGATTGAACGTGCAACCTCACTGATTGTAGATATTTGCGGTGGTGAAGTGGGTGAAATCATTGATGTCACCAGTGAACAGCATTTACCGAAAGCAGCCAATATTAAGCTGACGCGCAATAAATTAGACCGTTTGATCGGCCACTTTATTGAAGATGAGTTAGTCACTGATATTTTGACGCGTTTAGGATGTAAAGTCACGATTTCGGCTAACACATGGGATGTTGTTGCTCCAAGTTGGCGCTTCGATATGCAAATCGAAGAAGATTTAGTGGAAGAAGTCGCGCGTGTTTATGGCTATAACAGTATTCCTGATGTGCCACTGCGTGCCGACCTGGTCATGACTAATCATAAAGAAGCTAACTTACCTTTAAAACGTATTAAAGCGATGTTAGTTGATCGTGGTTATCAAGAAGCAATTACATATAGTTTTGTTGATCCTAAAGTTCAAGCTTTACTGCACCCACAACAAGACGCATTGATTTTACCTAACCCGATTTCTGTCGATATGTCAGCGATGCGTTTATCGCTGTTGACTGGTTTATTAGGAACGGTTGTCTATAATCAGAATCGTCAACAAAATAGAATTCGTTTATTTGAGACAGGTCTGCGCTTTATTCCTGATAATCAAGCAGAATATGGAATCCGTCAGGAACCAATGCTTGCCGGGGTGATTGTAGGCAATAGATTTGAAGAACATTGGTCATTAGATAAACAAGTTGTTGACTTCTTTGACTTAAAAGGTGATCTTGAAGCTGTTTTTGAATTGACTGGGAAACTAAATCAAATTACATTTAAATCTGAGGCACACCCTGCATTGCATCCAGGTCAAAGTGCTGGGATTTATCTGGAAAATGAACACATTGGCTTTATTGGTGTGGTCCACCCAGAATTAGAACGCAAACTCGATTTAAATGGTCGTACGGTGGTGTTTGAGGTTCGTAGTGATGCGATAGCACAACGTGTCATCCCTGAAGCTAAGGCGATTTCGCGCTATCCATCGAACCGCCGTGACATCGCTGTAGTCGTGCCAGAAGATGTGGCCGCTGCTGAAGTTTTAGCAGAGTGTAAAAAAGTTGGCATAAATCATATAGTTGGCATAAACTTATTTGATGTGTACTGTGGTGAAGGAATAGCAGATGGCTACAAGAGCCTTGCTATCAGTCTTGTCTTCCAAGATACCCAACGTACCATGGAAGAAGAAGAGATCACTGCTACCGTTGATCTGTGTATTGCTGCGTTAAAACAGCGATTCCAAGCCTCCTTGAGGGACTAAACCTATGGCGCTTACTAAAGCTGAAATGTCAGAAAATTTGTTTGAAAAACTGGGTATTAGCAAACGTGATGCTAAAGACCTCGTAGAAACTTTCTTTGAAGAGGTTCGCCTTTCCTTAGAAAATGGTGAGCAAGTAAAATTATCTGGATTCGGTAACTTTGATTTACGTGATAAAAATCAACGTCCCGGACGTAACCCAAAAACTGGGGAAGATATTCCAATTACTGCACGCCGTGTTGTTACCTTCCGCCCAGGCCAAAAATTAAAAAGCCGTGTAGAAAAAGCAACACCGAAAGAGTAATTATATCATTTGATATGAAAAAAGACCGCCTAGGCGGTCTTTTGTTTTTAGGTGCTTCAAAGTTATAGCTTAGTGTGAATTAATGCCTCAAGGAAGGTGACCATTCTATCGTTAAGTGATTTTGAAAAAGGGATAGATTGTTCTGTTTGCAATCTTGGAGCTAGGCATATTGCAAGGCTTCTTGCATTCATATTTATTGCTGGGTTTTTAGCAATATCAGCCAAAAGAGAGGTAAGCATATTGAATAATGGTGGTGACGGTGTTACTTCGTCAAATCTATTTTTTACCTTGGCTAATATTTTCGTTTCTCTTTCATCTGTGATCCTATTTTTCTTCATAAACGCGATAATATCTTGCTGATTTTGATAAGCATCACGTAATGCTACGTCAGGCGAAGTGTTTGAAAAATAGGTAGCATATTGTTTTTTTTCCATAATTTGTCCTAGTAACTCTTTATAAGCCAAAGTTATGGTTGGTAGACTTATCTTATTATCTGCAATAAATTTCTGAGTAAGCGGCTTATTAGAAGATAAATGTAGAAAAATGAAATGCATATCTTCTTTTTTACCGCAAAGCCTAAAAAGCCCTTTTGTTGACGAGAACTCAGGATGTAGCCTGATTGCCTTATCTAACTCATTGAGCTGATGATGCATTTTTCGTTCGTCATCTGAAATGTTTTGTTGGGCATTAATTAAGCGTATATTTTTATTAAATTGCGAAGTTACGGTTGTTTTATCAAGCTCTATTTCTGACGGGCTCTTGGGCGGATACACCATATTACTTGTTAATTTGCTAATATTATTAATCGATTGAGTGGTTTTACTGCTTATAATATTTGTGTCTTGTGGACGATATAATGGGTTTTCACTAACTTTGAACCTTTGATGATGAATAAATAGTGTATGAGATAATATTTTATTACATACAGATTTTATTCGTTGCAAAAACGAATGAGGTTTAGGTTGTTGAGCAAAAAGGTTAGTTTGTAGTTTGGGTTGACTGTTTGTTGCAATCAATGTTGAGCTCATAAAGTTCCTTTAGTTTATCGTTGATTAAGGTGCAAGGATCTTAAAGTGATAATTGTCGTATTACTTTCATAAATAGATATAATCGAGAAACCCATAACGCAGTTTTAAATATTATTAACCTAATGAATGATCACTTAATAAGCCTGCAAAAAAAGCAGCACCGTTCTGATATTAGACTAATCATTGTGTTAATGATTTTTTTGGCTATCGTATCTGTTATTGGGTTAAGTGTTGGGGAAATTCAATTATGGCCAAGCCAATGGAATAGTGAAAGTGCGCAGCTTTTTGTCTGGCAAATTCGCTTTCCCCGCACATTATCAGTCATTGTTATTGGCGCAGCTCTTGCAGTCACAGGGGCTATAATGCAAGCTTTATTTGAAAACCCTTTAGCAGAACCTGGCTTGTTGGGAGTAAGTAATGGTGCGGGTGTTGCGGTGGTTCTGACTGTATTATTATCGTCAGGCGTGACGCATTATTGGCTATTAAGTGTTAGCGCGATTATAGGGGCTTTATTATTTACCTCCATATTGCTTTACTTTGCTCGTCGTAAGAACTTGAATAATTCGAGTTTATTGCTTGTTGGGGTTGCACTTGGTGTGATTAGTGGGGCTTGCATGACATGGATGGTGTATATGAGCAGTAACCTTGATTTGCGGCAGTTACTGTATTGGGATGATGGGGAGTTTTAGTGGGGTTGACTGGCGTCAAATTGGCCTTGTTATTGGCTGTTTACCGTTTTTAATTTGGGTGCTCTTCCAAGGTAATATACTGAATTATCTTTCATTAGGTACAGTACAAGCTTATCAATTAGGAATCTCAGTCCATAAATGGCGTGTGATATTAATTATTATTAGTGGTGTATTAATTGGCCTCAGCGTCGCTATTGCGGGTGCGATTAGTTTTATTGGTTTGGTTATTCCTCATATATTGCGATTAAGTGGTTTAACAGATAACCGAGTATTATTAGTTGGTTCTGCTGTAGCAGGGGCATTAGGGTTATTAATTGCAGATATACTGTCTCGGTTATTAATCGCCAATGCCGAAGTTCCTATTGGTGTTATTACGGCCACCTTAGGGGCACCGATATTTATTTTCTTGTTAATTCGTCACCAACAATGGCGGTAGAAGTGATGGATAACAAATTAATTATTGATATTAAAAATATTACCGTCGATACTCGATTGATTAATGTTTCAGCTCAAGTGCGGGCTGGAGAGCAAATTCATCTATTGGGTGCGAATGGGGCGGGGAAAAGTACATTATTAGCTGCGATAAGCGGTTATTTACCTGTAGGTGGCGATATTTTAATTGATGGCCGAAGTATACGGCAATATCGTATTGCACAATTAAGCCAACAGCGTGCTTATCTTTCACAATTAGTTAGTTACGTTCCTATACTCAAAGTTTTTCAATACTTTGGTCTTTTTTCACCTGACACCTTGTTTTCCAATGATATTTTTGATCGCTTATGTTCAGATTTTCAACTGACATCATTATTAAGTAAACCTATTAGCCAACTCTCGGGTGGAGAATGGCAGAGGGTTCGAATTACAGCCGCATTTTTGCAGATCTGGGATAAACAGCAATGCAAGGGAAAATTCATATTATTGGATGAGCCGACCAATAATTTAGATATTATTCAGCAAGCGATGCTTGATAAATGGATTAAATATTTTTGTGATTGCTTAGGAACCGTTATAATGAGTGGTCATGACCTTAGTCATTCATATAAAAATGCATCTTGTATTTGGATGATGAAACAAGGACAGTTAGTCGCAATAGGGAAACCAGAGTGCATAATGACAGAAAATAATTTATCTGACATATTTATGTCTGAAATTAAGTTAAGTCACAGTACATCTCATCAAGTGTGGCAGGTTATAAATTTAGCGGATAAGCAATAAGTTGTTTTTATCACACATTTTTACATGATAATCCCGCAATGTTTGCAGG
This sequence comes from Providencia rettgeri, assembly GCA_900455085.1. Taxonomy (NCBI): domain Bacteria; kingdom Pseudomonadati; phylum Pseudomonadota; class Gammaproteobacteria; order Enterobacterales; family Morganellaceae; genus Providencia; species Providencia rettgeri. Next base: position 2,648,416 of record UGTZ01000001.1, on the reverse strand, counting down.
TGTTGAGGTTCGGTTAAAGTATAATTAACTAGAATATTCTATTCACAATGAAAACTAGGCTATTAACAATATGAGCAATTTCTTACCATTTTCAAAACCAGCAATTGGTGATGAAGAGGTCAAGGCAGTAGAAAACGTTCTGCGTTCAGGCTGGATAACAACAGGCCCACAGAATCATCAGCTAGAAGACGATTTTTGTAAGCGCTATGGCTGTAAACATGCAATTGCATTGTCATCAGCTACTGCAGGCATGCATGTTGTATTAATGGCAATTGGGTATTGGTCCTGGTGATGAAGTCATCACGCCTTCTCAAACATGGGTATCAACAATCAATATGATTGAGTTGCTCGGGGCAACACCAGTCATGATTGATGTTGATCGTGACACATTAATGATCCAACCTGATGCCGTAGAAAAAGCGTTAACAGAAAAAACAAAGGCCATTATCCCAGTACACTATGCGGGGGGCTCCTTGTGATCTTGACGCATTGCGTTTGGTTGCTCAAAAAGCCGGTGTAGCATTAATCGAAGATGCGGCACATGCCCGTGGGTACTCGTTATAAAGATGAGTGGATTGGCGAAAAGGGAACGTCTATTTTTTCTTTTCATGCCATTAAAAATGTCACCTGTGCGGAAGGCGGATTAGTCCGCAACAGATGACGATGAACTTGCTCAGCGTGTACGTACACTTAAGTTTCACGGTCTAGGGGTTGATGCGTTTGATAGACAAATGCAAGGCCGTAAGCCGCAAGCCGAGGTTGTTGAGCCCGGTTTTAAATATAATTTATCAGACATTCACGCCGCGATTGCAGTGGTGCAGTTATCACGAGTTGAGCAATTAAATCAGCGTCGTGCGGAACTTACAGCTCGTTATCGTGAGTTACTGAAAAATTCTCCTTTACAAATGTTGAGTGTCCCTAGTTACTCTCATTTACATGCAAATCATTTATTTATGGTACGTGGTCGATAAAGCAGCATGCGGTATTGATCGCGATACATTCATGGAAAAATTGAAAGAGCATGAATATTGGAACAGGGTTGCACTTTCGTGCCGCGCATACACAAAAATATTATCGCGAAAAATACCCTGAGTTAGTTTTACCTGAATCAACATGGAATAGCGCCACATTGTGTTCGTTACCTTTATTTCCCGATATGATTGATGCAGATGTTGAACGGGTCGTTAAAGCTGTAGAAGCAGTTCTTTTGGAGTCAAAATAGTGTCACACGCAGATGAATTTGATGAGATAAAAAAAGTCTCAGTGGTTATCCCTGTCTATAATGAAGAGCAGAGTTTACCGCAATTGTTAGAACGTACTATCAAGTCATGTAAACAATTAACTCAATCCTATGAATTAATTCTAGTTGATGATGGTAGTAGTGATCGTTCAGCACAAATGCTTACAGAAGCCGCAGAAAATCCAGATAACCACGTTATTGCAATTATTTTAAACCGTAACTATGGGCAGCATTCTGCTATTATGGCGGGTTTTAACCAAGCTGATGGCGACTTAGTGATTACTTTGGATGCGGATTTACAAAATCCACCAGAGGAAATCCCACGTTTAGTGCAAACCGCTATGCAAGGTTATGATGTAGTTGGTACGCGCCGTGCGAATCGCCAAGACTCTTGGTTTCGCAAAACAGCCTCTAAAATGATCAATGCGATGATCACCAAAGCGACAGGGCGTTCAATGGGAGATTACGGCTGTATGTTACGTGCATACCGCCGTCATATCATTCAAGCTATGTTGCAATGTCATGAAAGAAGTACATTTATTCCTATTTTGGCAAATACATTTGCACGTAGAACCATTGAAATTGATGTAGCGCATGCAGAACGTGAGTTTGGTGATTCTAAATACAGCTTTATGAAGCTGATTAATTTAATGTATGACTTATTAACATGCCTGACTACAGCGCCACTACGTTTATTGAGTGTTGTAGGAAGTATTATCGCTGCTGGCGGTTTTTTATTAGCGGTATTGTTAATTGCATTGCGTTTAATTTTTGGCGCAGAGTGGGCAGCAGATGGCGTATTTACTCTGTTTGCAGTACTCTTTATGTTTATTGGTGCACAATTTGTTGCCATGGGGCTACTGGGCGAATACATCGGTAGGATCTACAATGATGTGCGCGCAAGACCTCGTTATTTTATTCAAAAAGTCGTTGGAGCAGATGCGAAATCCGACAAAAATCAGGAAGAAGACTAATGAAAGCTATTGTTTTTGCCTATCATGATATTGGCTGCGTAGGGCTAAAAGCGCTTGAAAAAGCAGGTTTTGATATCCAAGCAGTGTTTACACACACTGATGACCCAAATGAAAACCACTTTTACTCCTCAGTTGCGCGTTTAAGTGCTGACATGGAGCTTCCTGTTTTTGCGCCTGAAAACGTTAATCATCCATTATGGATTGAACGTATTCGCGAAATGAAACCTGATGTGATTTTCTCTTTCTACTATCGTGATATGTTAAGTGAAGAGCTGTTAGCTATCGCGCCTAAAGGTGCGTTTAATTTACACGGCTCATTGCTACCTAAATATCGCGGTCGTGCACCTATTAATTGGGCATTATTAAAAGGTGAAAGCGAAACTGGTGTGACCTTACATAAAATGGTAGCTAAAGCTGACGCTGGCGATATCATTGCTCAAGAAAAAGTGGCGATTACCGATACAGACACTAGCCTGACTTTACATGCGAAAGTACGTGAAGCAGCGGAAGTTTTATTGAATAAAACACTGCCATTAATTGAAGCTGGTAGCTACAAATCAGTTGCACAAGATGAAAGCCAAGCAACATACTTTGGTCGTCGTACCGCTGAAGATGGTTTGATTAATTGGAATAATAGCGCAAAAGAAGTTAACTGCTTAATTCGTGCAGTAACTGAACCTTACCCAGGTGCGTTCACTTATTTAGGCGCACGTAAAATGGTTATCTGGCGCGCACGCGTTTTAGATGATAACCAAGGTAAAGCAGCTGGTACGGTACTGTCGAGTGATCCACTGCGTATTGCTTGCGGCCAAGGCGCTATCGAAGTGATTAGCGGCCAAAGCGAGACTGGTTTATATATGCAAGGTAGCCGCCTTGCTAACGAAATGGGTATCGTAACTGATGTCCGTGTTGGAGCAAAACCAACAGCACAAGTTAAACGCCGCACACGTGTTCTTATTTTAGGTGTGAATGGGTTTATTGGTAACCATTTAACGGAGCGCCTATTAAAAGACGGTAACTACGATATTTATGGTATGGATATCGGTTCTTCTGCGATTGAGCGTTTTATTGGTAACCCACGCTTCCACTTCATTGAAGGTGACGTTAGCATCCATACAGAATGGATTGAATACCACATCAAAAAATGTGACGTTATTCTGCCTCTGGTTGCGATTGCAACGCCAATCGAATATACCCGTAATCCATTACGCGTTTTCGAATTAGACTTTGAAGAAAACTTGAAAGTTGTACGTTACTGCGTGAAATATAACAAACGTATTATCTTCCCATCGACGTCTGAAGTTTATGGTATGTGTGATGATAAAGAGTTTGATGAAGACGAGTCACGCTTAATCGTCGGCCCAATCAATAAACAACGTTGGATTTACTCAGTTTCTAAACAATTACTTGACCGAGTGATTTGGGCATACGGTGCGAAAGAAGGTCTGAAATTCACCTTATTCCGTCCATTTAACTGGATGGGGCCTCGCTTAGATAGCTTGAATTCTGCACGTATTGGTAGTTCGCGTGCGATTACTCAGTTAATTCTAAACTTAGTTGAAGGTTCGCCAATTAAACTGGTTGACGGTGGTGCACAAAAACGTTGCTTTACAGATATTAAAGACGGTATCGAAGCGTTATTCCGTATTATCGAAAACAAAGATGGCAAATGTGATGGTCAGATCATCAATATCGGTAACCCAACTAACGAAGCGAGTATTCGTGAATTAGCAGAAATGTTGTTGGAAAGCTTCGAAAAACACCCTCAACGTGGGAAATTTCCTCCATTTGCAGGCTTCCGTGAAATCGAAAGCAGCAGCTATTATGGCCAAGGGTATCAAGATGTTGAACACCGTAAACCAAGTGTTGAAAATGCACGTCGTTTACTGGATTGGGTTCCAACTATCGATATGAAAGATACCATCGAAGAAACATTAGATTTCTTCTTACAAGGTGCAGTTGAAGAGTTAGGTAATAAAGACTAATGAAAAAAGTTGGCTTGAGAATTGATGTGGACACCTACCAAGGTACCTTGAAAGGGGTTCCACAGCTACTCAAAGTGCTCAAAGAGCATAATATTCAGGCCAGCTTTTTCTTCAGTGTAGGACCCGATAACATGGGGCGCCATTTATGGCGCCTTTTGCGTCCTAAATTTCTGTGGAAAATGCTTAGGTCGAACGCAGCATCCCTTTATGGGTTAGATATCTTATTAGCGGGCACAGCATGGCCGGGTAAAAAAATTGCTAAAGATTTAGGTTATTTGATGAAACAAACTTTGGATGCTGGTCATGAAGTTGGCTTACATGCATGGGATCATCAAGGTTGGCAGGCTAAAGTTGCCAAATGGAGCAAACCACAACTGACTGAGCAAGTTAAGTTAGGGGTGGATGCGCTGGAGCAAGCCATTGGACACCGAGTGACTTGTTCTGCCGTTGCTGGTTGGCGAGGTGATGAGCGTGTGTTGGAAGTTAAACAAGCGTTTAACTTTGACTACAACAGTGATTGTCGTGGTAAATACCCATTTAGGCCAATTTTAGCCGATGGTTCACTCGGGACGGTTCAAATCCCTGTCACACTGCCGACTTACGATGAAGTCGTAGGGACAGTCGTGAGTGATGATGCATTTAATGATTTTATTCTTCAAGCAATTAAAGAAGATCAAGGCGTTCCAGTTTATACTATCCATACAGAAGTGGAAGGAATGTCCAAATCGGAACAATTTTCACAATTATTGGAACGAATTACACAAGAAGAAATCCAATTCTGTACATTGAGTGAATTACTGCCAGACAATTTGAATTCATTGCCCAAAGGGCGTGTGGTGAGGGCACCATTCCCCGGACGTGAAGGCTGGCTAGGCTGCCAAGAAGAGGAATAAGCAACCTATGTTGAATAACCGAGCGAGCAAAGTAGGAGCCTCTCTGCTGGCTCTTTTTTTTATCCTAACCTATTTGTTGCCGTTGAATAGTCGTTTACTTTGGCAACCAGATGAAACGCGATACGCAGAAATTAGCCGTGAAATGTTACAGCGTGGCGATTGGATTGTTCCTTACATGCTGGATGTACGCTATTTTGAAAAACCAGTGGCAGGTTACTGGATAAACAATATTAGCCAAATGATCTTTGGTGAAACTAATTTTGCTGTTCGCTTTGGTTCGGTTTTTTGTATTCTTCTCAGTGCATTACTTGTCTATCGTATGGCAAAGATGATGTGGCGTAATAACCACGTTGCCTATGTTGCAAGCCTCATTTATATCTCGATGTTCTTAGTGTTTTCCATCGGGACCTACAGTGTACTCGACCCAATGTTGTCTTTATGGATAGCGGCAAGTATGTTTTGTTGCTTGTGGGCAATGAAATCGAGGGAAGTAAAGTCCAAATTAGCGGCGTGGCTTTGTCTTGGGCTAGCTTGTGGCATGGCATTTATGACCAAAGGCTTTTTAGCCCTTGCTATTCCAGTGATTGTCATGCTGCCTGTCACAATCTATCAAAAGCGGTTTCTTGATCTACTCAAATATGGGCCGCTTGCAATAATTTCTGCGGTTATTATCAGCTTGCCATGGGCTTTGGCGGTTGCAAAACAAGAGCCTGATTATTGGCATTATTTCTTTTGGATTGAGCACATTAAGCGGTTCACGGCAGATGATGCTCAGCATATCGCACCGTTTTGGTATTATATTCCGATTATTATTCTTGGCGCTATTCCATGGGCAGGGCTGTTACCCGGTGCTATCATGAAAGGTTGGAAAGAACGTAAATCTAGCCCCGATATGTTTTTCTTACTGTGCTGGTTTGTTGTTCCCGTCATCTTTTTCAGTATTTCCCGCGGTAAGTTACCAACGTATATGTTGCCGTTTATGGCGCCATTGGCATTGCTTATGGCAAAGTATGGGGTTGACTGCGTTCGTAGTGGTAAAATGAAAGCATTGAAAGCCAATGGGATTATTAATGTTGTATTAGGGATCGCTGCGGTTATAGCGGTAATTGTCGTGAGCACAGTGATCAAAAAGCCGTTATACGAACCTGATGAATGGTCAAAAATGGTGTTAGGTGTCGTTGCCTTTTCTATTTGGGCGATTATCGGTTACCTATGTACGGTATTAAATGCGAAATATTGGTTATGGGCCGCATCGTGCTCTTTGGCCGTGAGTTTGTGTATTGGCAGTGCTCTGCCGAACAACACCATCGATTCTAAATTGCCTCAAAACTTTATTCATCAAAATCATGATTTACTGATGAATAGTAAATATCTGATGGCAAGTAATGTTGGGGTCGCAGCCGGTCTTGCTTGGGAAACTCAAAATTCCAATATCTATTTATACAATAGTAGTGGAGAGTTAAGTTATGGGTTGGAATATCCAGATAGCCAACATCGCTTAATAAAACCGGACCAGTTTGCACAATGGCTGACAAAAGCACGTAAAGAAGGGCAGGTAACTGTTGTCTTTTTATTAGGCCGTAAAGAAGGTCTGCCAGATATTCCTAAGCCAGATGAAGTTATTAAAAATTCACGTATGGCGATTGTGGTTTATCATCAACTATGATTGCACAACTATTACTGTTATTGCTGGTTAGCGTTTTGACCTGTATTGGACAAGTGGCTCAAAAGCAAGCCGTCGTCAATTGGCAGAGTAATAAAACCAATAAAACAGCATCAGCCCTTCGGTGGTTGGTGCTGGCGGTTTTCATGCTAGGGCTTGGCATGTTGTTTTGGTTGAAATTATTGGAAACCATGCCGCTAAGTATCGCGTATCCAATGCTAAGTATTAATTTTGTGTTAATTACGCTAATTGGCCAGTTTGTTTATAAAGAACAAACTGGGCTCAACCACTGGTTAGGGGTTGCTGCCATTATGTTTGGTATTTTGCTAATGAGTATCAGCGTATGAACAAGGGTTATTTATGGGTGATTGGCAGTGCGTTATTAGTTACAGTCGCTCAACTGAGCTTAAAAGCAGGGGTAGTTGAATTACCCTCATTCGCACTTGGCTGGCATTGGCTGCAATTTGATTGGTTACTCGCTAATATTACTAGTTTAGGAATTATTTTTTTAGGGTTAGTTTGTTATGCGTTATCGATGTTATGTTGGCTATTAGCATTAAAATACATAGCATTGAATAAAGCTTATCCGCTTATTAGCTTAAGCTATGTTTTCGTTTATTTATTAGCAGTTTTCTTACCTTGGTTTAATGAACCTGCTACAGGGTTAAAGGCCATTGGTATCGGCTTTATTTTATTAGGGGTATGGCTAATTAGCCGGCCTAATAAATCATCAAGTGAGAGAATAGAATAATTTCTTAGTTGCTTATATTATAGTCTTAACGCACTATGATATAAGCAAGTTATCGCAATGGGTTAGATAAATAAGGTGCTTTATGGTTATTAAAATACAACACCTACCACTATTATTGTGTTTAGTTTTAATTGGTTGTTCATCGACATCCGTTAAAAGAACGCCACCACCACCGCTAAAAACACAGTTATCTGATCCAATTATGACGATAGCGCAATTAAAAGACCAACTAGAGCAGTGGTATGGTACGCCTTATCATTATGGCGGCATGAATCAAAATGGTGTTGATTGTTCTGGTTTTGTCTATCGCACATTTAATGATCGCTTTGCCATTCAATTACCTCGTACAACGGTAGATCAAACTCAATTAGGCACACGGATTGATAAATCAGATTTGATGCCAGGGGATTTGGTGTTCTTTAAAACAGGTTCAGGAGAGAATGGGTTGCATGTGGGTATTTACGATACCGATAATACATTCATTCATGCATCAACGAGTAAAGGGGTGATCCGTTCATCAATGGATAACGTCTATTGGCGAAAAGTGTTTTGGCAGGCAAGACGCATCTAAATTCGCTATTTTCCTCAGTGATTATGCTATCTTAAGGGCAAGTTTTGTTTTAAGGATAGCCTAATGTCAACAGTACGTTTACTCATCTCTGAATCCTACGATCCTTGGTTTAACCTTGCGGTTGAAGAAACCATTTTCCGACAAATGCCAACCGACCAACGTGTTATGTTTCTTTGGCGAAATGCTGATACGGTGGTTATAGGGCGTGCACAAAACCCGTGGAAAGAATGTAACACTCGGAGGATGGAAGAAGATAATGTTCGTTTAGCACGGCGTAGTAGTGGTGGTGGGGCTGTTTTTCATGATTTAGGTAATACCTGTTTTACGTTTATGGCAGGAAAGCCGGAATATGACAAAACAGTTTCTACACAAATTATTGTCGATGGATTGGCACTTGTCGGTATTAACGCACAAATCTCTGGCCGTAATGATTTAGTTTTAGAAACTGAAAGTGGTCCGCGAAAAATATCGGGTTCTGCATACCGAGAAACGAAGGATAGAGGTTTTCACCACGGAACCTTGCTGATTAATGCAGATTTAAGTCGCTTAGCAAACTATCTGAATCCAGATCCGAAAAAATTACAGGCAAAAGGGATTACGTCAGTGCGTTCTCGTGTGGCTAATTTATCTGAGCTTGTCCCCAATATTTCTCATGAAATTGTTTGTGAAGGAATAATTAAAAGCTTTTTTAATTACTTCGGTGAAACGGTCGCTGCCGAGTATATTTCTCCTGAAAAACTACCTGATTTGCCAAATTTCGCAAAAACCTTTGCAAAACAAAGTAGTTGGGAATGGAATTTTGGGCAAGCCCGGCTTTCTCTCACTATTCAGATACCCGTTTTCCTTGGGGGGGAATTGAGTTTCATTTTGATATCGAAAAAGGTGTGATAAACCGCTGTCAGTTTTTTACGGATAGTTTAGACCCATCCCCTTTAGAGTGGCTGAGTGAGCAATTGACAGGTAAAGCGTATCAGGCAGAAACAGTACGTGCATTGAGCAAAGAGATGGTTGTGAAATGGCCGCAATTGCAGGAACAGTTGGCTGATTTGGAAAACTGGTTAGCCCATGAATTAAGTTAAAAAAAGAGCCGACATAGTCGGCTCAGACATAGACTTCAAAATTACAAATAACTAATAGGAAGGAATGTTCTACAATAATTAGTTATGACAACTACAGGTCATAAAATTTTTGCATTCAGGTAATTCACCTGATTGGCGAAATTTTGCAGGCGTTGTATCAAAGTGCTTTTTAAAGATACGGGTAAATGTCGCCTGTGAGCTAAAGCCATATTGCAATGCGATATCAAGAATAGGTAAGTTACCTTCACGTAATGATTTAGCTGCTTCTAATAAACGACGTTTACGGACGTATTCGCCAAGCGTGCAACCTTTCATTTCTTTAAAAACACGCTGTAAATGCCATTTTGAATAACCGCTTTTATCGGCAATTGTGTCGATTTTGATGCCTTCATTGCGTTGCAACTGACTTTCAAGCCATTTAACAATATCGTTGACTACACTTTCTGACATATTTACCTCCTACTCAAGTAGGCTATTGTTCATTAATAACTAATAATAACTCATGAAATTAGGGTCTATTCTTCCTGTTTTTCCGATATATCGATAGGCTAAACGTGCGGTTTTTTAATGAGAATAACTATCAGTACAATAGATGTTGATAAAATTAACATTTTAAACATTCAATGCTGTATGTTTAAAATTGTTTTAATTCAAATGATTATGTTTATTTTTCTATTTTTTATGTGAATTGAAGAGAATTTTTTCATTATATTCAAAAAAATTGTTTAAGCCATTCGAAATTATTAACCAAGTAAATAATTGAAAAATTATTGTTCCATTTGTAACCGTTTTTCTATAACAATAAACAGGAAATTCCGAGGCAATTGCTATGGTGGGAAATCTCTATAATGACAGTATTTGTAGGGGTAATAAAATATAAGCCTTAAGTAAAACTCTTTGTGTGGGTAATAGACAATTATTCTATTTTTATATCAAAAAGTAGATTATTTTGTTGTTAATTAATGAGCCAAAGGGTTCTATGGCAAATTTCATATCTAACCTAATCCACAATTATTGATTGGAAAGTATTTAGAAAATTACCATGAGAAGCCCATTTATATTTTTATCATTCTTTTATCAAATACGTGATATCGAAAGAATTTGTTTACTCCATTCTATTTGTTCTGGTGTACCTTCTATACGTTGCCCATACATTTGAATAAGTTGATTACCTTGCTTATCAAAGACCTCTAAACTAGTTACAAACCCATCTTTAGTCGGTTTTCGAGTCACCCAGCATTCGGAGATACCATTTTCAATGAAATGCAATTGAAAGTTATGACCAGAAATATTGAGCGAATTATTTTTTGTTAACTCTTTTATTTTGCCAGTAAAAATCTGAACACAGCCACGATTTCCGACAAAAAGCATCACCTCATTTTGTGCTTGGTATGCAAGAGAAAGCAGATCAGATAAGGCGGTGGTAGGAACTTGCCATGCTAATTCTTGGCTAACCGCACGGAAAACTTGCTGACGACTTAAATTATGTTTTTGTAAAATTCCAAAAAACTGGTGCACATTAGTCATATCTCGCCATTGTTGTTCTAGCTCAGTGGCTAGTTCTTGACTAATTTCTTGTGTTGAAGGTGGGAGAATTTCTTTTGGTACAATAGGTAAGTTATCCTGCGAAGCATAGCGTTCAACAATAGCCTGCCACTCAGCCATATCCGTTTTATCTGTAGCATAAACCTGATGTAATGCATCCCCATGCTTATCAAAAAATTGCATACTATGGCGTAGCCCTGTTGAGGTTTCTTCAACAAGAGCAAAAGTGGAATCCCATTGTGCAAAAAACATGCGTAAATCGAGTGCTTTAGGATTTAAAAATAGCCCGCCATGGTGACTAAACCGCGGGTTACTATACTCACCGGTTTGAATACTGATGGCATAGTTATTGCGTGTTATTCCCTTCGCTTGGCCGATAGAGACTAAATTTTGCAAGATATCTGCCGGTTTTCCTGATAATCGAAGAACTTTCTCATTTCCTACACGGCAATGAACTAGTTGTGCTTCTGAAACCTGAAGTAAGGCAGCGATTTTGTGAGGGCATAAGTCAGAATGTGATTTTTGAATTTGTTGGTAATCATTGTAGAGGTTTGAGTTCACAAATTTTTCCTTGAAAAATTAAGATTGCCGGGAGAAAGTCATCAACTGATTTGTTTTATTTTAAATACTAGCCAAACCAGTTGATAACATGCGATTTTTAATGCGTTACCATGAGTAATTTACGTTAAGGTGGAAATTTCGACCTTCCTGAGGAACACCCATTGAAGAAACATATTGTTTATCGAATGCGTTCTTCATCGTTAGTGTTGAGCTGAGGCCTTTAATAAATTGGTCGGCTTGATAGTTGAGATAAAAATCATGCAGGCTATAACCTGCCTGTTGAATAACCTCTTTGTGGTAGCGGTCTAAGCCTTTATCCGATTTATGGTGTGATAACTGGTATTTTACATTACCTTCAAATGCAGTTTTTCCCGTAAATTCGCCGATCCAGCCGATATTGACTCCTGTTTCAAGTACGGGGAGCATTGAAGCGAGCAACTAGGGTTTCAGGACGTATTGATGAAAGAGAGTAATGTGAGCCATCTTCATTACCTTGGGTTAGGTTGTGACTGAGATTAAGCTCAAACCATTGTGTTTTGTAATGGATAAAACTATCAAATCCGCGAATAGTAGCAGAAGGTATATTTACAAAATAAAGTTCTTTCGGAAAATGCTCGGTTCTAAACTTTCTTATGTTAAATATTTCTTCGTATTCTCCTTCAAGAGCAATGTGGTCTTTGGCTTTTGTATAGAAATAAGTTGAACCAAAATGTAGAGAGTCCCTCGCTATTAGCAGATCATCGAAACTGAGTTTTACCCCTGCTTCTATAGTTTTATTGACTTCCGGTAGTAATTCCGGGGAAGGGCGGAAGTCTGATTTCATCCCGATGAAGGGGATCGTGAAATGATTTGAATTGTTATACAGCTCGCTCATACGTGGGGTACGGTAGCTTTCCGAATAAGAAGAAAAAATATTTACCCAGTGTTGTGGGGTGGCACTGACAGCAAAACGTGACGACCAATTAGTATGAGCATTTTTAGCTATGCGCGTGCTATCTGTTTGATATCGTGTAAAACGAGTGCCTGCAGAGAATGTGATAGGTAAGTGTTGTAATGTCATGTCATTGACTAGCCAACCTGAAGTATTAGTTAATGACGCTGCCGGGTAGCTAATCGCATATTGGTTTGATTTTTGTTGTTGTGCGTAATACTCAACGCCACTTTGGATATGATGATTTGCCCAGCGATACATTGGAATGGTGAAGCTATTGGCGAATTTAGTTCCGTAGGTGTATTGATTTCGCCTTTCTGTACCGTACTCTTTGGGTTTTGTGGTGATCTTGACCGTGTCAGTTTGGTCTAGAGATAAATCACTATAGTAAATATCCCACTCAGCCTGCCAGTTAACGCTATTTTTAGGGGTAAAGTATTGGCTTATCGCGACATCAAATTGGCGACTGTTTCTTTCATGTGGTGTATTCGGATAACGCTCTTTGGTTGTTGGTTTACTGGGTTGTTTCACCCCTAAGCTTTCATTGCGATAATCTTTTAACTGAATTGCTAAAAGGTAAGAGGGAGTCGCTGTCCATGTGGTTTTTAGCATCCAATTATGAATATTTTCATGATTATCGATGTGTGCAAAATCAGGTGAGCCAATCAAATTTTTCTTGCGTTGACTGTAGCTGATTAATGTATCAAGAGTGTTGAGACGGCCGAATAGTGTTCCTCCTGCATAGTAACTATGTTCATTGTGATCTATACCGCTGAAAATACGGCCACCTAGATTTTGATTGGGTTTCAAAATATCAGTAGCATTTAATGTTTTGAAAGAGACTACCCCCGCCAAAGCGCCACCGCCATGGTGTATCGAAGAGGAACCTTTATGGATATACACCTTTTTTACTAAAGTTGGGTCAATAAATGTTGCATCATATAGGCCTGAATTAAAGTCTTGAGTGATATTATCAACGGTTACTTTTACGCCTCGGGGATCATAGCCCCGCATTTGAATACTTTGCCCATAAGTACTATTGGAACCAGAGACAAACACCCCAGGTTGGCCTTTTAATAAATCAAGGGCGGATGTGGCGGCTTGCTGTTCGGGGGCTTGGGCATCAATAACCTCAACATTCTCTGCAACAGCAATTTTTTCTAAGTCATAAGGTGAGGTAGAAACGTGAATAATGTCGCGGGTATCCGTTGTTGACACTGCTTTTGCGGGTAATAAATTTTCAGCTAAGGCTGTGTTGTTAAACCCTGTCATTATAATGGTAGCTGCAATAGCGGAGAGTGGTATTTTATGTTCTTGATGAGTTGATGTAGGCATCGATTTAAACAGCATAGGAAATCCTTTCCTTTGGTTTCAAAATTTGCTGGCTGCCTGGATAAAATCTCTGGGTGGCATGCAATAAGTGTTCGCGTAGCGTATTTATTTGTTAGAACTATTTAGCACTGTAATGTTGTAGCGGATAGTCGGGCTGGGCTACAGGAAACCGAACGCATAAATTAGTTCGTAGTGAGAATTATTATCGTTAGTGTGGGGTGGGTCAAGACTTTTTTGGATTAAAATTCTATTTTATTTGATTAATTAGAGTATTATATCGTTTTAATTATGTTTAAATAATAATTATTTCTGATTTAAATATAAAGAAGCCCTTTAGTAAACGAAACTAAAGGGCTTGTAATAGAAGAATTTTGGAATTATTGGGTTTATTTAAAGCGTGATTCAACAGCTTGAGCAAGAATTTCAATAAGTTGCTCGGTATCTTCCCAGCCAAGGCATGGGTCGGTAATTGATTGACCATAAACCAAAGGTTGGTCAGAAACCACTTTTTGCGTGCCTTCAACCAAGAAGCTTTCTGCCATTACACCACTGATAGCGGTAGAACCATCTTTTATTTGTTCAGCGATATCTCGAGCAACTTCGAGTTGGCGACGGTGAATTTTTTGGCAATTACCATGGCTAAAATCGACCACTAAATGCTCTGGTAATTCAAATTTACGTAGTTTGTCACAAGCTGCGGCTAAGTCACCGGCAGTGTAATTAGGTTGTTTACCCCCACGCATAATGATATGACCATGTGGATTACCACTAGTTTGGTAAATGGTCATTTGCCCGTTTTTATCTGGTGATAAAAACATATGCTGTGCCTTTGCAGCTCTTATTGCATCAATGGCAATATTAATATTACCGTCTGTGCCATTTTTGAAACCAACAGGACAAGACAATGCGGATGCCATTTCACGGTGAATTTGGCTTTCTGTTGTGCGAGCACCTATTGCTCCCCAACTAATCAGATCTGCAATATATTGCCCGGTGACCATATCAAGGAATTCGGTTGCCGTGGCTAACCCTAATTGGTTAACTTCAATTAATAATTTACGAGCTAACCGGATACCGGTATTAACTTGGCAAGAATTATCAAGGTTTGGGTCAGAAATTAACCCTTTCCAACCCACGACAGTACGTGGTTTCTCAAAGTAAGTTCGCATGACGATTTCTAAACGGTCTTGATGATGCTCTCTTAATGCGTTTAATTTTTTAGCGTATTCAATAGCCGCATCGATGTCATGAATCGAACAAGGGCCAACAATAACCAGTAAACGCGGGTCTTGACCGGATAATATTTGTTCTATGCGTTTGCGTGACGCTGTCACGTTTTCGGCGACTTTTTGGGAAATAGGAAACTCATAAGCGAGAGTTTGTGGGGTAATTAAGCTATCCACTCTCGCAGTACGTAATTCATCAGTTTTGTGCATTTTCTTTCTCAAAGAACTTTAATAGGCGTATGCCCTATAAGTGATTAAGATCACAATAAACGAATGTGGCGTAATTTCAACCTCCAACTTAGCTGGAATGAATATTTTTTTTATTTGTATTCATTAAAAGATTCGTCTTTGTAAGCCCATGGTATCAATCACTTTTGCGGAAATTTCTTCAACAGAGTAGTTAGTTGTATTTAAGTAATTGATTTTATTTTGTCTAAATAAAGCTTCAACTTCAGCTATCTCAATACGACATTGCCTTATGGAAGCATAGCGGCTATTTTCACGGCGCTCTTCACGGATGGCAGCTAACCGTTCAGGGCTAATAGTTAAACCGAACAATTTATGCGTATATGGGCGTAATGCGGCTGGTAACTGTAAGTTATCCATATCGTCAGCCGTAAATGGGTAGTTTGCAGCTTGGATACCAAATTGCATCGCTAAATAGAGACTTGTTGGTGTTTTGCCACAACGTGAAACCCCTATCAGTATCACTTGGGCTTGATCCAGGTTTCGTAACGAAATCCCATCGTCGTGAGCCAGTGTATATTCAATGGCAGCGATACGTGCATCATATTGATTCATATTCTGCATAGATAAACCATGGGTTCGGTTAAGTTTGGGTTCAGGTTCTAGGCCGACTTCTTTTTGAATCGGGGCGACTAAGCTCTGAACGATATCTTGGCAGAACCCGGCACTTTGAGTGATGATTTGCTTTACTTCGGGGGAGATAATCGAATAGAACACCAAAGGGCGCAATTGCGTTTCTTGGAAGATAATATCAATTTTTTGTTTAATTTCCTGCGCGCGAGCTTCGCTTGTGACAAACGGCAGAGTATAAGAAATAAATGACAGCGGAAATTGAGAAAGTACGGCATGCCCCAAAGTTTCAGCGGTGATCGCTGTTCCATCAGAAATAAAAAAAACTGTGCGTTGAACTTGGCTTGCCATATTATTCATTGCTCCTAATTCGGTCATCATTATTTGTCTCTTATTGTATTTATCACTGGATATTGGGAGATATTATCTTTGTTTAAAGTTTAAAAATTAGTTTATAGGGGGAACTATAGCCATTTTTTGAACGATTTTTAGAACAAAAAAGTTTTCTTCAGTGATGGAACGATTCACCAGTCCATCTTCTCTTAGCGTCTGTGCTAGTCTATTTCACGAGGCGAATTTTCGCCAACGAGATTTTTTACGATTTGTACTCTGTCACTAAATTGCTATAAAAGGATCGCTTTCAATGTCCACAAATGGCCTCACTCCGTGTAATGTACTTTGGTATAACCAATTAGGGATGAATGATGTTGACCGTGTTGGGGGCAAAAATGCTTCTCTCGGTGAAATGATCACTAACTTATCTGATCTGGGAGTATCCGTACCTAACGGTTTCGCGACAACCGCACAGGCGTTTAATGATTTTCTGGAGCAGAGCGGTGTAAATCAGCGCATTTATAACCTGCTAGATGAAACGGATATTGATGATGTGAACCAACTGGCTGTAGCAGGTGCTCAGATCCGTCAATGGGTGATTGATACACCGCTGACGAAGGAGTTGGAACAAGATATTCGTGATGCATTCGCGCAACTGTCAGAAGGTGAAGCGGAAGCCTCATTTGCTGTCCGGTCATCGGCAACGGCTGAGGATATGCCTGACGCTTCGTTTGCAGGGCAACAGGAAACATTCCTTAATGTTCAAGGGATAGACGCAGTCTTAGTTGCGATTAAACACGTTTTTGCTTCATTATTTAATGACCGTGCGATTTCATATCGCGTTCACCAAGGCTATGATCACCGCGGTGTAGCACTTTCTGCGGGTGTTCAACGCATGGTACGTTCAGATTTAGCCTCATCGGGTGTCATGTTTACGATTGATACTGAATCGGGCTTCGATCAAGTCGTATTTATCACCTCTGCGTATGGTTTAGGTGAGATGGTGGTGCAAGGCGCTGTGAACCCTGACGAGTTTTATGTCCATAAACCAACGTTAACCAACAACCGCCCTGCGATTGTACGTCGTACACTGGGCTCAAAAAAATTACAAATGGTGTATGCCAATAGTAAAGAGCACGGTAAACAAGTACAAATCGAAGATGTGCCAGAGGCTCTACGCAATCGTTTCTCTTTGGCTGATCACGAAGTTGAAGAGCTTGCACGTCAAGCTTTACAGATTGAAAAACACTACGGTCGCCCAATGGATATCGAGTGGGCAAAAGATGGTCATAATGGGCGTTTGTATATTGTTCAAGCAAGGCCAGAAACCGTTCGTTCTAATCAACAAGTGATGGAGCGTTACCAATTAAAACAACAAGGACAAGTTTTAGTTGAAGGGCGCGCAATTGGTCATCGTATTGGCTCAGGGGCGGTTAAAGTTATTCATAACTTGAGTGAAATGGATAGAATTCAGGCGGGGGATGTACTCGTTACCGATATGACCGACCCTGATTGGGAGCCTATCATGAAAAAAGCGGCTGCGATTGTTACCAATCGTGGTGGACGCACCTGTCATGCTGCGATTATCGCTCGTGAGTTAGGTATTCCAGCCGTTGTCGGTTGCGGTGATGCGACTGACCGTTTGCAAGAAGGCCAAGAGGTGACTGTCTCTTGCTCTGAAGGCGATACAGGCTTTGTATATGAAGGTAAACTTGCATTTGAAATTCACAGCTCTGAAGTGAGTGATATGCCAAGTCTAGATGTCAAAATTATGATGAACGTCGGTAACCCTGACCGTGCATTTGATTTTGCTTGTTTACCTAATGAAGGCGTGGGCTTAGCTAGGCTTGAATTTATCATCAATCGTATGATTGGTGTTCACCCAAGAGCGTTGCTGGAATTTGATAAGCAATCTCCTGAGCTACAAGCAGAAATTCGCCAAATGATGGCAGGTTATGATGACCCGATTGAATTTTATGTCGGCAAATTAACCGAAGGAATTTCGACTTTAGCCGCAGCCTTCTGGCCAAAACGCGTTATTGTCCGTTTATCTGACTTCAAGTCAAACGAATATGCCAACTTAGTCGGTGGGGATATTTATGAACCTGAAGAAGAAAACCCAATGTTAGGTTTCCGTGGTGCAGGGCGCTATGTGTCTGATAGCTTCCGTGCCTGTTTTGCATTGGAATGTGAAGCGGTTAAACGTGTTCGTAATACCATGGGCCTAACAAATGTTGAAATCATGATCCCATTCGTTCGCACGGTTGCACAGGCGGAAGCCGTAGTTGCAGAATTGGCTAAACATGATTTGAAACGTGGTGAAAATGGCTTAAAAGTTATTATGATGTGCGAAATCCCATCAAATGCTTTACTGGCTGATCAATTCCTCGAACATTTTGACGGTTTCTCTATCGGTTCGAATGATATGACTCAGTTAACATTAGGTCTTGATAGGGACTCGGGTGTTGTTTCTGAATTATTCGATGAACGAAATGATGCCGTGAAAGCGATGTTATCCATGGCAATACAGGCTGCAAAACGCCAAAATAAATATGTAGGCATTTGTGGGCAAGGGCCATCCGACCATCAAGATTTCGCTCAATGGTTGGTTGATGAAGGTATTGATAGTTTATCTTTAAACCCTGACACCGTTGTGCAAACATGGCTAACGATAGCTGAAAATCAATAACTATTTAGTTTTTTAATTATCAAGGCTGAATGTAAATAGCATTCAGCCTTTGTGTTTACTTAATCAAAGCTACCTATTATAGAAATTGATAAATTCTATAATAGGTAGTTTGATATTAAATAGTTTTGAATAAGTGGTTGTGTAATGCTTTTTAGGCATAAACAAACAATAAGCTAAATATAATTACCCTTATTATGCGTATTAAATTTAACAGGCAAGTATATGCTAAATAAGAGTAACGTAAGTTAATTAATTATATAACGCCAAAGGAGTATTATAACGGATAATAATGACAGAAATTGATGTTAATCAATAATTATAAAGTGATGTTCTGATTATGACATGAATAGTATTCATATTAAATAAAGATAAAAAAAAAGCCTATCATGGGCTGACAGGCAAAGACTACACACAGCAATTCAGTTAATAAAGCAACGCCTAAAGGGGGAAGGGCGCGGCTTCTTAGATTCATATGATTCAATAATTGAATATTAAACTATTCATATTATACAATCATTAAGAACACTCTCAATATTAATATTACTCATTGTTACTTAAAGAGAATTAATTCAATAGATTTATGTTAACATAAATTAGACTAAATACTAACGTTAGAATGTTAAATATTGTTTCTAAATATTAATGGAACTAGATTTATTAAGTTCGCAAGCATGTATAGCTTAAACATACCTGCGACTAATTGGCGGTATACTACTTTTTAATCGAAAACTCTTCCTCTAGAAACTTTTCAGTTTCTGTTAAGTCTTCATTCGGAACAGCGACTTCGTTCATCCAAGCTTTTAATAAGCTGTAAGAAACAGCTAATACAACCGGGCCGATAAACAAACCAATCATACCAAATGATAAAATTCCCCCAATAACACCAACAAGGATTAGAACCATGGGTAAGTCTGCGCCCATTTTAATTAACCATGGGCGAAGAACGCCATCCATAGTAGCGACAACGGCAGCCCAAATGGCCAAGATTATCCCCCAGGTCGTATCACCTGTCCAAAATAGCCATAACACGGAGGGGATCATGATTAATAAAGGCCCTAATTGAGCCACACAGCAAATAAACAATAGAACAGTCAAGATTGCTGCGTAACCGATACCAGAAAGAGCGAGGCCAATGCCACCGACAATGGCTTGAATGAGTGCAGTCACGACAACACCTAACGCAACGGCTCGAATAGATTGTGCGGCTAATACGACAGCTGCATCTCCACGGATCCCTGCAAGACGCACAGCAAAGTGGCGGATACCAACCATGACTGATTCGCCTTTAAGATAGAGTAAACCACTAAACAGCAGCATTAACATCAAGTGAAAAACAAATCTTCCTGCGCTAATAGCTTGTGTGGCAAACCACCCTGCGGCTTGGCCAAAGTAGGGTTGAATTTTGGCAAGTAAAGCATTACCCCCACTGGCAACTAAGCTATGCCATGCATAGTAAATTTTTTCACCTACCATCGGGATAGTATTTAGCCATTCTAAATCAGGCAGCGTTAGGCTTGATGGTGATTTAGCTAAATCAATAAGTGGAGTACTATTTTCAATAATACTGCCAATTAGGATACCTAATGGGATAACGAATAATAGTAATATAAGAAGAACCATCACTAATGCAGCTAACCAGCGCTTGCGCCATAAGCGAGCTTCAAGTCTTAATAATAGTGGCCAAGTTGCAATTACCATCATTCCCGCCCATACAAAGCCAAGAATAAATGGATTAAGTACCCAAAAACAGGCTGCTATCATTAAAACGATGGATAATAGGCCGAAAATAAGTTTGGGAAGATCCAAGCGTTTTTGCGATTTTTCCATTAATGATTGATCCTTTGTAAATGAAAATTCTGCGTATCTGGCAAATTTTTAGGTGAAAATAACGTAATTATTTTTCACGGTTAAAAAAAACAATATTGTGATATGGTTCATGATGACAATGTCATCAGCGGCTGTGCTGTCTTTACAGGCTGTGAAGGTAACTCATCATAGACCTCAGACACTATTGTGCAACTTAAAATAAAGATAGTACATAACGAGTAATGCGAACACTAAACAACAAGAGTCATCGTTAATAATGATCCCGCGTATATCAGAAGCTCCTCATCTTAGTCATTTAGTTATTGAGTTCTTGCATGAGCTACAAGAACACGGTTTTACTGGGGATAACGGCACCAGCTATGCTGAGCGTTTATCCATGGCGACAGATAATAGTATTTACCAACTATTACCCCAAGCGGTTGTGTTTCCGCGTTCGAGTGCAGATGTACAAATAATCACTCGGCTTGCGGGGCAAGCGAAATTTCGTGAGCTTAGCTTTACCCCTCGGGGAGGGGGAACGGGAACTAATGGGCAATCCTTAACCGAAGGGATTGTTGTGGATATGTCCCGTTATATGAATCGAATTTTAGAAATAAACCCAGAGCAAGGTTGGGTTAAGGTTGAAGCAGGGGTCATCAAGGACCAATTAAATCAATATCTCAAGCCTTATGGCTATTTCTTTTCACCGGAGCTATCTACCAGTAACCGAGCAACGCTAGGTGGAATGATCAACACTGACGCATCAGGCCAAGGCTCATTAGTCTATGGTAAAACCTCTGATCACGTGTTAGGCGTTAAAGCCATGGTTTTAGGGGGAGAATGCTTAGATACGCGCGCTATGCCTATCGAACTCGCCCAAACGATTGCGTCAGAAGATTCTACAGTGGGGCGTATTTATAAAACGGTGTTAGAGCGCTGCTTAGAGCAACGTTCTCTAATTGAAGAAAAATTTCCCAAATTAAATCGTTTCCTGACAGGGTATGATTTACGTCATGTATTTAATGATGAGTTAACTGAATTTGACCTTACTCGCATTCTCACTGGCTCAGAAGGCTCTCTTGCTTTTATCACTGAAGCAACATTGGATATTACGCCACTTCCTAAAGTACGTCGTTTAGTGAATGTGAAATATGACTCATTTGAGTCTGCACTGCGTAATGCCCCCTTTATGGTGCAAGCTAAAGCGCTATCAGTTGAAACTGTGGATTCAAAAGTGCTTAACCTAGCGAAAGAAGACATCGTTTGGCATTCTGTTAAAGCCTTAATTACGGATGTGCCAAACAAAGAAATGTTAGGGTTAAACATCGTTGAATTTAGCGGCGATGATGAAGATGAAATCAATCAATTGACTGAAAGCTTGTGCCAACGCTTAGATGAATTAATGGCGAATAATCAAGCTGGGGTGATTGGCTATCAAACTTGCCATGATCTTGAAGATATTACGCGTATTTATAACATGCGTAAAAAAGCCGTGGGGCTGTTGGGTAACAGTAAAGGTGCGGCGAAGCCAATTCCATTTGTTGAAGATACCTGCGTTCCTCCTGAGCATCTTGCTGATTATATAGTGGAATTCCGTGCGTTATTAGACAGTCATAACTTAAATTATGGCATGTTTGGTCATGTGGATGCAGGAGTATTACATGTTCGCCCAGCGCTGGATATGTGCGATCCACAACAAGAAGTATTGATGAAACAAATTTCTGATGAAATTGTTGCATTAACTGCTAAATACGGTGGGTTGTTGTGGGGGGAACATGGGAAAGGTTTTCGTGCACAATATAGCCCTGAATTTTTTGGTGATGAGCTATACGGTGAGTTGCGCAATATCAAAGCGGCATTTGACCCCGATAACCGCTTAAATCCGGGTAAAATTTGCCCACCTGCGGGGTTGGATGCACCGATGAAGCAGGTTGATGGCATCAAACGAGGAACGTATGACCGACAGATACCAGTCCAAATGCGCCAAGAATTCCGTGGTGCAATGGAATGTAATGGTAATGGGCTGTGTTTCAATTTTGATGTGAAGAGCCCGATGTGCCCATCCATGAAGGTGAGTGGTCAACGAATTCATTCTCCAAAAGGCCGTGCGACACTTGTTCGTGAGTGGCTAAGGCTATTAGCTGAACAAGGTGTTACACCAGAACACCTTGAAAAGGGCATTACACAAGACCAACCGTCATTGCGTGGGCTGATAGAAAAAACACGTAACACTTGGCGCGCTAAACAAGGTGATTATGACTTCTCTCATGAAGTGAAAGCCTCAATGGCAGGGTGTCTTGCCTGTAAAGCCTGCTCAACGCAATGCCCAATTAAAATTGATGTCCCATCATTTAGAGCTAAGTTTTTAGCGCTGTATCATAGGCGTTATTTGCGTCCTATTCGCGATTATATTGTTGCAAATGTTGAAGCGAGTGCACCTTTATTTTCCAAAGTACCCGGCATATTTAATTTCTTTTTGCGTCAACCGGTGGTGCAAAAACTGAGTCAACATACTATCGGTATGGTGGATTTGCCGTTGTTCTCTCAACCAACATTAAAACAAGAACTTTCAGGTCATGCAGCGGTTTCTGTCACGCTTGAACAACTTGAAAGTATGACGGATTCACAACGTGAAAAACATGTGCTGGTGGTTCAAGACCCTTTCACTAGTTATTACGACGCCAAAGTGGTGGCTGATTTTGTCCATTTAATTGAGAAATTAGGTCTTAAACCTGTGTTGCTACCGTTCTCGCCGAATGGAAAAGCACAACACATCAAAGGCTTTTTAGCGAAGTTTGCTAAAACGGCTCGTAAGACGGCAGATTTTTTAAATCGAGTGGCAAGATTGCAGTTGCCAATGGTCGGTGTTGACCCCGCACTAGTACTTTGTTATCGCGATGAATATCATGAAATTTTAGGCAAAGACCACTGCCAATTTACGGTGATGTTAGCGCATGAATGGTTAATGACATTGCCTGAACCACACAATGTGCAAACCACATCGACTCAGCCGTGGTATTTTTTCGGTCATTGTACTGAATCAACGGCTTTACCTAATAGTGCGAATCAATGGGCGGTGTTATTTGCACGTTTTGGGCAAACATTAAATAATGTTAGTGTTGGCTGTTGTGGCATGGCTGGGACTTATGGGCACGAAGTGGCCAATCTTGAAAATTCAAAAGGAATATATAACTTATCGTGGAAGGAGGCGATGTCTTCTTTGCCAAAAGAACGTTGTTTAAGTTCAGGTTATTCCTGTCGTAGCCAAGTTAAACGCATGGAAAATGTATCGATAAAACATCCGATTCAAGCGCTGCTGGAGATAGTTTAATGATTTGGAAACGTCAATTTAATTTGCAGCAACTCGCTGAAATGTCAAAAACCTGCATGTTAGGGCATCTCGGTATTGAAATCACGGCAATTGGCGATGATTATTTAGAGGGGATAATGCCTGTTGATCATCGCACCAAACAGCCTTTTGGGTTATTGCATGGCGGTGCTTCTGTTGTATTAGCTGAATCCTTAGGTTCAATTGCGGGTTATATGTGCTTGGAAGGAGAACAAAAGGTGGTCGGGTTGGAAATCAATGCCAATCATGTTCGTGCTGCTCGCTCAGGGGTTGTTAAGGGTATTTGTAAACCTATCTATTTAGGGCGCCGTCAGCAGGTATGGAATATTGAGGTTTTCAATGAGCAAGGCAAATTGTGTTGTACTTCTCGCCTGACAACCGCCGTATTATTTGAATAATAACCATTTTAATTGCAGGGTTTTTTGACTAAGGAAAGGTCAGAAAACCCGATAAAACCCTTTATTTTGTATGGTTTTATGCCCATTCTTTCTATAAATTCATTTTTTATCAAGTTAATTAAGTTGTATAATAAATGCACCTTTATTAATTTGTGTCATTAAGTGTATTATTTAGTACAAATTTAAATAAAAAACACAACTCTACTTATTTATTGTTTATCAATGGGTTAAGCTTGTTTTTTTGTGATTTTGTTTGTTTTATAACCTGAAAATGAACAAAAAAAGAGCTATAATAGCTATAACCTCTTAAAACAAATGGTTGAAGTCAATTAGCTAATCATTACCATAGGGTAGGCAGAGTTAATCTCCTGATAACAGGCTGAAAAGCCATAAGAAATGTGGGGTCAATATGACTGACGGTGTAGAGACATTTTCATTTGATGAAAACAATTGGCAGGGAGTTAGCCTGACACAAAGCGCTGCAAAACAAATCAAAAAATTGATGGTGCAAAACCCAAATACAAAAGGGCTTTCACTCGGCGTAAAACAGTCTGGCTGCGCAGGTTTCGGTTATGTGTTTGAAATGATCGAAAACCCAACAGACCAACACCTGTTATTTGAACTCGATGGCGCACACCTTTATGTGCCAAAAGAAGCAATGCCATTTATTGATGGCACAGTCGTTGATTTTGTCCAAGAAGGGCTGAATCAAATTTTCAAATTTAATAACCCGAAAGCCCAACATGCCTGTGGGTGTGGTGAAAGCTTCGGCGTTTAACATGTGAAGTCAGATTATGTCACAGAGCAATGTAGAAGTTGGCGATGATGTTCAAAGCTGGCTTGATGACCAGCGTTATAAAGAAGGCTTCTTTACCGAAGTCGCAACGGATGAAATGGCGAAAGGCATTAACGAAGATGTTATTCGTGCAATTTCAGCTAAACGTAATGAGCCTGAGTGGATGCTCCAATTCCGTCTTGATGCCTTTAATCACTGGAAAGGCATGGAAGAACCTCATTGGCTTAAAGCAAATTACCCAAATCTCGATTACCAAGACTATAGCTATTACTCTGCGCCATCTTGTGGCTCATGTGATGATACCTGTGGTTCGCAATCTGGTGCTACACAAGGCACAGGTGTGGCGGAAACCAATAATTATTTAACGGCTGAAGTTGAAGAAGCCTTTAACCAATTAGGCGTTCCTGTACGTGAAGGGAAGGCCGTTGCGGTTGACGCCATTTTTGACTCGGTCTCAGTATCTACAACTTACCGTGATGACTTAGCGAAACATGGTGTTATTTTTTGTTCGTTTAGTGAGGCTATTCAAGAATACCCTGAACTGGTACAGAAATATCTCGGGTCAGTCGTTTCGAGCCATGATAACTTTTTTGCTGCATTAAATGCGGCAGTGGCTTCAGATGGTACCTTTGTGTATGTACCAAAAGGCGTACACTGCCCAATGGAGCTATCAACGTATTTTAGGATCAACGCAGCCAAAACCGGCCAGTTTGAGCGCACGATTTTAATTGCTGATGAAGGTAGCTATGTGAGCTATATCGAAGGGTGTTCTGCACCTGTTCGTGATAGTTATCAGCTCCATGCGGCGGTTGTTGAAGTTATTATTCATAAAGATGCCGAAGTTAAATATTCGACTGTCCAAAACTGGTTCTCCGGTGGAGATAGCGAAGCCGGTGGGATCCTAAACTTTGTGACTAAGCGTGCATTGTGTGAAGGTGAAAATTCAAAAATGTCATGGACACAGTCAGAAACTGGCTCTGCCATCACATGGAAATACCCAAGCGTTATCCTTAAAGGAGACAACTCTGTCGGTGAATTTTACTCCGTTGCATTAACGAACGGCAATCAACAAGCGGATACAGGAACGAAAATGATCCATATCGGGAAAAATACCCGTTCAACGATCATTTCTAAGGGTATTTCTGCAGGTAAAAGCCAAAACAGTTATCGCGGTTTAGTGAAAATTCTACCGAGTGCACATAACGCTCGTAACTTTACCCAATGTGACTCTATGTTAATTGGCACCCAATGTGGTGCACATACATTCCCATATGTGGAAGTTAAGAATAATACGGCACAACTTGAACATGAAGCGACAACCTCACGTATTGGGGAAGACCAGTTATTTTACTGTTTACAACGTGGTATCAGCGAAGACGATGCAATTTCAATGATTGTAAATGGTTTCTGCAAAGATGTGTTCTCGGAGCTTCCATTAGAATTTGCCGTAGAAGCACAAAAATTACTGGCGATCAGCTTAGAGCACAGCGTTGGCTGATCCTAATCGAGTTTATTTGCGCTAAAGCGCTAAAGGCATGTAAATATGTTAAGTGTTAAAGATTTACACGTGAGTGTAGAAGGTAATGAGATTTTAAAAGGGTTATCTCTGGAGGTAAAACCAGGGGAAGTTCACGCCATCATGGGGCCAAATGGCTCTGGTAAAAGTACATTATCCGCCACACTTGCTGGCCGCGAAGAGTATGAAATTGATAGCGGTGAAGTGACGTTTAAAGGCAAAGACCTATTTGAACTAGATCCAGAAGAGCGTGCAGGGGAAGGCGTTTTCCTCGCATTCCAATACCCTGTTGAAATTCCAGGGGTCAGTAACCAATTTTTCTTACAAACGGCAGTTAATGCGGTTAGAGAATATCGTCAGCAAGAAGCATTAGATCGTTTTGATTTCCAAGATTTTATTGAAGATAAAATCAAATTATTAGAAATGCCAGAAGATTTACTTGCGCGTTCTGTCAACGTAGGTTTCTCCGGTGGTGAGAAAAAACGTAATGATATCTTGCAGATGGCAGCTCTAGAACCTCAATTGTGTATTCTTGATGAAACTGACTCTGGTTTAGATATTGACGCGCTGAAAATTGTGGCTAATGGCGTGAATTCATTACGTTCGCCTGAGCGTTCTTTTATCATCGTAACCCACTATCAGCGTATTTTAGATTATGTGAAGCCTGACTTTGTCCACGTGTTATATCAAGGGAAAATCATCAAATCAGGTGATTTCAGTTTAGCAAAAAAACTGGAGGAGCAGGGTTATGGCTGGCTTATTGACCAACAGTGAAAGAGCACAAAAACGTGCAGAAGTTGCAAAGCTCAATGAGCAAGCAATGTCACGTTTTTCTGAATTATTTGAACTACGACATGGTGCGAATTCTCAACATGCTAAAACCCATTGGGAAATAGCAAAACAAGTTGGTTTACCTGTGTTTCGCCATGAAGATTGGCACTATACTCCACTAAATACTGTACTTGAGACTCAGTATCGTTTTAGTGATGGTGATGTTGTAGCACAAGACTGCGAAGCACTGGCTCTGCCAATTGATGCATATCGCCTTGTTTTAATTGATGGGCGTTATAGTTCTGCATTGAGCTCTATTGATATGGGGCCATTTCAAGTCGCTTTGCTTGATAACCAAGACTTACTGCCTTCGCCTGTAAATAGCGAGATTTTTTTGCATTTAACCGAAAGCTTGGCTGTACAACCGTTAGTCGTCCATCTTGCAGCAAATAAAATAGCAGAAAAGCCATTGTACTTGCTCAATATTTCAACGGGTAGCGACGATAAACAGGCCACCAATATTAGCCAATATCGGTACCATTTAACCTTGGATGTAAATAGTAAAGCCCAAGTTATTGAGCATTATGTCAGTTTGAATGAGCAAACACACATGACTGGCAGCCGTTTAACAGTTGAAGTCGGTGATAACGCAGACTTTAGTCACTTTAAGTTAAATATTGAAAATGGCCAAGCTCAGCATTTTGCTCACAATGATATTGTTATTGGGCGTGATAGCCGTGTGAAAAGTACCAGTTTTTTACTTGGTGCATTATTAACACGAAACCATACAAGTGCTCGCCTTGACGGTGAAAATACTGAGTTTGAACTCAACAGTATACTGCTGCCTAAAGGCAATGAAATTGCTGATACTCGTACGTATTTAGAGCACAATAAAGGCTACTGCAATAGCCGTCAATTACACAAAGTGATTGCGATGGATAGCAGTAAAGCAGTCTTTAATGGCATGATCAAAGTCGCACCCAACGCATTAAAAACTGATGGTCAAATGACTAACAACACATTGTTGTTAGGTGAAAAAGCAGAAATTGATACTAAACCTCAGCTTGAAATTTATGCAGATGACGTAAAATGTGGTCACGGTGCAACGGTCGGTCGTATTGATGAAGAACAACTGTTTTATCTGCGCTCAAGAGGAATTGAGGGTAAGGCAGCAAAACATATGATTATTATCGCATTTGCTGCGGAACTTACAGAATCTATTGAATCGGAAGAGTTAAAACACGCTGTGATGGCAAACATCCGCCAGCGCTTAGCGGAGGTTTAATATCCATGCTATTCAATATCGCTTCAGTAAGGCAGGATTTTCCTGCCTTATCACAGTCAGTCAATAATCATCCGTTGGTTTATTTAGATAGCGCCGCAAGTGCACAAAAGCCTTTGCAAGTTATTGAAAAAGAAAGTGAGTTTACGTTACATCAGTATGCCGCGGTTCACCGCGGTATACATACTCTCAGTGCAAATGCGACGACAATGATGGAGGAGGTTCGTCAAAAAGCCGCCGCTTTCATTCACGCAGCTTCAAATGAAGAAATCGTGTTTGTTAAAGGCACAACGGAAGGTATTAACCTTGTTGCAAATAGTTTTGGTCGAAAGTATTTCCATGAAGGGGACAATATTGTCATCACTGAAATGGAGCACCATGCGAATATTGTACCTTGGTATATGTTAGCTGAAGAAATTGGTTTTGAAATTCGAGTTATCCCAATTTCTGACGATGGTAGACTGCAATTAGATGTATTAAATGATGTCATTGATTCACGTACGCGATTATTGAGCTTTACACATATCTCTAATGTATTGGGAACAGTTAATCCGGTACAGGATATCATTAAACAAGCGCGAGCGATTGCGGCTTCAAAAGGTGGAGAGATCGCGGTATTGGTCGATGGTGCACAAGGTGCAATGCATCAGCAGGTTGATGTGCAAGCCTTAGACTGTGATTTCTATGTGTTTTCAGGGCATAAGCTATATGGCCCGACAGGTATTGGTATCCTTTATGGCAAAAAAGCTATTTTGGATATGATGCCACCATGGGAGGGCGGTGGGGCAATGATCCGTCAAGTCAGCCTGACCAAAGGGATCACTTTTGCTGATGCGCCATGGCGCTTTGAAGCAGGAACACCGAACGTTAGCGCAATTATTGGGTTAGGGGCGGCATTCGATTATTTAAACGCACTTAATTTACCTGATGTATTTGCTCATGAAGCTGAAGTGATAGCATATGCTTCTAAGAAATTGCAAGAAATACCATCAGTTATATTATATGGCAATGACCAACGGGAAGGCGTTTTGGCGTTTAATCTAGGTCAGCACCATGCCTATGATGTGGGTTCTTTTCTAGATAGATATGGTATTGCTATCCGTACTGGCCATCACTGTGCTTTACCATTAATGGAACATTATCACGTTCCTGCTATGTGCCGTGCTTCTGTGGGGATATACACCACGAAAGAAGAAATCGATTCTTTATACAATGCGTTACAGCGCATTAAAAAATTGTTAGGCTAAGCACATAAGAAATATATGGTAAAGGAACTGAGCATGCCCGCATTACCCGATGAAAATAAGTTATTACGTAATTTCTCCCGTTGTCAGGACTGGGAGGAACGCTATCTCTATATGATAGAGCTAGGGGGACGTTTACCTGAACTCTCAGAGGTACAAAGAAGCGATAATAATTTAATCGCAGGGTGCCAAAGCCAAGTGTGGATTGATATGCAAAAACAAGCAGACGGGACAATTACGTTTGCAGGTGATAGCGATGCAGCAATCGTTAAAGGGTTAGTTGCTATTGTGATTATCCTTTTTCAAGGCAAAACGGCGCAACAAATACTCGCACTCGATGTGAAGTCATTTTTTGAACAACTTGCATTGGAGCAACATTTAACACCTTCGCGAACTCAAGGTTTAAATGCAATGATCCGCACAATTTTATCGCGTGCGGCACAATTAGTATGATCCTACCGAGGGAGCGTTATGCTCCCTTACTTATATTTTACTTCTTGGTTATTATTTTTATTCGACCAGTCCATTAAAGTGATTGTATTTGGCTATCATAAAAAGACTACTTCCTTATTAATACTTAATAAAAATATTTAATTAGTATTAAAGATATGAAGGATAGTTGCTATTATGAACAATAATCATTGAATTATTGTAAGAACACTATTTTCCTTGGAGTAGGTATGAAAAGAGTTTTGACGGTGGCAAGTTTATTTGTCATGAGCGCCTTATTGGCTCCAGCTCAAGCAAAAGAATATCCATTACCTGACAGTAACACTCGTCTTATCGGGGAAAATTACACGTATATCGTCCCCAATGATGGGCGACCATTGGAGGCCATTGCAAGTGAGCACCAAATCGGTCTACTCGGTATGCTTGAAGCAAACCCAGGAACAGACCCGTACCTTCCTGAAGCGGGTAAAGAACTCATCATTCCAGCACAAATGTTGTTACCATCAACACCAAGAACGGGAATTGTGATTAACCTGGCGGAGCTGCGTTTATATTATTACCCTGCGAACAGTGAGGAAGTGATTGTTTATCCTATTGGTATCGGCCAGTTAGGTCGCGACACACCTGAAATGGTGACTTCAGTAAGTCAGTCAATTAAAGATCCTACATGGACACCAACGGCGAATATCCGTAAAAATTACGCTAAAGAAGGTATAACTCTTCCAGCCGTCGTTCCAGCAGGGCCTGAAAATCCAATGGGCTTGTATGCATTACGCCTAGCGTATGGGCGTGGTGAATATCTGATACACGGCACTAATGCGGATTTTGGTATTGGTATGCGAGTGAGCTCCGGTTGTATTCGTTTACGTCCTGATGATATCGAAGCATTATTTAAAACAGTACCAAAAGGAACTCGTGTCCAAGTTATTGATCAGCCTGTCAAATACTCCAAAGAAACTGATGGCAGTTATTACATTGAGGTGCATCAGCCATTGTCACGAACAAGCGGTGATGACCCACAAACCATGCCAATCAAGCTGTCTGACGATTTCAAGCGTTTTCTAGAAAATGAAGGGATTGATAAGGCTTTAGTGGAAAAAGAGCTAGCAAGGCGTTCTGGTATGCCTGTGCGTGTAAATAATGATCAGAGTAATGGTATCCCTGAAGATGAAACACAACACCAAGGTTTAGTACCTATTGAGCCATTCTCGATTTCACAGCCAGAACCCATCTATGACGGTAAAGTTGGGGCCTTGTTACCTGCGAAATACCGCTCTTCTGTTGTAACTCAATAACCCTGACAAAATAATAAGGGCCTATTTTCATAGGCCCTCATAAATGCTACTAGCTTCAAAGAAGGATCTTTAAGACTAGATTATCGCCAAATCGAACTTATTTTTTGTAAGTACGAACTTGGTTATCCAGACGTTGGTTAGCACGTGCTGCTTCTTCTTGAGCTGTCTGTACGTCAGAGCGCAGAGACTGAACGTCGTTGCTCAGTTGATCAACTTTACCATTCAGAGTTTGCACATCTGAAGAGAGTTTTTGCACTTCAGTGCTGTTAGAACAACCCGCTAGTAATGCTGAAGCTAATACGATAGAGCCCAGTACAATTTTAGTACGAATCATTATTTTACCCTCTAGATTGATTTATCTTGAAAATATAAAAAAGCAAGTCACCAAACAATAGAGCTAAGCTTGTTATCTTAAAGCTTGCTATATCCCTTTAAAACAACCTAATGAAAATTAGGGTATGGCACTTACTATGTCTTATGCTAGTACTAAATATGAAGTTTTGCTAGAAATACTTTATATTTAGTACTAGGAAAAAGAAGAAAAATTTAAATTAAGATCAATGAAGGTTGTTATTTGACCAATTTAAGTGGGGTTCATGATATTACACTTAAAATGCAATAAGATATTTACTAGAGAAAAGTAAATAAAGGGATAGTTACATCAAGGCAGCACTAAATGTTAAATCTAAATAAAAAGGCCGATAGCTAAAATAATCACTATCGGCCTTTTAGAAGACAATTAAAGACTAATTAAAGTACGTGAACTGAAGATGTATTGGTTGTTCCGCTTTGTACTAATGCGCCAGAGACCATGACAACCGCATCACCAGAAACAGCTAAGCCACTTTCTAGAGCTGCACGTTTACCTTCACGATAAAAGTCATCTGTAGAAGTAAAACCACCAACTATCATTGGGATCACACCTTTAACTAACAGTAACTGACGTGCAGTTTCTTCATTGGTAGTTAACGCTAAGATTGGTGCAGTAGGGAAATACTTACGGACAGACTTAGCCGATTTACCGCCATAAGTTGCAACAACGATTAATGGGACATCTAATTTTTCAGACATTTCCACCGCACCACGACATACAGCCTCAGTGACACGTAGGCGTTGGCTTGGTTTTTGGTTATCGATGCGAGTTTGCATTACACGGTCTGTACGCTCACAGATAGTTGCCATAATGGTAACAGCTTCTACCGGGTATTTACCTTTAGCACTTTCACCAGACAACATAACCGCATCAGTGCCATCTAAAATAGCATTGGCAACGTCACCCGCTTCTGCGCGAGTAGGGCGTGGGTTTTTGATCATTGAATCAAGCATTTGGGTTGCTGTGATCACGACTTTGCGTGCAGCAACACATTTTTCAATCATCATTTTTTGTGCAAAAATAACTTCTTCAACTGGGATTTCAACGCCTAAATCACCACGAGCGACCATGATGCCATCAGAGGCTTCTAAAATCTCGTCAAAGTTATTTAAACCTTCTTGGTTTTCAATTTTAGAAATAATTTGGATGTTCTCGCCACCGTGTTTTTTCAGGTGAGCTCGAATTTCTTCAACATCTGAGCGCTTACGAATAAATGAAGCAGCAACAAAATCAACACCTTGCTGGCAACCAAAGACTAAGTCTTCTTTATCTTTTTCAGCTAACGCTGGAAGGCCAATTGAAACGCCTGGCAGGTTAACCCCTTTTTTCTCACCGAGGTCACCGTTATTTAAAACTTCACAAACAACTTCAGTTGCAGTGACATTAGTCACTTTCATACCAATTAAGCCATCATCAACTAATACGGTATTGCCAACTTTCAAATCTGAAGTTAAACCCGCATAGGTCACCGCAACTTTATCTTTATTACCTACCACAGAGGTATCGGTAGTAAATGTAAAAGTTTGGCCAGCAACGAGAGAAACGTCGTTACCACCTTCCAATTTCATGGTGCGGATTTCAGGCCCTTTAGTATCTAGCAAAATAGCAGCTTGTTTACCTGTTTTTGCACAAACAGCGCGAAGGTTTTTGATACGTTGACCGTGTTCTTCGTAGTCACCGTGAGAGAAATTGAGACGCATGACGTTCATGCCTGCATCAAGGAGTTGGGTCAGTTTTTCTTCTGATTCGGTTTTTGGACCGATAGTACAAACAATTTTGGTTTTTTTCATGGCAGTCTATCTAATGTTATAAAGGAAATCGGTATTGCCGCCGATGCTTAGTACATTTAATAAGTCGTGCGCAGGGTAAATTTTGTTGCGCAACTCATTTATAAGAATAGGCGACAGTCTGGTGTTTAATGCATTTTTACACTTAAATTTGTCACATTTTGATTCTTATTATAGTGTAGATGACAAATTCAATTAAAGCTAACGTATTGATTTATTACTGTTGAAACCTTTCAGCCAATGTGAGTATTATAGACAACAAAAAACTGTGAGACAAATCAAATTTTATTAAATTAAAAGAAGAAGGCGTTCAGATCAAAAATTCAGTTGATATTAGGCTGTTAATTTGTTGCGCAACAAAATAAGGGAATAATAATAGACAATCAAGAGAAATTTTAGTGGGGTAGGAAGATAAATTAAATGGTGCGTCCGAGTAGACTCGAACTACCGACCCCCACCATGTCAAGGTGGTGCTCTAACCAACTGAGCTACGGACGCACTGAGAGACTTGATTTGTGTTAATTTGAAATGGTGCGTCCGAGTAGACTCGAACTACCGACCCCCACCATGTCAAGGTGGTGCTCTAACCAACTGAGCTACGGACGCGCTGAAAATTAACATTGTGTTCACTAGAAATGGTGCGTCCGAGTAGACTCGAACTACCGACCCCCACCATGTCAAGGTGGTGCTCTAACCAACTGAGCTACGGACGCATCTAAAAGTTATCTAGGTGACAACGGGGATGAATATTAACGTTATGAAGTTCATCTGGCAAGGGGAAAATGTATTTTCGTGATAGTTTGCTCGTATTTAAAACTATCTGGTGCGAAATACATCTTCTCCCATAATAAAAAGCTTAAAAAACCGTCGATTAGCGCGCTGAACGAAGTAAAACAACATCCTCGGTCTGCTTATGGATCCACATAATTCGTGTCGCCATTCCTATTGCAGCCGCACTCAAACCAATAATAAAGCCAATCCAGAAGCCTTTAGGCCCCATCGCCGGTGCAATGATATCAGTTAACGCTAAGATATAGCCGGAAGGTAAGCCAAGTAACCAATATGCAGTGAAGGTAATAAAGAAAATAGAACGCGTATCTTTATAGCCACGTAAAATGCCCGCACCAATAACTTGCACAGAGTCTGACAACTGATAAATAGCGGCGTATAACATTAAACTACTTGCTAAAACAACCACCTCGGGGTTTTTGTTATACATCATTGCAATCGGCTCACGGAAGACGGCTGTGAGAACCGCGGTAAAACAAGCAACCATTAAGCCAACAGCAATGCCAGTATAAGATGAAACTTTAGCAGCTTCAGTTGATTTTTGTCCCAAGTTGTAACCTACGCGAATGGTTGCAGCTATTCCTAATGATAATGGGAACATAAACATCACGGAGCTGAAATTCAACGCAACTTGGTGACCGGCTACTGCGACAACACCTAATGGAGCGACTAGCAGTGCAACGACAGCAAATAAAGTGACTTCAAAGAAAAGTGCCAGACCAATTGGCGTACCTAACACAATAATTCGCTTCAAGATTAATGGATTTGGCGATGTGAAAGAGAGTGTAGGGCGAATATCACGCTGTGCAGTAGCACGTTTCACATACCATCTCATCATCAGACACATAGCCCAATACACTGATGCGGTGGCGACACCGCAACCAACACCACCTAAAGCGGGGGCACCAAAGTGACCATAGATAAAGATATAGTTAATGGGAATATTAATCATTAAGCCGAGAAAACCAATCACCATCCCCGGCTTGGTTTTTGAAAGCCCTTCACATTGGCTACGATATACTTGATAAAATAAGTAGCCTGGAGCACCCCACATAATAGCATGTAAAAAACGGACAGATTTATCCGCCAATTCTTTATCAATATGGGGCATATTACTAATAATTAGCTGACTATTATAAAGAAGGCACATAATACCTAAGGCTAAAAGTAGCGCTAACCACAGGCCCTGTTGAATTTGGTCACCAATTAAGTTACGACGACCTGACCCATTCATTTGTGCAACGATTGGGGTTAATGCCATTAAAATCCCTTGGCCAAAAAGAATAGCTGGCAGCCAGATGGAAAAACCAACTGCAACTGCGGACATCTCAATTTCACTAACGCTTCCAGCCATAACTGTATCCACAAACCCCATCGCAGTTTGTGAAAATTGAGCTAAAACGATAGGAATACCAAGTGCCAACAAGCTACGCGCTTCTGTAAAATATTTCTGCACGCATACACCTTTGTAATAAAATCAAGTAAGAGGAAAAAAATTAGAAAAATAAGTGAGTTACTTAAAACTCATTGATTATTAAAAACCGCTCATTCTATCCCGTTTCTAAATAGATTCCAATAATGATATGGTAACAAACTATAAAAGAGCATTTTCAAGCCTAATATATTACTGAATATAAGGTTTATTATCGTGTTGTTTACCACTCAAATAGGATAGATCTCTAAAAATTCTGATGTAAACTGAGTCTATTAATCCACTACACTGAGAATCATTATGTTTACAGGCATTGTTCAAGCGACTGCTCCTATTATTGAAATTACAGAAAGAGCCAACTTTAGAACTCATGTAATGAAGTTTACCCCAGAATTGCTGAAAGGTTTAGAAACAGGGGCCTCCGTTGCGCATAATGGTTGTTGTTTGACGGTAACAAAAATTGATGGCGAAAGAGTCAGTTTTGATCTAATTAAAGAAACCCTGAGATTAACTAATTTGGGGGAATTGCAAGAAGGTGATGTTGTTAATATCGAACGTGCCGCAAAATACGGTGACGAAATAGGTGGGCATGTTGTTTCTGGTCATATTATGACAACCGCTGAAATTAGTAAAATCTTCACATCTGAAGATAACCATCAAATTTGGTTGTCAATTCATGATAAACCATTAATGAAATACATTTTACATAAAGGATTTGTAGCGATTGATGGTATTAGTTTAACTGTCGGTGACGTGATCAATAATCGTTTTTGTGTGCATCTCATTCCTGAAACATTAGAGAGAACAACATTAGGTAAAAAACGTTTGGGTGATAAAATAAATATTGAGATAGATCCACAAACTCAGGCGATTGTTGATACTGTTGAGCGTGTTTTAAATCAAAAAGAACAAGAAAGATTATTACAACAAGCAGAAGAATTGGCTGACGCAGCAAAAACAGAGTAAATAGGCATGCAAAGTAATAACCGTGTTTCGTGCTTGAAAGATAAATAGCGGCATAAACAGTCAGGTAGGCTATAGCAATAATGGTTTATGCTATAGCCTGAATGAAACACGTTCAATCTTTGTTTCTTGAATGTAGGTTATGAAGTTCTATTAAATAAAGATGATTAAAATTCTCAAAAATGACAACTAGCTCTAGCTTTCATTATTAATAGATCATCTTTCACTAAAATTGACAGAAAAGCTGGCGTTATCACGTTCAATTGCTTCAACTAATCGCCTGAAATGAGGGCTATTTTTATGCATCTCTAATGCCTGAGTGTCTTCCCATTCCTCGAAAACAATGTAACCATTCTCTTTAGCCATAAGATCATATTGAATGCATCCTTTCTCTCGGCGGCTTAGTTTTGCTAAGTCACGAACGATTTCTTTCGTTAAATACCCATCCGTCCTTTCTGTTGTAATTTGGGCATACACAACAATACTCATTCCGTTCTCCTTATGTATTAAGAACTATCTTAATGGGTACTTAGTTTTTGTATTGTAAAAAAGCGAATAACTCGATTTTAAAAATGCCGACGGCGTCATAGTAAAGTATCTTTTAAAATCACGGTAAAAGTGGGATTGATCATAATAGCCTGTTTCAAACCAACGGTAGGTGTCTTGTTCTACTACCATACTTTTTAAAACATGTTCTAAGCGACAATTGATCTGGTACCTTTTTGGCGTAATACCGTATTCTTTTAGAAACTCTTTTTGAATGACACGGACATCTAAGCCAGTCTCTTCGGCAATTTCTGTAATTTTTTTAGTTGGGTTACGATATAGCAACTCTAAGATTTCATCTATGAAATGAGGTTTTTTCTTGGCTTTTGTCTTATTAAAACACTCTAACAGCTCTTTAAATGAAGAATTAGCTAAAGCTTCAAACCAGCGGTCTTCCCATATGCCACTCAATGCGATGGGTTTATCCGTATAATTTAGTGTGCTTTGAGGTAGTAAAAAACGTAAGGCATCATGACGAATACGTAATACCATGACTTTAGAATGATTGGGGCTAGCAGTAAACGTATTAACCCTAGGAATAATAAGTTGGTATGAGTCTGCGACTGAGTCACTCTCAGTTGTCATGCAAAAAGCATCTGATGAAACCCAGATTTCAGCACCAGTTCCAGGGAAAATTTTAATAGCCTCTGTGAACTCTTTGATTATCAAAATAGAACTAACAAAGGATTTTAATTCATCTGGTGGATAATACTGTTTTAACATCATTCTTGAGCACTCATTATTTAATGTCGCAATGATAACGTTTTTTAACAAGAAAATTAACCAAGAAATATCTATATCTTAGTAGATGACAAAATAAAAGCCTTATTTTTTAGTGAAATCCGCTTTGAATAAAGAATATTGATGAGAAATATTAGGTTT
This sequence comes from Providencia rettgeri, assembly GCA_900455085.1. Classification (NCBI taxonomy): domain Bacteria; kingdom Pseudomonadati; phylum Pseudomonadota; class Gammaproteobacteria; order Enterobacterales; family Morganellaceae; genus Providencia; species Providencia rettgeri. The sequence goes on along the minus strand of UGTZ01000001.1, from coordinate 2,610,148 downwards.
TGCGAGTTAAGAATAATGGGTTATATAGCAAAATACTTAATGAGTATTACTGTATCCTCACAAGTGCTATAGACTGAAGGAAGGTTTTCTTGAATTCACTAAAATAAAAACCATGCCGATAAGACTCGGCATGATTGATTCAGTAAACTACACTTTATGAATTCGCTTGGCAATCGACTTGCTTAAGAGCTTGATTATTTTTGCTGGCACAACGTTGCATAAAATAGCCAATGGCCATTGGGATAATTGTGACTGCCATGACTCCGGTTGTTGCCAACAATGGGTCGAAGGTCAAGGTAGAAACAAGTAGGCTTGCTAAAAAACATAGCCCTAATTGTAAGGCATTTTGTAAGGCAGCTGCTTTACCGCTCGCACTAGGAAAAGTATTTAGTGCTTTAGATACTGCAATTGGGTAAGAGGCTCCATTCATTGCTGCCATAAAGCAGAATGGGATCAAGATCATGGTTAATGATGGTGTGGTATAGATAGCCATGATAAATAAAATGGACATGCTTAACGCGTAACCAAGAAGTAACAATGGAAATATTGTTTCTGCTCGGATTTTTGCTAATAAAATACGGCAGCCATATCCACCAATAATGAAGGCTAGAGTTTGTGGAATATAACTCAAACCGATATCAGCAGGATTGAAGCCCATATTGCGTAAAATAAAGGGAGAACCTGTTAACCAAGCGAAGAAGCCGGCACTACAGGATGCATAAAATTAGTACGTTGCCGCTGAAAACAGGGGAACTGAGTAAGTTTGAGAAAGAAATCTTAGCTTGTGATTGGTTGTCATCAGTTATTGTTTTAACTGAAACATTTTTCAAAAAGAGCGTTGGTAATAAAAGTAATATACCCACCGCCATTAGGATCAGGAAAATTGCTTCCCATGTTTGGTGCTCAAGAACCCATGCACCTAATAATGGCGCTAAAGCAGGGGATAGCGCGACTAGCGGCATAATAGAAGCAAAAACTTTTTGGGTATTTGCTTCATCATAGCGGTCGATAACTAGTGCTTGCCATAAAACAGCCGCGGAGCAGACTCCAACCGCCTGTAAAAAACGTAGTGTTAATAGCTGTGTTGCGGTTTCCACCCAATAAATAGCTAAGCTACTTAAAATGAAAATAGTTAAGCCCACAATGAGAACAGGCTTACGGCCAAGTTTGTCTGATAATGGCCCCCATAATAGCTGAGCAAAGGCAAAACCAGCTAAAAAGATACTGAGAGAAGCACTGATCGCGCCTTCGGATGTATGCAGGGTGTCTTGCATAGCACCAAATGCAGGTAAATACATATCAATGGCTAAAAACCCCAGCATGCTAAGTCCTGCAAGGTACACCATAAATCCAGGGGAATTTTTTTTCACAGTATTCGACATAATTATTACTTATCTGATATTTAAAAAAATGTTAATGATAACGCCATTGTATAGGCTATTTTTTTAGGTTGTGAAACGGTAATATTTGGATCTTGCTATCAAAATTTTTGAAAGGAGAGGTTATGTGGTCTGCGCATGCACTCGAAGTGATTGATGCAGTTGCTCGAACTGGAAGTTTTAGTGGTGCTGCTGAAGAATTGCACCGTGTACCTTCTGCAATCAGCTATACCGTTAAGCAAGTTGAAGAATGGCTTGCGGTTCCTCTATTTGAGCGCCGACATCGTGATGTTGTGCTAACAGAAGCTGGGGCAATATTTATTAAGGAGAGCCGTTCTGTTATCAAAAAAATGACAGATACTCGTCACCAGTGTCAGCAGGTTGCGAATGGCTGGCGTGGTCAATTTAGTATTGCTGTTGATTGTATTGTCAAACCACAGCGGACAGAACAGCTAATTCTTGATTTTTATCGTCATTTTCCTGATATCGAACTCTTTATTCATCCAGAGGTGTTTAATGGGGTGTGGGATGCACTTGCTGATGGGCGTGTAGATGTTGCGATTGGTGCGACTCGAGCATCTCCAATTGGTGAAAGGTATAGTTTCCGTGATATGGGTTTTATGTCGTGGATGTGTGTTGCAAGCCCAGAGCACCCATTAGCCAGAATAGGTGAAAAACTGACCGATGATCAAATGAGAGAGTACCCTAGTTTGTGCCTTGAAGATACTTCACGTAACCTACCCAAACGTGATACTTGGGCTCTTGATAACCAGCGTCGGCTTGTTGTGCCTTACTGGGAAAATGGCTTAGCTTGTTTAGTTAACGGGTTATGTGTTGGGATGGTACCTGAGCATCGAGCGGCTCCGCTTTGCGAAAAAGGCCAATTAGTTGAACTATCATTAGCGCAGCCTTTTCCACCCAGTCCTTGCTGTTTAACTTGGGTGGAAAATAATACATCACCAGCGCTCAGCTGGGTGTTAGATTACCTTGGCGATAACGAAACGCTTAACGCAGAGTGGCTTTCAACCTAGTTATTCGTACTATCGGCGGTAATCGATAAATGGACCATCCGCAACAGAACGACGTTCTACAAGGCGAGGGTGGACTTCGATTGTTTGAGCATCTTCGCGCTTATTGACGATACGATCGAGCAGCATTGTGAAGGCCATTTGCCCTAAACGCTCTTTGGGTTGGTGGATTGTGGTCAATGCCGGTGTAAAATAGCGCGCATTTCGCACATTATCATAGCCAATGATTGAAATGTCTTGTGGAACACGTAATCCCATTTCATCAGCGGCACAAATTGCTCCCATTGCCATGATATCACCACCACAAAATACAGCGGTAGGGCGCTGTTTATGGCTTAAAATTTGCGTCATTGCTTTATAGCCAGACTCAGGTTCGAAATCCCCCTGAACTATCCATTCTTCTTTTAGTGTAATTTTGGCCTCTTCCATTGCTTTTTTGAAGCCAGTTAAACGCCCAATACCTGTATTTCTTTCAAGTGAACCAGGGATCACTCCAATATCGCGATGCCCACGGTCAATTAAATAGCGACCTGCTAGGTATCCACCATGGAACGAGTTATCAATAATGCTATCTGTAAAATCGCCACGAGAAGTTCCCCAGTCCATGACTACCATTGGGATATTGCGGTAATCTTCTAGCATACCAATTAAGGTATCAGGGTACTCGGAACACATCACAAGTAAGCCATCAACGCGCTTTTGTGCTAGCATCTGTAAATACGCTTTTTGTTTTCCCAAATTGTTATGAGAATTACAAAGAATCAGCGTATAGCCTTTTTCATAACAGCTATTTTCAACAGATTCGATCACCTCAGCGAAGTAAGGCGCTTCACTGGAAGTTGCTAACAACCCAATTGACTTTGTGTGGTTAACTTTTAAACTACGGGCAACCGCACTTGGCGAATAATTGAGCTCTTTAATTGCAGCCCAAACCGCAGCCTTAGTGTCATCAGCTACAAAGCGCGTTTTATTAATAACATGGGATACGGTTGTGGTAGATACGCCAGCGCGCTTCGCCACATCTTTAATCGTTGCCATGGGGGAAAAAAACTCCTGACCAATAACCGGTCTCTATAAGAATTCTTGTTAAAAAATTACCTGCATATTGATGCATTGATCCTTTGCTGGCAATAATTTAGCGATTTGTTGTCGATTTTGTCTGATCTAGCGCAAAAACGAAAGAAATAATTGATGTTATAACATGTGATATAGACACTAGTTTTACTTTTTTGTATATGTATACTTAATAACCTTTGTTATTTCATGGTTATTTATTAATTCAATTACATTAGAATGAGAGGAACTCATGGATACAGATGTTAAATATGGATTGCTTGCTGCGCTGGGCTCATTAGCATTAATTATCTTTCTTGCTGCGCATATTTTCTGATTTTATTTCAGCCTTGAGTAGGGTGAATTTAAAAGGGCGAGTATATCTCGCCCTTGCTGTATCTAAACTTAGCAACAAGCAGAAATTGTTATGCTAAATTTTCTTCCACAAATTTCCAGTTAACCAGAGCCCAGAAGTTTTCTAAATATTTAGGGCGAGCGTTACGGTAATCGATATAGTAAGCGTGCTCCCAAATATCAACAGTTAACACGGGCTTATCATCACCAGAAATAGGTGTTGCAGCGTTAGATGTATTCACTATAGCAAGGCTATCATCCGCTTTTTTCACCAGCCATGTCCAACCTGCACCAAAGTTTTTGGTTGCTGCATCAGTAAATTGAGCTTTAAATTCAGCGAAAGAACCGAATGATTTATTGATTGCATCAGCAACTATACCTGTTGGTTCACCACCTGCATTTGGCGCTAAGCAATTCCAATAGAAAGTGTGGTTCCAAACTTGTGCTGCGTTGTTAAAAACTCCGGCTTCAGAAGTTTTGATAATTTCTTCTAAAGATTTTCCTTCAAAGTCAGTGCCTTTGATTAGGTTATTTAAGTTAACAACGTACGTGTTATGGTGCTTACCATAGTGATATTCTAAGGTTTCAGCTGAGATATAAGGTTCTAAAGCATCTTTTGCATACGGTAAAGCGGGTAGTTCAAATGACATTGCGTACTCCTTGATTGCTTTTATATCAAAATACTTAGGGTGTTTGCTCTTAAAATGAGCGAAATAGTCGGTTACTGCTTATCATTAGAGTTTCGCCTATTGGCGATATGATATTTAATATATTAATGATAACACGTTAAACCTTACAAAGGTAAAGGTAATAGTGTTACTCAAATGTTAACAAATAAATAGGGGAGTTACACATAAAAATCATATAGATATTGCGAATGGATGACCTGAATATATCAAATATGCATTTTTAACTAGAAATAGCTGCTTGTTTGACTTAGGTAAATAGAAGATAGAAAAGATGCCTTTTTGCTTTTTGGAATGCTATAGTAATGCCCCTATAAAACTGGCATATTGTATGAAACAATTCAGTTTCTTATTATATCAGTCAATGTATTCTGTTAAGTTGCAGTAGACTCTCAGTTACCGGCTGACTGCAAACCTGCATCTTTGTTTTAAGGAAGTTAAAAATGACAACTATTGAAAGAATTGAGCGCCAAATTAAAGAAAACCCAATTTTATTATATATGAAAGGCTCTCCTAAACTTCCGAGCTGTGGTTTTTCTGCTCAAGCAGTACAAGCTCTGTCTTCTTGTGGTGAGCGTTTTGCTTATGTTGATATCTTACAAAACCCAGATATTCGCGCTGAATTGCCAAAATACGCAAACTGGCCGACTTTTCCACAATTATGGGTGGATGGTGAGCTGGTCGGTGGCTGTGATATCATCATGGAAATGTTCCAGCGCGGTGAGCTCCAGTCTCTAATCAAAGAAACTGCGGATAAATATCGTCCAGCAGATGAAGCTAGTGCAGACTAAATTAAGCCTCAAATAAAAGACGTAAGAACCGTATTTGACGAAGGCATTTTACTTTACATCAAATACGGTTTTTCTGTCATAGTGATTTACTAAAAGATTATTGACTGTCTTCAATAATTGGCCAACCACCCAATTTTTTCCACTTATTAACGATTTCACAAAATAGCAAAGCCGTGCGATTAGTATCATACAGTGCGCCATGAGCTTGTTTACCATCGAATGGGATACCCGCAGAAACACAAGCTTTTGCCAGAATTGTTTGACCAAATACAAGGCCACTCAGTGCCGCAGTATCGAAGGTAGCAAATGGATGGAAAGGATTACGTTTTAAACCTGCTCGTTCGGCTGCATTCATCACAAAGCTGTGATCAAAATTAGCATTATGAGCGACAATAATTGCACGATTACAATCTGTATTTTTCATGCCTTTGCGAATGACTTTAAATATTGCATGAAGGGCGTCATATTCGCTAACAGCACCGCGTAGAGGGTTTGTTGGATCAATTCCTGTGAAGGCAAGAGCGGACGGTTCAAGATTCGCCCCTTCAAAAGGTTCTACATGAAAATGTAATGTTTCATCCATGGAGAGCCAGCCGTCTTTATCCATTTTTAAGGTGATGGCAGCAATTTCTAACAGGCCGTCAGTTTTTGCATTAAACCCACCAGTTTCAACATCAATAACGACAGGATAGTATCCCCTAAAGCGGTTCACTAGGGCGTTTGGATTGTTTTTTTCAGACATTAGGACTTTCGATTTTAGTTTTCTAGTTGGATGACATTATGCCAAAACCAGTAAAAATTTGCAGGTAAACGGTGATAGAAGTTTAGGTGCTAAGTTAGGTACCTAAACTTCTAAATCATATCGCGAATTAATGGCCTAAGCCTTTACTTGCGCTTTTGTTTTCGATCAGTTCAATTTTATAACCATCAGGATCTTCCACAAATGCAATCACAGTGGTTCCGCCCTTAACAGGGCCCGCTTCACGTGTGACGTTTCCACCTGCGTTACGGATATCATCGCACGTTTTTGCAACATCATCGACGCCTAGGGCGATATGACCATATGCATTACCCATATCGTATTGGTCAACACCCCAGTTATAGGTCAACTCTATTACGGCGCCTTCACTTTCGTCGCTGTAACCAACAAACGCGAGAGAGTATTTATACTCTGTGTTTTCACTCGTTCTTAATAAGCGCATGCCTAACACTTTTGTGTAAAAATCAATAGAACGCTGCATATCAGTAACACGTAACATAGTATGGAGTAAGCGCATTTTAAACCTCTTAGAATCAGCCTGAATCGATTTACCTATTAATATAACGTGCTTAAATTAATAAATACAATGATTACAGTTTGTTTTTTGAACAAATAATGGTAATACTCATTTTTAGGAGTATATCACAGATTTATGGTGATTTTTTCTTTTGAAGGGGAAACTTATGGCTGAACAACTTGAATTTTTTGAGATCCCCAATCCTTGCCGTGGTATTTGTCAAAGTAATGAGCAAGGTTATTGTCGAGGTTGTTACCGCACTCGTGATGAACGCTTTAATTGGCTAAAATTCTCTGATACTGAAAAACGAAATGTACTTCGTTTATGTCACCAACGCTATTTAAGAATATTAAATAAAAAACCAGATCAAGAAAAAATCATCGATAAGCAACAACGACTCTTTTAATCCTCAGCTTCTTAAATTTCATTAGAAATAAAACAAATGTTTTATTTCTAATGTAAATTAATTCAACTGGAATTAATGATAAGCTATTTATTTCTTGGTTTATATTTCAATGAAATTTTATTTATTAAAAATTGGTATAGGTTAAATCAAAATGGCTGTAATTAACATGATTTTAAGATTAACTATATTCACTTGTTTTTTAATGGTTTATTTGCCATTGTTTTTTTTTATTGTTATTCATGACTACTATAAGAGGTAAATTAGATAGATCAAAAAGGAGAGTGCGGCTATTCTTATTAATAAGATAATTGATAGGTTATCTTATTAAGCCTAGGTTGAGATAATGGATGAGTTTGCGAAGTATTAATGGGCGTTATACCACATAATAAACCAGTCATTATAACTAGAAATAGGTATTTAATAGCTAATGTATAAATAAAAAGTTGTAAATATAAAAGGAAATTAATATATAATTCAAAAAATAATATGAAGACGGTATGTTTTTTAGACATTATAATTATATAAAGGAGGGTAAATTGGAATCACAAATTGGGACAGAGTTATCACGTGTTGTTCGCATGTGGAGAGCATTAATCGACTATCGTTTGAAGCCTCTTAAACTTACACAGACACATTGGGTTACATTACATAATATAAGTCAACTACCACCTGAACAATCACAAATACAGTTAGCGAAAGCGATTGGTATTGAACAGCCTTCATTAGTAAGAACTCTAGATCAGTTGGAGGAAAAAAAACTTATTTCTAGGCATACTTGCACAAATGATAGGAGAGCTAAAAGAATAAAATTAACTGAAGAATCTGAACCTTTTATTAAAACTGTAGATCAAGTCATAAATAATACGCGTCTAGAAATATTGAATAACATTAGCCAAGATGAGCTTTATCAGTTGTCACAATTACTTCTGAAGCTTGAAAAGAATATTTTAAGACTACAAAATGATTCTTGATGTAAAAATAATATGACTAGCTAATAAATGATATGCTAATTATTAAATTGGCAATAAAAATAATTGGTTCATACAATTTTTATAGGGTAATAATAGAATGAGCAATCACACTCGGTTATTGTTCTTGTTGAATGATTTATGTGAAATATAATTAAGGTTGTAAATTGTATGTCTCGACGTTGCTTTTGTTTTTTTAATTAGCTAATTCATTGGTGTGTATTAATTAATAACAAACAATTGATTAGAGGGGATAAGCTAAAATAAGTTTATTGGTTTGAAAGCAAGGCATTTATGTGTAAACAAGAAATTACATTATTTAAAAGCCATGCATGATAAATATAAAATATGATTATAAAACATAAAGTTATTATATTATTCAGTAATATTTTTATAAGAAATGCTCACCGGCAATAGCCGGTGAGCATACCTAATTTAGTAACCGTAAGATTATCGAGGAGATACAGTAACGGTATTTCCGCTATTTGCAATCATAACGCGTTGACCATTACGGAAGGTGTTTGGGTCTTGTTTTTGAACTACAACAATGTTTTTGCCGCTATCGAGGCGGATTTCTAATTGAACACCTTGGCTTCTATTTAATGCGCCTTGAGCTTCTTGGCCAGCTAAGCCACCAGCGATAGCACCCGCAGCAGTTGCTAATGTGTTACCTGTCCCACCACCGATAGTGTTACCTAATAACCCACCAAGTACTGCACCACCAATGGCTCCAATTACGTTGCCGTCTTCACCAGCTTGAATAGTCACAGGGCGAGCATTCAGAACAGTACCATAAGTCACCGTCTGTACCTGTTTCGCATCCTTGGCTGAAATAGTATCACCAGAAAGCGTACTGGTATTGACACAGCCTGATAAAGCTGCAACTGCTACAACACCTACAAAAACTTTCTTAAGCATAAGAACTCCTATGAGATTTGCTGTCTGTGGCACTAACATAGCATCGTATATTTGTTTTCACCATAAACACAACAAGTATCAAAATAATGGTATTAAAAAGCGATGGTTAGATTACCGATATTGATTTAAATAGAGTGTAAACACTAGGTAAAATATCTCAAATTCGCGATTATTTCACTCAATAAGGCACTCTTTGTTAAATATTCATATAGGGTAGTCAGCTTATGAGCATCTTTTCGCACCTGTTGCCAAGCAGAAATAAGGTGTTAAAACTTTAGCTGAGGTACAGAACCGTAATGCCGAGCTGATAAATGTATTATGTACCATTATATTGGAAATGAAAATTTAAGGTATTACAAAACGTCTTTTTTATTTGGGTTGTCTAGCAATTTTGAGTTTTAAAGCATTTATTTATTATTCCTGCGAAGCGCGCCGAGAAATTGCATCGAATTGTTGACAAAATTTGTCATCAAAGCACAATCTTTTGTAGTCGAGCTTTGTAAAGTTAATGTGCACTCTGAAGGAACAAGAATAGTGATGAAATCAGGTCGTTACATAGGGGTTATGTCAGGAACTAGCCTAGATGGTGTTGATGTCGTTCTTGCTGCAATTAGTGACAAATTTGTCGCAGAGCAATCCAGTTTGAGTGTTGCATTTCCTATTGAATTAAAAAAAAGAATTTTAGATATATGCCAAGGACAAGTAACAACGCTATCAGAGGTTGGTAAAATTGATAGAGAGCTAGGCTCTATATATGCAGATGCAATAAACCAGCTTCTTACTCAAACAGGGCTAACATCCGAAGATATCATTGCCATTGGTTGCCATGGTCAAACTGTTTGGCATGAGCCTGATGGCGAGCAACCTTTTACTATGCAGTTAGGTGATAATAACCGTATTGCGGCTTTAACGGGGATCACAACGGTAGGTGATTTCCGGCGAAGAGATATGGCTTATGGGGGGCAGGGGGCACCTTTAGTTCCTGCATTTCATTTAGCTGTTTTAGGGCATTCTACAGAAAAACGAATTGTACTAAATATTGGTGGAATAGCTAATGTAACAGCTTTGTTACCTGGTGCTTATGTCAAAGGTTATGACACTGGACCTGGCAATATGTTAATGGATACCTGGAGTTGGCGTATTAAGCAAAAGGCATTCGATAAAGATGGTGAATGGGCCAGTCGTGGTCAAGTTGACCATGCATTACTAAAAGCGATGCTAAGTGACCCATACTTTAGGCGTTCATCACCGAAAAGTACGGGGCGAGAGTATTTCAACACACAATGGTTAGAACAGCATTTGGCTCATTTTCCTTCAATTTTCAGTTGATGATGTGCAAGCAACGTTGTGCGAATTGGACAGCAGTCTCTATTGCAGAGCAAGTGTTACTATGTGGCGGTTGTGAGCGTTTGATAGTCTGCGGTGGCGGAGCAAAAAATACCTTTTTAATGCAGCGGATGGCAGCCTTACTTCCTGGGATTGAAGTGGCGCCAAGTGATAAATTTGGTTTGAGTGGGGATGATATGGAAGCTTTGGCATTTGCATGGTTAGCTGCTAGAACCATTTCTGGGCTTTCAGGGAATTTGGCTTCTGTAACTGGTGCAAGCCAAGAAACTGTGCTTGGGGCGATATACCCTAAAAATAGCAATAAAAAATAATTGTGGTTAAGGATGCAAAAATGAACGAACTAGGTGAGATTGACCTCGCAGCAGTACGTCGAGAATACACAAAAGGTGGGTTAAGACGCCATGATTTAACACCAAACCCATTGACCCTTTTCGAACTATGGATGAAACAGGCATGCGAAGCTCGTTTGAGTGACCCAACAGCCATGTGTGTTGCTACGGTGGATGAAACCGGGCAACCCTACCAGCGTATCGTACTATTAAAACATTTTGATGATAAAGGCCTTGTATTTTATACTAATTTAGGTAGCCGAAAAGCACAGCATTTAGAAAAAAACAATAAAATTAGCCTGCATTTTCCATGGTATCCATTAGAGCGCCAAGTCAATTTCATAGGCGTTGCCGAACGTTTAAACCCTATTGAAGTAATTAAATATTTTCATAGTAGGCCAAAAGATAGCCAAATTGCAGCATGGGCATCAGCGCAATCTTCTAAAATCTCAGCACGTGGTATTTTAGAAGGAAAATTTTTAGAGCTAAAACAAAAATTTAAGAATGGTGACGTCCCACTACCTAGTTTTTGGGGGGGGTATCGAGTGGTATTTGATAGTGTTGAATTTTGGCAAGGTGGTGCTCACCGTTTGCATGACCGTTTTTTATACCAGCGAGAAGAGAATGGCTGGAAAATTGACAGATTAGCCCCTTAGGATCATGTTTTTTAGCTGGCACTTAATTGATATGCGCTTTATGCTATAGCTTCATTTAAGAAAATTGACAAATTACACTGGTGAGTTTTTGACAAACCTCTCAAACTTACTGGTCATTTAAACCAAAATAGATAGACAAAATACAACTGATGGAGTCATTGATGTCTAGCAATAACCTGATTAAACAATTGCAAGAGCGGGGCCTCGTTGCCCAGGTAACGGATGAGGATGCGTTAGCAGAGAGACTGGCGCAGGGCCCTATCTCTCTCTATTGTGGCTTCGATCCTACCGCTGATAGCTTGCATTTGGGACATCTGGTTCCTTTGCTGTGTTTAAAACGATTCCAACTAGCCGGGCACAAGCCTGTGGCGTTGGTCGGTGGCGCAACGGGCCTTATTGGAGATCCGAGCTTTAAAGCTACTGAACGTAAATTAAACACCACAGAAACCGTTCAAGAGTGGGTAGAGAAAATTCGTAACCAAGTTTCACCATTTCTAAGTTTTGATTGCGGTGATAACAGTGCACGCCTTGCTAACAACTATGATTGGTTTGGCAAAATGGATGTACTGACTTTCTTGCGTGATATTGGTAAGCACTTTTCTGTTAACCAAATGATTAACCGTGAGTCTGTTAAGCAACGCTTAAATCGTGATGACGTTGGTATCTCTTTTACTGAGTTTGCTTATAACCTTTTACAAGGTTATGACTTTGCAAATTTGAATAAAGAGATGGGTGTGGAACTGCAAATTGGTGGTTCTGACCAATGGGGAAACATCACTTCTGGTATCGATTTAACTCGCCGTCTACACCAAAACCAAGTATTTGGCATGACGGTACCTCTGATTACCAAAGCAGACGGCACTAAATTCGGTAAAACTGAGGGTGGTGCAGTTTGGTTAGACTCCAAGAAAACTAGCCAATATAAATTTTACCAGTTCTGGATCAACACTGCAGATGCCGATGTTTATCGCTTCTTAAAATTCTTCACATTCATGGAAATAGATGAAATTAATGCACTGGAAGAAGAAGATAAAAACAGCGGAAAAGCGCCTCGGGCTCAATATGTACTGGCAGAATTAGTCACTAAACTGGTACATGGTGAAGAAGGGCTTGCTGCTGCAAAACGTATTACTGAAAGCTTATTCTCTGGTGCAGTATCTGATTTAACTGAAGCTGATTTTGAACAATTAGCTCAAGATGGTATTCCTTGTATTACCTTAGAAGCAGGTGCTGATTTACAGCAAGCTTTAGTAGATTCAGAGTTAACGCCTTCTCGTGGGCAAGCAAGAACGGCAATTAGTTCTAACGCGGTATCTATTAATGGCCAGAAACAAACAGAACCAATGTATGTCTTCTCTGATGCAGACCGCCTGTTTGGGCGTTATACATTGATCCGTCGCGGTAAGAAAAACGACTGTTTAATTAATTGGAAATAGCTCTGACTAACCTTTGTAATATCAGCCTGGGATCTTCCGGGCTGTACTCGTCATAATTCAAACTGTATTGGTGTTGACTGCGCTAGGCTCTCTGAATTGCATACTGATGTATGTCCTCGGCTTATTTTCTTATGTCACCTATATATGACTTGGATTATTTGGAGTGTATTCATATTTGCAATGGGTAATCACTGATTTCTCTTCATTCGATATAACAATTTTTTGGGTTCTTAATGAAAAGCGTATTATCAATTCAATCCCATGTTGTTTTCGGCCATGCAGGAAACAGTGCTGCTGCATTTCCTATGTGCCGAATGGGCGTAGATGTGTGGCCACTCAATACCGTACAATTTTCGAATCATACACAGTACTCACAATGGACTGGAAGTGTCTTTCCAGCGCAGCACTTAACCGATATCGTTGATGGTTTAGCTAAAATCCATAAATTAGAAATTTGTGATGCTATATTAAGTGGCTATATTGGGTCAGCAGAGCAAGGGAATGATATTCTTGCTATCGTGCAAAGAGTAAAAGCAGCAAACCCCCAAGCCCTGTATTTTTGTGATCCAGTCATGGGGCATCCTGAGAAGGGTTGTATTGTTGCTCCTGGGGTTGCTGAATTCCTTTGTGAGCGTGCACTGGCTGCTAGTGATGTTATTGCACCAAACTTACTAGAACTAGAAACCTTAACGGGTAGAACTATTAAAAATGTCGAAGAGGCCACGCAAGCTGCACGTGAATTATGCCACAAAGGCCCTAAAATAGTGCTTGTTAAGCATTTAAGTCGTGCGGGATATCGTGCTGATCGTTTTGAGATGATTTTGGTTACTGCGGAACCATAGCTGGCATGTTAGTCGTCCATTAGTTGATTTTGGTGAAAAACAACCTGTTGGTGTTGGTGATTTGACCCAGTGGTTTAATGTTGGTTAACTTATTGAAAGGTGAGCCTTTAGATAAGGGATTAGAGCATGTCGCAGCTGCGGTATATGAAGTGATGATAAAAACCAAAGAAATGGAAGAATACGAATTACAACTCGTTGCTGCTCAAGACAAAATGGTTAACCCAAAACATAATTTCTGTGCAACACAATTAGATTAAATTGATTTGTATTATCAAAAATAGCGCTCTATCGAAAGGAGCGCTATTCTACAGATTAGATTAGGCCTTCCGCTTTTAATGCGTCTTGAACATTTAGGGGCGTTTAGCGATTTTAGCACTGTAATCTTGCAGGTGGGCCAAGCTAGTCAGATCAAGCCCAACGTGTTTTGCCCAATTACTAACCGTAAATAAATAGGCATCAGCGACACTAAAAGTATCTCCAGCAAAGAAAGCTTGTTTAGCGAGCACGCTATCAACATACTCAAACTTATTAAACAATACCTTACGGACAGTATCTTTATACTCTTCTGGTGTCCCTGGAGTGAATAAAGGTGAGAACGTTTTATGTAGCTCTGTTGAAATAAAATTCAAGGCTTCTAGTTGATGATAACGCTTCATCGAACCTGGAAGTGCTATCAGGTTACGATCCGGTTTTTGATCCGCAATATATTGAACAATAACAGCACCTTCAGTGAGTTGTTCGCCATTATCTAGCACTAAGGTTGGTACCTGTCCTTTTGGGTTTATTGCTAAAAAGTCTTCACCTTTCTCAGTCTTTTTTTCTTTTATATTCACTCGCTCAATACTGAAATCTAAACCAGTTTCACGCAGAATGATGTGGGGAGAAAGTGAGCAAGCACCGGGAGCGTAATATAATTTCATCATAAAACTCCTAAATTGTTGGATTGGCATTCATATAGCAAATAAACACATATCATTTAAGTATATCATTACTTTTTGTTAACGAATTGCCATCAGGTGCGAGTTAAAAAATAAAACTTAAAATCGGATGGCAAGTATCGTTAATATTAATAGGTAGTGTAAACCCAGCGCTTAAAACTATAAAAAATAAAAATGCATAAATCTAAGATAGTTACCTTATGTAGGGGATAACTATTTTGTTAAACTCCTCACCTTGTCTTATGAAAGAAAACAAACTAAGTAATAAAAAATTAGGTGAGCGAATAAATGACCAGTTTGTGTCAAAAATTGAATGTGTTAGGGAAATTAGACCAAATTTTAATGGCACATCAACCGAATAATAGCCATGGCATTAAACGTTTTCTATTAGAGTTTTGGTTTTTCGGTTTAATTAATGCTCGTTCTTGTTTATTCGCTGGTTTTTTCTTTCTGGCGCTATTTTTGGTACCAGCTAAAGGGCTAATTGGCATCCCTCGCTATGACTTGTTATTGATTTTTGCAGTTGCCTTTCAAGCCTTGTTAGTGTGGTCAAAACTGGAAACCTGGGATGAGTTAAAGGCTATTTGTGTTTTCCATTTAGTCGGTTTTATGATGGAGTTGTTTAAAACGTCAGCAACGATTGGATCATGGCAATATCCAGATGAAGCTTACACTAAGCTTTGGGGAGTTCCTTTATTTACTGGCTTTATGTATGCCGCTGTAGGGAGCTATATCATTCAATCTTGGCGATTTTTTAAAGTAAGAATTGAACACTATCCACCCTATTGGATGGCAACATTAGTTGCATTAGCTATTTATATTAATTTTTTTAGCCATCATTATATTGATGATTATCGCTGGTATTTAGCTGCATTTATTATGGGGTTGTATGCCCGTAGTGTGGTTTTTTATACTCCGCTAGATAAAGAACGAAAAATGCCATTATTGCTCGCATTTATGCTAATTGGCTTTTTTATTTGGTTGGCTGAGAATTTTGGGACATTTTTTGGTGTTTGGCAATATCCAAACCAGATTGGAGCTTGGTCAATGGTACATGCAGGCAAATGGGGAGCATGGTCACTATTGGTGATTGTCACATTTACGATAGTCGTTCACCTTAAACATATTAAGGCTAATGTCACGATATCACGCTAAATAACGAGTTTAGTTCATTGTCTGTGAGTAAAATTCCTCACAGACAATGGAAAAGCCATTATAAATCTTGTCGCCAAGCATCTATTGACAGAGGCTCACCAAAGTGGCTTTCAATTAGTCGTCGGGTAACGTCATGAAGAGGGGCGGCTAAAACTTCTGCTGTATTACCACGTTCGACAACTTCACCTTTATCCATCACAAGCATTTTATCGCTGACGTGTTTCATCATCCCTAAGTGCTGGGTAACATAGATAAATGCAATATCTTGTTTTGCTTGCAAATCTAACATTAAGTTGATGATCTGTGAGCGCATGGACATGTCTAACGAAGCTAGCGCTTCATCAGCAATGATAATTTCGGGTTGTAGAATAAGTGCTCTTGCCAGTGCAATACGTTGTTTTTGCCCCGATGCTAACATATGTGGGTAATATTCAGCGTGGTCAGCAAGTAACCCGACTTGGCGAAGCGTTTGAATAATGCGCCTTTCACGTTCTATGCCAGTTAAGTCAGTGTTTAATTTTAAAGGGAGTTCAAGCGTTTGACCAATACGCTGCCTTGGATTTAGGGACGTACTTGGATCTTGGAAAATCATGCGAATACGCTGGCAACGGTAGCTATAATCGCCAAAATTAAGTGGTTGTCCGTGTATAAAAATATCGCCGCTGGTGGGTTCTACAACGCCGGATAACATTCGCGCAAGAGTTGATTTTCCTGAGCCATTGGCACCAATAATGGCTAATGTTTGGCCTGCCTGTAAGTTAAAGCTAACAGGCTTAACAGCTTGCAATTCGTGCCGATGAAATAGGCCCTCACGAAAACGGAAAGTTTTAGTGAGATTACGGACTTCAAGTAAGGTTTCCATTTAAGATTGTTCCTCGGTGTTTAGCGGATAATGGCAAGCAACGAGGTGGCCTTTAATATTGCGCAGTTGAGGCGCATTGATGCAAGTACGTTGTGCATAAGGGCAACGGGGGCCAAGACGGCAACCAATAGGTAAATGTTCAAGAGAAGGAATTGCACCAGGTAACGTATTTAACCGCCCTTTGTGGGGAAGAGGGCTTTCAAAATCTGGGATTGAACGGATTAACGCTTGGGTATAAGGGTGGCGTGGCCGCTGTAGGATATCTTCTGGTGTTGCGCTCTCAACCGTTTGCCCACAATAGAGTACGTTGATGCGGTCAACAAGTTTTGACATCATTTCCATATCATGGCTAATGAGCAAAATTCCCATATTATTGTTTTGGTTTAATTTATCTAGTAAACGGAAAATTTGCGCCTGAGTGGTAGATTCCATCGCATTGGTGGGTTCATCGGCGATTAATAACCGTGGTTGGTTAGCTATCGCAATCGCTATCATGACTTTTTGACATTCACCATCGGTGAGTTCATAAGGGTAACTGCGCATGATATCTTTATGATCTTTTATCCCCACACGGTGTAACAGTTCTATTGCACGGCGTTTACGCCAATTAAAACGTTGCCACCAGCGGCCTTTATATGTCCATCCAGGAATCGATTGGATAAGCTGTTTGCCTATATCAGCGGCTGGGTCGAGACAAGATTGTGGCTCTTGAAATATCATGGAGATATTATGGCCAATTAACTTGCGACGTTTACGTGGGCTGAGTTTTAGTAAGTCAATGTCTTGAAAGCGAAAACGGTCGGCTTTCACACGAATGTTGTCTTTCGTTACGCCACAGATAGCTTTTGCAATAAGGCTTTTTCCAGAACCTGATTCGCCGACTAAACCTCGGATTTCCCCTTCAGATAATGTCATTGATACGCGATCAACAGCTTTGACTGGGCCATTGGCAGTCATAAATTCGATAGTTAAATTGCGGATGTCTAGTAGTGGCATTATTCAACTCCCGCATTGATGGCACGGTGTAGCCCATCACCTAAAAGGTTAACAAAAAGCACGCTTATCATGATAGCGACACCGGGTAAGATAACCGTCCAGGGAGCAACGTAGATAAGCTCTAAAGTATCTCCTAGCATGGCACCCCATTCAGAAGATGGAAGTTGTGCACCTAAATCAAGAAAACCTAAAGCGGCAATATCTAAAATGGCAATTGAAAGTGCCCGAGTTAGTTCAGTGACGAGAATAGGGGTGATGTTTGGCAGTACGGTATACCATAAAATAAAAATGTTTGAAGCGCCATCTAGGCGTGCGGCAACGATGTATTCTTTATCTAATTCATCATGTACAGCAACATAGATGGTTCTTACCATTCGCGGAATTAATGCAAGGCAAATAGCGAGCATCGCATTTTCTAAACTAGCGCCCATAAAAGCGACGACAATAATAGCGAGTAATAAGGATGGGATTGACAGCAAGGTATCGAGTATATGGTTAAAAATTGCAGATTTTAACCCGCGAGTCATTCCCGCTAGGCAGCCGAGAACTAATCCAATTAGTGTTGCAATCAGTGTGACTAAAATAGCCGCACCAAACGTTGATTTAGTGCCAATTAATAGCCGACTCAGAATATCACGACCAAGGTCGTCAGTTCCAAAGAAGAAGGCAACATCACCATAATGTGACCAAGACGGTGGTGTTAATTGGTAACCTAAAAATTGTTGGTCTAGTGCATAAGGTGCTAGATAAGAGCCAACAAAGCATAAAATTAATAAAACTAACACACCAAAAAATCCCACCATAGAAACCACATCTGATGAGAAGATATTCCATACCACTCGTGTTGGGGATGGCATTTTTTGTTCACGATAAAAATTATCTGAGGACATACCAATCCTTATGTTTTAATGGGTCCATCATGGCGCCTAAAATATCAGACAACACATTTACAGTAATCACTAGTGCGCCAATTAGCATCACGCCAGCGGATATTGCGGAGTAATCTTCTTGGCGGATAGCAGTAACTAACCAACGGCCAAGCCCTGGCCAGTTAAAAACGAGTTCAGTTACCATGGTCAGTGTCAGCATAGTAGAAAACTGTAGCCCAAGCTTAGGAATAATGGGGGGGATAGCATTATGAAAAATATGGCGGCGGATGATTTTAATTCGTGACAACCCTCGAATAGCGGCTGCTTTGATATAATTTTCACTGGCGACTTCTTCGGTGCTATTACGTACCAACCGAATAACCTCGGTTGTTGGTGCGAGCGCTAAAGTCAGAACCGGTAACACCATGTGTTCAAGTACATTGATGATCATATCTTTACGATAGGGTGAATCCGAAAGCCATGCATCTACCAAGGCAAAGCCAGTTACTGTTTTTAAATTGTATAATAGGTCAATTCGACCCGATACAGGTAGCCACCCTAAATGTAATGAGAAAAAGAGGGTTAAAACGAGTGCGAGTACAAATACAGGGACAGAAAATCCTAATAAAGCAAAAACACTGATAGCAATATCCGCTGGTTTATTACGCCAAAAAGCAGCGATAATCCCAAGTGGAATACCTGTCGTTAAAGCAAAAATAAACGCTAAAATGCATAACTCCATGGTGGCAGGGAATGTGTCTCTTAATTGTTCGGTGATGGGTTCCCCGTTAATACTTGAAACGCCAAAATCAAAATGAAGTAAGCCTTCAAAATAAAAAATATAGGCATCGATAAGTGATGCGCCACTCAGTGGTGCATTAGGCGTAAAATAGCTTAAGCTAAAGCTGACTAGTGATAAGAAGAATACCGTGACTAATAAAAGTAAAAAACGACGCAGTGAATAAATTATCATGGTTGCTGCCTCTGTTTTTTCGGAGAAACTTTTTCAGCCTGCTCCATTTCCCGATACACACCGGCAAATGAGGTATTACCAAACGCACTGATCATTAGCCCTTTTATATCATAGCGATAGGCCTGCAAACGTAAAGAGTAGGCGAGGGGTAAGACAGGTAAATCTTCCCCTAAAATTTGCTGTGCCTGATGGTAATAATCTATACGTGCGGCTAATTGCTGTGTCAATAGTGCCTTATGTAATATTTCATCAAAAGCGGGGTTACACCAATGGCTTAAATTGGTTTGGGAACCAATTGCCGCACAGCTTAGTAGCGGGCGGAAAAAACTGTCAGGGTCATTACTGTCAGTTGTCCAACCTGCTAATGTCATATCATGGGTTCTATCCATTAATTGGTTTTCTTGGAAGCGGCCTTCAACAGAACGGATATTCATAACAATACCAACCTGCGCCAAGTCTGCTTGGATGAGCTCAGCCATTTTTAGTGGACTAGGGTTATATGATTGCGAAGCGATCGGCACCCATAAATCCAATTTTAGATTTTCTAATCCCATCTCTTTGAGCATTTGTTTGGAAAGCTCGGGGTTATAGTCAGTGATCTTTGCTTGATTATCATAAGCCCATGAGGCTCTAGGTAAAATAGATGCAGCTGTTTCTGCTGTACCGTAATAAATTGATTGCATTAGACGTTCATTATTAATTGCATACGCAATTGCTTGACGTACTTTTAGTTTATCTAATGGTGATTTACTGGTATTAAATGCGAGGTAGGCAATATTCATCCCAGAACGCATAGAAATCCGCAAACGAGGGTCATCTCGTAATACTTTTAATTGGCTTGCTGCAGGGTAGGCTAAAACATCACATTCCCCGGTGAGTAATTTCGAAATGCGACCAGTTCCTCCGGCTCCCATATCAACAATCACTTCTTCCATACGCGGCAAGCCCTTCCAGTAATTGTCATTTCTGAGGAGTCTAACGAATTGCCCTGCTTGGTAGTCATCTAAATGAAATGGCCCCGTACCCACAGGTCGCCAATCAATCAGCTCTTGGCGATTGATACTTGAAAGGTAATCGGCGTACTCGGATGAAAGGACAGGAGCATAGTGTGTTGCTAGATGCCATAAAAAAGACGCATCAGGTGAATTCAAACGGAACTCCACCGTATGGTTATTAATTTTACGTATGCTTTGGACACTATTGGCAAATTGTAAACTATCGAAATAAGGGTAACGTCCCCCCATTGATATAATGATAAGGATGGTTGACTTCAAACATGCGAGAAAAACTGAACACAACATCATCAGCATTCATATTACGCGTTGGTGTATACCAAGCTGTGTTTTGAAACTTTACATCTTTACGCAGGTATAAACGGTAGGTTGCGCCGTTATCGAGAACTTCCCAGCTAGCAGCCAGTTCTGGAACCAAACGATAGGTAAATGGATCAACATCTAATAGGCGATCATAAATTTGAGCACCGAGAGGGTCGACAATTAACCCGCTACTGACTAGTTGTGGATTAAATGTCGTTACGACCCCATTTACACAGTAAATAAAACCTTTTTGGCGTATATCTGCAGGAACCTCGTTAGCCACAATATCGGTAAAGCGCTCTTGGTTATTAAGCGCTTGTGCAGACACAGAAATGAGAAATAAAAACCAAAGAGTTAATAGGCGCATACCACTGACATCGTTAACTAGAATTGACCTATTGTAGCCTAAAAATGGGGGGACAGGGTATAAGCAAAATTTAGCCTAAAAAAGCATGAAAATTAAGCTAAAAAGGAAGTTATTAATATAATGCTTAACTTAAATTATTAAATTAATCATTGAAGTATGTCTTAATGAGAAAATATCTCATTAAAAAGCTTTACAAATAGCACTGATAACGATTATCATTCGTTTTGTCACTTAAGCCAAGTGCTTATGTAGACAAGGCATGACATTGCTCACATTGCTTCCAGTGTTTTATTTAATAGCCAGCTTGGGTGCTGGCTTTTTTTTTGTATCAACAAACTGGTTTAGCATCATTTCTCGTTATTACTCTAAACCCACATAGTGTAGGTCTTCATCGGTCACTTTACCTTGGAGGGTACACAAGAAACGAACCACTCCTCTTTGTTCATCCTTTTCAATAATCAGCATTTTTTCAGCTGCATTTGGATCCAAGTTATAGTCTTGCGTTGCGTATTCGTTAAACACCCATTGGCCTTGCAAATTGTGGCGGATCATGGGTGAGTAGATATAAGTATTTCTCACCTTTAGAATAGCAATTCTTGATGAAGTATAACGGATAACCTCTTCAAAGCTTTGAGTGGTTTCAAATCCCCAAAAATAGTATTGGCCACGTAAGCCTAAATAGGTGAAGTCATCATATTTATCGAAATTACTATGACTAACAAAAAAACGATTAAAAGTCACAATTCCGGCAGGTGAAAATTGAGATTAACAGAAACTTGTTCACCATCAACTAATTTCATGTTTTTCAATGCATTAGATGCATCATTTAAAGCGGGATACTCTTTCATTTTCTCGAAAAAAGTCGCATCACAGTAAGAGAATGTTCTCATTAATGATTCTGCGCTGACTGTAGGAGATAAGCCGAGAAGAAAAAAGGTCATAGCAAGTATACTTATATTCTTCATAATAGGCTCCTCATATAATAAATATCATATTAATAGAGATATCATATAAATATATTTCGCACAGTAGTTAAATATGACAAGGTGTAAAAATGATTTAATTGGTTGACATTAACATGATTAAAATAAACATAGTTATGATTATATAATTAACTAAATGTGCTAAAATAAATCATTATTTATGCATGCTAATTAGTATAAGTTACTAGATATAATTATTTTTATTTAAATTATGTATGTTTTTGGAAAAGGTGATATTGTTTTACTTGTTGTTTTTGCTTATAAATTTATTTGTCTTGAATATTTTTGTTTTGATTTTTCCTATTCAAAATATGTTTTCTTTAGTGAGATGAATAAATGATTTTTGAAACCAAAATATAAAATTGGAAATGTTTAGTAATAAGTAATAACCCAAATTCTTTAATCCTGAATTTTTGATGTTTAAGTATAATACAGTAGTTCAAACAATAAATTCAAATTATTTGAACTACGTATTATTAATTCTCAATGTTTATTTGATGTTTTTTTATTAAGCCTCGTAGTTGGTCATAACTTAATGATAACCGTTGTGCGGCTTTACGTTGATTAAAATGACTATCCGTTAGTGCTTGTTCTAATAGCGCTTTTTCGGATTGTTGTTGCCATTGACGTAAATCACATGGTAATGAAGGCAAAATTGTATTCTGTTGTTGGGTATGTGGCATGGGGAGTGAACTTGGTGATTCATGTAGCTCAGCAAGTTTTTCGCCAAATGGGTCAAAAATAATATTATCAACGGGGTCAGCACAGTTTCCATGGCGGTATATTGAGCGCTCAATAACATTTTTTAATTCGCGTACATTACCTGGCCATGGGTAGTGTTGCAGAGCTTGTTGGGCATGTAATGTAAAACCTGTAAAGTGTGAACGTTTTAATTCACCACACATTAGAATGGCAAAATGTTCTGCTAACAATAAGATATCAGGCTGCCGTTCACGCAGTGGGGGGAGGCGAATAACATCAAAAGCCAGCCTATCTAAGAGGTCAGCTCGAAAACGGCCCTGTTTGGCAAGTTCAGGTAAATTGGCATTTGTGGCACAGATTAAACGAACATCGACGTGTAATGCTTGGCTTCCGCCAACTCGTTCAAGTTCACCATATTCAATGACTCGCAGCAATTTTTCTTGAACTGACATCGGTGCGGTAGCGAGCTCGTCAAGAAAAAGAGAGCCTTTGTCTGCTCGTTCAAAACGCCCTTGATGGCGTTTTTGGGCACCTGTAAAAGAACCGGCTTCATGTCCAAATAATTCAGAATCCAGTAAATTCTCATTGAGTCCACTGCAATTGAGAGAGATAAAAGATTCTTGCCAGCGTGGAGAGAGGTAATGAAGTCTATCTGCAATAAGTTCTTTACCCGTACCGCGTTCGCCGATAACCAAAACAGGTTTATTGAGCTGAGCAAGTTCAGAAGCTTGTTCGAGTACATCGAGAAAATTACTTGAAACGCCAAGAATAGGTTCATTAGTTTCTTTCATGGTTTTTTTTACCAATAGTTGGTTGGAAATACCGATATTTTAACTATAAACTAAAATGAATTTTAGAGAAAGTTTATAATTATTTTATTTAAAATCATTATGATATGAATTTTTGTTTAAAGTTGGCACGTGAGTTGCAATATGTGAATTGCAATAGCTAAATACAACATGCTATTTGTTGTTTGACTAACGGAGCGTCAGGTATGGGTTGGAAGCCAAATCAGGTCGAGGCGCTACAGAATGATTAAATCCATCAAGGGGATATAAATAATGGGTATTTTTTCACGTTTTGCCGATATCATTAATGCAAACATCGCTTCTTTGTTAGACAAAGCAGAAGATCCGCAAAAAATGATCCGTCTGATGATTCAAGAAATGGAAGACATGCTAGTTGAAATCCGTTCTACATCAGCACGCACTTTAGCTGAAAAGAAAGGCTTAGAGCGCCGTATTGAAATGGGCGAAAAACAAGTTGCTGATTGGCAAGAAAAAGCAGAATTAGCACTGGTGAAAGATAAAGAAGATTTAGCGCGTGCAGCACTGATTGAAAAGCAAAAAGTGAGTGCAATGGTCGATACCTTAAAACACGAGCTGATTATTGTTGATGAAACCTTGACCCGTTTAAAAGGTGAAATCACTGAATTAGAAAACAAACTGCAAGAAACGCGTGCGAAACAGCAATCAATGGTTGTTCGTATGGAAGCAGCACAATCTAGTCGTAATGTTCGTCGCCAACTGGATAGTGGCAAACTGGATGAAGCAATGGCTCGTTTTGAACAGTTTGAGCGCCGTATAGACCATATGGAAGGTGAAGCTCAAAGTTATGGTATTGGTAAACAAAAATCACTGGATCAACAGTTTGCAGAGTTAAAAGCAGACGATGAAATAAGCGCGCAATTAGCGGCGCTTAAAGCTAAAATCAATAAAGATCAGTAACAGTTATTTTGATGCACTGGTACGTTAGCAATATCGTATCAGTGCCATAGATAGGTTAACCATATGTATAAGGATATGTGATGGGCTACGTTTTTCTGTCTCTCGTATTAATTATTTTTCTCATTTTTATTCTGCCTATTTGGCTGTGGCTACATTACAGCAAAAAAAATAATGGGCAGGGGAGTCAGCTAACTGAAAATGAAGTACAACGTTTGATGCAATTAGCAGAGCAAGCATCACAGATGCAGCAACGCATTAAAACGCTTGAAGATATTTTGGATGCAGAACACCCAAATTGGAGGCAAAAATAATGACTCAATTTCGCAACCGCAAACTTTATCGTTTAACGGATAGACGTGTGTTCGGTGGTGTGTGTTCGGGTATTGCTGAGTACTTAGAACTTCCGGTTGCTTTGGTCAGAGCATTAACCGTATTAGCCTTATTTGTAAGCTTTGGTATTACTTTGATTTTGTACATTGTGATGTGCTTTGTTGTCGAAGCGGCACCAAGTGGCTACCGTTCACAGAAAGATATTGGCCCAGAAGTGAGTAGTCTTATTAACCAAATTGATACACAATTAAAATCCGGTGAAATGAAGTTACGCCAGATTGAAAGATACGTTACTTCAGATACTTATACAGTGAACAGTAAATTTCGAAATCTATAGCAAATCGTATCGCCATCACATGATAAGGGATTAGGTTTCAAAACCAAATCCCTTTTGTTTTTTATCAATAAGTGAGTGACATATGGCAAATAACGTTCGTTATCGAATCAAAAAATTTGCAAAGAAACTTATTCTACAAAAAGGTATTCGAATCGCCGCGGTATTACTTATGACATATGGCCCAGCGGGAGTCGTAGGTAAAATCATTAAATTATTGACGAGTAAATGGTTGCTCAATGTACTTATTAAACGGTTAACCTAATACAATTTGTTTTATGCTAAATTATAGTACGCAATATGACGTAAAATGGGTTTAAATTGAAAGGATAAGTCTTGGGAGGAGCATGAAACGACTGCACAGTGAATTAACGGATTTGATGAATAGAAGTGTTGATCGTCATGTTAGGCTCGCAGTAACAGGGCTTAGCCGTAGTGGAAAAACCGCATTTATTACTTCACTGGTGAATCAACTATTGAATGTTAATGCCGGAGCGCGGCTGCCTTTATTTTCTGCTGCGCGAGATAAGCGGTTATTAGGTGTTAAACGGATACCTCATCGTGATTTGTCAGTACCGCGTTTTGCGTATGATGAAGGTATTGCCTCACTTTATGGGGAGCCCCCGAAATGGCCAACACCAACAAGGGGAGTCAGTGAAATACGCCTTAAATTACATTACCGTTCAGAAGACTCTTTTTTGCGCCATTTTGTTGATAACTCATCATTATACTTAGAGATTGTCGATTACCCCGGTGAATGGTTGTTGGATTTACCCATGCTAGATTTAAATTATTTAGCGTGGTCTGAACAAATGAACACCTTAATCAAGGGAGAACGCGCACATTTAGCCCAGCCGTGGGTGGCATTGTGTGAAAAATGTGACCCTTTAGCGCCAGTTGATGAAAATTTGCTTGCTGAAATTGCAGCTGCTTACACTCAGTATTTAGTGGAATGCAAGGCCCAAGGGCAGCACTTTATTCAACCAGGACGTTTCGTTTTACCCGCTGAATTAGCAGGAGCGCCGGCTCTGCAATTTTTCCCATGGCCGAATGTGGCCAAATATGGCGACAAAAAGCTCGCACAGGCAGGTAAAAACACCAATATTGGCGCACTACAGCAACGTTATCAATATTATTGTGAGCATGTTGTAAAGGGCTTTTATCGTGATTATTTCCAACGTTTTGACCGACAAATTGTGTTAGTTGATTGCTTACAACCGCTAAATAGTGGTGTTGATGCTTTTAATGATATGAGAATGGCATTAACGCAATTAATGCGTAGTTTTCATTATGGAAAGCGCACACTACTGAGGCGTTTATTTTCACCTTGTATTGATAAATTACTCTTTGCCGCAAGTAAGTCAGATCACGTAACACCAGACCAACATGCAAATTTAGTGGCTTTGTTGCAACAACTAGTGCAAGAGGCATGGCAGCATGCTGCGTTTGAGGGGATCAGCATGGATTGTGTGGGTCTAGCATCAATACAAGCCACCGAAAGTGGTCTGGTAGACTATAAAGGTGAAAAATTACCTGCGTTAAAAGGGAATCGGCTAAGTGATGGTCAACCGTTAATGTTTTACCCAGGGGAAGTGCCAAAACGCTTGCCGAATGAACAATTCTGGCAAACTCAAGGTTTTCAATTTGAAGATTTCAGACCAAGGCCAACGCCAATGGATCAACCATTGCCACACATTCGTATGGACAGTGCGCTTGAATTTTTGTTGGGAGATAAACTGAAATGAATGAACCCTTAAAACAGCGTTTAGATTTTGCTGAACATAGTGAAAATAAGACGAAAGAATCGCTAAAAAAAGCCCAAGTTTTTGATGAACGTGAACTTGAAAAATTTACACCAGTGTCTTTGGAAACGGAGCAGGACAACCAAGAAGGTGAGGTTGAAAGCCTGATTAACGAAGCGTTAAAACCAAAACGGAGTTTTTTGGCGAAAATTAGTTGGCGCGGCTGCGGGAATTTTTGGGGTCAGTGTTGTTGCTCAGCTCGGCGTTTGGATCCACCAATCATGGGTAACACAAGACTGGACTGCGTTAGGTGTCGCTGCCGCGGCGGTTTAATCGTTGTGGCGGGTGTTGGGTCTGTTGTTGGCGAATGGCGGCGGTTGTATCGCCTGAGAGAACGTGCGGAGGAACGGGACTTTGCTCGCGAATTATTGCACAGTCATGGTATGGGGCAAGGAAAGGCTTTTTGTGAAAAACTGGCTAAACAATCTGCGTTATCGATGCAACATCCTGCAATTGCTAATTGGCAAGCCACTCTTCATGACTCTCATAATGATAGGGAAGTTGTTGAATTGTATAGTAGAATGGTTCAGCCTATCCTTGATGAACAAGCTCGCAAAGAAATTAGTCGTTGTTCCGCAGAATCGGCCATCATGATTGCGGTGAGCCCGCTAGCACTGGTAGATATGGCATTTATTGCTTGGCGAAATATTCGCCTAATTAATCGGATCGCGGCAATCTATGGTATTGAACTCGGTTATTATAGCCGAATTCGGCTATTTCGCATGGTGCTCATTAATATTGCCTTTGCGGGTGCGTCTGAATTAATTCGTGAAGTGGGGATGGATTGGCTATCTCAAGACATTACCGCACGGTTATCAACACGAGCAGCACAAGGTATTGGAGCCGGCTTGTTAACTGCGCGTTTAGGTATTAAAGCGATGGAATTATGTCGACCACTACCTTGGATAGAAAACAAGCCTCGTTTAGCCGATTTTCGCCATCAGTTAATTGGCCAGTTAAAAAATGTCATCCCCAGTAAAAAAGAAAAAGTGTAAAACAATAGCATTGGCAGGGTGAGTTGACAGTTTTTTGCTCACTCTGCAGCATCATTTATTGATTAATGTGTTTATTCTTATTTCAAGCCTTAAAAAATAAAGAAAAACCGTGATTTTATTTGTTGATGCTATAAAGCTTACAAGCTGTCAACAATTTGTGACACAAACACTGTATTCCCTTAATGTTTAAGGCTAAAATACCTTTATTCTCTCGGCTTTTTTGATGAAGGTTCTTACCTATGCGCCTCGAAGTGACCTGCCAAGACCGTATCGGTTTAACGCGTGAATTACTTGATCTTTTAGTTCTACAAAATATTGATTTAAAAGGTATTGAAATCTCTCCTCAACGTAGGATTTACCTCAACTTTACACCTGTAGATTTTCAGGTATTCAGCACATTGATGGCAGAAATACGCCGTATTAATGGTGTTATTGATGTTCGCCGAATTTATTTTATGCCTTCAGAAAGAGAACATAAAGCCGTTTGGGCGCTCTTAAACTCATTTCCAGAACCTGTTTTATCCATAGACAACAAGCTAAATATTGAGTTGATTAACCCAATGACATTGCAGTTATTTGGTTATGATGAGGCTAAAATTCGAGAAAAAACCTTTTCACAGCTAGTTGGTAGTCAAGGGCTAGTACGTTGGTTTGAACGGGAGTCTCCCAGAGGCGTACACCGAGAAAGTTGTCATTAAAGGCCAAGACTATTTGATGCAAGTAACACCTATTATTTTGGCTGATGAAAATGGTAAATCCCATTGTACAGGAGCAGTATTACTGTTGAAATCAGCTGCAATTTTAGATAAGCAACGCCAACAAGTTATTGAGGCGGATGGCAGCGGTTTTGAACAAATTATTGCTGTTAGCCCTGTCATGGTAAATGTGGTTGAACGAGCCAAACGTATTGCTATGCTGGATGAGCCATTATTACTTGTCGGTGAAACGGGGACTGGGAAAGATATCTTAGCAAAAGCTTGTCACTTGCATAGTGCGAGAGGAAAAGAACCGTTTTTAGGCTTAAATTGTGCTTCGATGCCGGATGATGTCGTAGAAAGTGAATTATTTGGTTATGCAGCGGGTGCCTATCCAAATGCAGTTGAAGGCAAAAAGGGTTTTTTTGAACAAGCCAACGGCGGAACGGTGTTGCTTGATGAAATTGCTGAAATGTCGCCACAAATGCAAATTAAGTTATTACGTTTTTTAAATGATGGAACATTTAGGCGTGTTGGGGAAGAAAAAGAAGTTAAGGTGAACGTTCGTGTGATTTGTGCAACACAGAAAAATTTACCTGAATTGGTTGCCGAAAAGAAATTCAGAGAGGATCTTTACTATCGTTTGAATGTACTGACATTAACTATTCCTCCATTGCGTGAACGTAAAGAAGATATTCAACCGCTGACCAAAACATTTGTCGCCAGTTTTTCCAAAGAGCTTCATATTGCTGAACCTAAATTGGCACCTTCGTTGATAGAATATTTAAGTAGTTATTATTGGCCGGGTAATATAAGGCAACTGAGAAATGCTCTTTATCAAGGGTTAACGCAACTTAATGGCAATATATTAGATGCAGATAATATCCAATTACCTGATGTAGTTAATACCCCCGCACTCGCTTTAGATTCACTCAATGGCTCGCTAGATGAAATCACTAAACGTTATGAAGCATCGGTATTAGCACGTTTATATCGCGATTATCCGAGTACCCGTAAATTAGCTAAACGTTTGGATATTTCTCATACGGCAATTGCCAATAAATTGAGAGAATATGGCCTTAATACGAAAAAAGAGCAAAATTAAATTAAATGTATAAAAGAATAACTTACGTATTCGCAATAATAGGGCTGGTTTTAAGTGGCTCTGGCACAGCAACAACAATACCGGAAGACGGTTTGAATAAGTATTGCCAAGATGTAGTGCGAACAATGGATGAAGTCTATGAAAATGGGGCATTGACTCAATGTTATTTTAAAGACGTATCTTTTTTATCTTGTGTTTGATATGGCAAAACCCTGCTAATACTATTGCTAATTGGTGAATTTTCCTGCTATATAACAAAGACAGCTGCTGTTTTAGGGTATCGTAATCTCATCTGATGGGTTTCAGCCTACAAGGAGTTGCCATGGATCAATTCACTATTAATTTCGTTGTAAATCGTAAGCTACGCGAATACATGAGCCAGAGCCATTATAAAAATGATATGTTTGAGTCTGCCGCCTCAGCCGCCGAACTTTATCTGATGAATAAAGCTGCAGTAAAATATTTAGCGAAGAAAAATCGTTTTACGTGGGAGGCGCTGGTAAAAAATGGCCATAAGCCTCGAGACCTCATTATTGATATTTTGACATCTTGCTGCCCTGTTACCCAGGACCAAGCCTTAAAAGTATTGAGTACGCTCTCTCATACTTTGATTTCTATAATGAGTGACAACAAGTTATTTGCGAATGTTGTTAATGCAAAGAACCACCAACCATTGTATTGGGCTCACGTAGATTAGAGTGGTGTTTATATTATTCAATAAAGCGGGAAATTCCCGCTTTATTGTTAACTACAGTGAACTAAATATGACAAAAGCTTATTTCAAACTATTTAATGCGCTGTCGTAATCAGGTTCTTCAGTTATTTCAGGAACTAATTGGCTATAAATAACGTTATTGTTTTCATCTAAAACAACAACGGAACGAGCGTTCAAGCCTTTTAATGGGCCACTAGCAATATCAACACCATAGTCATTCGCAAACGAGCCGCTACGGAAAGAAGATAGCGTAACGACATTATCTAAACCTTCTGCACCACAAAAACGCGCTTGTGCGAAAGGTAGGTCAGCAGAAATGCATAACACAACCGTGTTATCCAAATCGTTTGCGAGTTTGTTAAATTTGCGAACAGATGCGGCACATACGCCAGTGTCTACACTTGGAAAAATATTTAAAACTTTTCGTTTACCTTCATAGGTTTCTAGCGTTGCTTCGCTGAGATCTTTGGTGACAAGTGTGAAAGATTTAGCTTTTGAGCCCGCTTGTAAAAATACACCATTAACTGTGATGTCATTACCTTTTAATTTAACTGTCTGTGACATGAATTTTTCTCCCGTTCATAAAGTGAGTCACTGATAACTTAATCTATCTCCTAATAAAAAATCTTTGCGATTAAGGTTTTTTAATGGGCAGTTAACAGCGCTGAGTTTTACATTGTACTAATGACCAAATTTTATACGGAAACTTTATCTCTTACCTTGAGTCCTATATGGGGCAAAACAAGATAATTTTACCTACTTTTTATTACAGTATGGTGCATCATCATTATATAACTACTAAGCTTTATCAATGCTTGCGTTTTTTGTTATGCACTTTTTTAAACTGACCTATGAAGTGTAACAAAAGGAAATCGGTCTGTATTGGTTTCTTGAGTCATTATTTAATTACCTGAAAAATGATAGAGATAGGGTTATGGTTCTATAATATGAGTATTAATTTATGTATATTTAAGTTAGGAAATCAATTAATTACACGAGAAATGTGGATATTTAAAATATGAAAGCATATGATAAATTAAGATAAACTACAGAGTAATTACGACTTGATATTACCCATGTTAGATATGGTTTTTTACATCATAAGCTTATGTTTTTATTGTTATAGTGGATTTTTCCAACATTAAAATTACCGAAATGAAACTTAATCAGTAAATGCAGTAACGTTGTTAATAATAGCATCTTCATTTGAAATCATTTAACTAGGCTTTTAGTTAACTTTATTTATATTAACAAGATAGAAAATATAATGCATAAACATTCATTTACATCTTTAGCGATTTTGATTTCTTCAGTCTTTGTTACTACACCAGCTATTAGTGCCGTGATACCTACAGGCACAGTTTTAGCTGAAAACCAAGAAGTTACACGACATTTAAAAGACGAACCCGCATCTTTGGATCCAGTAAAATCAGTGGGGTTAACAGAAGCGCAAGTCATGCGTGACTTATTTGAAGGGCTGGTTAACCAAGATGATCATGGAAAGCCGATCCCTGGAGTAGCTCAACGCTGGGATACGGCTGATAATCGTATTTGGACATTTACACTGAGATCTGACGCACATTGGTCAAACGGTGACCCTGTCACGGCTCAAGATTTTGTTTATAGCTGGCAGCGACTTGTTTCATCTGGAACAACATCACCATTTGCTTGGTTTGCAGCACTAGCAGGCATTAACAATGCGCAAGATATTATTGATGGTAAATTGCCAGTTGAGCAACTAGGTGTTGAAGCGGTTGATACGCACACACTAAAGATTACTCTAAATAAGCCGGTACCTTATTTTCCTTCGTTAACGGCTAACTTTAGTTTATTTCCTGTTCACCAAAAAACCGTTGAAAAGTTTGGTAATGACTGGATAAAAGCCGGAAATTTAGTTGGAAATGGCGCTTTTGTTTTATCTGACAGAGTGGTCAATGAAAAAATTGTTTTGGTACCAAATAAAAATTATTGGGATCATCAAAATACAGTCATCACTAAAGTCACTTTTGTCCCGATTAACCAAGAGTCTCATGCAACTAATCGTTATTTAGCGGGCGACCTAGATATTACCGAATCATTTCCAAAACAACGCTATCAAAAATTGTTAAAAGATATTCCTAATGAAGTCTTTACACCAGACCAATTAGGGACATATTACTATGCTTTTAATACTCAACGTGCACCAACAGATGACGTTCGTGTTAGAAAAGCATTATCCATGGCGATTGACCGCCAATTAATTGCGAATAAGGTATTAGGTACAGGGGAGAAGCCCGCAAATTATTTTACTCCTGATGTCACTGATGGCTTTAAGCCTGAAAAAGGGCTTTATAATAGCTATTCACAAAAAGAGTTAGACCAGCGAGCAAAAGTGTTATTACAACAAGCTGGTTTTGGTCCAAATCACCCATTAGAATTAACGTTATTATACAATAGTTCAGAAAACCATCAAAAAATTGCTATAGCAATTGCTTCTATGTGGAAGAAAAAGCTAGGTGCTGAGGTCAAACTAGTTAATCAAGAATGGAAAACCTATATAGATAGCCGTAATACAGGAAATTTTGATGTTATACGCGCATCATGGATAGGGGATTTTAATGAGCCTTCAACCTTCTTGTCTCTGCTCACTTCTCAGCATAGTGGTAATATACCAAAATTCAACAACCCTATATATGATGAGGTTATCGCATCGGCGAGTATTGAAACAAATGCGCAATTACGCAACCGTTATTATAATAATGCAGAAGCTATCATTGCAAAAGAAGCGCCAATCGCACCTATTTATCAATATACCAATGCACGCCTAATTAAGCCTTGGCTAAAAGGTTACCCGATTAACAACCCTGAAGATGTCGCATATAGCCATAGCTTTTATATTATTAAACATTAAAAAAGATCTCAGCCTGCACATGTTGTGGGCTGTTTTTTCTGACAAAAAGAAAAAAGCTCCTTCCTCTGGAGAATGGGAAGGAGGACCAAAAAAGGAATAAACACTACCTTTTTATAATAAAAAACTCATCGTAAATTTTATTGCTCATTTGTGTCAATTATGTGGTTTTATTTAGCAAAAATGGCGATATTTTGTGATTTATGAGGAATTGTCTGTTTTTATAAGATGTTAATCTCATTCTTTTTTCTTTGTTGTTTTATTCATGTATTGTGGAAGTGATTCTTTAAATAATTGCAAAGAATTATTTATTCGACTACAAATACCGTATTGATTATAAAAGGGAGATATTGCATGGGGCTGATTTATGGTTCTTTATTCCAAAATTCAAATCCTGTACATGCATTTCAGTTAAATGGAGACGGTGGATTACTACCCATTGATGTGAATGCGAGTGCGAGCCAGCAGTCTCCGTTCTGGCTTCATTATGATTATAAAGATCCTCAAAGTTTTAATTGGATTCAGCAATCAGACCTCTTTAATGACCAAGTTAAGTCTGCGCTATCAGGGCATTCAGGGCGTTGGCGTTTGATACGTGTTGGTGATGGTATTTTATTAACATTGCAAACTTTAAATACTAATACTGGCCAGCGGCCTGAGCAATTAGTTGCATTTCGAGTATTTATTAATAACCGGGTAATTATTTCTAGCCGTCACCGAAAAGTAAACTCTTTAGACTCTGTTATTGATGACTTAAAACAGGGAGTAGGTGCGCAAAGCACAGGTGATTGGCTAGTAGAGGTTGCTGATTCTATTACAGATGAAATAAGTGATTTTACAGATTCTTTGCATGAGCGTTTAATTGATATGGAAGACTCCATATTAAATGGCCAAATTCCTGATAGAGGAGAATTTGCATTACTCCGTAAGCAAATTATTGTAATCCGCCGTTATATGGCTCCACAACGAGATATGTTTTCTCGCTTAACAACGGAAAAATTACTTTGGTTAGATGAAACTAATCGTCGTCGAATTCAAGAGATTTCTGACCGGTTAGGGCGTTGCATTGAAGATCTCGATGGATTTATAGCACGTACAGCGATTATTTCTGATGAGATAACGAATATGATGACTGA
This sequence comes from Providencia rettgeri, assembly GCA_900455085.1. NCBI lineage: Bacteria > Pseudomonadati > Pseudomonadota > Gammaproteobacteria > Enterobacterales > Morganellaceae > Providencia > Providencia rettgeri. The sequence goes on along the minus strand of UGTZ01000001.1, from coordinate 2,575,791 downwards.
AATGATGAACCGGCGTATTTATACAATGTCATTAATGGCCATGATATTCTTACCAACAACGTTTTTAACGGGTTTGTTTGGTGTGAATTTAGGGGGGATCCCCGGTAATGAATTCCGTTTTGCCTTTAGTGTCTTTTGCGTTCTATTAGCCGTTTTAATTGCAACTGTCTTGTGGTGGCTAAGAAAAAGCCGATGGCTCTAATATTGATGACTTATTTGTTATAACCGGACCTAGTTTGAGATAAATCAATAAAACTACTGAGGTTTTAGTGCAGTATTAGTCCTGCAGGTGAATGCAACGTTGAGCGATGAACGTTGTGCTCCATAATTGTAGTTTTTCTCATATTGAGTTCTTATACAGAATAATTGACCACTGTAATGCCGATGTAATTTACATCGGCTTTTTTTTGCATTAAATCCGAGCAAAAAATAACCTCCAAACGAGGGGGGGTATTAATAAATATTATTTAACTTCAATAATATCAAGGCGTTCAGCTGCAAAGTCGGGCTTATCATCTTCCTCTATAAAAGGTTGGAGAGGCAGCTCTTCTTTGTCAAACGCAAGGTCACCGCCATTGATAACTTCATCTCCATGAGAAATATTCTTGAAATCAAATAATTCGGTATCACATAAATGAGACGGCACAATGTTTTGAGTGGCGCGGAACATTGTTTCGATACGGCCAGGATAACGCTTATCCCAATCACGTAGCATCTCTTTAATAACTTGACGTTGCAGATTTGGTTGAGAGCCACATAGATTACAAGGGATAATTGGAAATTCTTTAGCCTGTGCAAAGCGCTCAATATCTTTTTCTCGGCAGTAAGCGAGTGGGCGGATAACAATGTGTTTTCCGTCATCGCTCATTAATTTAGGAGGCATGCCTTTTAACTTACCGCCATAAAACATATTTAGGAACATGGTCTGTAAAATATCATCACGGTGGTGACCAAGTGCAATTTTAGTTGCACCTAATTCAGTTGCTGTACGATACAGAATTCCACGTCGTAAACGAGAGCACAATGAGCAAGTTGTTTTCCCTTCCGGAATTTTTTCCTTTACGATCCCATAGGTATTTTCTTCAACAATTTTGTACTCCACACCAAGGTTATCAAGGTATGCAGGTAAAATATGCTCAGGGAAGCCAGGTTGTTTTTGGTCCAAATTAACCGCAACTAATGAAAATTGGATAGGGGCACTTTTTTGCAAACTTTGCAGGATAGAAAGCAGTGTGTAACTATCTTTACCTCCAGACAAGCAAACCATTATCCGGTCACCGTCTTCTATCATGTTAAAGTCAGCGATTGCTTGGCCAACATCACGGCGAATTCTTTTTTGCAACTTGTTTAAGTTGTACTGTTCTTTATTGGTTGTCATTCTCGGTTGTTCTTTCTTGTTTCTGATCGTTATTTAAATTTTTGAAAAATATATGCTTTTTGGTTTTTTGTCGTTCTCGTTGTTTCTGAATTAACCCAGTCTTATACTGACTCGTGTATAAGACTTTGTATAAGATTCTAGACATTGGATAAGACTGATATGTCAGAAATTAATAAACTCACAGACAAAAAGCTAAAAAACATTCATGGTAAAGAAATCTCTAAGCTGGTAATGATAGCAGATGGTAGGGGGCTTTCGATACTAGTAAGCAAAAAAGGTTCTATCTCATGGTTATACTCTTATCGATTTGGAGGTAAGTTAAGTAGGATAATAATAGGGTAATATCCTGATTTATCGCTTAAACAGGCGCGAGACAAGCAGGACCAGCTTAGAGCTATTTTGGCTTCAGGACATGACCCAAAACATATAAAACTAGGTGAAGAAAACGCGGATGTTAAAATAACAATTAAGGATGTTATAGAGTACTGGCTCACTGAATATGCAGCATATCACAGAAAAGATTTTGAAATGCTGCGTAAGAAGTATAAGAAAAATATTTATCCTTATATAGGTGACCTCCCTGTCGAAGAGGCAACAACAAAAGATTGGATTGCATGCTTTGATAGAATGAAAGATACAGGTCCCGTCGCGGCTGGTAACTTACTTTTAGACTCGAAGCAGGCTTTAAAATATTGTTCGATTCGAGAGTATGCTAAAAGTGATGTTTTATCATTACTTAGCGTTTCTGATGTAGGTAAGAAAAAGCAGAAGCGAGAGCGTGTTTTAACGAATAATGAATTAAGAACTTTACTTGAGGCGCTTAATAATCATCAACGCATTGCTTAATATTATAAAAAACTACTTATTTTATTATTAATTCTTGGCTCAAGAACCCAAGAAGTTAGGCTTAGCACATGGCGCGAATGGGATCTGGACGATAAAGTCTGGATAGTGCCAGCTCAAAATAGCAAGGAAGGAAATAAAATCTATAGACCTATCCCGGATAGGGTGGCGACATAGCTTCAATCTTTCAAAGGACCTAAAGATAGTTACGAGTTAGGCGAACTGAAATAAGCATCAAATGTGAGCACATTTTGTCGGATATTATGGCGTAGAACTGGTCACTCTGAACATTGGACTGCTCATGACTTGCGAAGAACATTTTCAGCATATCTAAATGATTTAGGACAACCACCTCACGTTGTTGAACAGTTGGTTGGGCATATCATGACGGGAGTGATGGCGGTTTATAACAAAAGTCAATATATGAACGAAAAGACGGTTACATTGAATATTTGGTTGGATGAGTTGGAGAAGTTCGGGCTGAAACTAGATATTATAAACTGATTTAACGATAACTTATTACCAATGGCAGCCCTGAGTTAATGGCTGCCTAATACCAAAAGCGGTAAGCGTTCTGTCATTGCTATACAAGGTGTGAATCTAACTTAATCAGCGTTATTCTTTTTTTCATATCCATATAAATTAATCCTACCAGACAAATACTCACCTAAATACACTTCACTAATTTTACTGAAACCTTGTTTCGATATATTGTCTTCTAACCACTTAATGTCTTTGTCGATGATTTCAAGTAGATCATGGTTAGCTAAGCCATCCACTATAATTGGATAACGTATATTTTCATCGCCACTTTGGATAATGGTCAATTGCCCATTCTGTTCGAGAACAACGCGTTTTAGCTGCTCTATTTCGTAAATGCCATTTGATCTTAGTTTGAACATCAAATCATTAGCGGAAACACCATTTTTTAGACATTCTTTAACATTAACGCTGCCATTATGCACCAAGGTTATAGGTTTACCATCAATAATTCGTTTAATGAATGGATTGTTCTCTTTTAAAAATTTAAGAGCAAAAACAAGCAAAGTCCAGATGATTAACACTAGTATAAATTGCAGTATTGTTATTGATTCATTGTAAATGACTCCACCGATAATGCCGCCTAGAACATAGTTTTGAACTTGATCCATTGCGGATGAGGGGGCTAAATTCCCTTTGCCCATGAGGTTTATTTGAACAATCAGACATAGAATCCCCAATCCAAGTTTTATAATAATAGGTGTATAAATAATCATTTTATGCCTTATTTTTTATGATTTTAATTTCGGGATTTGTTAGCCAAACTTTTTCTAAGCTGTAAGTTTGTTGATCTAAGCTTAAGTGAATACGATAATATCGGTCATCAATTTTAATGATGATGCCATCGGATAATTGTACAGAGTTAGAAAATATAGAATTTATATCTACACCTTTTTCTTTTGATAATAACCTTACGAAATTAACCATTTGGGATGATTTTGAGTGTATATTTTGACTGTCGGTATAATCTTGATACTGAATACCTAAAATGAAGAGTAAGAATAAGAAGGCGATGATCGTTAAATCCCGATATTTAGTTTGTAGGCGATGACGCATATATAGGATGAAAAAAACAATTAAAGTAAATAAAGTTCCAAAAATAACAATATATTTCAAGTAATCATTTATATTAGACTGCGCTTGTAAATAATCTATCCCATAAAAATTCATATAGAAATCATTCCTGATTGTTCACGATATCCATCTTTATTATAGTGGCTTATTACGATTTTAGCTCTGATATTAAATTCTCATTTTGAGTTGTTGGTCATTACTTGAGACCTGTCATTGATTTTTATGCCGAAGTTAAAAATTGTTGATAGTTTCAGTATTTATCAAAGGTAGTATTTCGAAAAATTGTTTGGATTGTATTAACTATTTGATTGAAAAATGCACCGTAGGATCAGAAAAAACAACGATAAATAATATTTATTCATCGCTCAAATCATTTTCTTGTGTTTCTGTATATTGGCTGTTTAGTGCTAACAGCAGACATAGCTTGTATCCTACGTGAGCCAGTTTATAGGGAGCAGATCAATGCATCTGTTCAATGCAAAGAGGATATCCCAGTATTTCCAGAAAGAAATACTGGGAGTCTATTGTTACCTAGCGATGAGCGCGAATACGCCCCAGCCAAAGTATTCCCGCGCGTAGGTCACGTGACGTTTCGGCGAGACCGTTAGCTCGACCCTGATTTCCGCCGCGAAGCTGTCGTCAGGGTTGGCTTCCAGCCAACGGCGCATGGTCAGCCATTTCGCGGCCTCATACCGGTCCCAGCCTTCCTGATCTGCCAGTACCATTTCCACCACGTCATAGCCGAGACCGTCGAACGCGCTGACAAGCCCTGGCAACGTCAGTAAATCAGCTATCGTGCTGACACCACAGGCCTGCGCTATCTCATCGGTCTCGGGTAGCTGACGCCAGTAGGGTTCGCCGATAAGCATGAATCCGCCCGGTTTCAAGCTCTGAGCTAGCAGCCCGACGGTCCCAGCAAACCCACCAGCAATCCATGTTGCGCCGATGCAGGCGACCACGTCGAATTTCTCCTCTGCAACATACCCGGCGGCGTCGTTATGTATGAACTGCACCCTGCTGCTGACGCCGAGTTTTTCCGCGCGGCGTCTAGCCTGCTTGCTGAATAACTGGCTCATATCGATGCCGACCCCGGTAATAGCGTGATCCCGGGCCCAGGTACAAAGCATTTCCCCCGAGCCGCTGCCGAGGTCAAGAATGTGAGTATCCGGCTTCATGCGCAGCACGCGGCCTAGCGTGGCGTACTTCTCTTCGGTGAACGGGTTGTGGATGCGGTGTTCGCTTTCACTTATGGTAAATATACGTGGGATATCCAATGCTGAACTCCTTTTATTATATTGAGTATTAAGAGGAAGTTCCTCTGAGTTTTTTGCTTTTTCAGCCAGCAGAGCAAATAGTTTCCCCTCAAATGTCTCGCTGACTGGCCAGTCGTGGCTTTCTGGAGAAGGAAGCAGGGTAAATCCGACATTATCGAGCAGGCTGACGTACTCGTCATCGCGCCAGGCTGTCATCTGGCTGCCGAATCGGGTGGTGTGACCGTTTGCCTCTATGGCCCAGAACTGTGTTGAGCTGGTCTGCGTTTCTTCATCCCAGCCATGTTCCGTCAGAAGTAGATGAGGGACGCCTAGAAACAGTCCGTCCAGACAGCGCTGCCAGCTTGCTTTAGTCATTCCCTGGCGCTTAACTTCTTCGAAAGTATGGACTTCAGTGAGCAGCCGGCCACTAGGCTGCAGCCACAGGGCGCAGCGGCTGATGATGGTGCTCGCATCCACCGTGCTGAACACATTCAGTTCCCCAAACGTCATCATGATGAAATCGAACGGCCTATCCGGCCAGTATGCGCGGATATCCTGCTGAACATAATCGATATTCAAATTGGCATTCTGCGCCTGCTGGCGGGCCCAGCTTACGGATGCTGGTGAGAAATCCACGCCAGTACAGTGAAATCCAAGCTCCGCTAAGCGGTGGGTATAAAAGCCGGGACCGCAGCCGAGATCGAGGATTTGTGCACCAGGTAATAACTGGTTTGCGATCCATTCCACCTGCTGCTCAATGACGCTCTGTCTACGGCTGGCCCAGTCGTGATCCTGCGATAAATGGTTCGCCAGCATGCGTTGGCTGAAGGCTGGTTCATCCCAGGGGATTTTGCTTTCCTCCACTGACAGCTGGATGTGTCGGGATGCGGAAATAAGGGTATTAATATCCATCATGCTCTTCTTAGCGGTTATCAAGCTGTGCGCGAACATTATTCAGCCCGGTGGTGTTGATGCGGTACGGCTGACCGTTTACGGACTTGATAAGTTTTTTGGTTTTGAGTTTTTTGAAAGTGGCAAGAGTGCAGTCGCTGAGCAACATCCCTTCACGGGTGTAGCATTCAACGGCGGTGATGCGGCCAGACGCATCGCGGATGTGCGCGATACGGCCACCTTTGGCGAGAACGTGTAAGGTACGTTGTTCCTGACGGGATAAATTCATACTGAAGAACCTGTTTTATCATCATGTGCAAAACTTGCAAACACACTGGGGTGTTCACATTCGATTTCGGCGCATTGATAATCAGTTCGGCCTGAAGAGGTCGGTAAGCTGATTATCGGATGATTACATTCTCCAGCATCAAAGCCTCGGGTTGAGTTGAAAGGTACTTACAGGGTGTAATGTTAACACACAATTTTAATATGGGTATGTACGGTACAATAAAGTGTGATTTACTTCATCAAATTCCCTTTTTTAACTTTGGCCTACTTCCCGTTCATTCACATAGAATGCTGTTAGCAATGTCTGTTTCTTACCCAAAACAGTGATTCTGAAAGTAGCCAAGCACATTTCTTCTTACCAAGCCCCGGTTTTCTTCGTGCTGGGAATTTACCTATTTTTTCGAGTTTAAAAGCCGTACTACGAGCGATATCCCTAGGACATATGGAAATATGGCAGAGGTTTCTAGGTACCTAGGATGTTATCGCGCGACAGTAAAAAATACTCTACCGATGTTAATGCTGAAAATCATGCTGTGATAAATGGGCGATTAATGACTATGTACAAAACAAGAGAGAGAGGCACTTCAAATCTCGCCAAAGAATCAGATGGTGCCATTTCTATATCTAAACGTATTAACGCTGAATCCGATGGCAAAAGCTCGCAAATTAATACGAGGTAACGGATGCGTAATATTCAACAAGTACTAGAAATGTGGGGAGCATGGGCTACGAATCATGTCGAGTCAGTTTAGTGGTATCCTACAGCAGCAGGCTTTAGTCGTTTAATACCCAATAAGGTTAAATCTCGATCTCAATGTTGTGACGACGATGCAATGATTATTTCTAGCTGTATGGCTCAATTAAATAAAAAGAACAGTCATATGTATGACTTGCTACTGGATTATTATTTACTTGGGAAAACATTCATGCAGCTAGCTAGAGACCATAAATGCTCAGATACCCACATAGGAAAAAAACTTCAGAAAGCGGAGGGGTTATTGACGGAATGTTGGTGATGTTGGATATAAAGTTAGAATTAGATAGGTATGTAGAGCAGATTTAATAAAATACTTTACGATCGTAAAATAGCTGATATTGTGATAAGAATGACTACAACGTCAATAGCTTATGAGCCTCACTTCGGTGGGGCTTTGTTTTCTGTAAAATTTGAGTGAATTGTATGAGATTGAGTAGTTTATTCCCTGTATTTTTATTAATTGCCCCGACTGCATTTGCTATAGACACATTGGACCCTAAAATTGAATATTATTCAGATGTGACTTTAGTTAATTTCAGTTCGGGACAAATAGAAGGGGGACGCTATTTTTGTGTGAAAGGAGTGAATCATGGTGGCGATATTGTCGCCTGTGCTGTTTCTAATAAATCAGAATGGGCATCATCTTACGATCAGTTTTTTCAGCAAGCTTATTACTATTATACAACTGGAAATAAAGTAAGGTTGTATATCCAGCCAAATGTATGGACTCACCCAAAATTTAGTCACACCTTTTCTAATAAAGCGATAGCTGGATTTGCTAGCTGTAATAATAGGTTCTGTATGGGGCCAACAAGATAACGCTATTCTAGCGTAATCACATTTTACTAATACAAGGCTGCGCTTTACGTGGCTTTTATTAAATTGTATTTGATGTATGAATTGATAGGGATTTAAAATAATTATTTATCATTGAGTTATCGATCTATTCTTGTATTGAATATATGGTTAAATCCATATTGATTATTAAAATAATCGTAGTATCTATAAAAAAACCTTGCTATACGTAAGGATGTATGAGTAAATGTGCTTATCGGTTTGGAAGTACAGACCTATTTATGAAAGCAAGTTTTGAAAAGTTCCCCCGTTTAGCGTTATCCCATAGATACCATTCGTAGTGAATTCCTCCTAATTAGTTCCATAAGTATGAATAAAAATCAAACCTATATGCCATGTGGCAACAATTAAAAATTCAAAGGAATTCAATATGTCTAATACAATGACTGGTTTAGTAAAATGGTTTAACGAATCTAAAGGCTTTGGCTTTATTTCTCCTGCTGATGGTAGCAAAGATGTGTTCGTACACTTCTCTGCAATTCAAAGCGACAGCTTCAAAACGCTGAACGAAGGACAAAAAGTTAGCTTCTCAGTAGAGAATGGTGCAAAGGCCCAGCTGCGGCAAACGTGGTGGCGCTTTAAGGGCGATATCTTTATGAGATGCCCTTGTTGTAAAGGGGCTCAGTACAGACGGTACCATTTTGAAGCAACAAAAAGTAACCCTTCTGGTGCTAAATGTATTTTCTGTAAATCTAATATGACGTTAGCTTAAATAACATATAGATTATGAAACCCTGCAAAAAGCGGGGTTTTTTGTTTTATATATCATTACAATCCCCCAGTGAGAGAGTTATGTGTTACAATAGCTATGCCATCATACCTCATTGCTATAGAAGCAAATCTTGCAGTTGCGAGTTTTTATTTTAAAAATAGATGCGGTATCCAAAGGATTTATTTCCTAAGGGATCACCTATGAACTTACCTACCTTTTATCAACGAATTTTATCACTAACGCAAAATGTACTAACTATTTTAGGGCTGCTTTTAGCCTCGCTTGCATTGGTCTACTGGATGTAAAATCATTCCGCCATTAACTCAATTGGAAGAGTATTTAGTCTTAGCAAAACTAAGAGTCGGGGTTCGATACCTCGATGGCGGTCCATAAGTTATAAATCTTTTGTACAATGTAAATGCGGAGATGTATGAACTATTACATTCAGATGACGATGGAACCAAAAGGTAATTACAAAATACACAAAGTTGGCTGTAAACAAATGCCGATGGCTTCAAATCGTTTCTACCTAGGTAACCTATTTAATGCTATACATGCAATAGCAGCAGCTAAAGCTTCAGGATATAACCTTATTAAAATATGTGCATGTTGTACCAGTAGAAGTGCGAGGTAATACGATGAAAATATCCTGCCTAGTGCAGTTTTTTGTTTGAATTAGTCGTTCAAAGCTAAAGTTAGTAAATCATAATTGCACTGTTTAGATTTAAGTCTTTTTGGGTGCGTTAAATACGCGATTACCTCAATATTTTAATCAATCTAAATCATTTGACAAATAGTGATTGTGTGCGGCTATCTCTATTCAAGATGTAAGCTAAATTAATCTTTATGTATAATAGCGTACTCACATATACATGAATGATGTATTTATGTATTTATGTATTTATGTATTTATGTATTTATGTATTTATGTATTTATGTATTTATGTTTTTTGGTACATTTATTGTCTTCGTGGGCATAATTACATTACTCGAAAATTATGGTGTCATCTCCGGAGATGTGAAGTGGGGGTTGGTTTTTACTATATAGGGAGGAGCGATAAAGTGATTACTATACTAGTATATAGTGTATTTATTTAATTCTCGAAATTGAATTAATTACATGATATTTATAGCTATTGTTAAACGTCATAATAAAGGTCAATCATAATATGTCGGAGGCTCTATCTCACTGGATAATTGAATATGGATACTTAGCTGTGTTTCTGGGTTCCATGATTGAGGGAGAAACAGTAGCTTTCTTATCGGGCATAGCAGCACATAATCAATTACTTTCTTACCCTCAAGTAGTTATAGCCGCCTCTTTAGGTGGGATCGTTAGTGATAATGTATTGTTTTTTATAGGCCGTTATTTTGGAGCACAAATTTTACCCAAACTCCATAATAAAAAAGATAAAATAGTATATGCGCAAGAATATATTCAAAAAAGTGAGAATTGGGTTGTTATAGGTATTCGCTTTGCTTATGGGTTAAGGACAATAGGACCTATTATTATCGGTGCTAGTGATGTAATTCCATTTAAATTTTTTATATTAAATATTATCGGTGGCGCAATTTGGGGAGCTTTGATAGTTTCTGCAGGATATTTTATTAGTAAGCTAGTTCTTTCACTACCAACTCATTTTTCAATAAGTATGCTAATAGCTGTAGGTATATTTTTGTTATTGCTAATTTTTTGGAGAAAACATCTATTGCAAAAAATGCGGAAATAATACGAGATAGTTACTTGTAATTATATTATGCGAATGCAGTATCAATACCTGATTGATACTGCATTGGTTTATAAGCTGAAAAGGGTTAATTCCCTCTATATGTTGAATAACCATATTGGCTTAAAAGCAAGGGGATATGGTAATGTTCATCTAAATTATCTATTTGAAATTCAACGGGGATTTCAGGGAAAAAACTGTGTTTACCTTGTTGCTTAAAATACTCACCAGTTTTAAAAATCACTCTATAGTCTCCTATAGAAGGCTTCTCAGGGCTGTCAGGTAAGATAGATTTAATTCTGCCATCATTACTTGTTTTTTCTGTATTTATGAGTACCCAATTGTTTCCCTGTTTTTTCTCTAATGTAACCTCAACATTAGGGGCTGGCTTTCCTGTTTGCTGATTAAGAATATGAACACTTAAAATATTATTTGACGCTATTGAAGCTGCTGGAGTTAAAATAAAAGGAATGAATACTAAAAGTAGTTTTTTTTTCATTTGGATATCCTCTATTGATATATTGAGGATACTTTATCAATAGAAGCTAATGGTTAGCCTTACAGCTTGATTACATTTTTTTAATCTAAATCTCACTATAAGAAAGTTAGTGAGTTACAGCTAATTAATGTATGTTTTTCTATAGTCAGAAGGGGAACTGAAATCATACCATATACTAAACCTTATGAGGTACGCCATATTATTTTAGCATTTTCACATCAGTATTAATAAGCTGCATAAAAGCGGCTCTAGAAATTAAAGCAATCTACTTTTTGCTAGCAAGATAATCTTGAAGGGTGCCTTCAGGTTTTTTCTTACAAAATTCAAGTATTAAAGGAGCTTCCGCAACGCTCTGTTCAGATAATGCCACCCAGTTCCCACTTTTAAACTGAGTATCTTGTGATGTTACCCATAAGGCAACTGGAGCCCAGCTTTTATGGTTTAAGTCCATATACTCTTTACATGTCATATTTTCTGGAGTTGAGGTCATTTTATCTGCGGCTAATGCATTAAAGGACATGGCACTTGATGCAATCATACAAGCAGATATTAGAAACTTATTCATAAATATTCCTCTTCATTTTCTAGTGGTAATGCCTATTGAAATAAGTCTATTACCTATAACTAATAAGAAATATTAGCAAAGTCAATAGAGTTATAAGGAACTTCAAATTACAACTATCATTTATAGATTATCTATAAATGATTTGAAAAGTTGGAGAAGTGAATAATCCAGAAGTTTGAGAGAGTAATAGATTATTTCAGATTATAAAAATGGAGTGTCAACGTATGAATTCTGGTAGCTTAGTATCAACATTGATTGGATGTAAGATTAAAGGTCTGAGGCGTGATGCTAGATTTACTACTGTTGAATTTACTCAATTGATAGGGTGTAAAAGCGCACAGCAGTTATATCGTTATGAATGAGGAATAAATAAAAGTGATATAGATACATTAGTATCAGCTCTGAAGGTTTTACATGTTGATATTAAAGAATTTTTTACGAAGTAATGCGTGAGTTTTAGCAGAGTAGATTATTAAATAATTTAGTTATTCTTTCCTCATTATTAAGAACAGCTTTAGTAGCCCACTATTAAGTAGGCATACCTTTTACCGATATCAGTTTATTGCTGATGTGTACAAATATATTTCGATAAGTTTGATAGCAAATGCTTTATTTTGCTTTGACGAATCACAGCGAACTGATAAACCAATAAATCTCTCCATAAATTCATCTATAGAAATGAATCCAGCAATATTTGTTCTATAAAATACATAAATTCTGGATGTGATGGTTCCCGATTATCATTGATACAATTTAGAGCTAATAAAAAAACTGAGTGACATTCATAAAATTTCCAATATTTTGAAGTTCAAATTATAGGTTAAATGACTTTTATAGAATATCAAATAATGTATAAGAATTGCGTTTGAATAATGATTTGCTTTAATGTAACTGTCTGTTTTTAAATAATTATATTTCTTTTGTCGATATTGTACTGTTCTTTATTGGTCGTCATTCTATATTGTTCTGCTACTGGGGTTTATGTTGCTGATGAATAATCGTACTTTCGGCTTTTAAATTATGATTCTTCTATGCTTAAAGCCTAATCAGCGAGATCTATAAAAAGGGGTTTATAATAGCAGAACCTGAGGGGAGAGTGATACCAGTTCGTTAAAAGAGGTGATAATCTGTTGAGGTATGGCATCTTCTTTATAGCCTTTATCTTATTGCATAAGCACTACTGAGAACTTAAGGTATAACAAAATATGGAGGAAATATGCCTGCAACTGACCCTATTGAATTGGTTTCTTCTTTACTGACCAGTACTATTAAAATGGTAATTATGCCAACGGAATATTTTTTTCAAAGTGGTACTATTGGGGATGTCATTTATATGAGCTTATTATTTTTGAATTAAAAATACTGAGAGTGCCATTATAACGAGATTAACCCACGACAAATGAAGGAAGGGCTAGCTTCCTTCATAACGGTGAGTAATTTATGGTACTAATGAGCTAGCTTATCACATAATTTTTGTAATTCAGTTAAAAATTTACCAACATGGAAGCCATCGCAAACAAGCATGATGTACCTGTACTGCTAGAGGCAGCCATGTTTTATTGTTGTCATTATAGTATTTTCCCATAGTAAATATAGGGGTAAAGACATTAGTAATATCTGCAATATTTAGATTAAAACTGTCAAATGAAACCCAAGGTAAATATGACACATAGAATACATTCTCAATTTGCTGTGATTGAGGATGCAAACTGAGATTATCTTTATACAACGTTAATTGCTGGTGATAACTCTTGTCTAAGTCCTATATTTAACCCTTTCAATATAAAGCAAAATTTTTGTGATAGTACAATATATTCAGGCTCATGGTTGTGCGTTGACGTAGATATCAAATAATGTTTTGACATCTATATTGAGTATTTTAGATAGCATTACAAGGTGGTCAATAAATATTGAAAGAGTTCCATCTTCATATTTTATGTATGATTTTTCAGAAATAGATATTAGTTCAGCCATTTTTTTTTGTCGTAATTTGACGTTCTATACGTTTTTGTTTAATAAATCCGCCTAATACAACATTACCAACATTATATTTATACATAATAACCTGTCAAAAATTTAATCTTAATTTTTTTATTATCTTAGATGAGAATTAATATTCAATGGGTAATAATCTGTAAATTTAATAAAAAACAAATCTAAGGTGGTTAAGTTAAACTAACTCTTATAAGAATAGAGTTAGTGCAATAAACGATAAAAAATAGCATTATTGTATTTTATAATCAAAAGGTGAGAATTGGCTAATATTAAATTCTATTTAATAGTGCAAAATGTGATTTTTAACTAGATGATATGTCAATTTTGCTACCATTATTTAACAGAAACTATCTTAACAATAATTATTGAAGACAGCGTCTGTTATTAGATAATAATGATTAAGCAGATAGCGCAACTTCAATTGTTTTTTGTGCATGAATGGCGGTGGTATCAAATATGTTTACTGTAGTATCATGTTGATTAACAAGTAATGTTATTTCAGTGCATCCTAAAATGATACCTTCAGCACCTTTTTCTACCAGAGATGTCATTATACGTTGATATTCCTTTTTAGATTCTTTGTTTATTTTTCCTAAGCATAGTTCATTATAAATAATATTATGAATTATTTTTCTATCTTGGGCGCTAGGTACTAGAACATCCAAATTAAACTTATCAATCAACCTTTGTTTATAGAAGGGCTGCTCCATCGTAAACGCAGTTCCTAAGAGTCCAATTGTTTTTATGCCTGACTGTGTTATCCGTTCACCTGTTGCATCAGCTATATGTAATAATGGAAGACCGGTTTGAGATTCAATTAGTGGTGCTACTTTATGCATAGTATTGGTGCAAAGAACCAGAAAATCAGCGCCTGCAAGCTTTAAACTCTCTCCTGCATCTGCTAAACATTGTGCTGCCAAATCCCATTGCCCATTGGACTGATACTGTTCTATTTCAGCGAAATCGACGCTATATAAAACAATTTTAGCAGAATGTAGGCCACCTAACTGCTGTTTCACTCCTTCATTAAGTTGTTGGTAGTATAGTAATGTAGATTCCCAGCTCATACCGCCAATGAGGCCTATTGTTTTCATTTTTCAACTTCCTATTATCATGTAGTGTTATTATTTTCTTACTATACTGATTGTTTACAGAGGATCACAATAGAAACGGGAAATTTTCTAGGGGATTAAGAGTAAAAAACAGTTGTAATATTAAACTCAACTTAACATTACACACAATAAGGTTTTAATGTTGAACTTATTTAAATAACAAAATGATAAATATAAGAATATTTACGTTTTAAAGATGGATTTTAATTGATATCTGGTTATCATCATAATGAACATTATTTCAATAAATTTGGTCATATATGGCGAGAATAAAAATGAATTTTTTTAAAGTAATCATTGCGATACTTATTTTTGGTGCTGCATTTCTGTTAGGGGCACTATATATGAAACCAACTCAATTGAGTTTAGTTGAGCAAGTAAAAAAGAATGTTTATGATGTTTTAGCGTACCCACAAGCAGCAAAATTTAGAAATATTGAATATCATTTTTCTCGCTACACTGCGGATAATGGTAAGGTTGGTTATGTTTGTGGGGAGGTGTATCGATATAAAAATGATAAGCCTGACGGATTTAAGCGTTTTATTGTTAAATCTTATACCAATGATGAAGGCCGCATGGATATTTCTATTCCGTTTATTGACGGAGGACATGAAATATTATTGCCTGAACAGGTTAACCAAATTTGGAAAGATAAGTGCTCAAGTCCTGCTTCACCGCTCGAATAAGGAACTACGTGTGCTAAAATTTTGTAGCACACGCTTTTAGGTTATTTGTTATGCGGTCTGTTGGTTTATACATTTTAATGCTGCAGGGCGATTTATCATTTTTTTATAATAGTCAAGTAAAAATGGTGTGTTAGGGCGTTTTATCGGGGTTAATAGCCAACGTTGGATTGATAATGTGATAACGATATCCGCTAGAGAAAAATGGTTTCCATAGAGATAGTTCTGATGATTTTTTTGGGGCTGATTTTTTGATAACACAGATTCAATTATTTGCATTTTTTCATTCCATAAATGGATGCTTTTTTCCACGATTTCAGGTTGTTGTAGAAAAAAAGAATCCTGTCTTACTAGTGCCATAAATGCAGCTCGCCATGCTGGGTTGAGCTCTGAGATTTGCCAATCCATCCATTTTTCTATTTCAGCCCTAGCAAGTGGCTCTTCGGGTAATAAATCCGTCCGTTGGGATTTTGCCACTAGATACCGACAAATTGTGTTGCTCTCCCATAATGAGCCTTGTTCATGAACAAGGACTGGAATAAGCGCATTGGGGTTTAATTTTAAAAAATCGACTTGAATTAAATTCTCATGATTTCCCCAGTGATCTTCATGAATAAATTTAAGATCAAGCTCATGTGCAGTCCATAATACTTTTCGGACATTAATTGACGAAGTGCGGCCTAATATTTTTAACATTTACACCTCTGCTTAGTCGCATGAAATAACCCAATAACATGTTTTTTATTAAAATAGCCTTTCAAGCAAACCGAATATAATTTTAACGTAAAATATATAGTAACTATTGGGAACTAATAAATAAAACTGGATTATATATTACTAGTTTAGTGTTATACTGATTAAGTTACACTTTGTTTTGTTATTATTATGAAACAAAAAAGCCTTTGTGGTCAACGATGACTATGTTTTTTGATGTTCATTTTTTTAATGAATTTTTAATTTAGTAGTTTAAGGAGTCGATAATGGTTAGTAATAATAATGCACGTCGTTTGTTAGGTATGCCTTATAAATTAAGTCGTTCTAAGAAAAACATACGTGTTTCGCTAAGTTCTAAAGATAATGCCGCAGTTGCAGTACAAAAGAATAAAGCGACAGAAAAGAAAACATATCATTCAGTAACTGTTTTTTACCCAGAATATGTTATTAGTTAATTGAATGAATGTAACCCTCTAGTATTCACTAGGGGGTTGATGCTATTTAATTAAAATTGGATTTTTCTTATTAACTTACATTAACTCACTTCAATATACACCATTCCTACGCGTAACATTCAGAGCCTCTTATTATAAAAATAAACGGTAGTCATAAAATAGATTAAAGGATATTATCTGCATTAATTAAAAACTAAAAAGAAAGATCACTATTGGGTGTTGTAGAATGAAATTTTATTGTTGCCTACTATTTTTATTTTGTTTTTCTCTTTCAGGGTGTTCTACTCAATTTAAATCAGATGAAGAAACTAATCGCTTAAAATTTAATATTCAACACGCAAATACGGTTCCTATTGAGGATTCCGTTGAACCGTTGGCAGTTTCTGATATGTTGCCCGGAGATATTCTTTTATCGTCTGCTACAGGGTTAAATTCATGGGGAATTCGGTTATTTAGTATTAGCGGAGTAAGCCATGCATCTATTTATCTAGGCTTGGGCGAAGTTGCTGAATCTGTGGGAAGTGGCGTTAGGATCATTACCTTAGACCAAGCAGTGAAAGATTCTAATAACATGGTGGTATTGAGACAAGCAGGCTTAACATCATTACATGCAGAAAAATTACGCGAATTTTCAGTTCAAAATAATGGAAACAAGTATAACTATAAAGGCATTGTGATGATTGCTCCTTGGATGATCACTAAAAGAGTATGTGAACTTCCGTTAATTGGTGAAACGATACGTAATTTTTGCTTAAAAACCTTAGCTAAAGTTCAGTTAGGCGATGATGTGGACCAAGCTAATGGTTTCTTTTGTTCGCAGTTTGTCCTAGATGCTTATAAGTATGCGGGTATTCCCTTATTTGAAGGTAATTCATCGTGGATAACACCTGCGGATATATTGCATATGCGAACCGGTGATGTGCCGACTTTCATGCCCACTCAACGCCTAGCATATGTTGGGCATTTGAAATCATGGAGTTTTAGTAGTGCAATACGCAGAAAATAATAGATTATTTTAAATAAAAAAAAGGCCAACATATGAAGTTGGCCTGCTAAACTGGAAGCAATGTGAGCAATGTCGTTTGTGATAAACTTGAGTGATTTACTCAAGTATTCACGAGGTAAAAGATAACCATTCTCATTTAAGAAATCAACCCTTTTTTTTATGCAGTTACTTATTCACTCTCCCTGTTTATTTTCATTTTTTGTTTATATAAAACAATCTATTGTGTATTTATTTCTCATCAAAATTGTTTTTTAACAAAAAAAATTTTTTTAATTGATATTAATGAGATTATTCTTGCAGAGATTAACCATTAACAGGCGTGTTTACGATGCGAAAATTAAAGGTGGGGTGTAGTTGGTTTAGGTTCTATTGCACAAAAAGCGTATTTACCAATTTTAACTAAAGAGGAAAACTGGGAGTTGGTTGGTGCTTTTTCTCCAAATCAATCAAAGGCAAAATTGGTGTGTGATAGTTATCGAATGCCCCTGTTTAGCAGTATTAACGCACTAGCACATCAATGTGATGCTATTTTTGTTCACAGTGCGACCAAAAGCCATTTTGAGGTAATCAAGCTGCTATTAGAGGCTGACGTTCATGTCTATGTTGATAAGCCATTGACTGAGTTAATTGAACAATCGGAGCAATTAATTCAGTTAGCAGCGCGACGTCAAAAAATGTTAATGGTTGGATTTAACCGCCGTTTCTCGCCGTTTTATTTGGCAATTAAACAAGATATTAAAAATATAGCGTCTATTCGTATGGATAAACACCGTATGGATAGCGTAGGGCCGAATGACTTCAGGTTTACGTTATTAGATGATTATTTGCATGTCATTGATACTATAATGTGGATTGCACAAAGTAATGCAAAACTGATCAGTGGTAGCATTCACAAAACAAATACTGATGAATTGTTTTATGCCGAGCACCATATGCAAGCTGGCCAATGTTGGCTAACAACATCGATGCATCGCAAAGCCGGAAGCCAACAAGAGCAACTTGTTGTCATTGCTGAGGACAGTATTTATCAAATAACCAATATGAACCATTGGTGGAGCGAAAATGCCGTTGGGATCAGCGAGAAAAAGCCAGCTAATTGGGACTCCATTTTGGTTCAACGCGGTTTTGATGGTGCAATTCGGCATTTTATTGATTCTGTTTCAAACCAAACTCAACCTTTGATCAGTGGAGAAGAGGGCTTGAAGGCTCAAAGAATGGTTGAAAAAATGATCTCTACAATGAATAAAGTCAGTGGTTAATTATCTTATTTTGTAAAAGTAATTATCGATTTTATTAAACGGTAAAATTTTAGTAGCTCATCACTTTATAGGAACACAGGATGATACCTTTCCAAGATAGCTCTGATGTATTATTTGTTGCAGGGTTTGGGCCGATAGTGACAGATTACAAAAAAAGTCATTCTTTTTATCTTGAGTTGTTAAAGTTACCTTTGAAGCCAATAGAAGAAGGAAGCCAATATTTAACTTGTGAGCAAGATGGGCTAGAAGGTGTTAAACATTTTGCACTTTGGCCTATAGAGCAAGCTGCCCAATCGTGTTTTAGTCAAAATGAGTGGCCTGAAAATATACTCACTCCGCAAAGTTGGATGGAGTTTGAGGTTTCAGACATCGAAAAGATCACGGATATTTGTCTGAAAGAAGGCTATGTCTTATTAGTTAATAATCGCATGGAGCCTTGGGGGGCAAACCGTAACAAGGTTATTAAGCCCTGAAGGCATGTTAATTGGTTTAACTGTGACGCCATGGCTAAGAGAATAGTCTGCCTTTATTTGTAGTTAGAGATCTCATTTATCTTTGTGGATAAGAGACATTTATTAGTAATTGTTTATAATTTTGTTGTAGAACTTCATTTTAACTATTTTAGGAGGGGTTATGTATAAAACGATTCTGGTCCCTATCGATTTAACGGAAGATGAATTAACCAGTAAAGCCGTTCGTCATGCTGTTAATCTTGCAAAGCAATCTAGTGCTAAAATTCATCTTATTCATGTTTTGCCAATTTCTTCAGCAATTATTAATGCGTATGCTTTAGGTTACATGGAAATAAAAGACCGTGCGACGGTGAAAGCGGAAGAAGACATGAAAATGTTAATGGATTCAATTGATTTACCTCATGATGACGTTAGTTATACTATAACGTTTGGTTCTCCACGAGATGAAGTGATTAATACAGCAAAAGACATTAATGCCGATATTATTGTCATTGGCTCTCGTCGCCCAAATATTACAACTCATCTTTTAGGGTCAACAGCGGCGGGTATAGTACGTTACGCTGAAACATCAGTGCTGGTTGTACGTTAATAATTAGAGAAGAGCCTGCTCAATGGGTAGGTTCTTTTTTATTTCATTATTTGTATTGCCAATTCAATCAGTTTTAGCACTCAAGTTAATTGATCTTACTTATAACAAGGTGAATTTGAGTCAGTATGGAAAAGTTTTCACAAGAATTACTGGCGTGTTGAACACTTTGTTCTGAGAGTTTTACGTTTTTATTTACTCGGGCTTTTGATTTTTTTTCTTGGGTTATTACCCGGTATAATCGGTTTTTATTTTATTGAAGGCCATTCAGCTGTTGAGTCAATGCTTAATGCGTTGTCTATGTTGAGTGGGCAAGCTATTGAGCCGGCTCCAATTACACGGGGAGGCCGTTTCTTTATCGCTATTTATGGTTTATTTTTACAAAGTGTTTTTATTATCAGTATTGGATTAATTGTAACTCCTTTTATTCATCGTATTTTGCATAAATGGCATTTAGAAGAATAATTTTTTGTTGTAATAGTAAGGGGCTTCACAGCTTTTTTAGTGCAGTAAGGCTATACTTCTAAAGACTAAAAAGGAAAATATTCACCCGCTACGCCTAATAACCAAGTTGTAAAAATACGCAACAATATAACTTGAATAAAAACGTCAACATAATTAATAAGGGGCATCATATGTATCAAACAATTTTGGTTCCCGTGGATATATCTGAAGATGTACTAACAGATAACGCATTAAAACATGCTATTTATTTAGCAAAAATTTCAGATGCGAAAATTCACTTATTTCACTCAGTTCCAGATGTTTCAAGATTTTCAATGAGTTATAGTTATCATTATGATTTACTGTCTTCATTTGCTAAAAAAGCACTTGAGCGCTCTGAAGAGCAGCTAAAAGAAATTATTGAAAAGATTGATTATCCGTCAGATAAAATCTCTTATAAGGTGGAGTTTGGTTCACCAAGAGATAAAGTTTTATCAGAAGCTGAGGCTATTGATGCTGACCTTATTGTTATCGGCTCACGCAATCCAAGTATTTCAACCCATTTATTAGGTTCAAATGCTTCTGGGATTGTTTCCTATGCGAAGATCTCGGTTCTCGTGGTTCGGTAAATAAAATAGCCTGCTGAGCAGGCTATTTTTTTGTCTATTAAAAGCGAACAATTCTAGGGTGTTTTTACCGCTTCTTTGGCTTGCTCAATTGCTTTAAGTGCTTGGCTGCAAGCTTGCTCTTGTGCATCATCTGGGTAGCTAGCAAGGGCTTTTTTCGCTTCCTCTAATTGTGACTTCATTAATGCAATTTGTTCACCTGCATTGGCTTCATCTTTATATTGTTCTTCAGCTTGCTTAACAAGGTCATTCATTTCTTTGAAATAAGTATCACAGGTTGCACCTGCATTTGCATTAAATGCAGTGAAAGCCATTAAAAGGCTAAACGCAATTGGAAGAGTTTTTTTCATCGTATTTTCGCTTTTAAAATTCATAATATCGTCAGAATAACATTCCATATTCAAAAACGCACCACTCGAACACGTGAATGTTTTTAACTAATAAACTTTTTCTGCATATTGAGAATATTCCTGTTAGTCACTGTCAGAAATAGCATAATTTGCAAAATACAAATGATAATCATTATTGACTATGGATGATACAAAAGTGTACATTCAAGTACACTTTAATTAATGATGACAACAGAGATGATTGTGATGAGTAAAAATATGATAAAAACAGAAAATTGGCCAATCTGCGAGATGAATATATTTCCATCAACTATGGATGAAACACGTTTATGGTTAGAGGAAATGGATATGTTATTGGCGAGAAGAAATGAATTTGTATTGATATATCCTCCAGTGGTTAAAAAAGAAAAACCATCATCAGAAGATATGCAAAGTATGAAATATGTGCGTCGTTGGTTGAAAGATGCAAAAGAAGCAATGGAACAGCATTGTCGCGCTCTAGTTGTTACGCTACAACCTGATGGCCGAGATAAAGAGGAGATGGAACGCATGGCTCCCATGTTGTCTGCGTTGTATGGCCCTCAAGTTTTAATCGCAATGGATGCAATAGCTGCAAAAGAGCAAGCCCAATCAGTTTTAGCTTAGTCGATTGTGGTTTTACTGATTTTACGGATATAACTGGCGATGATATCGACGGACATAGCAATTTGCTGTTGAATAAATTCATCGCTGGGTTTGAAATCGGCAACACAAAAAGTGGTGATAAACACATCCGCTTTTAGCATTTCTAGGTAGCGTGAAGAAATACTTAATAATGTTGTTTCATTTACTTTAACATCAGGAAGTAAAGCCAATTTCTGTGTTAACAAGCGATAGCTTTTTACAGGGCCTTGCTCAAAAAATGCATGGGTTATTTCAGGGAAACGGTTGTATTCACCTAAAATTAACCGGTATAACCCGATAGATTCAGGTTTAAGAACATTCAATAAAAATCGAGAACCATAAAAAGAAAGTATGGACTCAATCGTATTTAGTGAGGGTGTTTTTTCGTTAGGTTCTTGAAAAATATCATCAATCATAGATGCAATAACAGCGGCAAATAACCCTTCTTTATCACCAAAATTTTTATATAAAGTCGTTCGAGAGCCTCCAGCACGTTCAATAATCATATCCAGAGTTGCACCTTCAAACCCATATTGCAGAAAAATTTCAGTTGCGGCAGTGATCAAAGCCTGATGACGACGTCGGCCTTTTGGGGTTTTAGCTGTAAGCGTGCTACTCATGAATGGCTAATCCTACTCTTTGTCTTCAAATAAGAAAATAACATAACAAATTTTACCAAATAGTTTAAATCACGTTACCTCAATCACAGATTTACCTGAAAGAGATCATCATTTAAGCTGATATTTGTCTTTATGATATTTATAAAGATTAACATGTTTAGGATGATATCTGAATGGTTGTCACAATATTGGGGGCAAGATGGCAGAGCATGCATTGAATGAACAAAAAATAGACCAAAATGATCCTGTTGATCAGCAACGTGAGGTAACTCGGCTATGTATTGAGTGTGGCTTATTGTTATTGCAACATGGCGCTGAAAGTATGCTCGTTGAACAATTGACAACCCGTTTGGGCATTGCACTTGGAGCAAATCAAGTTGATAGTGCAATCTCATCTAACTCATTAGTTTTAACCACCATAATTGATGGCCGCTGCCTAACGTCAACACGGCGTATTATTGACCGTGGTATTAATATGCATGTTGTCACCGAAGTCCAGCATGCGGTCATTCTCGTCGAACATCATTTACTAGACCGAAAACAATTACACAAGAAATTATCATCGATTAAACCGTTGCGATATCCTCGATGGTTAATGGTTTTGATGGTGGCTTTATCTTGTGCTTGTTTCAGCAAGTTGAATGGAGGGGGGATGGGAAAGTGCATTAATTACATTTTTAGCCAGTGGCTGTGCAATGTATGTGCGACAAGTGTTAACTTCTCATCAAATGAACCCATTGATTAATTTTTGTATCACGGCGTTTGTTGCGACAACGGTCTCTGGATTATTACTGAAAATACCGTATTTAGCAGTCACTGAAACGATTTCTATGGCTGCCAGCGTATTGCTTTTAGTTCCGGGCTTCCCATTAATTAATGCAGTCGCTGATATGTTTAAAGGGCATGTTAATACAGGTTTAGCGCGTTGGACAATGGCGAGTCTCCTTACTTTAGCTACCTGTATTGGGGTTGTATTAGCAATGACAATCTGGGGGTTTAAAAGAATGGGCATAGAATTTCTGTTCTCCTTATGTGAGAAAATGCTACTAGCGGCTATACCAGCAGTCGGGTTTGCTATGGTATTTAATGTGCCTGTTAGGGCATTGAAATATTGCGCTTTATTAGGTGCTATTGGCTATGGCTTTAGAATGATATTGATGACACTAGGGCTGCAAATCGAGTGGGCGAGTTTTCTTGCAGCAATTTTAATCGGTATTATCGGTATTCAGTGGTCGCGCTGGTGGTTAGCTCATCCTAAAGTGTTTACTGTTGCTGCCGTGATCCCAATGTTTCCAGGTATTAGTGCCTATATTGCAATGATTTCAGTCGTTAAAATATCGCAATTTGGCTATGATCCTGAATTAGTTGAGGTTCTAGTGACTAATTTCTTAAAAGCGTCTTTCATTGTTGGAGCCTTGTCTATTGGTATTTCTTTACCTGGTTTATGGTTATATCGCAAAAGACCAAGCGTGTAATTTTTAAGGGATGGCTTGCTGGTATTCTTGCTATATCCGTAAGCCATACTTTTTTCTTTTACTAATAAGAGTTAGATATTCTATTAAAGCTGCATAAATTCTGATGTGGGTGTTAACCATAAAATTGAGTCATCGCTGATATCATTAATGCTACTATTTGATTAGAATATGTGATATTTCTTCTTATGCATTAATGTGTTAGAGGAAAAACTAACACATTCATTTCAATTCTTCGAATATATTCTTATTAGTGGTGTTATTTTGAAACAATTTAGCTTGTCCAAATATTATCAATTCGTTTTTTCGATTCTATTATTTATTTTTTCTGCTTTTTCATTTTCTGCACCAAGTTCATTTACTGAAGCCAAAGCACTGAGTAAAACTCAGGTTTATGCAGATCAAAATCACCAAGGTGAGGGAACAATATACTGTGGGTGCCAGTGGGAATGGGCAGGAAAAAGCGGAGGAAAAGTCGATTTAGCCTCTTGTGGTTATCAAGTGCGTAAACAACAGAACCGAGCCGAACGCATTGAATGGGAACATATTGTTCCTGCATGGGTGTTTGGTCATCAAAGACAATGTTGGCAACAAGGTGGGCGAAAAAACTGTGTGTCTAGTGACCCTATTTTTGGCCAAATGGAAGCCGATCTGCATAACTTAGCGCCTTCTATTGGTGAGGTGAATGGTGATAGAAGCAATTTTAGTTTTGGGCAATTACCCGCTAATACGCCATATCCATACGGAATGTGCCGCAGTCGAGTTGATTTTAAACAAAAAGTCTTTGAACCAAGAGATGAGGCCAAAGGGCAAGTAGCCCGAGTATATTTCTATATGCATGACCGCTATAACTTATCTATGTCACGTCAACAACAACAGTTACTGATGGCTTGGGATAATAAATATCCTCCAACCCCTTGGGAAACCCAGCGTGATAATCGAGTCGCTAAGGTGATGGGCCATCATAACCCATTTGTGACAGGGGAGAAAAAATGGAGTTTAAATCATAAAAATAGCGCAGATGGTGTTAATATTTCACCAGTTTTACCTTTAAATCAGCCTCAAGTAATAGAAAGTAAACCTATTGTGCCAAATACGGTTGAAATTAAAGGTAATCGTAATTCTAAAAAATATCATTTTTCACATTGTGCTAGCTTCAATACCATCGCTGATAAAAATGCCGTCATCTTCACTGACGAACAATCGGCTAAAGCCGCAGGTTTTGAGTTAGCGGGAAATTGTAAAATACGCTAATTATCCTTTAAAACCGCAATAGTTAACTAACTGATTATTGCGGTTTTATTTTTTTATTTTTATGTGTGATAACGAAAAATTTTAATAAACGCCCAAAATTTTGTTAGAAAAATGTTGCTTTATCAAAAAAAATGACGCTATATTTAAAGCAGATGAAAACTGCAATAAAAACATGGACTCATTGAGGCACTAAAAATATTGCTGCTTGTCATATTACTGTCATATAGATTCATTAGTTTAAAAGTATCGCTGTTACAGGAGAAACTAATGGGAAATAAGTGTTTATACACGCGAGTACAAAACCGGTTACCACTCCATCATGAAATTTCCATGGTGAGATTGGTAACCGGTTTTTTTATTAGCCGAGTTATTGCATGGAGTTACAGCCACATAATAGATGTTTGATATTAACTTTGAGCTTGAAGGGAGCTCACCTCTGTTTTGAATAGTCCGTCATTTGAATTGACATCACTGATACCTGGAAGGGTTAATACTATGAGTAGACAGAAAGCTGCAACAAAGGCACGTCGTGAAATGAAACGTTCATCACGCAAAGATCGCTCAGGTCGTTTTGATATCAATAACGTCGCATCATTTGCTGAATTTACTGGCATTGAAGCTATCGGTATGGCAAAAGAACGTCGTGATGAATCCCCTATATTGCCCAGAAATGAAGCTCAAAAACTCTATATTAATTCCATTAAACATAAGCAATTAATTTTTGCGAATGGCGAAGCGGGATGTGGTAAAACCTATATCAGCACTGCACTTGCAGCTGATGCGTTAATTCATAAAGATATCAATAAGATTATTGTGACAAGGCCCGTTCTTCAAGCGGAGGAAGATCTCGGTTTTTTACCGGGTGATATGTCAGAAAAGTTTGCGCCTTACTTTCGTCCTGTCTATGACGTATTGGTGAAAAGGCTCGGCGCATCCTTTTTGCAATATTGTTTGCGCCCCGAAATTGCTAAAGTGGAAATCGCGCCATTTGCTTATATGCGAGGTCGAACATTTGAAAATGCCGTCGTGATATTAGATGAAGCGCAGAATGTCACTGTCACGCAAATGAAAATGTTTTTAACTCGGCTTGGTGAAAATGTGACGGTGATTGTCAATGGTGATGTGACCCAGTGTGATTTGCCTGAAGGTGTGTCCTCAGGGTTAGCCGATGCATTACAACGTTTTAGCACTGATGAAATGGTTTCGATGGTGAATTTTACTATTGAGGACTGTGTGAGATCACAATTGTGCCATAAAGCCTTATTGGCTTATAACTATTAATTAGTCTTGTTATTAATGATATGCCCCGCGATTTGTTCGCGGGGCATAGGTTAAATCTTTATAGAGGCAATTGATTAGTGGTAGAGCATTTCATGTACGATTTGCTCATCTGTGAGGGTATATGGGTAATAGGTTGGCCAATTTTCTAGTTGGCTTAATAATTTTTCCTGAGATTCGTTTCCCATATACAGGTGGAAATGCCCCGAGGCCTGTGGCTCAATAATATGGTCACTAAACTGGATAAATTTGGGCGCTTTTGAGTTAGCATCTTTGCATTCAAACAAGTAACGGACGCCTTTTTTCCCTGAAGTGTAATGAAGAATTTTGTAACCGGCGTAGTCATATTTACAGCTGCTTACGGCACCGTTTTGGGTAAACTCAATAACATCATTTTCAATTCCAATGCTGTCAACATCGGTGGCATAGCCTTTTTTATAATATTCACGATACTCTTCAACCGTTTTATCTTTATTTTTCTTTGCTTTACTTTCTAAAACTTCATCGAGCTTTCCATTTAATAGTAATGGATTAACCGATTCCCAGATGCCTTGCCAATCGCTAAGAGACCTATCTTTGACGTCAGCATCTTCAAAAATCCCTTTTGAAGCTTGGAGTGCTTTCTCTGATTGTGGATGAGAGTGACTATGTGAGCCATGAGCAGCTGCTGTATAGCTAGTGAGAGCTAATGCGACATAAAGACTGGTTTTTAAAATTGCCATTTTGTACACAGTGGTTTTCCTATTTTTGTAGTGAATATAACGACCATAAAAACCATTATGTTATAACATAACAAATGTGAGAATGAAAAGTATTTTAGGAAGTTTATTGATGAGGAATGTAATGACTAAAAACGTGATGAAGGCAGATAGGAGCTCGCTTAGTCGAGTTTATAATCAATAAGCGAGCTAACTATTTGAACCGAAGTTAGTCGTCAGGGTTGTCCATCACGGCATGGCGTTCATGGTGATAACCTTCCTCATCATAACCATATCGCCAGTAAGGAATTGCATAGATATCATCACGACCAAAACCTTTTTCACGACGAATATAACGACGCAAATCACGAATAATTTGGTCTTCACCCGCAATCCAAAAAGCGCAATCATTGTTTGGAATGTCCCAAGACTTAAACGTGCTAATTAATTCAGCTGTTTTGGTGATATCACCACAGATCCAAATTACGTCAACCTGTTCAGGTTTTTTCAGTTCTCGCACGTCTTTTGGGCTATCTAACCGTAGTACGACTTTACCTTGGGCATTTGCTGGCATTTTTTCCAATAATGCGGCAATAGCGGGTAGAGAACTTGAATCACCGGCCATGAAGTAATGTTGTCTGGCAGGCAATAATGGGTCTGGGCCACCTGGATTGGTAATCCCCATCCAATTTCCTGGTTTTGCATCACGTGCAAATAGGTATGCAGGGCCAGTTGTGCCATCATGCATAGCAAATTCAATATCTATCTCGCTAACTTCAGGGCGGATGGCTCTGACGGTATAGGTACGAACAAATGGACGAGGTTTGTCTTCTGGCCAGCTACGACCTTCTTTACTTAGGATAGGGAGTGCGGGCTGGCTGATTAAATCAGGGGCTAAAAATATTTTCAGGTGCCCACCTTCACAATCAGTTGGGTATGTATTGAGTCTTTCGCCGGTGAAAGTAATGCTGCGAATAGATGGGCTGATATCGGTAATGGATTTGACTTGAATGAGCTGTGGTGGAGCCGGGCGGTAGATGTTTTTTTCAACGGGTTGTTCAGTGGCCACGGACGATCTCCTTCATTAATGATAATTTTATTATATGGTAATTATTATCATTATCATGAATAACTTTGTAAGTTGCAACCGCTAGTGAGTGATTGGAAGAGGATATTTATAAAGAGAGATTTTCAACAGTAGGGAGGCAATTTACAGTGATGAATTGTTGATTTTAATAAAAATGCCGTATGATTTTTAGCATACGGCATATCGAAAGGTAGATTACTTCACTTTCATTCCGGCTGCGGTCATCATCAATTTAAACACGGAAGAGAAGGCAAATAGCGCCAATACACTTCCGAACCAGATAATGGCCATCCAACCGAGTTTTTTCCACCAAGGGGAGGTTGCCACGTTATCAGTGGTAACCTTGTTCTGGGGTAATTTTTCCTCTGAAGACATAGTAACTCCAATAGGTATAAACCAAAATAACAGGAATAATGAATAACGCACCGACTAACATAAAGCCTAAACTTTCGGATGGGCCAGAGGCATCACGGAAACTGACTGCGGGTGGAATGAGCGTTGGCCAGATACTGATACCTAGGCCAGTAAACCCAAGGAAAATCAACATTAAAGCCGCTAAGAATGGCACGCTATCGAATCGTTGGCGCTTAGCACTTTTTAGGATCAACCAAGTACAGCCTAATACCAGTAACGGAACAGGTAAAAAGAAGAACAGGTTTGGCAGAGAGAACCAACGCTCAAAAACGGCCTCATTTAACATCGGAGTCCAGAGACTGATCACCGTAATTACCGCTAACATCAGTAATGTTAATGGCCGTAGAACACGATACATCGTGCTACGTAAGTGGCCCTCAGTTTTCATGATCAACCAACCACAAGCTAATAGTGCATAAGCCACAACAAGGCCAAATCCGCAAAATAGTGGGAAAGGCGCGAACCAATCGAAATAACCCCCCATGTAAACACGGTTTTCTACATGGAAGCCTTGGATAAAGGCACCAACGACCACTCCTTGAACAAAGGTGGCAAAAATTGAACCCCAAATAAAGGCGTGATCCCAATGGCGGCGGTGTGATTCATCCGCTCTAAAGCGAAACTCAAAGGCAACACCACGGAAAATCAAGGCCAATAACATGAAAGTTAATGGAATTGACAGGGCATCAAGGACAATCGCATAAGCGAGAGGAAAAGCACCAAATAAAGCGGCTCCACCTAAAACCAACCAAGTTTCATTGCCATCCCACACTGGGGCAACGCTGTTCATCATCAGATCACGGTCTTGGCTGTCTTTCAGCGCAGGGTAAAGGATCCCAATGCCTAAATCGAACCCATCCATGACAATATACATCAACATACTAAATACGATGATGACAAACCAAATGAGAGGTAAATCAATGCCCATGAGCTGCGTCCTCCGCGATACCTTTACGAATTAATTTCATCATGTACATATAGCCAATCCCGAAAACACCGCCATAAACGACAAAAAAGGCGATTAAACTGATGCTCATGTGCATTTCACCATGTGCACTGACCGCATCAGAGGTTCGTTGTAGCCCATAAACAACCCATGGCTGGCGGCCAATTTCTGTTGTAAACCAACCTGCAAGGATGGCTATCAGCCCAGAAGGTGCCATTAAAAACATAAAACGTAAGAATGTTTTCGACTCATAAAGGTTTTTACGGTAGCGAAGCCATAAACCCCAAACTCCAGCCGCTATCATTAATAAGCCGAGCCCGACCATTACGCGGAATGACCAAAACACCATAAACACGTTAGGCCTATCTTCTGGGGCATATTCTTTTAGCGCGGGGACTTGTTTATCAATACTGTGTGTTAAAATCAGGCTTGCTAAATAAGGGATTTCGATAGCGAATTCTGTTTTTTCCTTTTCTTGGTTTGGAATACCAAACAAGATCAGCGGAGTGGCTTCTCCGGGTTTGTTTTCCCAGTGACCTTCCATTGCAGCCACTTTAACCGGTTGATGTTTAAGTGTGTTTAGGCCGTGAGCATCCCCGATTAAAGCTTGAACAGGGGCTAAAACTAAAATCAACCACAGGGACATGGAAAACATTTTTTTCATGGCACTGGACTTGTTGCCTTTGAGCAAGTGCCAAGCGGCGGAAGCCCCAATAAAAAATGCTGCAGCAAGGAAAGCTGCTGTAGTCATATGCAGTAATCGATAAGGGAAAGAGGGGTTGAAAATAACGGCAAACCAATCAACGGGAACAATGCGTCCATCAATAATTTCAAAGCCTTGTGGTGTTTGCATAAAGCTGTTGGAGGCCAAAATCCAGAATGTGGAAATAATCGTTCCTAGCGCAACCATGCAAGTAGCGAAGAAATGCAATTTTTCACCTACACGGTTCATCCCAAACAACATAACACCGAGGAAACCAGCTTCTAAGAAGAAGGCCGTAAGAACCTCATAAGTGAGTAATGGCCCTGTAATACCTCCCGCAAAATCTGAGAAAAAGCTCCAGTTAGTGCCGAATTGGTATGCCATGACCAAACCAGAAACAACACCCATTCCGAAATTAACCGCAAAAACTTTCGACCAAAAATGGAACAGTTTTATATAGTCTTCATCACGAGTTTTAAGCCATAAACCTTGTAGCACCGCAAGGTAACTTGCGAGCCCAATCGTAATGGCAGGAAAAATAATATGAAACGAGACCGTAAACGCAAATTGTATACGGGCAAGTTCCAGCGCAGTTAGTCCAAACATATTGACCCCTGAGTGGATATGTTAATGACACACAACATTCAACGTTTTGATGAGAGCAATTGAGGCGCTAATCCTTAGCAAAAGAGATTGCTCACACCTGAGTGCAAAATAATCGCCATCCAACGAAAAATGTTTTGTGCTTATAGTTAAAAAAAAGTCAGGTGAATGTGTGGATAAGTAGAACATGAGACGATAAACTATAATAGTAACAATTATTGAGATATTAACTATAACAGTTGAGGCGGCTATGACGAGATACGAACAATTAGCAGCGCAAATTCGTCAGCAAATTGAAGACAATATCTGGCAAGTGGGCGACAGATTACCTTCATTGAGGGAAAGTGTTAAACAGTCTGGTTTAAGTTTAATGACTGTTGTGCAAGCATATCAGTTGCTTGAAAGCCAAGGATGGGTCGTTGCTCGCCCGCAATCAGGGTATTACGTGGCAAACCGCAATAACGCATTTGCTGCCGCAAAAGGAGGTAAAGGGCTACATTTGAATGAAAATGTAGAGATTAACGCCTCTATTTTTGGTGTCTTACAAGCTTGTAAGGACCCGAATATTATCCCATTTGGCTCCGCATTTCCAGAGCCCGCCTTATTAGATGACCCAAAACTCGCGAAATCACTCGCGTCTGTCGCTAGGCGCTTATCGAAATTTAATACACCAGCTAATTTGCCGCCTGGTAATGAACAACTGCGTCGAAACATTGCTCAGCGTTATGCAACTCAAGGGATCCATGTTGCTCCTGATGAAATCGTGATTACAGCAGGAGCCATGGAATCTTTAGTTCTGAGCTTACAATCAGTCACTCAGCCCGGGGATTGGGTCGTTATCGAATCACCTGCATTCTATGGTTCACTTTCAGGCAATTGAACGGTTAAAACTCCAAGGCAATTGCTATTAAAACAGACCCGCTATTTGGTATTGATCTTGACGCCGCTAGAGGATATTGCAAGCAAATATCCAATTAAAGCCTGTTGGCTGATGACACATTATCAAAATCCATTAGGCGGTACGATGCCGCAAACGAACAAAAAACGATTGGTCGATATCCTGAATAAGCAGCAAATTGCATTAATTGAAGACGATGTCTATGGGAACTTTATTTTGGTAACAAACAGCCAATACCCGCAAAGGCACTAGATACTAAAGGAAATTTCTTTCATTGCTCTTCGTTTTCGAAATGTTTAGCGCCAGGGTATCGAGTGGGTTGGGTTGCCGCGGGTCAACACGCGACAAAAATTCAACATTTACAAATGATGAGCACCGTTTCTGCTAGCGTTCCCACGCAATTAGCTATTGCTGAGTACTTATCATTAGGGGGATATGATAACCACCTTCGTAAACTGCGTTTAACGATGGAACAACGTCAGCACCAAATGTTGAGTGCAATAGCAAAATACATGCCTCAGTCAGTAAAAGTTAATACACCAAAAGGTGGGTATTTTTTATGGCTAGAATTTGAACCGCCATTTAATGCTATTCGTTTGTACCAACTCGCACTAAAAGAGGGGATCAGCATCGCACCGGGAAGTATGTTTTCCACCAGTGATCAGTTTAATCATGCATTTCGTCTTAATGCATCGTTTACATGGAGTGAAAGGGTTGAAGAAGCAATGAAAACTTTAGGCCGTTTATGTCACTTTTTAATCAATGAGAGGCGTGATTAGTCACATTATCATTGTTAATTCATTGCCTTGAAAGATTAACTTTGCCAATCTAAGTATAAATCTAAATGTGTTAGCAGCAATAAATGGGAGGTAATGTGAAAATAAAATGTTTTGACACAATGGAGTTACCTATCCTGGATTGGCATGATGGCGGGGGGGCCAGCCAAGAAGTATTTTGCTGGCCAGTAGCATCGGACTATTCACTACGCGCAAGTATTGCAACCATTGAGCAAGAGAGCTATTTAAAACGTTATGCGGAAGGAGAAAGGTTGGCAGTATTGTTGAATGACCAGCCGCTTCTGTTAACCGATACCAAAGCATTTGAGTGCCGATTAGAGCATGCAGGTGATCATGTCCAATTTTCAGCCCAGCAATTTTGTGTGGTAAAAGTCCCAAAGCCATCAGTTAAGTTAATGAATTTTATTTTTCTAGATGATAGGTGGGCGGTTAAAAACTACTTCATCACTGGAGATTGTAAATTACCAGCTAACCAAGCAGGGTTAGTCTATGTGCTCAATGGTGAATGGGAAATTTCAGGCGCAAATTGCCATCTTATGGCGCAAGGACAAGGAGCCTGGTGGCTACCTGATATCGGTGAAGGGGTGATAAAACCACTTAGCACCGATAGCAAGTTAATCTGGATTGAATTATTGCCTCGCTAACTAGTAGCTAAACCAATAGCAGCGAGTGTTAGCATACCGCCTGCAACCCCCTCGGTTATACGGCGTTTTTTATCATTATAAGTTCGCTTATTATGCATGGAAGCAAATAATGCACCTATCACACCATAGATTACGACACACGAAAGTATAAAAGCAGCTGAAAGTATCAAAGACTGAACTGCCACACTTTCTGTCAGCTTAATGAAATTCGGCAAAATAGCGAAGTACACCAATAACCCTTTAGGGTTAAGAAAGCTCGTCAGAAATGCTTTAGCTATTACTGCCTTTGTTGACACCGTTTGAATTTTTAAGTCTCCCGCTTTCATCGCAGATAACACCATGCGGATAGCAAGATAAGTGACATAAGTCACTCCAACCCATTTAATGGTGTGGAAAATCATAGGGGAAGCCGCAACAATCGCCGCTAAACCAAGTGCAGCCAGAATCGCATGCGCCATATAGCCCAGTATAATACCTAAATTAGCTTTCAAGGCAGCAGAGGTGCCTCCTGATAATCCTTGTGCGGAAATAAAAAGAATATCTGGGCCTGGTGTGCAGACTAAAGGGACTACGGTTGCGCTAAATAAGAGCAAGGTCTGTAACTCCATTTCAATTCCTCATTATTGTTTATTGTTATTTCACGCAACTGGCCAGTAGCAATAAAATTATAGCGATAATCCAGTGATATTGGATTTTTTTATTGCTTTGAAATAAACAATAATTGGTATTTAATATCAAAAATTAATATTAAATTGAGGTTGAGTACCAATGAAAGAAAATAGGCTAAAATTGGATGCCATTGATAGACGCATCTTACAGATTTTACAAAGAGATGGAAAAATTCAGAATATTGAATTAGCTAAAGAAGTGGGGCTTTCCCCGTCCCCTTGTCTGCGTCGTGTGAAATTGCTTGAAGAAGCCGGGGTTATCAAACGTTATGTGGCCGTATTGGATGGCAGTAAAATTGGAGCCGGTCTTTCTTTATTTGCACGTATTTGGTTTAAAACACAAGATGCCAAGACCATCAACCAATTCGTTGAAGACATTAAACAGATGCCTGAAGTCGTTGAATGCCATCTAATGGCAGGGGAATGTGATGCTTTGATCCGTATTGTAACGCAAGACTTAGCCTCTTATCGTCGATTTCATGCAGATCATTTAACGCAAATTAGCAGCATTCAGAGTATAAAGACGGAGGTGCCAATGGAAACGGTTAAGGTGACTTATGCTTTACCACTTTGACGATAATGACCAACCGCGTGATAGTGACGAGTTGGGAGTGTCTAACGATGAATTATAATTATATCTTTAATTATGATAAAAAGATAAATAATAACTATGCTGTATTTATTAGAGAGGTTTATAAAATAAAAGAAATTAAATATGATAAATATGAATAGCTGAACATTTTTTGAAGTTTAATTTTACAAATTGAAATATTATTTCCTCTCTTTTAATGTTGAAAGGTTAGTTTAATATTATTTTAGAATGCTATTAAATGAGGTATTTGAATTTTATATGGCGATTTTTAAAGAGATAATTCTCATATAATGAGAACATGATTGAGTAATAACCTAGCCATAACGACAGCGATAGCTAATTATTTGATATATAAATAATGAAAGGAAAGTTTTTTTGATCCTGCGCAACACCATACTACGTCACTTACCTATACTGATATTAATTAAAAATCAAAATAATATAATGCGAATGTTTCTTATTTAAAATTATTTTCAATTTGCTCGGTAATGATGTGAGTATTTATAAGCATATTTCTAATTGTTATTGGCATTATAATGACAGTCTATTAATTGATTATTTACATTCTGAACCTAATTGAAAATTCACTGAATAATAGGAACTGTTTGCTCATAAATTGAAGGGAAATTTATGATCTATCCTATTACTGATAGAACAATATCGACAGTAAATAATCAAAAATTTAAGCGCTACGCTATTCGCTATTTGGATATCGAACAGCAAACACAGCAGGCAATCATAGAATATGGCCTTAATTTTGAAGCCCCTTTTGCACAGCAACATGAAATTGAGAAACTCAAACTAATTATAAAGAATAATGGCGCAATTTTTGCCAATAATGGGAAGAGTATACATTGCAATTGGCTCTCGAGTGCTTGCGTGCAATGTCGTACGGGAGAAGGGAGTTATACGACATTTTTGTCATTAAAATGCCACCGCGATTGTTATTTTTGTTTTAACCCAAATCAAGAAAACTATCAGGGTTATCAACAAGAAATGCGTGATGCGATTGGGGAGGTTGATGCAATTGCAGAGCAAGGTTACCCTCTGACCCATATCGCACTAACAGGCGGGGAGCCTCTACTTTTTCGCCAAGAAAGTATCGAATTTTTCCAAGCTGTCCAACAGAAATTACCTCAGGCTCATAGCCGTTTATATACCGCTGGTGACCCATTAGACCGTAACACTGCATTAGCTTTAGCGAAGGCAGGTCTACAAGAAATCCGTTTTAGTATCAAAATTGATGATTCAAAAGAACGCATCACCAAAGTTTTGCACCGCATCGCGTTAGCTCGTGAAATTTTTCCAGCGGTTATGGTGGAAATGCCGGTGATCCCCGGTACAGAACAGCAAGTGTATCAGTTATTAACTCAGCTTGATGACATTGGTATAGATGGTATCAATTTATTAGAGTTTTGTTTCCCACTAACAAATAGTGAAGCGTATCAAGCTCGAGGCTTCGAACTTAAAAATCCACCTTATGAGGTGTATTACAACTATTGGTATGCTGGTGGATTGGCGGTTGCACAGAGTGAATTAGCTTGCCTTCGAGTGCTTAATTTTGCACTCGAAAATAAATTATCGCTTGGGGTGCATTATTGCTCTTTAGAAAATAAACATACGGGGCAAGTGTACCAAAGTAATGCTTTTTTTGAACACAATCAAAAAATATTAGGAAAACATTACTTCTTCTCTTCTCAAGATTATTTTTTTAAAAGCGCCAAAGTTTTTGGTGATGATTGTGAAAAGGTGGCGGTTTTACTGAAACAAACAGGCGTTTCTTATTATCAAGATTTGTTACATGGGTTTTTGCAATTTAACCCTGAAGCAATTTACTTATTAACCTCGCTAGACAAACTACCTATTGCGTTGACCTCTCACATTGTTGAGCCCGATGAACAGGGCAATCCTTTAATTAAAGAAGTGCAAATTGAACTCACTACACCCGCTGAATTTTTACTGACTGACCTGTAGGGATACATTTATGACTAATGACGACCAAATTTTAGATTTTCTGTATGCGCGTCAATTTGCTTATGACGTATTACGGCGTTTATTTATGGAAGAGCCAACGCCAGAGTTATTAAATTATTTGAGAGACTCAGGGTTGCTGTTATTTCCCTGTGATGAAGCATTACCCGCGATGAGAAATGCCATAAATGACATGCATAAAGACTTAAGCAATAGGCAGCTACAAGCCAATACTGAGAGTTTTGAAAACTTGCATTGGGATTTTACTCGCTTATTTATTGGCCCTGAAGCCCCGCCAGCAGCGCCATGGGAGTCAACTTATGTTTCCCGTGACAAACTGTTATTTCAAGAAAGTACCTCAGCAGTGAAATCCTTTTATGAACAGTATGGCGTTCATTTACCGGAAGGGGATAGGGAAGCCGCTGACCATATTGGTTATGAGTTGGATTTTATGTGGCATTTAAGCCTGCGTATTACTGAACTTATTGATAGCGAAAATGAAACCGTTGATTGGGTTAACGTAAACGCGTTGTTGCTCGGGTCTGCCACATTTTTAAATACCCATTTATTGGCGTTTATTACGCCATTTTGCCGCTCAATGCATAACCATGCAGACACATTATTCTATCGTCAATTAAGTTCATTAGTTGAGCTTTTCTTACGCAATGATATTAAAAAAATCAATGAATTAGTCAATTTATAATAATAAACAAAATGAAGAGGTAAGAGCAATGTCAGAAAGACAAAAAATAGCCTTGAGTCGCCGTTCATTTATAGCTTGGACATCGGCGGCATCAGTGATGGCTACGTTACCGCTGAGTAAGCAATTATATGCGGCAACACCTGAGGAAGAAAAAGCGGTTGAGCAAGCAACTGATGCGGTCACTCAAGGGAAATGGAAGCCCGTGGCCTGCTGGCATAACTGTGGTGGTCGCTGTGTTAATAAAGCATTGGTGGTTGATGGCGTAGTTGTTAGGCAAAAAACCGATGATGTGGTTGCGGACTCACCTGATTTCCCACAACAACGAGGTTGTTTACGTGGCCGTTCACAACGTAAACAAGTCTTTGGCGCAGATCGCTTAAAATATCCAATGAAGCGTAAAGGCTGGGCTCCCGGTGGTGGAGATAAAAGCTTGCGAGGCCGAGACCAATGGGTACGCATCAGTTGGGATGAAGCATTAGATATTGTGGCATCAGAATCGAAACGTATTAAAGAAAAATATGGGAATGAATCGATTTGGATCACTGGCGGTAATGGTGTTGATATCCAAAACGTTTATGCGAAAGCTGGGGGATTTGTTGGCGATTGGGGGACAACCTCATGGGGAGCATGGTTTGAAACACCAGCCCATTTAGGGTTGCTTGAAGGGTTTTATACGTTTGGTACCAATGATCGCTTTGATATGCGTAACTCCCAGCTAATTGTGATGTGGGGAGCAAACCCGGCGTGGAGTAGCCCTGGTAGCCCAACCTATAATTACTATCAAGCGAAAAAAGCGGGTGTAGATTCAATCTGTCAATGCAACACCCCTTTCAATTATCTCTTTCGGTGTTTTGAACTTCAGTGTCTTTCTCGGTCTGTTGTTTAGCTGAGCAGCAACCAGATCTAGTTCATGTTGAGTATATTGGGCAAGACATGTCTTTTTAGGAAAGTACTGCCGAATTAGCCCATTTGTATTCTCATTTGTTCCCCGCTGCCAAGGACTCTGAGGATCGCAGAAGTAAACTTTAACGCCGGTGCTGACAGTAAATTCTAGATGTCTGGCCAGTTCCATTCCTCTGTCCCATGTCAGTGATTTTCTGAGTTCTGACGGTAAACTCAGGAATTTGTCGGTAAGAGCCTGATTTACTGAGACAGAATCTTTGCCCCTGAGTCTAAGGATGATCGTATAACGTGATTTTCGGTCTACAAGTGTGGCTATATGAGAGTTTTTTGTACCTGAGACTAAATCGCCCTCCCAATGCCCCAGAGAGCGTCTGTTATCGATATTTCGGGAACGTTCGTGAATTGGTGTTCCGTTCACTATGTTAATCGTACCTCTTTCGCCTTTGCGGGTATGACGCCTGCCATGGCGAAGGCTATGCGACCGTCGCAGATGCTGTATATTCAGGTGGTGTAGCGCTTCACGGCTACGAAAGTACAGCGTTTTATAAATTGTCTCAGGTGATATTCGCAGCGTTTTTTGACGTGGTTTTGTTCGCCTTAACCATCCTGATATTTGCTCTGGAGACCATTTCATCTCCAGCTTTTCCAGAACAAGCTTTCGCAATGGTAAATTTTGATCCAGTAAGCACGGTTTTGGCCTTTTCGCCATTCTGTTGGCTCGGTTATTAGCATCAACAGCTTTGTAATAGCGTCTGCCCCGATTACGCTGAACTTCACGTGAGATCGTCGAAGGACTGCGATTCAGCGCAGTAGCTATCGCACGAATGCTCATTTTGGCTGACAAACCAGCTCGTATCTCCTCGCGCTCAGACAGTGTCAGGTGAGCTACAGCCCGCTTACGCTCATGGGGTTTTATGCCGCCAGTATCCCTTAACATAGTGAAGATCGTTCCGGGTTTTGAACCCAGGATATTCGCTATTTCACTGAAGCCTGTTCCGTTCTTCCATAGTTCAAAAACAGAGGCTTTTTCCTCTGCTGTAAATGTTCGTCTCATTCAAAAAACCTCCGCAACCCCATGTTTTCACATAACTGTTGCGTTGACCAATTGAATCTACAGGAGCGCGCTTTATTAGTATTGACCCAAGTTATACGACCACGGCAGAGTTAATGGATGCAGACTGGTACCCCATCAACCCCGGTACTGACCATGCTTTAGCTCTGGGTATCATGTCTGCGTTATTAGAAATGGATAGCCCTGACAACCCATTGATTGATTGGGATTTCTTACGTCGTTGCACGGTTGGTTTTGATGAAAATAATATGCCAGCTGGCGCTGATCCAAAAGGTAACTTCAAAGATTATCTGTTAGGCACCTACACGGGGGAGCCGAAAACACCAGAGTGGGCCTCTCATATTTGTGGTCTGTCAGCTAGCGATATTCGCAAGTTAGCGCGTGAAATCGGCGGCACTAACCGAGTCGCATTGCTTACCGGTTGGGCGCCTGCTCGGATCCATAACGGTGAAGGATGGGTGCAAGCATTCTCAACATTAGGCTTTATGACTGGCCATATGGGAAGGCCTGGTCGCATGACTGGGGTCAGCTGCCACTTCGCAGCTGGAAATAATGGCACGCGGCTCGTAATGGCCGGAGCAAGTGGGTTACCTTCAATCCCAAACCCGGTTAGCTTGAAAATTAATCACAATGAGCTTAACCGTGCATTATTAGAGAAAAGATTCCGCCAACGTGGTGTAGGGGATGTCGATGCAAATATCCAAATGATAATTCACCCGTTTAATGCGACACTGCAAACACGAGCTAATATTTCGCAAAGTGTTGAAGCTTATCGTAAAGATGTGGAACTGATTGTAACTGCAGCATATGTTCCACATACTTGTGCTAAATATTCGGATATTGTCTTACCCGTGACGACAGAGTGGGAACGAGAAGGAACCATATTAAATCCAAGTAACCGCGAAGTTATTATAGCTGCGGTGAATGTAACTCCGCCACTTTATGAGGCGAGAAGTGACCAGTGGATTGCCAAAGAAATAGGTAAACGTCTGGGGATTTATGTCGATGAGGTTTTTCCTGTTTCGGAAAAACAACAATTTTTTAATAAACTCAATGGCGCAACGATTATTGGTGAAGATGGTAAGACGACAGAGCCATTAATCACCATTACCCAAGCGGATATTGATGAATGGCAAGTAACAGGTAAGCCACAGCAAGGCCGAATTACCCTCAACGAATTTCTTACTGTTGGGAAATACCAAGTCAAGCGTACTTCTGGTGATAACTATGGTTATATTGCCTATGAAGATTTTATTCGCGACCCTCAAGCCAATCCACGACCAACCACCGAGTGGTAAGTTCGAAATTTACTGCCAAACATTAGTCGAAAAAGCCGATGAATGTGGTTGGACGAAATTACCTCCAATTCCTGAATATATCCCATCCGCGAGCGGTTATGAGGCAAGTTTTAGCGACTTCTCGAAGAAGGAAAAAGGGGATTATCCATTCCAAATCTATAACCCACACTACTTACGTCGCTCTCACAGCACGCTTGATAACGTGCCTTGGTTGCGTGAACAGTGGCCAAGTCCAATTTATATCAATGCGTCTGATGCTAAACGTTTAGGTATTAAACACGGTGAAACTGTGTTGATAACGAGCCCACAGGGAAAAATTGTGCGTCCCGCATTGGTGACACAAACGATGAAGCCGGGTGTGGTGGCATTACCACATGGAAGTTGGACAAATGTTGATGAAAAAACAGGGATAGATATGGCGGGAGCCGACAATACGCTAACCATTCAAGTCCCTACAGGGCTTGGGACGTCAGGGTGGAACACGATGCTATGTAATATCGAAAAATGGCATGGGGACCAGCTAGTTCCAGATGCTGCAATTCCACAGCGTATTATTTTTTAGGGGGCAATAAGAAATGGATAAACAAGTTGGATTTTATATTAATGTTGCCACTTGCATTGGTTGTAAAACCTGTGTTGTTGCATGTAAAGACAAAAATGATCTTGAGGTCGGGCGCAACTTTCGTCGTGTGTATGATATTGAAGTAGGTGAATATCCACGTCCTCGGACTTGGCATTTGTCTATTGCCTGTAACCATTGTGATGACCCGCAATGCGTCAGCCATTGCCCTACCACCGCAATGCATAAACGAGAAGAAGATGGGGTTGTATTAGTCGACCATGATAAATGTGTGGGGTGCCGCTATTGCACATGGGCTTGTCCATACGAGGCACCTCAGTTCGATGCCAGTATTGGAATGATGACTAAGTGCGACACTTGTCTTGATCTTCGTGAAAAGGGCGGGAATCCAATGTGTGTTGATTCTTGTCCTATGCGTGCGATTGAATTCGGTCTAATTAGTGAGTTACGTAAAAAATATGGCTCGAATGCAGATATTGCAGGGTTACCTAGCTCAAGTATTACCAAACCGAACCTGGTTGTCGGTACAAAAGGATAAGGAGAATTATCATGCATGAATTTCCATTGGTGGTTTTCACCTTATTTATGCAAGCTTCTGTAGGGTGCTTGCTAGTTTCATTGGTGTGCTATTTTCGTGTACTTGAAGGCGGAAATAACCGACAAAGCGTCCAGTTTATTAAACTGCCTATTTTAGCAAGTTTTATTCTGGGCTGTGTTGGGTTGTTAGGCTCACTATTTCATATGGGGAACCCGCTACACATGTTTTACACCATGTTTCTTGTGTCGACCTCATGGATGAGCCGTGAAGTGTGGGCGACGGCAATCTATATGGCGCTCTTGTTTTTCAGTATCGCACTGCTATTGCTTAAACAAAATGCGAATGCGTTGCTACTGCTGCTGAGTGCGTTAGCCGGTATTATCTATATGTATGCAATGTCAGCATTATACGCTAACACCTTGTTTAACCTCTGGAATGGTTTATTTACCTACGCCAGTTTCTTTGGCGCGGTGTTATTGCTTGGTGGTGTAGTTGCGGCATTATTACTGGTAGGTTCTTTACGTCGCCATGGCAAAGAAGCGCAATTAAAACGTGTGGTCAAAATTGCGCTAGGTATTGGTGTTATAGGAATTTTACTTATGTTACTGGGCGCATTATCTCTGCTAGGGAATATGGGAGAGCCGATTTATATGGGAATGACGCCACGTGAACTCCCTGATGGTTTAGTGAACTTAAGTATTGTTAGAATTATACTTATTGCATTAGGGGTATTGTTTGTTGGTCGTTTACTGTGTCAAAAAAATGGGCACAATGTGAATGCAACATTCGTGATGTCACTGGCAACACTCTGTATTTTTGTTGGCGAGGGAGTTGGTCGGGTAGTGTTTTTCTCACTAGGCGGTTAGTTCTTATTAGAAGCGAAATATTATCTGTTTTGCTTTTAACCATATGATGTCGTTAAGTAATATGCTCCGAGGGGAAATTTTCCCTCGGATTTTTTAGTTTTCTTCAGTTCTTTTCATTCTAAATCAAAAACAATAACCCTTTATATAATAAGGAATTAAGCTAGAGTAATTTCAAAATAAATAGTAAATTAAGTTGATTATCTGTAATAATTCTAATTATCATTATTACTCTTAATCTCCTTTGTTACGTATCCCTTATGAATTTAAAAACTAGCAAGTTACTCATACCATTAGCAATTTCAGCTGCATTAGCGCCTTATCATGTTTTCGCTGTTGATAATTCAAAAAATGATCAAATTACAGTTAC
Source organism: Providencia rettgeri (assembly GCA_900455085.1). Classification (NCBI taxonomy): domain Bacteria; kingdom Pseudomonadati; phylum Pseudomonadota; class Gammaproteobacteria; order Enterobacterales; family Morganellaceae; genus Providencia; species Providencia rettgeri. Next base: position 2,533,071 of record UGTZ01000001.1, on the reverse strand, counting down.
AGGCAATTGGCTTGAAAATACTGAAGATGGTGAGGTGGTATTTAATCACCCAGGTGCTCGGACAGTAAGATCTCAACAGCAAATTAAAGAATTAGGCAGTGAAACCATTGGGGATGCTTTAAAAGGGATCCCAGGGGTGCAGGTACGCGAAAGTAATGGGACAGGGGGGAGCGATGTTTCCTTAAATGTAGGGGTACGAGGGTTAACCTCACGTCTTTCACCGCGTTCAACGATTTTACTCGATGGTATGCCATTAGCCGCTGCGCCTTATGGTCAACCTCAGTTGTCGATGTCACCATTATCACTAGGTAGTATTGAATCTATTGATGTGATCCGTGGAGGGGCTTCTGTGCGTTATGGGCCGCAAAATGTGGGTGGCGTAATTAACTTTGTGACTAAGCCTATCCCGAAAGACTTTTCTGGGGGTGTTTCGCTACAAACTCAAGGAGCTAAAACGGGAGGGCTAAAGACACTGGTGGATGCGTCCGTGGGAGGCTCAAAAGCGGATGATTCAGCGGGAGCGCTATTGCTGTATTCAGGGTTACACGGGCAAGGCTACCGTAAAAGCAACGATAATACTGATATTGATGACCTGATTTTAAAAACCCGTTATGCCATAACAGATAACGACGAACTACTGGCTAATTTTCATTACTATCATGCGATGTCAGGTATGCCTGGAGGGTTGACTCAAGCGCAATATAATGCGGACCCTTTCCAATCAACACGGTCTTATGACCGTTTTGAAGGCAATCGACAAGATATGTCATTGAAATACAAACATGAAGAAGATGACAAGCAATTTGAGTTAATGACATGGTTTAGTAAAAGTTATCGGGGGTAGTTACATAGAAAGTGAGCATAAAGATAAAGCGAATGAAAGGCGTTTAGTTTCTTACCCTCGTCACTATACCGCTTATGCCATTGAACCGAGTTATTCGCAATTATTCCGTTTTAATGATATTTCACACGAAGTAACAGTGGGGTATCGCTATTTAAATGAGACCGCAGACGAAAAAGCTTACCGTTCAAATTGGTACCAAACGGGTACTCAAAGTTCGCGGCCGAGTACCAATGATTATTATCAACACACATCGGGTGGAACAGAAGCCCATGCGATTTATCTTGATGACACTATTGATGTTGGCAACTGGACAGTGATCCCCGGGATCCGCTATGAGAACATTAATATTCATTTAAATGATAGTTTTAAAAACCAAAATAGAAGTAAGCGCTATAGCGAACCACTTCCTGCGCTGGCCGTGATCTATCATATTGATGATGAATGGAAGCTATTTGCCAATGCGAGTACGTCATTCGGCAGTTTACAGTACTTTCAATTGAATACTAAAGGGGTTGGGAATTCCCCTGCGAATGGGTTAAGTGCAGAAAAAGCCCATAACTACGAAGTGGGGACTAAATACGATAATACCGCGCTATCCCTTGAGGCGACCTTATTCTATATCGATTTTGATGACCAACTGCTTTATGTTGAAAATACAACGGGTTGGACAAATTTGGGCGCCACAACTCACCAAGGTGTGGAATTGGCGGCAAGGTATAACCTGTCTGACCTGAGCGATAAATTGGATGGTATCAGTGTATACAGCACCTATACCTACACGAAAGCGGTTAGTAAAAAAGGTGACTTTGCCCATAAAGATTTACCGTTTTATTCACGACAGGTCTTTACCGCAGGTAGCCGTTATGAAACGGGGAATTGGGTATGGAACTTAAATACCTATGCGCAATCTACCCAAGAATCGCCAGGAACATCAAGCCATTATGTAACAAAACCCAGTGCGGATGGTCGATACGGAACAATCCCCGGTTATATGGTATGGGATGCACGAGGTGAGTACCATTTTGGTAAAAGTTTATCTGATTTAACGTTATCTGCTGGTATTAAAAATCTTTTTGATCAAACCTATTTTACACGTTCTACTGATAATAATTATGGTATCTATGTGGGGCAGCCAAGAACTTACTATGTTCAAGCATCCGTAAAATTTTAATAAATACAAGGCAAAACAATGATAATGAGAAAAATTATCAATATATTCGTGCTGATTCTTGGCGTAGTTAGCCTACTATTTTCGACTAGTAGCTTATCCGCACCTATCACGGTGACGGATATAGCGGGTAGGGACGTAACCGTCAATGCGCCGGTATCTCGAGTGATGCTGGCAGATAGCCGCGTTTTGGTTGCGCTGAATATATTACATCCACAAGATCCACTAAAAGGGATTATTGCTTGGGATGATGCGTTAATAAAAAAAGCGCCTGACCTGAGTGTGGCTTATAGTAAAAAATTCCCAGAATTAAGCAAGATCCCTGTTTTCCCAAACCCGTATACAACGGACTTTAGCGTTGAGAAAGCGTTGGTTGCACAGCCAGATTTACTCATTTTTGATATTGGCTTAAAGAGTAAGCTCACAGAAAATGGCACTTTATCATTATTGGAAAAAAGTGGCTTACCTGTCATTTTTATCGATTTCAGACAATATCCACTGAAAAACACTCTGCCGAGTATGACGTTATTGGGCCAAGTATTTGGTGAGGAACAACAAGCGCAAGCATTTAATCAGTTTTACCAGCAAAAGTTAGACTTAATCCGTTCAAGAGTGGCTAAACTTAGTCAAGAGCAACGCCCAAGTGTATTTATTGAACGGGCCGCTGGTATTCAAGGGGAAGATTATTGCTGTAAAACCTTTGGTAATGGCAATTTTGGTGAGTTTGTTGAAACGGCAGGGGGAAATAACCTCGGTTCGCAATGGTTTAGTATTGGCATGGGTGGGGAAATCAGTGAAGAACAACTGATTCACAGTAACCCTGATTATTATTTAATGACTGCCGCTGATTGGGACAGTACTCGCAAAGGTAGCGCCTCTGTGCCATTAGGTTATACGGGGGATAAACAAAGGTCTTTAGCCCGCTTGAATAAGCTAATGGATCGCCCTAAATTTCGTTCATTATCGGCTTTCAAAAACAAGCAAGTATTGGCGCTCTATCAGCAATATTACGATACGCCATTCAATATTATTGCAGTGGAAGCGATTGCAAAATTCATCCATCCGGAACTTTTTGCAGACCTTGACCCGCAAGCGGATAGCGATTACTTACATAAAACGTTCACTGCCTTAGAAGGTGATGGTGTGTTTTGGGTTCAAGCGGAATAATTATCTTCTCATGTAGCCCGCTTTAGCGCTGTTGGCAGCTAAAGTGGGCAAATAGTTTATTAGCTAATAATAGTTTAAGCCTCGTTGATCACCGGCAAAATAATTTTTGACGGGTGCTCACTAGAAAAATGTAGGCTATTACAGGCTATTTTCCATGTTCTGTCACCTGCGATAGTTTTACCTGTATTTGTATTGAAGTCATACTTAGGGAAGTTGCTACTAGAAATATCTAATCGGATACGGTGCCCTTTTGCGAAACGATTTGCACAGGCAAAGGGCTTAATTTTCACTTCGACAATTTCATTTGGTGTTAATAATTCCTTTTTCTCATATCCATGCCGAAAACGGCAACGAATAATGCCATCTGTAATATTCATGGCATAACCTTGTGGGTAATCGGCACTAGGTGGGTAAACATCAATAAGCTTTGCAGTAAAATCTGTATCTAAAGCATCACTACTGATCCAAAGTGACACCTCTATTTCACCGGCTAAACAGACATCTGTTTGCAATTCTTCCGTTTCGAAAACTAAGACATCACAACGGGCAGAAAGAGGTAGGTTATTTTGTTTGCTACCAAAAAATTGCGGTAATTCACGTTGGTTAAAAGCTCCTCCCCAAAATATCGGTTGGCCTGAAGTTAAGGCTCCGCCAATGGTAGGGACTGGGTGCTTAGGGTCATAACAATAGGATATTGAGGCTGTTTTAGTGTAGGGGTGAAGATATAATGTGTTATCTGGCCACAGATAATATGCAGTTTTTTCAGTATTTGCTAAAGGCCATTGATGGCAGTTAAGCCATTTTCCACCATGCTCTATACGCCCTTGTTGGTTACGTTTACCGCTTCCACCACCCATCATAAATATTGTTACATCTTCATGATTGTTTTTGGAGTTTTCATCTTTTAAGTGAGCTTCAAACCAGTTCAACCGGCAAGAAAGCCAACTTTCACTGACATTGTTATCAAATGCGGCGATATAACCGAACTCTGCGTCACCACTATGAGTGATATTGCGGTCACCATGGAGCCAAGGGCCCATGATTAATTTTTGAGGTGATTGTTTTTTAGTAACAAATGCATGATAGTTATCTAATGTTGAACTGACATAGGCATCATACCAACTGGACATGAATAATACTGGGATATCAGGTATTTGGTCATAATATCCTTCAGCATAGATGCCGATTTTCTGCCAATAATCGGAAAAACACTCTTCTTCCCATTGTTCAAATAAATACGATTCATATTCAGGGACGTGTTTAAGCAATGTTTGTCCTTGATACCATGGCATTGTTGTGAACCATTCATGGATATTTTCTTGTTCGAGTGCAGCTAAAATATCGGGAGATTGCTGGGCGACTGGGCTTAGTTTAGCTTGTTTAAATGCCCAAGTAGCTTGTTTGAGTTCAAAAGCGCCTCCTTGACGGATCCCACATTGATAGGCGTTGGCAAATCCACCGGAATCCAGCACCATCGTGTGTAAACCTGGAGGGTTTAGACACGCCATGGCTAATTGTGTATGAGCGGCATAAGAGAGGCCCATTGAACCTATTTTGCCATTACACCAGGGTTTTTCCATAATCCATTGTAATGTATCAAAACCATCCTCGGCTTCATTAATATATTTTGTGAACTTTCCTTCGGACTCATAGCGTCCACGGCAATCCTGATACACAACAATAAAACCATACTCATTGAAGTATTTCGCCATTTCTTGGCGTGTTATTTGCTGGCCTGATACCGTTTTTTCCGAACGAGAAGGTGCGCTTTTATCATAGGGGGTTCGCTCGATAATAACGGGAAAAGACGTAGTTGATTGAGTTTGTGGAAAATAAACATCAGTAGATAGCATTATTCCATCACGCATTTTTATCCGGTAATTCTTCATATCCATTTTATTAATACCCTATGGTCACGGCGATAGTCAGTAAGCCGATACTGATTGCCATAAAAATTAAAAATAGCGGTAAAATATACTTCGCCCAAGTAGTCCAACTTACGCCTGCCGTAGCTAAGAAGATTAATAACCCACTGGATGTTGGTGTGATCATGTTAGTCAGCCCATTACCCATTAAAAATGCAAAAACGGTTGTTTGAGGAGAAACACCAGAAATTTCACCAACGGGGCCTAAAATTGGCATTGTGACAGCGGCTTGCCCAGAAGTTGATGGAATGGCAATGTCTAATAATAGTTGAGAAATAAACATGCTATATGATGAAACATAAGGACCGTGATTACCGACTAGTCCAACTAATTGATGAATAATGGTATCGAGAATTTTACCTTGAGAAAGAATAATTTCGACCGCTGTCGCTAACCCAATTAACACTCCTGCGATGAGGACTTTTTTCATTCCACTGACAAATGCGTTAGCGGCGGCACTTGCAGTTAAACCACTACAAAAAGTTAAAATGACACTTAAGAATAAATAGTAAGCAGATAAATCATTATTTTTCCAATGCCAGCGATTAGAGGCATAGACTAAAAATGCAACACCGATAGCTAAGACAATTAACATAAGTTTATGACGATGGGTTAATTGTGTGGTTTGATTATGTTCTTCAACCACATAGCTTGTGAGTGTCGTTTTACGAATGCTATAGAAAACAAATAAAATACCGAGTGTAATAAAAATAAGGTACGCTGCAATCCGCATACTTAAACCACTAAAAACCGGTAGACCAACAAGCGGTTGTGCGATAGAAAGTGCATATGGATTGGTGATGGAGGCGAGGTATCCTACCTTAACCGCAATCGCTACAATGGCAAGCCCAATAAGTTCATTCAACCCAACGCGTTTCACTAAGGCAATAACCATGGGAATAACCAAAAGGTACTCTTTGGCTAACCCCATAAAGGTACTTCCCATGGAAAATACAATCATTAAGAAAGGGATCAACAAATAGATATTGCCTCGGGTGACGTGAAGCAACCGTTCTAACCCTGATTCTATTGCCCCTGTTTTATTGAGAATTCCAAACATTCCTCCGATGAATAGAACCATATAAATAAGCGGTGATTGTTTAACAATTCCTTCGGGGATCGCTTTAAACAGTTGAGGTAAACTGACGGGAGCGGCAGTACCTTCTTCTGATTTTTCAGTACCTAATAATTGCTCTAACGTGATGTCTTTAGTGATAGTTTGGTAAGAGTCCGGAATGACTTTTTTACCATCGCGCTCATATTGGCCTGAATTAACAAAATAAGTCATTAAAAAGGCAATGATAACAATAGTTAACATTACTAAAACTGGATTCATTTGCCAGCCTGGTGGTGACGATGGAGTTTGTATAGTGTTGTTTGTTGGTTGCATGGTGTTGTCTCTTTTATTGTATTAATTATGAGTCGTAACCGAGCTGCCTTGATATGCGTAAAGCAGACAGAAGCAGTTGTTCAGTCATATCTTGTTCTTTTTCATCAGAAAAACGGCTTAGTGGTAAGCTAATGCTCAGTGAAGCAATGCATTCCCCGTGTTGTGAAAAGATAGGTGCGGCAATAGCACCGATACCTGCGGTTAATTCGCCTCGGGTAATGGCAAAACCTTGTGAGCGTATGGTGGCAATTGATTTTTCAATTGAGGGGTTCTTTTCAATAAAATGTGCTTGAACATCTTTAGGGGAGTAAGCCAATAGTACTCTGCCTGACGCTCCAGATCCTAACGGCCGGCGATTGCCAGCTTCACTGCGTACTTGAAGTGATTGCCCTGATGGCTTATGAAGAACTTGTAAAATTTCACCGTTGTCACGTATACGCATTTGAATGTTTTCATCAAAACGTTGACGGAGTTGCTCTGCTTCAACTTCTGCGACTTGGATATAGTTTATTTGCTGGCGAGCGCAATTCCCCAAGCTTAATAATTGATGGCCTAAATGATAGGTCACTGGGTTTTCATTTTTTTGCACGAAATGACGGTTTTCTAACGTGCATAATAAACGGTATACCTTGGATTTATTCATGCCAGATAAGCGTGCAAGTTCACTTAATCCAAGATTGTTTTTTTCACCTAATAGCATCAATAACAATAAAGCATCATCAACGGCAGTGACAATATTCTCTTTCATCTTAACCTCGGTTGGTTTATACAGTAAACCATTGGTTTATTTAATAAAATTAGCATGGAGAATAATAAAAAATGATTCAAGAGAGTTGTTAATAAATTGTGATGTGAGTTAGGGTTTTAAAAAGGTTTATGTCAGTGAAAAAAAAGAGAAATAAAATATTTATAAGATAAAACAATTGGTTATATAAAACGTGAAATGAGAAAGTTTTGCTTACAACGTGAATAGAAATTATTGTAAATGGGAAGCTAATCGTCATTTATGGCGGTTATTTGGTTCACCTAGTGAAATTGGTTAGTACACCAGCAATAAATAAAAGAACCTCCAGTGAAAAAATGCGTCGTTTTTATTGAATTTTTAAGGGGAAAATACGGAAATGGCAGAGGTTATCAAAAAGCATCGAAGGCATTTCTTAAATAATGAGCCTTATGGCAAAATGAAATTCACTTTTCTTAATGGATAATAGAGATGAAACTAGCGCTGGTCGGTTCTGGAAAAATAATCATGTCGGCTCTTGATGCTTTAATACAGGTGCAAGGGATAGAGCTAGTCGCACTGTGTGTTCGGGCGGAAAGTATTGAAAAGGGACAGGTTATTTGCCAACAATTCGGTATAGCAAAGTTGTATACTGATTATCAAAAGTTGTTACAAGACCCTGATGTTGAGGTGATATACATAGGTTTGCCAAATCATTTACATTATCAGTATACCTTTGATGCATTAATGGCTGACAAACATGTGGTATGCGAAAAACCGTTTACACCAAATTGGCAACAGTTGCAGGCGTTAATTTCCATTTCACAGACTAGGGGGCTTTTTTTGTTTGAAGCCATTACGTCTATTTATACCCCTGAATTTCACTTTATCAAGCAAAACATTGATAAAATAGGTGAAATCAAAGTGATTCACGGTAATTATTCCCAATATTCAAGTCGATACAATGACTATTTGCAAGGCCGTATTCATGCTGCTTTTGACCCACAGCAAGCAGGCGGTGCGCTCTATGATATTAATTTATATAACATTTATTTGTTATCAGCCTTGATGGGAGCACCCAATAGTAGCCACTATATTTGTAATAAAGGGTTTAATGGAATTGATACATCAGGGGTGCTAACGGCCCATTTTGAGCATTCAGTTGCATCGTGTGTGGGAGCGAAAGATTCGGCGAGCCCTGGCTACTTTATTATTCAAGGTACTAAAGGGCATATTTGTATCACGGGAGCCCCAAGCCTCTGCCAGTCAGTTGAGGTTTGTATTGATGGGGAAATATCCAACGTATCTCGGGATGCAACAATCAATCATATGGTCTATGAGTTTGCATTCTTTCGTGAGCAAATTGCTAGTAAAAACCATGCTAAATGCGATGAATTGCTTGAATTAGCATTAATTGTCTCAAAAATATTGCACCAATCACGAAACGATGTAGGGCTGGTATTTACATCATAAAGACATTGGCAGCGCAATGGCTGCCATAATTTGTCAATTTAAAATGAATATAAAGATGCTACTGATTTACCAAGTTTTTCTGCAAGCTCAGATGCGGCATATCTATCCATAACTACCTCAATATAGGCCGCATGGTTCGATAGTTCGGCCTGCTTAATCGCATTGTCTAATTCATTGCAGTTGGTTACACGCTGACAATACCAATCATTACAACCTAATGCGGCGGGGAGCTGTGCATAATTCCATTGGGGTAAGTCGTTGTAATAGGCTTCAGGATTTTTACACAGAAGTCGTTCAATTAAATAGCCATCATTATTTAGGACGAAAATAATCGGTTTTAAACCAAAGCGGGCAAACTGGCTAATCTCTTGGGCCGTGAGTTGGTGAGAACCTTCCCCAGTCACTAAAATAACTCGCTTCTGTGGCTCTGCAATTGCTGCACCAAAGGCTGCGGGAGTTGCCCAGCCGATAGATCCCCATAATGTTTGGTTGTGAAATTGTGCATTTTCAGGTAATAAAGCAAAACCTAACCCCATAGATGCTGTTCCCGTTTCTGCAATAATAATGTCGTCCTTACGGAACATTTTTTCTAGGCGAGGGTACAAATATGAGGCGGTAATTTGGCCATTTTCACCTTGCTGCGGTGATCCTAATCCTTGAGCTTTGAGCCCGGCATGGTTAAGTGAGGGCGCAAGTTCTTTTAATTTATCTAACACATCTTTCATCAATACATTCGGGTAGATAGCGGAACCCACTTTCACATGGTCAGAAAGAATGTTAATACAGCTTTCAGGGGCAATCGTTGCGGTAAAGCTGCCGGTGTTGAAGTCCGTTAATACTGCACCGATCCCCATAACACAGTCACAGCTCTCGACGAATTCTCGCACATCAGGGTTCATTAGTTTTCCATTATAAATCCCCATATATTGAGAGTTAGATTCGCTTAATACCCCTTTATCCATAAACATGGTGGCATAAGGTAGGCCAGTTTTCTGAATAATAGCCTCAACATCAGTCGTTAAGCCGAAACGAGCCGTTAAAATCCCAGGAATAATACAGGCTTTTGTACTCGATGTGAGTTTTTCAACAATAGCGGTAACTGCAGCTGATAATGACTTGCTATGACTTTTATTTATAGTGATAGTTTCAGGTGTTTCATCTGCTTTAATTGGCATAACAGCATAGTCAGAAGGGAAACCTAAATAAACGGGTCGAGATTCTTGTAAAGCGGTTGTAATTAAACGTTCTGTTTCGGCAATACAATTTTCAGGCGTTAAAATAGCGTGAGCACAGCTTAAATGTTGGCTCATTTGATAAAATACATCGAAATCACCATTTCCTAGGGTATGGTGAACTAAACGGTGGTTTTTTTTGAACTCCGCTTGCTAGCATACCAACAAGATGAAAAACGGGAAGATGTTCGGCATAAGCGCCAGCAATACCATTTAAGGCACTGAGTTCGCCGACACCAAAAGTGGTTGATAACGCTGCGGCACCTTTCACACGGGCATAGCCATCCGCAGCATATGAGGCATTGAGTTCATTGCAGTTGCCAATCCAGCGCATATTTTCACTTTCACATACTGCATCTTCAATAGGGAATGCGTAGTCGCCAGCAACACCAAAAATATCGTGAATACCGATTTGGTAAATTCTATCTAATACGTATTCGATAACCGTCTTATTCATCATGCTGATCTCCATTAATCGTCTAGCTTATAGTTCTAAGTTGAATTATTTTTATCGTTTATTATGCTTTAAAGGAAATCACTTAAACTCATTCTATCTATAACTAAAAATTATAGGGGGCGAAATGGACATTCGTTCATTACGTTATTTTGTTGAAGTTGTGCAGCTCAATGGTTTTAGCCGCGCGGCAGAAAGTTTATTTGTAACGCAACCAGCGGTTAGCCGTAGTATTAAAAAATTAGAAGATGAACTTGGTTATACTTTGCTGATTAGGGAAGTCGATGGCGTTAAATTAACGGAGGAAGGGGATATTTTATTGGCTCATGCTAGACAAATTCTTTCACAATTTGGCAGTATGAAAAAAGCGTTACTGGAAAGGTCAGGCCCTATATCTGGAGTACTACCCGTGGGGCTACCACCCGTGATAGCATCGACCTATTTTGCTGATATTATTATGGCCTTTAGCCGACGTTATCCACAGGTGGAACTGAAAATTCTTGAGTTGGGTACACGCAAAATGCGAGAGGCAATGCTAAATGGTGAAGTTGAAACTGCCGCCGTGATGTTACCTTTTGCTGATGACCGCTTTGAAGTACACCCTTTTTCAACCGACCGATTAATGCTATTGGTTAGCAACCAACATCCACTTGCAATACGTGAATTTGTTAAATTTAGTGAAATAGCCGATGAGCCTTTTATTTTCTTTTCTGATGATTTTCTGATTAATGAACTTGTTGTTAGTGCTTGCGGTGTTTATAGTAAAAAACCCACTATTTCTGGGCGTAGTAGTCATTTAGATTTGGTGACAGCCATGGTAAGAGCTGGGGTAGGGATAACGCTACTTCCGGACAGTATGTGGCAGAACACCAGTTCAGTGGGGTTATCCGTTATTCCAGTTATTGAGCCAATATTGGCTTACGACATTGCTTTAGCGACAGTAAAAAATCACCATCAAAGCCGTCGTGCACAAGCATGGCATGATTTGGCTTTGGATATGTTAAGAATAAGGAAAGTGTGAGCGAGGCTAACATAAAATTTGATACCCAATCGGGTATTTTCTTATGCAGCCTTCACGTTTTGTCAGCCACTACGGATAAAATAGAATAAGCCCAAATACAGCAAAGATGGCAAGGTGCATCCAACCTTGAATGGGAGATGTTTTCTGACCATTAAATGAAAGCATAGTCAGTAACATGGTGATTGCGAATAAAACAATTTCCGCGTTAGAAATCCCCATAATGACTTGTTTACCGGTAATAATGCCGATAATTAATACTGCTGGCACAGTTAAACCTACCGTTGAGACAAATGCGCCTTGGCAAAGGTTTATCGCTCGTTGCATTTCATTATTCATTGCCGCTTTTACTGCTGTGATTGATTCAGGTGTAAATACGATAATGGCGATCAGGACACCACCGACTGCTGCTGGTGCTCCTAAGGCTTCAATTCCGTAATCAGTCACGATGGCTAAGTAATGCGCAAGTAACACAATAGGGAGTATCAGCCCAATTAACACACAAGAACGAATAATAATCGTTTTTTTGTTTGACTCAGCGTGGTTATCTTTCTTTTCGACATTATTGTCTGCCAAAGCATCGCTAGCTGAAATGTATTGTTCTGGGACATTCATCAGCCCTTTAGGCGGCTGGATAAAAAATCGGCGGTGACCTCGCATCTGCATCCACAAGAAAGCACCATAGATAAGTATAGTAATACCTGAAATACCAATGGCTTGCGTATGGGAATACTCCCCTTGGCTAGAGGTATAATTTGGTAGGACTAACGCTAAACCAGTCAGTAATACGATCATTGAAAGATAACTGTTGGTTCCTTGCGTATTATATTCTTGTTCACCATTTCTAGCTGAACCTGCGAGTAAGCAGATACCTACGACGAGGTTCATGATAATCATCATCACGGCGAATATGGAATCACGCCCAATAGTTGGAAAATCACCGGGACCTAGTAGAACAGAGGCAATAAGAATGACTTCAATTAAGACAATAGATAAAGTCAGGATCAGCGTTCCGTATGGCTCACCCAATTGTTCAGCAAGATGGTCAGCCTCTTTAACGACACCAAAGGAAGCGGTGAGAATTGTAATGAACAGCAGTAAAAAAATCCAAGTTGCACTAAATGCAGAAAGACTGTCATTAAGTAATGTTTCGCCACTTAAAATAAAGAAAATGACGACTAACCAAGAGCCGATTAACCGGCTCCAAGTTGTTAACGGGATGAGTGGACTATTGAAACAGAAGCGCCCCATATTGTTTTCCTTTAGAAGAAAGGGCCGTCCCTGTTGCTGATACGCACTTGAGGTCGTCCTCAAGCCGAAAGAATATTAATCGGTCATTACTATAGCATTCATCTATTATCTTGCAACTCCTGCATGGAAATAAGCTTTATAGTCGCTGATAACATCGAAGGGGATTGTGACTCGCTTAAACACGATAAAATAAGATATTTCTATATGACAGATTACTTATTAACTAGCTATAAACATTAATTTATTAATAAAGATTGGATTAGGTTTAAGTATTGACTTTGCTTAAAATTTTTCTTGAATAAACAATCTTTATTTAGAGCCAATAATAATTACATAAGAAATTATTTTTGATTTAAATCACATATGTGGAATATTGTTCATACATTAATGAATTAAAAGCGCTATTGTTAAAAAAATGAAAATAAATTGTTTATTTTATTTGACGGGGTGACAAATGAGCGCAGTAAAATATGATTATATTATTGTAGGTGCGGGTTCTGCCGGTTGTGTTCTTGCTGCTCGGTTGATCCAAGAGACGCAATCCAAAGTATTACTTATTGAAGCGGGTGGTAGCGATAACCACTTGTTTATTCGTATGCCAGCTGGCGTGGCGAAAATTATTGCCCAAAAAAGTTGGCCTTATGAAACTGAGCCAGAGCCTCACGCGAATAACCGTAAAATGCAAATTGCCCAAGGGAAAGTGTTGGGGGGAAGTAGTTCTGTCAATGGAATGATTTATATCCGAGGCCAGAAACAAGATTATGATAATTGGGCTCTAAATTACGGCTGTGAAGGCTGGGGATACTCGGATGTATTGCCATGGTTTAAAAAGGCAGAGAGTAATGAAAGCCTGACAGGAGAATACCATGGAACAGAAGGCCCACTTCCTGTCAGTGAAAATAGATACCGGCACCCATTATCAATGGCATTTATTCGTGCAGCGCAAGAGCATGGTCTTCCTTATGTCAATGACCTTAATGGGGAAAGCCAGCAAGGAACAAGCTTTTACCAGACAACAACGCATAATGGAGAAAGAGCCAGTACATCAAGAACCTATTTAAAATCAGTGGAAAAGAGTGATAAGTTGACATTAAAGCTTGGCACTCAAGTGAACCGTATCATCATTCGCGATGGCCGCGCGATTGGTGTTGCCTATCAAGGGAAAAATGGCCATGAAGTTGAGGCATTTGCCAGTTGCGAAGTATTGGCCTGTTCGGGTGCGATGGGCTCTGCAAAATTATTGATGCTATCAGGTATCGGGCCAGAGGAGCACTTGTCTTCGTTGGGGATCCATACTCATGCGAATCTACCTGTTGGTAAAAATTTTCATGACCACCTACATATGTCAATTAACGTCACGACTAAGCAGCCAATAAGTTTATTCGGCGCAGACCAAGGTTTAAATGCAATTAAACACGGGGTCGAGTGGATGGCATTTCGCAGTGGACTGCTCACCTCTAACGTTTTAGAAGGCGCTGCATTTAAAGACAGCTGCAAGCAAGGCCGTCCTGATGTACAAATTCACTTTTTACCTATTTTAGATAGCTGGGATGATGTTCCTGGTGAGCCTCTGCCCGCAGCCCACGGCTTTTCATTAAAGGTCGGGTACTTACAACCTAAGTCCCGTGGTGAAGTTTTATTGCGCAGCACAGACCCACAAGCCCCACTAAAAATTCACGCTAATTATCTTGCCTCACCCGAAGATATGGAAGGTTGCAAGCGTGCGGTTAAGTTTGGCTTAGATGTATTGGACTCCCCTTCATTACAAGTGCTAAGCAAAGAGGTTCTAATGCCACCCGCTTCTGTACGTCATGATGACGCTCAACTTGAAGAGTTTGTCCGAAATTTTTGTAAAACGGTTTACCATCCTGTGGGAACTTGTCGTATGGGAACGGATACCACAACATCAGTGACTGATTTGCGGTTACGTGTACATGGTATTGAAAACTTACGTGTCGTGGACTGTTCTGTGATGCCTGAAATTCCAAGTGGCAATACCAACGCACCAACGATAATGATTGCAGAACGCGCCGCAGCGATGATTATGGAAGATAGAAACGCAAATTAACCTTGTGATAGGCTGATATAGAAAAAACAGCATAAAACCAAGGTAACACCTGAGCTTTATGCTGTTTCAATAAACTTAAGGTACGTTATAGACCAATTGTGGTACTACACATTAAACAAGAAGTTCAGCACATCGCCGTCTTTAACGATGTAATCTTTACCTTCTGCGCGCATTTTACCGGCTTCTTTTGCGCCTTGCTCACCACGGTACTGGATAAAATCATCGAATGCGATGGTTTGCGCACGAATAAAGCCTTTTTCGAAGTCAGTATGGATTTTACCTGCGGCTTGTGGTGCCGTTGCACCGACAGGGATAGTCCATGCACGCACTTCTTTAACCCCAGCAGTAAAATAAGTTTGCAGGTTTAATAACTGATAGCCGGCACGAATAACACGGTTAAGACCCGGTTCTTCAATACCTAAATCAGCCATAAACTCATCGCGCTCTTCGTCTTCAAGTTCTGCAATATCAGACTCAATCGCTGCACAGACGGGAACAACTACAGAGCCTTCGGCTTCTGCAATTTTATACACCACATCTAAGAATGGGTTATTTTCAAAACCATCTTCATTAACGTTAGCAATGTACATCGTTGGCTTTAATGTTAAGAAGCTCAAGTAGCGGATAGCGGCTTTATCTTCATTAGATAACTCTAATGTGCGCAACATACCGGCTTGCTCTAGGTGCGGCAAACATTTTTCTAATGCTTCTAATTCTGCTTTTGCGTCTTTATCGCCACCTTTTGCGCGTTTTTGGACACGATGGATAGCGCGCTCACAGGTATCAAGGTCAGCAAGTGCTAATTCAGTATTAATGACTTCAATATCTGCAGCAGGGTCAACTTGGCCTGCAACGTGAATGATATTGTCATTTTCAAAACAACGAACAACGTGACCAATGGCTTCGGTTTCACGGATATTCGTTAAAAATTGGTTACCTAGGCCTTCACCTTTAGATGCACCTTTTACTAAGCCCGCGATATCCACGAACTCCATCGTAGTTGGTAAAATACGCTGTGGCTTCACAATTTCAGCTAATTGATCAAGACGTGGGTCTGGCATTGGCACAACACCCGTGTTTGGTTCAATTGTACAGAAAGGGAAGTTGGCTGCTTCGATGCCGGCTTTGGTCAATGCATTAAACAGAGTGGATTTACCCACGTTAGGCAGACCAACGATACCGCATTTAAAACCCATATGTTTCTCACCTTAATAGCGAGGGGCAGACATACGCTGCACCCAATGTTTAGAAATTGGCGCTGATTATACACAAAAAGTCGATTCGGATGAAATGAACTCTTATGCAGTTGCTTTGAAGCCATGTAGACGATTGATGGCTTTGTCCATTCCGTCAGCTAGCAGAATATCTGTACACCTAGCCGCTTCATCAATCGCATCATCAATGAGTTTTTGCTCAGATAACGGTGGTTTACCCAAAACAAAGCCAACCACTTTGTTTTTATCACCTGGGTGGCCAATACCAATACGTAGACGATAAAAATTCGGGTTATTGGCGAATTTACTTTGAATATCTTTCAACCCATTGTGGCCGCCATTGCTGCCCCCCAATTTCATTTTAGCTACACCGGGGGGTAAATCGAGTTCATCATGGGCGACTAAAATTTCATCGAGATTGATGCGATAAAAATTGGCTATAGCGGCAACTGATTTACCACTTAGGTTCATAAATGTGGTTGGAACCAGCAGGCGGATGTCATTACCACCCATATTAATACGTGCGGTATAACCAAAAAACTTAGCTTCTTCTTTCAATGGCTGATTATGGCGCTCAGCCAGTAAATCAACATACCATGCACCTGCATTATGGCGCGTTTGTGCATATTCAGCACCCGGATTGGCAAGTCCAACAATTAACTTAATTTTGCTCACGGTGGTGATTTCACTATCAGTTATGAAAATAATGCCCTAGTTTACCTTGTGAAATGCAGGATGTACAAAATTGTGATGGATAAAGTAACTATGTTTATAATTGCTGAGTGAACTATTCGGGTTTACTGATTTCTTGATGAAAAGCATTTTTTGTACAGATATTCTTGCTAACTTCCTTCCTTGTGATGTCTATCGCAAAAAATTTTACTTAATGCACTATAATCATTACATAAATATAAAGTATGACCGAATTTATTTACACATGCTTGCTTATCAGTTTACTGGTACTGGAGGTATATATGAAACGGAAAAGCGCTCATCTTCTAGGTAATATCTTCATGGGAATCGGAATGGTGTTGATGATCGGGAGTATCGGTGTCAACTTATTCTCTCATATCGTTAACTTAGGCCTTTCAGAACTCATCACGAACGGTTCCTTATTCGGCATTTTTATCGGTGCGATGGTATGGTTAGTCGGTGCTAGGATCGGCGGCCGTGAAAAAGTTGCAGACCGTTACTGGCAATTGAAACAACAATATCATTCACGCAGAGATAATCACCGCTATCCATAAATAGCCTAGAGCAATTAATTGCTGATAATGGTGAATGAGTTTGATAATTAGGCATTAAGAAGAGTAAAATTTCAAAGAATTTTGCTCTTTTGTCGTTTCATAACGTGAAGTCGCCACTATGATCGGCGATAAAATATAAAATAAGCACCTGTGGCTTTTTTCCTGCCAAAATCATAAAGCCCCTGCAAATGACATTGCAGGGGCTTATATTTTTTATTGTGACTTTTTCATCACGGTTGAACGCTAAAACCCAATATTGGAGGATTAGTGCTCAAACATTGCTGAAATTGACTCTTCGTTGCTAATACGACGGATAGCTTCAGCTAACATACCTGAAAGCGTTAAGGTGCGAACATTGCTCAGCGCTTTGATTTCAGGAGAAAGAGGAATTGTGTCACAAACAATGACTTCATCAATGACTGAATTTTTGATGTTGTCTACAGCATTACCTGAGAAAATCGGGTGTGTTGCGTATGCGAATACACGTTTCGCACCACGTTCTTTCAGTGCTTCAGCTGCTTTACACAGCGTACCACCGGTATCAATCATATCGTCCACTAAGATGCAATCACGACCTGAAACATCACCAATGATATGCATGACTTGAGAAACGTTCGCACGTGGGCGGCGTTTGTCAATAATGGCCATATCGGTGTCATTCAGGAGTTTTGCGATAGCTCTAGCACGTACCACGCCGCCGATGTCTGGAGATACAACGATTGGGTTTTCCAAATTCTTCTGTAACATATCTTCCAGAAGAATAGGGCTACCAAATACATTATCCACAGGAACATCAAAGAAGCCCTGGATCTGCTCTGCGTGTAAATCGACAGTGAGCACACGGTCTACACCTACACTTGACAGAAAATCGGCAACAACTTTAGCGGTGATTGGTACACGGGCAGAACGTACGCGACGATCCTGTCTTGCATAACCGAAGTAAGGGATAACAGCGGTAATACGACCAGCAGATGCACGGCGTAGGGCATCGACCATAACAACCAGTTCCATCAGGTTATCGTTGGTTGGTGCACAAGTTGACTGGATGATAAAAATATCACCACCGCGAACATTTTCATTAATTTGAACACTGACTTCGCCGTCGCTAAAACGACCAACAGCCGCGTCTCCAAGATTAGTGTAAAGGCGGTTAGCAACACGTTGTGCTAGTTCCGGTGTAGCGTTACCAGCAAAAAGCTTCATATCGGGCACGAGAAAAACCTCAGGCTTGCGTCCAGAGAGATATTGTTGACCAACAGCGACAAGGCTTATTGGTGCAATACACGGGTTATCCCAGCGCGGAACTTGTGCAGTGGGGAAACGTTAACGCCTTGAGCGACGAACCCTTGCACCCACGATGGGGCTTTATTTAACACCTGCAGGGCATCCGCTTGTGTTTCAAATTCAGAAAAAACACATGCGCCTGTTCCTGTAAGGCGAGACGGAGCATATTCTAACAGCCAAGAAACAAGCTGTTCAACCTCACGAAAACGTTTTCTTGCGATTGGTTCGCAGTCATTTGCGTACGGAGCCAGTAATAATGCGGCTAGGGAGCGTTTTGGAGAATTTCGATTTAATTGTGGATCTGTGAAGATCATCGGGGTTGATATTTCAATTCCGGGATGAGCCACCAAATACCATTTCTCTTTAGGGGAAGCTTTGGTTAAAATATCACCAACCCCTTCGGCAAAAGCTGCATGCCCACGAACAAACACAGGAACATCTGCTCCTAATGATGCGCCTAATTGCGCAAGGACTTCATCAGAAATCTGTGTTTTCCAGTGTTCGTTAAGCGCAATTAAGGTAGTTGCTGCGTTTGATGAGCCTCCACCAATACCACCGCCCATTGGTAATATTTTATGAATACGGACATCGGCACCTAGTGGGCCACTGTGTTGCAACGTATCGCGGCAATAGGATTGTAATAATCTAGCAGCCCGTAAAATTAGGTTTTTTTCGGGGGGAACCCCTTGCATATCCGTCAATAAATTCAACTGGTCGTCATCACGTGTTGTGATAGTGATTTCATCGCCATAATCGACAAATTGAAATAGAGTTTGTAACTCGTGATAGCCATCAGGGCGTTGGCCGGTGATGTACAAAAAAAGATTTAATTTTGCCGGAGAAGGCCATGTTAACGTCATTTTTTCAGTGTCCAACTATCCATTTTCAATTTGATAAGTCTATCCCCTTGGCGTAACTCGAGATAGTTTGGCAGCATTGGTGTTGTTTTGCTGTCATAGGAAATATAGTTGAGCTGCCATGTTTCACCATTGCTTTTAAACGTAACACTTTTTAGCAAGTGGTTTTCATCTAAGGTGAAATCTGTTGCACGTCCGGGCGAGCCAGTTAACCAAGCGGTTAGGTCATCAATTGGGATTTCCATACCAGTGAGCTGATAAATCAACTCGCTCGGCACGTCACTCATATGGGTTTGACCATCTTTGGTAGTTAATCGAGCTAAATCAGGTTCAACGGTAAGTTCAAGTTCGCGGCTACCTAATGGGTTGGTTAACAATAAACGGTATTTTTCCGGTGTATATTGTTGCCAGAAAAACTTAGCGTACGTTTTTGTTTCTCCTCCGTTATAGGCAAAGGAGCCCCGTGTTTGGTAGTCACGTAACTGACTTAATTCTTGTTGATGTGCTTTCCACTTAGCATCCGATGCGGAGCTGGTTCCTTTCGTGGTTGTTTGTGACGTTGTCACGCAAGCAGTTAGCAAGACGCATGAAAGTGGTAAGAGGCGAAAAAAGTGCTTATTTATGTGCATAAACGGTAAAGCTTGAGTTAATTGCATATCAAATCTCAAAGTTGTATTGGGCGCTGATAGCAGTCTCTATTGAGTTACTTGCATTTAAAGAGGTTTAGTTTAGCGCGATATGGCTATCTGAGTCATCTATTGCACTCGATGATATACCTAACCGATAAAAATCTGTAAGTGATTTACTGTTTGTATACAAATAACATAGTGCATTGACAGCGGGAATGGTTTTCTAAAGTGGCTATTAAACCAATCCAAGCTCGTCACCATTTGCTTTCTGTGCGAAATAATTGCATTCTCTATGCATCTTATCGCAGTTAATTTATCATTGTTAATAATGATATGGCTGATAATCAGTTTTATATAGTATAAATAAACGATAAAATTACGATCAGTTTTGACTGATAAAATCGCTATTACGTCTGTTATTTCGGTTTATTTTTTGGCATGGGTCATCTTTCTGAAGGATAGGCTTATGCAAACCGTAGAAAGAGAGACGCGGATCATCTACAATAGAACAATATAAATAACAGTATTGCAAAATTGGTAGGAAATACCCATCGAGCATGACTGAAAATAATTAGCACTGTAAGCAATGTGAGCAAGTCGTAAAGCACAATGACCTTATTAGCCTTAGGCATCAACCATAAAACAGCACCAGTAGCCCTGCGTGAGCGGGTAACGTTTGGTCCTGAAAAAATTGACCATGCACTTGAGGAACTTCTCAAACAGCCTCAAGTGAATGGTGGTGTTGTGCTGTCTACCTGTAATAGAACTGAGCTTTACTTGAGCCTTGAATCGCAAGAACAAGCTCAAGAACAGCTAGTAAAATGGCTGTGTGATTTTCATGGTATAACCCAAAAAGATTTACAACCGAGTCTCTATTGGCACCAAGACGACCGCGCGGTGAGTCACCTAATGCGTGTCGCTAGTGGCTTGGACTCACTTGTTTTGGGTGAACCACAAATATTAGGGCAAGTAAAAAAGGCGTTTGCGCTTTCACAAGGTAACCACTCGTTATCGAGCGAACTTGAGCGTCTTTTCCAGAAATCGTTTTCTGTTGCAAAACGTGTGCGCACAGAAACCGATATTGGCGCGAATGCAGTTTCTGTCGCATTTGCGGCTTGTACACTTGCCCGCCAAATATTTGAATCACTCAAACATTTAAACATCTTGTTAGTGGGTGCAGGGGAAACAATTGAACTTGTGGCGCGTCATTTACGTGAACATGGCGTACAAAAAATGATGATAGCTAACCGAACACGTGAACGGGCGGAGTTATTGGCCAATGAGGTTAATGCACAAGTCATTTCGTTATCGGATATTGATAACCGCTTAGCAGAAGCGGATATTGTCATTAGTTCAACGGCGAGTCCTTTACCCATCATAGGGAAAGGGATGGTCGAGCGAGCAATGAAAATACGTCGTAGTAAACCGATGTTATTAATTGATATTGCCGTTCCTCGAGATATCGAACAAGATGTTGAAAAATTAAGAGATGTTTATCTCTATACTGTGGATGATTTGGAATCTATCATTGCACAGAACCTTGCTCAGCGAAAAGCTGCAGCCGTTGAAGCTGAATATATTGTTGAGCAAGAAAGTAGCCACTTTATGGATTGGTTGCGCTCACAAGCGGCAGTGTCTACAATTCGCGATTATAGAGAACAAGCTGAGGCCATTCGGGCAAACATGACTGAAAAAGCGTTGACCGCTATCCGTCAAGGCGCAGACCCTGAGCAAGTGATCATGCAATTATCGCAACAATTAACCAACCGCCTTATTCACGCTCCAACCAAATCTTTGCAGCAAGCTGCAGGTAATGGGGATGTCGAGCGTCTAAATCTACTTAGGGACAGCCTAGGGCTGGACCATCAATAACCACATTTTAATCATAGGTCTTATATAACGAATGAAGCCTTCTATTGTCGCAAAACTAGAAGCATTACAAGAACGCTACGAAGAAATTGAAGCGCACCTTGCTGATGCAGGTGTAATTGCCGATCAAGACCGTTTTCGTGCTTTATCAAAAGAATATGCTCAATTGTCTGATGTCGCTAAATGCTTTAGCGCATGGCGCACAGTACAGGATGACATCGAAACAGCTGAAATGTTGTTAGACGATCCTGAAATGAGAGAAATGGCTCAAGAAGAGCTTAAAGAAGCCAAAGCGCGCAATGAAGAGCTCGAACAGCAATTACAATTGTTGCTGCTTCCGAAAGATCCTGATGATGAATATAACTGTTTCGTTGAAATCCGTGCGGGTGCTGGGGGAGACGAAGCGGCAATTTTTGCGGGTGATTTATTCCGTATGTATAGCCGTTATGCAGAAAACAACCGCTGGCGCGTTGAATTAATGAGCACGAGCGATGGCGAACATGGCGGTTTTAAAGAAGTCATCGCGAAAATTTCCGGTGATAGCGTTTATGGTCGCTTAAAATTTGAGTCAGGTGGTCATCGTGTTCAACGTGTTCCCGAAACGGAATCTCAAGGCCGTATTCATACATCCGCTTGTACTGTAGCGATTTTACCTGAGCTGCCAGAAGCTGAATTACCTGAAATCAGCCCTGCGGATTTACGTATTGATACTTTCCGCTCATCGGGTGCGGGTGGGCAGCACGTTAACACCACCGATTCCGCAATACGTATTACCCATATTCCGACAGGTATTGTTGTTGAGTGCCAAGATGAACGTTCACAGCATAAAAACAAAGCGAAAGCGATGTCTGTATTAGGTGCGCGTATTCGCCAAGCCGAAATGGATAAACGCCAAGCTGCAGAAGCATCTGAACGTCGTAATCTGCTAGGTTCTGGTGACCGTTCTGACCGTATTCGTACCTATAATTTTCCGCAAGGCCGAGTGACTGACCACCGTATTAACTTAACGTTATACCGTTTGGATGAAGTGATGGAAGGAAAATTGGATTCACTTATCCAACCTATCATCAATGAATACCAGGCAGACCAACTTTCTGCGTTGTCTGAGCAGGAATAATGCAGTATATCGAATGGATCAAGCAGGCAGTCAATCGGCTGTCTGCAAGTGACAGCGCGAAGCGAGATGCTGAGATTTTACTGGAGCATGTCACAGGTCGCAGCCGTACCTATCTTTTTGCATTTGGTGAGACAGAACTCAACGCTGAAGAATGCCAACAAGCTGAATGTCTTTTGCAACGCCGTGAGAAAGGTGAGCCTATTGCCTATATTATCGGTGAACGTGAGTTCTGGTCCCTTCCTCTTTACGTCTCTCCTGCGACATTAATACCTCGGCCAGATACCGAATGCATTGTTGAACAAGCCTTATCCAGGTTAACAGAGCAAAAAAATCAAATTTTAGATTTAGGTACTGGGACTGGGGCAATTGCACTAGCCTTGGCATCTGAAATGCCGCAAAGTCAGGTTATCGGTGTTGATTTTAACCCTGATGCAGTTGTTTTAGCACAACGAAATCAGCAGCGCTTGAATATTTCAAATGTCAATTTTAGACAAAGTAATTGGTTTGCTTCACTATCAATTCAACAATTTGATATGATTATCAGTAATCCACCCTATATTGATGAAAATGATACGCATCTCAGCGAAGGTGATGTGCGATTTGAGCCATTAACCGCTCTAGTGGCTAAGAATGAAGGCTTAGCTGATTTAATGCATATCATTCAAGAATCTAAAAAATATCTTAAAAATCAAGGGTGGTTGCTTCTTGAGCATGGCTGGACACAAGGTCTTGCAGTGCGTGATTTATTTGAAGTACATGGGTACACCAAAATTGAGACCTGTCTTGATTATGGTGGAAGAGAGCGAATTTCACTCGGTCAATGGAATGGTTAAGTGGCATAGCAGTGGGAATGTAATGAAAACCATAGCGAATATAGAATTTAATCAACTCCCTTTAAGTGAAGGGATCATGACTGTTTCACAATGTATCCGTCATGATTTCCCGCTGATGAAAGTGCAAGCTCAGTTAGATAGCTTAGTCTCATCAGCCAAGTCTCGTATCGATTTAACCGCTGATAACGAAACAAAAATTCAGCAATTGGCCTCACTTTTTTACCAAGAGTGGTCGTTTGGCGCAGCTGAAGGGATCTATTTGTTATCGGATATGCTGTGGCTAGACAAAGTATTGTCATCTAAACAAGGTACGCCTGTGACACTCGGTGCTATTTTTTTGTATATTGCCGAACGCCTTGATATTACGATTTATCCCGCTATTTTCCCTACTCAATTATTATTTATTAGTGAAAGAAATGATGGTAGCCAATGGGTAATTAACCCTGTTAATGGTGAGTCTTTATCAGTACACACGTTAAATTTGTGGCTCAAAGGAACCGTTGATCCTTTTTCTGAGTTTTACTACGACCAACTTGAGGCAGCAGAAAACAGCATTGTTATTCGTAAAATTTTTGACACGCTCAAAGCTGCATTAATGGAAGAAAAAAGATGGAGTTAGCGTTACGGGTTTGTGAAACGCTTTTGACTCTTGATCCTGAAGACCCTTACGAAATTCGTGACAGAGGGTTAATTCTTGCACACTTAGATTGTAATCATGTGGCATTGAGCGATCTCAATTATTTTATTGAACATTGCCCAGAAGACCCTGTCTCTGAAATGATTAAAATACAAATTTATTCGCTGGATAACCATCCAGTCGTATTACATTAATTAACATACAGGCCGATTTCCCTGTTTCAATATTAAAGGTAAGAGTATGCAACAGAAAGTAGTCAATATTGGTGATATCAATGTCGCGAACGACTTGCCGTTTGTGTTATTTGGTGGGATGAATGTATTAGAATCTCGCGATATGGCGATGAAAGTGTGTGAGCATTATGTCACAGTGACACAAAAGTTGGGGATCCCTTACGTATTTAAAGCGTCATTTGATAAAGCTAACCGCTCATCAATTCACTCTTACCGTGGTCCAGGTCTTGAAGAAGGAATGAAAATATTCCAAGAGTTGAAACAAACATTTGGCGTAAAAATCATTACAGATGTTCATGAGCCAGCACAAGCAGCCCCTGTTGCCGAAGTCGTTGATGTCATTCAATTACCAGCGTTCTTAGCCCGTCAAACGGACTTAGTTGCAGCAATGGCTAAAACAGATGCGGTAATTAATATCAAAAAACCTCAGTTTATCAACCCAGGACAAATGGGAAATATCGTTGAGAAATTTATCGAAGGTGGTAACGATAAAATTATTCTTTGCGACCGTGGCGCAAACTTTGGTTATGACAACCTAGTTGTTGATATGCTTGGCTTTAATGTCATGGTTCAAGCATCAAAAGGCTGTCCTGTCATTTTCGACGTAACCCATGCATTGCAATGCCGCGACCCATTTGGTGCCGCATCTGGTGGCCGTCGTGGTCAAGTTGCTGAGCTGGCAAGAGCGGGAATGGCGGTTGGGATCGCAGGGTTATTTCTTGAAGCCCATCCAGACCCAGACAACGCGCGTTGCGATGGCCCATCAGCATTACCATTAGATAAGCTAGAACCATTCTTAAAGCAAATGAAAGCAATCGACGAAGTTGTAAAAAGCTTCCCTGAGTTAGATACAAGTCGCTAAGTTAGACGGTTTATGCAGCTCACCGAAGTCGTTTCTATGTTCGGCGCTGATTTACAGCGCCGATATGGTGAAAAAATTTATAAAATTACCTTACATGGTGGTTTTAATTGCCCAAACCGTGATGGCACCCTTGGGCGAGGCGGCTGCACCTTTTGTAATGTGGCCTCTTTTGCTGATGAAAGCCAATCTTCTAAAACCATCAGTGAACAAATTCACCAACAGATTACCCGAATTTCCCGCGCAAAACGTTATTTAGCTTATTTCCAAGCCTATACCAGTACTTACGCAGAAGTGAGTCTGCTAAAACAGCTCTATGAAGATGCTTTACAACAGGCTGATATTATTGGTTTATGTGTTGGAACGCGCCCTGATTGTGTTCCTGACGCGGTATTATCTTTATTGAGTTGTTATCGGCAACAAGGTTATGAAATATGGCTTGAGCTAGGTTTACAAAGTGCTCATGATAAAACGCTACATCGTATTAATCGCGGCCATGGTTTTGATGCATACCAACAAACAACGCAAAAAGCGCGTAGCCTTGGATTAAAAGTTTGTACGCATTTGATTTGTGGGCTACCCGGTGAAAATGCCCAAATGAATATGCAAACATTGGATAAAGTACTTGAGTGTGGAACGGATGGCATCAAACTTCACCCGCTACATATTGTTGAAGGTAGTGTAATGGCAAAAAGTTGGCGAGCAGGGCGCTTGGCAACACTTTCTCTTGATGAATATACCCAAATTGCCGGTGAAATGGTGCGTCATACTCCAACTGACATTGTCTACCACCGTATTAGTGCCAGTGCCAGAAAACCGACGTTACTCGCCCCGAGCTGGTGTGAAAACCATTGGGTAGGAATGAATAACTTATATCAATACTTCTTAAAATGGGGAGGCCAAGGCTCTGCGCTTTGACTTCTTTAATGAGAACAATTATGAAACCAAACTTTTTTAAAGCTATTATCGTTTCATCCCTAATTACGTTTTCTTTTCAAGCTATTGCTCAACTTGATATTACCCCTGAAGATAAACAAAAATTTGTACAAACTCACCAAAAAGCAACGAAGAAAGATGCCCTTGCTCAGTATCAGCTGGCCCAAATGTATTTTTCCGGTTTAGGTGTTCTACAAAATCTTAATAGTGCGCGTTTATGGGCAAACGAATCCGCAAAAAATGGTAATGCAGATGGTTATGCGTTATTGGCGGATATCAATCTATTAAGTGATAGTTACTTTTCACAGGAATTGGTTGATGCACGTAAATACGCGATTAAAGCGGTTGAAATGGGCAGTACACGGGGAAAAATCAGTTTAGCAGAGTCATTGATAAACCCAATTGCAGGTAAAACGGATTATCAACAGTCTATAGAACTTCTAAAGGAAGTTAACGCGCTAAATAACCCAGACTTTTTTATTGCTCCAGTTTTGCTTGGCGTTATCTACCTAGATGGCCAAGGTGTCGCAAAAGATGAAAAGCAAGCACAACAATGGTTTGATAAGGCAAATGAGATGACTTATCCAGGGTATGCAGAATGGATGGCAGCATTTAGATTTTCTGAAGATAACACAGGAACGGTGGCTATCGACCCAGTAAAAGCAAAAAATTAAGGGCAATAGCCTGCGAAAAAGGGAAAGAAGCGGGGAATGAGATGTTTTGCTTCAATGAGTAACAGTTAAACCGCCATGTAAAATAACATGGCGGTTTAGTTAAGGGACTTAATTAAGACGCTGTTGTTGCCTTTTCTGTGTCGATAGAACCCGCCTGTTCGATAGCCTTAACAGCTTCAAGTGCATGATCCATTGAATTATAAAAACTTAACACGCCTTCAATCGGTGTAACTTTTGCTCTTGCCAACGTTTTTAATGGCTGGAACGGAATGTCACAAACTAAGACATGGGTATCTTTGCGTACGGCATCGATGAATTTTTCGAAAGCTTCTAAGCCACCCGCATCTAAGACCGGTACTGCGTCCCATTGCATAATGATGGTTTCATAACCTGCGCTTTTGACACGTAATTCATCAAAAATACGCTCAGCAGCAGCGAAAAATAATGGGCCATTTATTCTTACGACTAAACGGCTTCGCTCTTCATCTGTTTCTGCTAATTGTGTTGAACGCGTCATATTGGCAATACGTCGCATAAACAATAATGACGCGAGAACAATCCCGACAGTAATAGCAATAACCATATCAAATAGAACAGTTAGAGACATACATAGCACTAATACAATAATGTCATCTTTTGGCGCGCGTTTAATCAGGTAAACGACTTTACCCGCCGCACTCATGTTCCAAGCTACAATCAATAATAATGCAGACATGGCGGCTAATGGCAAATAAGAGAGCATTGGAGCAAGAACTAATAATGTAAGTATCACCAATATTGAGTGAATAATCGCAGAAATGGGGGATGTTGCACCTGCGCGAACGTTAGCTGCAGAGCGGGCTATTGCAGCGGTTGCTGTGATCCCACCAAAAAAAGGCGCCGCAATGTTCCCCACACCTTGGCCAATAAGTTCACTATTGGAATGGTGTTTGGTTCCCGTCATGTTGTCCAATACTACGGCACATAGTAGTGATTCAATCGCACCAAGCACTGCCATAGAAAATGCAGCAGGCATTAATGCGGTGATCATCGCCCAGTTAATTGGCGCACTTCCGGGGAGCTCCCATGGCAAAATAAACTGCGGTAGGATAGGGGGAATGCCATTACCTTCAGAGCCATCAGGCAATAAATAGCTAAATTCAGAACCAATAGTCGCGACTTCCATGCCAAATAATGAAAGCACCCACATGACGAAAGTCCCGACAATCAGGGCAGGTAAATGGCCGGGAAATCTTAATTTTAATTTAGGCCAGAAGATAAGCACCAAAAGAGTTGAAAGCCCAATTAGTGTGTCGCTGTATTGAAACGTGGGGAATGTATTACCAATAGCAATTAGCTTATCAACATAGTTTTCTGGGACATGCACCATTTGCAAACCAAAGAAATCTTTAATTTGCATTGTGGCAATGGTGATGGCAATACCGGAAGTGAAGCCTAATGTAACAGATACAGGGATATATTCGATGAATTTACCGAACCGAGCAAAGCCCATCGCAAGCAGGATAACCCCTGACATCATTGTCGCAACCAGCAACCCGCTGAGCCCAAATTGCTGTGAAACAGGGTAGAGGATCACTACAAATGCAGCTGTGGGGCCAGAAACGCTATAGCGAGACCCACCTGTTATCGCAATGACGATCCCTGCAATAGCCGCGGTATATAGCCCATATTGCGGCGGAACACCACTTGCAATAGCCAAAGCCATTGCGAGCGGAATAGCGATAATACCCACGGTAATACCCGCAATTAAATCTTTAATAAAGCGAGTAGCTGTATATTTTTCTTTCCAACAAGAATCTATTAGCGCACTAAAAGGGCGCAACCTATTAATTTTTTTTGTACTCATTATACCCTACCAAATAACAGGGTGAAAAATAAACGAAAGATGTACCTATAAGGATACGCTTAGCAATCTGAAAAAAATCTGTTATGTATCAATGAATCTGCAATTATCATAACGTTTTCAGTAACAAAAGTAAAAAACCGTTATATTATAAAGAAAAACAATTAGAATACATTTTATATAGCTGCTTTTTAGTTTTAGGCTACATATATGTAATAGCAATTTTATTTTTTGAACGGTAAATATAAATAATAGTATTGACTAATACTTAATCAATCAACTTGCTATTATTGCTACCAATAACCCTATCCATTGCACGAGTATTAACCCAAGAGCATGAGTGAAAAGACGTTTAGTCCCTGACCACCTTTGCTGCATTGTGTGATGTTTGATTTTGTTTGGAAATAAAAAATTTAATGCATTATCAAAATGTTCTGTTTCATTATGTGTGTAGATAATTTTAAAAAAATGGTTATCGAGCCATAGGCGATATATATAATACTGGCAAGTTATAAATATAATTATATTGGCGAATAAAATATATTTAGGGTAATTAGAATGGAAATACAAAGCGAATTGACAAAATAATGCCAATACAGACCCAGTCGCAAAATAACGCCAACTATGAGTTAAAATAGTGATAACTTCACCTTGTTGTTTATTCATCAATGTATTCATTATTCACTCGACTTAGATGGTAATCGGCATACCAATTATTCAGTTGTTGTATCGTTGCTGCATTTAAAATCACTTGTGGGCGAGCTTGTTCAACTAATGCTACGGCTTCTTCTGTGTTTTTAGCATCGCCATGATGTACCAACCATGCAACAGCAACAGTCGCACTTCGTGAATAACCTAATTTGCAATGAATGTATACCGCCCCATGTTTTACCAGTGCATCCATAGTATGGACTGACTTTTCGATATCTTCCGCGCTTAGTGGTAACAAATCAATTTGCGGTTGGCTACAATATTTCAGCTCTTTGCTGTAAGAATTGCGAGGCCATTCGCAAGTCATATCTAACACAGCTTGAGTTTGCAAAGCGTAAAGTGGGCGCCCTCCCAAAACAATGTGTTTATTCACAATACTGGGTTGTGCGCAGTGCTTAGCAAAGTAATGATAGGTTCCCCAAGCAATCAGCCGGTATGGTAGTAATAAAATAGCGGCAGAAGGGGAAATATTCCCTTCCGGTGTTTTTTGGAAAACGCTAGCACCAGCGCCTAAATAACCAAGGGTAATAAAAAAGAGAGCGATAGCGGGCCATAACAGTAACCAAGCGAATCCTTGGAAGATAAACGCAAGAATAAAGCAAACAAGAGAACCTATGCCATAATTTTTGCTCATTTTAAAACTGCGAGGTGACCCCGTGTAATGCCATTGCCAGTGAGTTTGTATAGGAAGTAAATAACTAATTAATAAGCCAACGGCAAAGCCGGTGACGACATCAATAAAGTGGTGCTGCCAAGTCGTCAATACGGACAGGAGAATGAGTATCGACCAACTATGAAGCAACCAGCGCCATTTTGTTGGTGTATGTGCTCGAAAACGTAACCATAAGATCCACAATAAAATAATATGTAATGAAGGAGCTTGGTTAAAGGGGAGGTCAAATAGCTCTAGGCTGTCAAACATCCAGCCAAATAGGCCATCAGTACTTGGTCGAGGGAAACTAAACTTAAGTGGAAATAGCAAAAAACCAATACAAGCGACAATCGAAGCCGTGATGAGCCGTAAGCCATGGATCATTTGTTCTTTACGGTTGTGCAAATAAATAAAGATAACCCATAAAAAAGATCAATGCTCCAATAGGGAATGATAGACCAAGGGAGAAATGGAATATGGGTTTCCCAAGAAAAAACGATAGAAGGAACCTGATTTAACGTTGCGGTATACGTATTGACTTGGCCATAAGTTAGGAAGAAAAAAGGTGCTAGAAAAACTAGCCATAGCAAACCAGAGCGTATTATTTGGCGTCGAGATACAGCCTGTTGAGGTTTGCGGGTTGCAGTTATCATCCTTTATCCTATTCCTTTAAATGGCAACGAACTGGCGGTGATATCAGTAAATGATTAGGGAAATAAATAACGCTAAGCAGCATAGGTGCTTTGCGGGCAATAAACAATGGCTATCACCTAAAGTTGAAGTTAGTGATTGATGTCAACAATGTGGCATCAATCACAATGCGAGATAAATAGACTAACGTCGTCTAGCTATGGATACGCTGAATATTCCCCAGTTATCAATTAATTGGTTTAGTTTTTCAAAGCCCGCTTCTTCAACTAAAGTATCCATTTCGCCTTGGCTACGACAACGCATAACCCATGCTTGGCCACCTTGGTGGCTTGGTAGTACCCGAGCAATCATTTCAACTTGAGGGTGCCATGGCTGGCAAGTATAAATTAATAGCCCGCCAGGAGGGATAGCTCGAGAAAGTCCATTTAATGAAGCGTTTATCATTTCATTACTGGGGAACAGTTCATACAAACCACTAACAATGCCAATTGTTGGAGAGGGTGAAACCGCGGCTAAATCATCGGCGTCAAAAGCATTACCTTCAGTAAATTGAATTTTATCTTCAAGATAACGTTCCTTAATATGTAATTGTCCTTGCTCAACATTGATAGGGCTATAGTCTCTTAATAGGACAGACTCAACTTTGCTATAATCATTAATTGCATCAAAGATATAACGACCTTGGCCTGCGGCAATATCCATAATTCGAACAGGGATACCTGTCTCCGTGAGGTCACGTATCGCTTGCCGAATAATATTTTCAATATTCACTTTGCGTTGGCGTATTCCTTGCCAGCCTATACTGTTGAGATATTGCCTATCAATCACACGGCCAAATAAGCCTTTACCTTGGGCTTTGTCGCGGTATACGTAATCGAGAGTTGAACCTGAATCAAACCCTTTGTCATAACCAATGCAAATACCTTCAGAAGCTTTACCTAGTGTACTCATTGATTTGCTCATAATTTTATAAGCAAGATTTTTAGGGCACCATTTAGGCAAAGGAGTCATGAGCGAACGATATTTTTCAGCACTGACACTCCAGATATCTTCATATTGATAATTATGTTGGTAGCGCGGTAAGGCGAATAATTTCCCAATAAAATCACGGATTTTTTCAATTGGGATATGGCGTTCTTTTTCACCTAATGTGTCGTGGTAAAAACCGGGTAATATATGTTTTTCTTTTATTGGGGTATTTAATCTTTCAAAAAACTGATGTTGAGGTCGATGGTGGACAACGTGGTCACTACCTGAAATAAATAATTGAGTTGGTAAGGTAATTGCACCTGCATCAGCCACTACACGTTCAGCTGTTTTATATAATTCAAGTAAAATATTGACGGCAATAGGGCGAGTGATCAATGGATCGCGATTAAACGAATCAATTCGTTGTTCATCATGAGTCAGAAATTTAGCTTTGACATAGGAATTCACATAGAACAAACCGCGAGCCTTTTGCATTAAAGCAAGCCCTGTCCGGGCAAATGGGACATACAATTTAACCTTAAATGCAGGAGAGGCGAGTACCATCCCACGAATTTTGGGGGCGTAATCATGAACCCAAGCGGAGACAAGGACGGCACCAACACTTTGTCCGATAACAATGATATTTTCTAAGGGAATATTATATTGGGAGGAAATGTGACGTACGAATTCATCGACATCATTGACAGATGTGCTTAGTGAAGGGCTATAACCTCGCGGGCCATCATTTTTACCATGACCACGGGCATCCCATGCAAACATCGCATAGTCAGGTAAATTGAGTTCATCGACTAAATGGGCGACACGGCCAGAATGTTCATGGCCACGATGAAATAAAATAATCGCTTTGTTGGTCGAAGTCTCTGTTGGCCAATGTCGATAAAAAAGAGAAGTATGGTCACTGGTGGTAAATTGGGACTCAATAACGGGACGTTGCGTCAGATAATCTGTCTGAGCGTTCATAATTCTTCCTTAATTATTATTCGCCGATGTAGATAATTCACAAAGTGCACGACGAATACGGTTATAGCAAGTATAAAACAGCAACAAAGTTAAAAGGATAAACAGATAACTTATCCAACTAGAAAATATGATTTGCGGGAAAATACTGACAAGCAGCCCTAACGCACCGAAAATAAAGGCTCGATCACTTTTACCAATAGGGCCATCATAGCGACGAGACGCACCAATTGCTTGAGTGATAACACCAATAAATTCAGTAAGTAGCGTAAGAAATAGAATGAATAAAATAAGCCAAAATACTTGAGGGAAAATAACCGCAAATGGTAGGT
The DNA here is from genome assembly GCA_900455085.1 of Providencia rettgeri. NCBI lineage: Bacteria > Pseudomonadati > Pseudomonadota > Gammaproteobacteria > Enterobacterales > Morganellaceae > Providencia > Providencia rettgeri. Next base: position 2,499,835 of record UGTZ01000001.1, on the reverse strand, counting down.
ATAGTGCGATATCTGAAATAACATCACCAAGCTCATTCAGGATTGCACCAAGGTGGCTTTTTTGGTTGTGCTCCCTTGCTAACATGCCATCAATCGCATTGAGTGCCATACGAATAAACAGTACGAAAGGTAATAAAATAAACAGGTGTGGGTTTGGAATGAACAGTAATAGCATTCCGCAGATCACAGACAAAAGTAAAGCTGCCAAAGTGACTTGATTAGCCGTCACACCCGCACTAAATAGCTTACGAACAATTGGACGAAGAAGATCTTGAAATTTAGGTTTCAGATCGTAAATGGTCATTGAGTATTCCTTTCTCGTCACCGCACTTAGATGCAGCATTGGGATATATCAATACCCGATTGATGGATGTCTGCAATAAGAGCTATCTTAAGTTAGGAAATAACCAAGGGAAGTTATTTAGTAATTATATCGAAGGTACTGCGGTAATTATTTGAATAAACGGCCAAAAAGCACTTCATAAAATCTAAAGAGAATGAATTTATCGGTATTAAGGAAAAACGGGTTAACCAATATGATACTCAGTCAGGCCAATATCCTTTGTTTATCGATTTTTGAACGCATTCGTTTAAATTGGCTAGGTGTCATGGTGGTCATTTCTTTGAATTTTCGGCAGAAAGCGCTGTGATCAGCATAAGCACACTTACTGGAAATTTCAGTAATTGAAAAATCATCTTCGAGCAGTTCAATCGCATGTTCAAGCCGCATTTTTTGAATATATTGTTGAGGGGTTATCAAAAAAATAGCTTTAAACTGGCGGTTTAATTGAGAAAGCGAGAGGCCAGATATGTCAGCAAGAGTTGTCATTTTTATTGCGGTATCGAAATGCTCACTAATATAGCGTTCAACACGGCTAAGTTGGTTGTTTAGCTTAGGGCTGACCGATTTCACATCTTGTAAATCCACTGAAATACTGCAACTCCAATAACTTGGTTACGTGTATTAAAAATAGGAACCTTAGTTGTTAAACACCATCCCAACAAACCCGCTTTATACAGGTGAAGTTCAAGTTTATTAATGACGCTAATTTTTTTCTCCATCACTAAATAATCTTGAGAACTATAGCTTTGGCCTAGTTCCGAATGAAAAATATCCTCAGCACATTTACCAACTAGATGATTAACGCTATCGATTTTACAACGGGTGGCTAAATTATCATTGGCCAAAACATACTTTGCATTATGGTCTTTCACAAAGAAAGTCACATTCGGCAAGGTATTAATGAGGGGCATCACTAAGCCTAAATGATTTAATAGAACATCAATATTATCAACAGGAAACAGCATATTTTCCTGACTAATCAATAACAATTTATTTAGATTGATCATGCTGCGCTCCGAAATATTAAATTAATTTTACTAATTCTGTTAAATATTTTTAGATTGTGCAGAAAAGCGCATAAGTTTGTTGGAAAGATATCAAGAGTTGTTAACAAAAATCAAGCATTCTATTAACAATGATAATAGATAGGATGCTAACCAATGCAATATCAATATACCAAAATTGAAGTTATCGACTCCCATACTGCAGGTGAGCCAACTCGGCTCGTTATCGACGGATTCCCTGATTTAGGGCAGCAAAGCATAGCATCAAGACTGGAGATATTACGCCATCAACATGATGTATGGCGTAAAACCACCATTTTAGAGCCACGAGGTAATGATATTTTAGTGGGGGCACTATTGTGTAAACCACAAAACCCAGCAGCAGCAGCCGGTGTGATTTTTTTTAACAATCAAGGTTACTTGGGAATGTGTGGCCATGGCACTATCGGTTTAGTGGCTTCATTGCGTTTTCTCGGTCATATCACTTTCGGTAAACATCTTATCGAAACCCCGGTAGGGGATGTTACGGCTCATTTGCATCAAGATGGCAGTGTGAGTATTCAGAATGTTTATTCATATCGTTATCGCAAAGCGGTACAAGTTAATGTTCCAGAACTCGGCACCATTACCGGGGATATTGCTTGGGGCGGAAATTGGTTCTTTCTTGTTGAGCAGTCACCAGTCGCTATTGATTACCAAAATATTAAATTACTGACAGAAGTCAGTTTAAAGATTAAGCAAGCCTTATCTGATCAAGGTATTTGCGGTAAAGATGGCCAAGAAATTGACCATATCGAATTATTCGGTACACACCCCGAAGCCAATAGCCAAAGTTTTGTGTTATGCCCCGGAGGCGCCTATGACCGCTCCCCTTGTGGAACAGGAACTAGTGCCAAACTTGCCTGTTTAGCCGCGGATAAAAAGCTGGCGGCAGGTGAAATCTGGCATCAAGCCAGTGTGATTGGCAGCCAATTTCAGGCCAGTTTTCAACAGGCTGATGAAAACGGCATTATTCCGACTATTCGCGGGCATGCCTATATCAGTGGGAAAAATACCTTATTGATAGATGAACAAGATCCATTTCGTTTTGGAATTTCAGTGGCATAGGGGAATGAAATGGAACGCAAATATCCAGTGATTGTAGTGGGTGGCGGCATTATTGGCTTGAGTATTGCACTGACAGTGCAAGCTAATGGCTCACAAGTGCTGTTGCTTGATAAACATGAAATTGGCCAAGGAGCCTCATTTGGCAATGCAGGGCATATTGCGACAGAACAGGTTTTTCCGATTGCGGATCCGAGCGTTTTAAAATCAATTCCGAAAATGTTACTTGACCCATTGGGCCCTCTGCGCCTGGATTGGCGTTATTTATTACCGCTAACACCTTGGTTAATAAAATTGTTGGGTAACATGCGCCATAAGCCTTTTACCCATATTCATCACACATTGATGACACTAAATAGTGCCGCTTTCGATTCATGGCAAGCATTTATTCAGAAATGGCAATTAAATGACCTTGTCAAAATGAAGGGGTCACTATTGGTGGCAGAGAAAAAAGAGACGCTCGATAAGCTAAGCCAGCACAGTGAGTATCTACAAAGTATTGGTGTGACTAATCAATTGATTGATCAAGATGCGCTATTAACGCGCGAACCTGCTTTATCTGAAAGCCAAATTGGTGGCATTTTTTACCCCGATACAGGCCATGTTGTGGATTTATGTGCGTTACACAAAAAACTGACAGAAGCTTTTATCGCTGCGGGTGGGCAAGTATTAACCCACTGTGAAGTAACAGAAATTACATCAACGTCGAATCAACAAGCGATATTGACAACCACTCAAGGGCAGTTTACAGGACAAAAAATAGTGATTGCAGGGGGCGCATTCTCTAAATCATTAGTCAAAATGGTGAGTCGTATCAAAGTGCCACTTGAAACTGAGCGTGGTTATCATTTGATGTTGCCCCATGAGTTAGGTCGATTATCGATACCGGTATCAAGTATGGATAGGCGTTTTATTATGACGCCAATGTCTCAAGGGTTACGCCTCGCAGGAACCGTAGAATATGCAGGGTTAAAACGTCCTGCAAATATGCAGCGAGCTCAACATTTTTTCCCATTAGCGCAACCCATGCTAAAGAAAACATTAAATAGCCAACAATCTACATCATGGATGGGGTTTCGCCCATCTACGTCTGATTCATTGCCAGTCTTAGACCATAAAGGCCCCTATATTTTTGCATTTGGTCACCAACACTTGGGATTAACCCAAGCGGCGATCACCGCAGATATTGTGAATAGTTTTATCCATCATCAGCCGACAAGTATCGACTGTACCCCTTTTTCCATTGAACGATTTCTTTAATTTTGAGGAGAATTCAAATGAATTTCCATGGCATTCTTGTTCCGTTAGTGACTCCATTTCATGATGATTTAACATTAAATATCAGTGCACTTGCTGAATTAACTGAAAAACTTATTGAGCGGGGTGTGACGGGGTTAGTGGTTTGTGGGACAACAGGGGAGTATTACGCATTAAACGAAGATGAACGTAGGACCGTGCTGTCAACCGTTTGCAAAATTGCCAAAGGACGAGTGACATTAATTGCGGGTATTAATGATTTATCAACCGAGGGGGCAATTGCACGTGCGAAACAAGCTCAAGAACTCGGTTATGAAGGGTTAATGCTGTCGCCACCGCCATATAGTTTGCCGGACCAGCAAGGGGTATATGCCCACTATGAAAAAGTCGCAAAATCAACACCATTACCCATTATTATGTACAATTTCCCAGCTCGGATTGGTATTGAAATTGACATTGAAACGGTCATTAAGCTAGCCGAAATTGACAATATTGTCGCTATCAAAGAAAGCAGTGGGAACTTTAGTCGAGCACTGCATTTATTACAAACACCATTCAAAAATTTTGAGGTCATTTGTGGTTGCGATGATCAACCAGTGGATTTCTTCTTTTGGGGTTCCAAAAGTTGGATTGCGGGAGCGGGTAATGTATTTCCAGCAGAGCAAGTTGCTATTTTTAATGCTGCACAAGCGGGTGACTGGCAACAAGCCAAGCAGATTATGAATGAAATTTACCCTGCAATTTACTCAATGGAATCAGGGGACTATAACCAAAAAGCCAAGGCGGGTTGCTTGAATGGCACATTCAATGTCGGCCCGGTTCGTTTGCCTCTGTCAAATATAGCGTCTAAAGAACGCGATGACTTTATTAAATTAATTAAGCGCTAGGGGGAAATATGACTCTTACCCAGCAGCAGGTATTTGAACGCGCAAAACAAGGAAAACTGTGGGCAGGCAATTTAATTGCAGGGCACCCAGAACAGCAAAATAGATTAGAAAACCGTACCCCAATCGACAACAGCATTATTGGTTTTATTGCAGATGGTGATGAGGGCGATATTAATGCCGCGGTACAGGTGGCGCGTGGCACGTTTAATCAAGGTGAATGGCGCGGGTTATCGCCGCAAGAACGTAAAGCTATCATGCTTAAATGGGCTAATCTGATTGAAAAACATAGTGAAGAACTTGCGGCGCTAGACTGTATTGATGCAGGTAAGCCTATCACCGAATGCTTAAATACCGATTTGCCCGCAACGATTGACACCTTTTATTGGTATGCCGAAGCGATTGATAAACTGTTTGGCAAAATTGCACCAACCAGTCATCAAGAGTTGGGGTTAATAGTGCATGAGCCTATTGGTGTGGTGGGGGCGGTATTACCGTGGAATTTCCCTGCTCAAATGTTTGCGTGGAAAGTAGCTCCAGCTCTTGCTGTAGGCAATTCGGTGATTGTGAAACCTGCCGAACTAACCTCATTAAGCGCGCATCGTATGGTGGAACTGGCCTATGAGGCCGGTATTCCTAAAGGCGCTTTAAGTCTCGTTTGTGGATTAGGTGAAAAAGTCGGGGAAGCGCTTGGCCGCCATCATGATGTTGATATGGTGTCATTTACTGGTTCAACAGATGTGGGACGCTTATTTTTAAAATATTCCGCCGAAAGTAACTTAAAAGAAATTGTACTCGAATGTGGCGGTAAAAGTCCTCAAGTAGTGTTTGAAGATGCGAATATTGAGGCGGCAATTCCACATATTATGGCGGCGGCTTTCTGGAATATGAGTGAAAATTGTAGCTGTGGTTCTCGCTTAATTGTGCACGAAAGCATCAAAAAAATACTATTAGAGAAGCTTGCCGTCGCCATTAAAGAATGGAAAGTCGGAGACCCAAGGCAAGCAGATATTTCAATTGGGCCAATGGTCGAACAGGCTCATTTTGAGAAAGTAAAATCCTTTTTAGATATCACGTTAAAAGAGGGAGGAAAATTAGTTGCGGGTGGAAAAATTCATCATGAATTGGGGGCTGGATGGTATATCGAACCGACAATTTTTGATGAAGTCACGCCTGAAATGTCGCTATTTAAGCATGAAGTTTTTGGCCCTATTTTATCCGTCACATCGTTTAAAACTGATGATGAAGCGGTTGCTTTAGCTAATGACACTCAATATGGCTTAGCGGCTTCATTTTATAGCCAAAATATTCACCGAGCCATGCAAATTGCACAGCGTATTAATGCGGGTACTGTTTCAGTCAATGGCTTTAGTGAGGGCAATATTACAACGCCGTTTGGTGGTTTTCGTCAATCAGGTTTTGGCGGTAAAGACAACGGGTTAGAGGCATTTGAACAATATACTCAAACGAAGGTTATCTGGTTTATCCATCAGTAAAACGTTGGCCTGAGCCCCCTAGTGGACTCAGGTTTTTTTTTACCCTGCAAATACAAATAAACAATTACAATAACGAAGGAGTACAAAATGGAAGCCATCGTTAATACAATCGTTGGTTACATCTGGGGTAATGCATTAGTAGTATTATCGCTAGGTGTTGGGCTCTATTTTACATTAGCAACTCGTGGTGTGCAGTTTCGCTATCTTATTAAAATGGTCTGTTTGTTAAAGGAAAATAAAGCGTCAAAAGAAGGAATTTCCTCCTTCCAAGCATTCTGTTTAGCATTATCAGGACGAGTTGGGGTGGGGAATATCGCCGGTGTAGCGACAGCTATTGCTGCGGGTGGTCCTGGCGCGATTTTCTGGATGGTTGTCATGGGGTTATTAGGCGGAGCAAGTGCGTTTATCGAATCAACACTCGCTCAAATATACAAGCAGCGCTCTGATGGTCAATACCGTGGCGGTTCGCCTTACTATATCGAGAAAGGGTTAAAATTGAAGCCATTTGCCATTATTGTAGCTGCTGTTATTTGCCTATCTTATGGTGTACTAGTTCCGGGTATTCAAGCCAATACCATAGCTGACTCCTTTCAAACTTCATTCAACTTACCCCCAATTGCGACAGGCGGCATTGTGACAGTGCTGATGGCATGGCTAATCTTTGGCGGTGTAAAACGTATTGCGAGTGCTGCGGATAAAATCGTGCCAATTATGGCGTTAGCGTATATCGTCATGATGGTGATCATCTTAGGTAGCCATTACGAACAAGTGCCGGGAATGTTCAGTTTAATTTTCCGCAGCGCGATGGGAATGGATGCCGTATTCGGCGGTATTGTTGGTACGGCTGTTTCATGGGGTGTACGCCGTGCGGTTTTTTCCAACGTAGCAGGGGCGGGTGAAGCTACATTTAGCTCTGCGGCAGCCGAGGTAAGCCATCCTGTAAAACAAGGGTTAATTCAAGCATTTTCAATTTACATTGATACTGTTGTTGTGTGTACAGCATCAGGTCTAATGATCCTTGTCACGAATATGTATAACGTTTTTCCAGACGGTTCGGCAACGGCCTTAGTTGAGTACGTTCCAGGGGTTGCTGCGGGAACCGCATGGACACAAATGGCGGTATCAACAGTCTTTACTTCCGCAGGGTCGGGATTCGTCTCAATCGCCGTATTTTTATTCGCATTCACAACATTGATGGCCTATTACTATATTGCAGAAACCACAATTGTTTACCTTGATAGAAAAATTACGTTACCCCATTCTAAAACTGATACTGAAATTTGTATTTTTGATTATTGTTTTTATGGGAAGTGTTCAGTCTGTCAGTTTAATGTGGAGCCTTGGCGATATTGGGTTCGGTAGTATGAGTTATCTTAATCTTATCGCCATTGTCTTCTTGTCAAAACCGGCGCTACGGGCACTTCGTGACTTTGAACGGCAGGAAAAATTAGGTGTTGATCCAGTGTTTGACCCGAAAGTGGCTGGAATAGAAAATGCAGAACTTTGGGAAGATATTAGCCGTGAATACCATGCGCAAGGAATAGGTATAGAACCGAAAGAGAAACAAAATAAAGGGATGGTATATCAAGAAGAAGAAGGTAAAAACTAGAAGAAAAATGGCGGTGAGGGAGGGATTCGAACCCTCGATACGTTGCCGTATACACACTTTCCAGGCGTGCTCCTTCAGCCTCTCGGACACCTCACCGTTTTTCTAAATCTGTTGTGGAGTAGGGAATAAAAACCTGCTCTGCAACGGGGCGCTACTATAGGGAAAATAGCGTCTTACGTCAACTCCCTATTTATCCTTTTTCCGACTTTTGTTGCTGTTTAGCTAAATAAAAAACAATTTGATTATTATCTAATCTCAAATGTTATCGGCTAAGGTAAATAATACTTTTAATGTTAATTTAAAACGGCAAGTAACAGAAGTAAAAACCGTTAGCTAGTTAACAAAATTCTGATTGTTTACAGTGTATCGGCTTGATTAACTTGAAAAGAAATCCCATTCGGCACACTCTGTTAGAAACCAAAGAGGAGTTGCCATGAATATTTTATTTTACCATCCATTTTTTTGATTCAAAACAGTGGATTGACGGCATGAAAGCACGCTTACCACAAGTGAATATTCGCCAATGGGAAAAAGGGGATAACCAAAGTGCGGATTACGCCATGGTTTGGTTACCGCCTTATGAATGTCTCGCTGGCCGCAGTGATTTAAAAGGAATTTTCGCTTTAGGCGCAGGTGTGGATGCTATTTTAAAACAAGAACAAGATAAGCCTGGAACCCTACCAGCAGGGGTTCCCGTAATGCGTCTGGAAGACACGGGCATGGCGATTCAAATGGAAGAATACGCTTGTGCAAAAGTGTTAAGTTACTTTCGTCGTATGGATGAATATCGCCAATTACAATCACAGCGCCAATGGAAGCAGTTACCGGCCTACCAACACGAAGATTTTGTCATTGGTGTGATGGGCGCAGGGGCATTAGGACAAGCAGTTGCAAAGCGCTTAGTAAGTTTCGGTTTTCATGTAAGAACATGGAGCCGCTCTGAAAAACACCTTGATAACGTAAAAAGTTATTTTGGCCATGACCAACTAGCTAATTTCCTTTCTGGTACTCGTGTAATTATTAATCTGTTACCAAGTACTCCAGAAACGGTGGGAATTTTAAACCAGCAACTATTTAGCCAGTTAGAGCAAGGGGCATATGTTATCAACTTAGCACGTGGCGCCCATCTGATTGAACAGGATTTGCTTTTAGCCCTTGAATCAGGACAAGTTACAGGTGCTGCACTTGATGTATTTGCGAGTGAGCCGTTGTCGCAAATGCACCCGTTCTGGACGCATCCCCGCATCGCTATCACACCCCATGTTGCCGCCTTTACAAAACCGAAAGAAGCGATGGATATGATTGTCAGTAACATCCAACGCATCGAAGCAGGGCAAGTGCCTGTTGGTGTCGTTGATATGCAACGCGGTTATTAGTAATTTCTATATTGCGAGGGGTCTTTGTGATCACTCGCAATCATCAACCCTAATATCTTTCCTATTTTTTCGATATACTGAAAGTAACTGCTTTGGTCACGAGGTGTGACTACTGAATCTGTAAAATAGGATAATATATGAACGAATTTTCAATCGTCTGCCGTATTTTGGGGACACTATTTCAACGTAGTCCCTCTGATAGCCTCGTAAAACCGCTTATTGATATGATTGCTCAAGATAAATTAAAAGCATCATGGCCATTAGAACAAGATGAGTTGTGGTCACGCATGGCAAAAGACCTCGACGTCAATGCAGTTAATGCGGATTACCAAGCCCTATTTGCAGGGGAATCTCCTGCAGTTTCAATGCTAGCGAATGATTACGATTCTGAAATTACAGAAGCAGAAGTTCGCGAATTTTTAACCGTTAGAGGAATGTCCCTGACGAACGCGCCTGCTGACGCTTTTGGCGCGTTGCTACTCGCGGCTTCTTGGTTAGAAGACCAAGCGGCAGAAGATGAAACCGCCGCTCAAGAAGAATTATTTGATAGCTATATCCTTAGTTGGTATGGCAGCTTTTTAGGTAAAGTTGAAGCGCATGCAACCACCACCTTTTACCGGACTTTAGCCCAAATTACGCGTGATGCAGTCATTGCTCTGCGTGATGAACTTGACTCAGAAACTGAATAATTGTGACGTTGTCACTTTTTTGTGGCGATGTTACTGATGTTTTAGTTAGCGGTATTGATTAATAATTTTGATTGAATAAAAAAGGCAACAGATTTTCCTGTTGCCTTTAATGCTTTTATCAATCGAAATTACTTATGGTTAAAATTAATCAACTAATGGAATGACCAATTTACCCGGTTTGATTTCAAGCCCTTTAGCAAGTTTCTTCGCGGTTGCTTCAGCCGCGCCATTATCAGGATTTAACACATAAACAGGTTGGGTTTCAAAGAAAGTTTCAAGGGAACTATTCAAGTAAGGAATAACTGCTGACATCGCTGTATCCATATTTTCTGGCATCACTTTGTAACTGCTAATATTCAATTCTTTTAAGTAAATTGAACCTGTTTTGGCATCAAAATAAGGGCGAGCAGTGAGTGTCAGGTTAATTTGCGCTTCTGCTTTACCAATCAGCGAGTCTAATTTAACGGTTGCATCCCCCGTTAACGCAACTTTTCCTGGTTCACTGCGGCCAATTTCTGATTTTAAATTAGCGAGCTGAATATCCGCATCAGCGAAACCCGTAATACCGACCTTATGGTCATATTTTACTTTATTAGCAAGGTAATTATTAATTTGTGACTCACTAATACTAAACTCAGATAATTGACTACAACCCGATAAGAGAGTGAGAAAGCCTACCATAGCGGCGATTAAAAACTTCTTCATAGAGACTCCTTTTACAGTAATACCGCTAGTTTAGCGCATTACTGCCCACTCAACATGACTGTTTCAATTTTTTTACGGTTAAATTGCTTATGCAGCGCCCATAAAGTGATAAAACCGATGAGTCCTAATAAGAACCAAGGAAGTTGAGGCAGGTTCCATTGGTGACCAATATCGTACATCCAGCCGCCACCGGTATAACCGACTGCTCCACCTAAAGCAAGGCCTAAGCGACTAAAACCCATATAGCTGCCTCGTGCTCGAGGGTCAGCAAGAGATGCACTTAATGTTTCTCTCGCTGGGTCTGCAGTTACCGTACCTAAATAAAATAGGCAAATAAGGGCGAATAGCGTATTGAGTGAGGTTGTCATGCCAATCGGAAACATGCTGAGACTCATTAAAAATAGCCCGGCCATGAGCCGTTGTTCAAGGCGAAAATGTTTTTCGCTCCAACGTGCAATGGGATAAAGCAATGTTAAAGATATCGCTGCTTCAATCGCATACATCCATTTGACGGCAGTGGGTGTGCCAGCTAATTCATTGACAACAATAGGAAACATAAGCATTACTTGTACTGACAACATAAAATAGCCTGCCAATGTGACCACATAAGTCACAAAGCGTTTATCTTTCAGTACGCGTCCCATGCCTTCTTTAATGGGGGTTCTGACGGTTGAGATTCGATAAGCAGGTAATAACCAAGCATTGCAGATAGCAGCAATAATAAACACCGCAGCGCCAACCCAGCAGACATAATGGAAGTCATACTGTAGTAGCCAACTACCAATCAAAGCACCGATAACTGCACCAGCACTGTCCTGCATTAACAGCAAAGAATAAAAACGGCCACGTTCATACGGGCGAGTTAATTTAATGACTAATGCAGTTCGAGGGGGATCAAATAAGGTTCCACCCAGTGCCGAAAGTACGCAGGATAGCCATAAAACCCAAGGGTCATGGGCCACCGCCATGACTGCAAAACCACTGGCACGTAATAGCATTCCAATGACAATCATGGGCTTCGCGCCAAACCGGTCAGCGATAGCACCGCCAAATATACCTAAACCCTGTTGAACAAACTGACGAAGCCCTAAGGCAAAACCAACCACTACGGCGGCCCAACCCAGTTGATCAACAAAACGAATAGAAATAAGCGGAAAAACGACAAAAAAGCCTAAGACAACCAACATGTTGTCAAGCAAAAGGAAATACTTGCCAAGGCTTCTTGCCCGTGACACTTGCGCCATGAGAGACACCATTAGAAAAATAGCAAAGGGGGAAAGTTTCTTAAAATCAGTTACCAATAATATCAGTATAATAGGGTTCAATAGATGATATTTTTTTATCATAGTAACGTGAGGTATCGATGATTTATTTTTATCAATAAATATTCGTCATACTTCACTCTGTGACGGTGTTGACTGCGTTCGGCTAGTTGGGTCACATACGAGTGTATGCTCCCCAAGCTATCCTCGCTGGTCGCCTAGTCACAGCGCGAATTATTTAGAATATTGATAATTGATAGAGGTCATACTTCACTCTGTGACGGTGTTGATTGTGCTTGCTGGCCTTAACGATGTATTTTAATTTTCAGAACATATTTTTCGTCAGCGCATTGTAAGCTACACTTTAACTTTCTAAGTTATTGGCTTGGAACTAGAGAAAATATCTGGCTTTTTATTAATTAAGGGTTAACGATGTTTGGTTATCGTTCAAATGTACCGAAAGTGCGCCTTGTCACTGATAGAATGGTTATTCGTTTGACTTATGAGCGTGATAATTATCGACTAGCTGATTATTACAGCCTGAATAAAGACTTTTTAATTCCGTGGGAACCCATCAGGGATAACTCACATTACCAGCCTGCGGGTTGGCAGAATCGGTTACAAGTCATGAATGAAATGCATCGAGAAGGAAGCGCTTTCCATTTCTTACTATTAGACAAAGAAGAAAATGAAGTCATGGGGGTAGCGAACTTTAGTAATGTATTACGTGGCTCATTTCATGCATGCTATCTAGGTTATTCATTGGGTCAAAAATGGCAAGGCCAAGGCCTAATGCATGAGGCGTTAACCCAAGCAATCCGTTATATGCAGCAACACCAAAAAATGCACCGAATTATGGCAAATTATATGCCTCATAATATGCGTAGTGGTAATTTATTGACTAAGCTTGGCTTTGAACGGGAAGGTTATGCAAAGCAATACTTACAAATCAACGGTGAGTGGCGTGACCATGTATTAACGGCACTGACAGATAACACTTGGGCGCTGAATAAAGCCTAAATTCCTAATTTACTTTTCAATCGTAGTCAGTTGCAGTGCACACTGTTAAACTGATGCGATTGTATTCTTTTAGTCTATCAATCATGAATTTATTAAAATCATTGGCGGCAGTAAGCTCCATGACCATGATGTCTCGTGTGCTTGGCTTTATTCGTGATGCCATTATCGCTCGAGTTTTTGGTGCAGGAGCGGCTGCAGACGCCTTTTTTGTCGCATTTAAATTACCGAATCTTTTACGCCGAATTTTTGCCGAGGGGGCATTTTCACAAGCGTTTGTCCCTATACTAGCGGAATATAAAAACCAACAGGGAGAGGAAGCCACCCGTACATTTGTCGCTTATATTGCTGGGATGCTAACCCTTGCTTTGGCAATTGTGACTATCCTTGGCATGGTTGCGGCCCCTTGGATCATTTATGTCACTGCACCTGGATTTACTGACGATGCTGATAAATTTGCGCTGACTACTGACCTTTTACGGGTCACATTCCCTTATATTTTTCTGATCTCACTGGTTTCCCTCGCTGGGGCAATTCTCAATACTTGGAACCGTTTTTCGGTTCCTGCATTTGCGCCGACATTGCTCAATGTCAGTATGATCATTTTTGCCGCTTTTGCAGCCCCATACTTTAATCCACCCATTATGTCATTGGCATGGGCGGTGCTGGTTGGTGGTGTCTTACAGCTAGTCTATCAGCTCCCATATCTTAAAAAGGTGGGCATGTTAGTGTTACCACGCTTGTCATTTCGTGATAGCGGGGTTTGGCGTGTAATGAAAATGATGGGGCCTGCAATTATCGGGGTATCTGTCGCTCAAATTTCTTTAATTATCAATACGATATTCGCCTCTTTTTTGCAATCTGGTTCAGTGTCATGGATGTATTACGCCGATAGGCTGATGGAATTGCCATCCGGAGTACTTGGTGTGGCTCTCGGAACGATTTTATTGCCTTCTCTCGCGAAAAGCTTCACGAGCGGTAATCAAAATGAGTATCGCCAATTGATGGATTGGGGGTTGCGCCTTTGTTTGTTATTAGCCTTGCCATGTGCGTTAGGGTTGGCAATACTCTCTGAAGCATTAACGGTGTCTTTATTCCAATACGGTAATTTTACCGCGCATGACTCATTAATGACGCAATATGCTTTAATTGCCTATTGTGTCGGTTTAACGGGGATGATTTTGGTGAAAATTTTGGCACCGGGCTTTTATTCACGCCAAGATATTCGTACGCCAGTAAAAATTGCGATTGTCACTTTAATATTAACACAATTGATGAACTTAGCCTTTATTGGCCCATTGCAACATGCAGGCTTAGCCTTATCCATTGGGTTAGCAGCTTGTTTTAATGCAGGGGTTCTCTATTGGCAATTGCGCAAGCAAGATATTTTTCAGCCTTTAGCGGGTTGGAAAGGGTTTATATTTAAATTATTGATAGCCTTAATTGTAATGGGAGCCGTGCTATTTGGTGTCTTACATTTTATGCCATCTTGGCAAGAAGGTAATATGCTGATGCGTATGCTACGTTTGATAGGCGTCGTAATTGTTGGAGCGGGAAGTTATTTCGTTGCTTTATACGTGCTTGGGTTCCGCCCTCGTGACTTTATGAAACGTAGTATTGCCTAATTAATAAGAAGGTCAATGACCTTAAAAGCCCAATTTTAATGAGGAAATCTCATAAAATTGGGCTTTTTTATCTCTGCAATCTATGTAGTTAAGGTGCCAGCAGGCATAGATTCTTTCCCTTCAATTTCTAATTATCTACGCAAATTTATTCTCTTTATAACTGAATTATTAATTTCAAAATCATTTCATGAAATTTCAATTAATTGTTTTCATTGATAAAAGCAATAGCTAACTCTATTTTTGGAGTATATTTACTGGGTTGTTGTGACAACAACTAATTTCAGGGAAATATTCAATTTATTGGATATTATTTGTTGACTATTGTCAACGCAATGGCTATGTTATGCGGAGGTTGATGAAAAAGCACCCAAATAAGCATGTTCAGGCTGCTATTGAATATGCGATAGAAAATGGCTGGGTCTGGGTTACAGCAGGAAACTCATCACATACTTTTTGCAAGTTACGTTGTGGTAACGCAGTGGGTGAACACAAAACACATATGATGAGTGTCTGGTCAACGCCAAAAGTTATGGAAGTGCATGCTAAACAGATAATACGTAAAGTGAACCACTGTATTGCTCTTTTAGGTTAATCCAAGCGGCTTAGGCCGCTTATTTATGTAAGATGGGGAAATTATGGCGCTATTTACTTTCACATTAACACTATCGGGTGTGACTGCTGATACGGAAGGCTTAGTTGATACCATATTTGCCGCAGGCTGTGGCGATGCATTGGTGTGCTTCTATGGTAAATCGGTTTATTTAGAATTTGATAGGGAAGCGGAATCTTTTGATCGTGCAATTGAAACTGCGATTACAGATATTGAAAGTACATCAATGAGTATAAAAGTGGAATCTATTGATTCCGCTTTGGTTGGGCTAAGTGATATTGCAGAATTGACAGGACTAACCCGTCAAGCAGTGGCTTTGCTGAAAGATGGGGCTCGAGGTAAAGGTCATTTCCCTGCGCCCGTACAACGTTTGAGAGGGGCATCTCCGTTATGGGACTGGGCGAGTGTTGCTGATTGGCTACAACAGAATAACCGGTTGTCGCATAACCCTGAACTTTATGAACAAGCAAAAATACTTTGTAAATGGAACTTAGTACTCCGTAATTGCGCGAATGAATATATCGATGAATTGCAAAAACTAACAACAAAGCTAGCGAAACAACGCAAACAAAAACGGCTCACCGAAGTGAACCGTTAATAGACAACCTATAGATTTGAATTACATTCTTTCAACGGTTTCAATACCTAGTGTGTCTAAGCCGGTTTTTAACGTTCTTTGGGTTAATGCAGCCAATTTCAAGCGGCTTTGGCGCTGTGCTTCGTTATCAGCTGACAAGATAGGGCAGTGCTCATAGAAACCAGAGAACAAACCTGCTAATTCATATAAATAAGCACACATAACATGAGGAGTACCATCACGAGCGACAGTTAGAATGGTTTCTTCAAACTGTAATAAACGTGTCGCAAGTGCAATTTCACGTGGGTCTTGTAATGAAATAGGCAGAGTTAAGTCTGCATGGGTTAAATTGGCTTTCTTGAAAATAGAAGCCACACGGGTATACGCATATTGCATATACGGAGCGGTATTTCCTTCGAAAGCTAACATGTTGTCCCAATCAAAAATATAATCCGTCGTTCTGTTTTTGGATAAGTCAGCGTACTTAACCGCACCAATACCGACCACATTCGCGACGTTAAGTAATT
This sequence comes from Providencia rettgeri, assembly GCA_900455085.1. NCBI lineage: Bacteria > Pseudomonadati > Pseudomonadota > Gammaproteobacteria > Enterobacterales > Morganellaceae > Providencia > Providencia rettgeri. Next base: position 2,483,750 of record UGTZ01000001.1, on the reverse strand, counting down.
CATCTTCAGGCATATCCGGGTTTTTCTCACGGATCAATGCTTGAGCGCGTTCAACTGCTTCATCAAGCAAGTCAGATAAACGGACAGTACCACCGGTACGAGTCTTAAATGGCTTACCATCTTTACCTAGCATCATACCGAACATATGGTGCTCAAGCGCCATTGATTCAGGGATATAACCTGCTTTACGGACGATGGTCCATGCTTGCATCAAATGTTGATGTTGGCGTGAGTCAATATAGTACAGTGAGCGGTCAGCGTGCAGGGTTTCATAACGGTATTTAGCACAGGCAATATCGGTTGTTGTATACAAGAAGCCACCATCTTTTTTCTGGACGATCACGCCCATAGGTTCGCCTTCTTTATTTTTAAATTCATCAAGGAAAACAACCGTCGCGCCTTCACTCTCAACAGCTAAACCTTTAGCTTTTAAATCTGCAACAATACCTGGTAGCATGCTGTTATATAAACTTTCGCCCATCACGTCATCTTCAGTTAAGGTGACGTTTAAGCGCCGGTAGGTTTCTTGGTTTTGTTGCATGGTGATATCAACTAATTTACGCCACATTTGGCGGCAATACTCATCACCGGATTGCAATTTCACAACATAACCACGTGCGCGTACCGCGAACTCTTCATCTTCGTCGTAGTGCTTTTTGGCTTCGCGATAAAATTCTTCGAGGTCTGCAAGTGCCATATCTGTGGCATCTTCATTTTGTACTTTTTCAAGATAGGCAATTAACATACCAAATTGCGTACCCCAATCACCGACGTGATTGGCTCGAATGACTTTATGACCAATAAATTCCTGGGTACGTGCCGCAGCATCACCAATGATGGTTGAACGCAAGTGACCCACGTGCATCTGTTTTGCGACATTAGGCGCTGAATAGTCAATAACAATCGTTTCAGACTTGACTGGTGCGATACCTAAGCGCTGTGAAGCTAATGCTTCTTCAACATGCTTTTCAACCCAAGTTGGCTCAAGGAAGATATTAATAAAGCCAGGACCTGCAATTTCAACTTTGCTGGCAATCCCTTCCAAATCTAAGTGATTAACAAGCTGTTCAGCCAGTTGTCGCGGAGCCATCCCCATCTTTTTAGCCGCGCCCATCACTCCATTAGCTTGGTAGTCACCAAACTGAGCTTTAGCGGACTGACGCACAAGTGCATCACTGCCTTCTGGAGCACCCGCTGCTAACATCGCAGCACTAATTTTATCTGAAAGAATCGCCTGAATATTCACCGAATTACCTTAAATTACGAACATAGTTACCGCATTGTGCCATCACATGCGCATAACTAAAAGGTGGAAGAGAAAAATCGGCAGGTTTTATACCACATTTTGGGGCTCTCATGCTACAGTCTGCGCCATTGTTTGGCAGATAAGTTTTTGTAAAGGGGGGGCTTTAAGTGCCACAGTTTAGCAAAATTTCGCAATTACAAGATTTATGGGATGACCTACCTGTATTTATTAGTAAATTACAACAGATGGCGCAGGAGATAAACCTATCATTGTCATCCTTTCCGATAGACCACATTTCAGTGCGTTGTCATCATCTTGCAACTGCAGAACGTTGGCACCAAGGGTTACTGCAATGTGCGCAACTTTTATCTGACAATGTAATTAATGGTCGGCCGATTCGTTTATATGAGCTAAGCGAACCGTTAAACATCGTAGGCCAAGATGTGTTTATGATTGAATTACCTTTCCCAAAAGACAAAATTTACCCGAAAGAAAGCTGGGAACATATTGAAATGGTAATTGATGTTGAGCCAAGTGAGCTAGAAACTTCGGCATTCCAGTTGCTACCTGACCCTTTACCCCAAGGGTACCGAATGAAGATGAGTCAGCCTAAAGGGCAGCAAGAAAGGTTGCCAAATCCAACATTAGCAGTATCAAATGGTGAAGTAACCGTTAAATACCATCCATTTCCGCTAAAAAAGATAATTGAAAGTGAAAAATAAGTGATGTAATTAACGTTATTGATCAATAATTCTCATTAACTTTTGGCGGTGTGATATCCATCCGATAACATTTTTTAATAAATGGCATTATTAGCCGAATTGTTAACGTTTAACATTAAATCTTTTCATTATTTTTGGGGCACATAAAGCAGGTGTTTTATTGCTCTATTTCGGAGGTTGTGATGGCAAAACTGGAAATCTGTTGTTTTGGAATTGAATGCGCCCAAGTGGCCCAAGAGTATGGTGCAGATCGTATCGAGCTTTGCTCTGGCGCCGCTGATGGTGGCTTAACACCCAGTTATGGCTACCTGAAACTGGCAAAAGAAAAACTACATATTCCAGTTCATCCTATTATTCGTCCTCGTGGTGGTGATTTTTGCTATAACATCAGTGAATTTGACGTGATCCGTGAAGATTTAATTATGATTAAGGAAATGGGTTTTTCAGGCGCAGTTATCGGTATATTGGACAATGAAGGGCGCATTGATATCAATAGGATGCACACGTTGATGGAAATAGCACAGGGGATGAATATTACCTTCCACCGTGCATTTGATATGTGTATTAACCCATTGTTAGCTTTAGAACAATTAAAGGAACTTGGCGTAGCTCGCATTTTAACCTCTGGGCAGCAACAAAGCGCGGAGTTAGGTTTACCGCTCTTGAAAGAGCTACATGAAAAAAGCCAGCAAATTAATGGCCCACAAATAATGGCAGGTGCGGGCGTACGTTTGGCCAATTTAAGTAAATTTATGGAAATCGGCTTATCTGAGGTGCACAGTTCCGCGGGGAAAACGGTACCATCAACCATGAGTTACCGCAAAGTGGGCGTGACAATGGCCTCTAATAGTGAATCAGATGAATTTACTCATTATTGTGTGGGATGGTCCTACGGTCGAAGCGATGAAGGACTTTATTTCTATTACAGAAAAAGTTTCTGTTTAATTGCTGCCGGACTCAATACACAGCTTTGATATAGAAATTTTACATAGCTTGTTATTCTTTAAGGAAAATCAATTCGTTGGTTTTCCTTATTGTTTTTTAGTCATCAACTAGTTTAATGTCATTAAAATAGCCAATAAGAAGACTAAAAATATGATTTATTTATCATTAATGGTTTAATTATTGCTTGTGTTGATACATGTCAATTAACCCTTGTTTTTATAAGGCTACTATCTAATTACTATAAGAATACTAAGTAATTCAATTTATAATAATTAATAAGGTAGCAATGTAATGATCAATAAAATCAGGGAAAAAGCGCTGAGCCGGCGACAGTTTATTCAAGCCTCTGCCTCTGTCGCTACGACAACGTCTATTATCAGCTCCATCTCTCTCCCTTTTTCCGCTCAAGCAACACCAACCATCACAATCCAACCCGATGAAGTCAGCGAAAAAATTAAATACAGCGCATGCTTAGTCAATTGTGGCAGTCGCTGCCCGCTCAAAGTACATGTAAAAGATGACGTCATTACTCGTATATCGAATGAAACCATGTATGACGACACGCAATTTGGTTTACATCAAATACGTCCTTGCTTGAGAGGGCGTTCTGTTCGCTGGAAAACCTATAACCCAGACCGCTTGAAATACCCGTTATTGCGTACAGGTAAACGGGGAGAAGGAAAATTTAAACGGATCAGTTGGGATGAAGCAACGACGATTGTGGCGCAAAAATTGCGCTCAACCATTGATACATATGGCAATGAAGCGATTTACTATCAGTATGGTTCAGGATCTACTGGTGCTAATTTACAAGGGCGTAATGCCTGTAAGCGGTTACTAAGCCAACTCGGTGGGTTTCTTGATCAACATGGAACCTACTCAACTGCACAAATAAACGGCGTTATTCCGTATGTTTATGGCAAGTTGGATGATTCACTGTTGTCTGAAATAGCCAATAGCGATTTAGTTGTGATGTTTGGTCATAATATTGCGGAAACACGGATGTCCGGTGGCGGCCAATTCTACGAAACCCTAAAAGCATTAGAAAAAAGCCAAGCTAAAGTCATTATTATTGACCCGCGCCGTACCGATAGCGTGACAACGCTAGGCGCTGAATGGATCCCAATTTATCCGGGGACAGATGGTGCACTTGTGGCTGCGATTATCCATACATTGATTAAAGAACAATTAACGGATGAGGCTTTTTTTAGCGAAATATTGTGTGGGTTGGGGATAGCCAGACACTTCCTGAGTCTGCACCCAAAAATGGCTCATATAAGGATTATATTTTAGGGCTCGGTGATGATGGCATTGAAAAAAACACCGCAGTGGGCTAGCCAAATTACAGGCGTCTCACCAGTTCGTATTATTCAACTGGCTCGTGAGTTAGGTAATGCGAAAGCCGCGTGGATTTCTCAAGGCTGGGGATTGCAAAGGACGGCATCGGGTGAACAAGCAGCACGGGCAGTGATGATGTTACCGATTGTCACGGGGCATATTGGGCGTCCAGGGACGAATGCCGGAGGATGGGGAGGAAACGTGGCGTATTCGGTGCCAGGTTTTGCTATTCCAAATCCAGTTAAAACCAAGATCCCGTGTTTTATGTGGACAAATGCGATTGCGCGCGGAACCGAAATGACGGCGACAAATTCAACACTGCTTGGTAAAGAGCGTCTTGAAACGAATGTGAAATTTTTATGGCACTATGCGAGTAATGTCACGGGTAATCAACATTCTGACTTAAACAAAACCCACAAAATTCTAACAGATGAGTCTTTATGCGAATTTATTTTGGTGTGGGATACGCATATGACGCCATCGACTAAATATGCGGATTTAATTTTACCCGATGTGACCAGCGTTGAATCAAATGATTTAATTAATAACTCGTATGCCAGCGGTGCTTATCACTACGCTATTCGCCTACAAAATGCGATTACCCCATTATGGGAGTGTCGCCAATCTTATGATGTTTTAACTGATATTGCTGAAAAACTGGGTATTAAAGACCAATTTACTGAAGGTCGTACTCATGAGCAGTGGATAGAACATTGCTATAACCTGATGCGAGAAAAAAATCCACACTTGCCAACGTTCGAAGAAACGAATGATATGGGGATCGTGGATAGAAAATTGGCAAACAGTGCAGATTATATTGCATTAAAACCATTCAGAGACTCACCTGAAACCGCGCCATTACCCACACCATCGGGTAAAATTGAAATTTATTCAGAAAGGCTCGCTAAGATAGCGAAAGAGTGGGAATACCCAACTGACCAGCGAATACCTGCTGTACCTGAATATTGTGTAAATACTGGAAGGCGTTGAAAACAAGCAAGCTAAACAAAAATATCCACTGCAAATGACAGGCTATCACGATAAAGGCCATGCGCATTCTTCATATTTTAATATTGCGATGTTACGCGAAGCCGTTCCTCACCAGTATTGGATTAACCCAATTGATGCATCAGCTCGTGGTATTCAGGATGGTGATATTACTGAAATTTTCAATGACCGTGGACGTATGCATATTAAAGCAAAAGTGACGGAGCGCGTATTACCCGGTGTGATTGCAGTCCCGCAAGGTGCTTGGCGAGAAGTCAATGAGGAGGGGGTCGATATTGGCGGTTGTATCAATACACTAACGACACAACAACCTTCCGCCCTTGTTAAAGGGAATCCACAACATACTAACTTAGTTGACGTGAAACGTGCATAAGGGGCGATGAATGAAACAGTATGGTTTTTATTTTGACTCAACAAAATGCACTGGGTGTAAAACGTGTCAGGTGAGTTGTAAGGATGAAAAAGACCTTGATTTAGGGCCTAAATTTCGTCGGGTATACGAGTTTGGTGGTGGAACATGGCAGCAACAAGAGGGGATATGGCAACAGAATGTTTATAGCTACTATCTATCAATATCCTGTAATCATTGTTCTAACCCAACCTGTGTTGCAGGATGTCCAACTGGCGCTATGCACAAACGTGAGCAAGACGGACTAGTGGTGGTCGACCAAACAATTTGTGTTGGATGTCGCTACTGCGAGTTACGTTGCCCATACGGCGCACCACAGTATGATGAAAAGAAAAAATTGATGAGTAAATGCGATGGATGCTATGAACGCGTCGAAAAAGGGATGAAGCCTGTTTGTGTTGAATCTTGCCCACAACGCGCATTGGACTTTGATGATATCAACATCCTTCGCGAGCGACATGGCAATATTAGTGGGGTAGCCCCCATGCCAAACCCTTCTCTTACTAATCCTAATATTGTCATTAAGCCGCATAAAGATGCTAAACCTTGTGGTGACAAAAGCGGGAAATTACAAAACCCAGCAGAGGTATAACATGCACGAACTTCCACTCGTTTTTTTCACCGTATTGGGGCAGTCGGCAGCAGGTTTATATTTATTGGCGTATGCGAGCCGAAAACTGGGGATGTTGGGCGAAAACCAATTACGTCATGCCAATATAGCGGCATTTGTCATCATGATCATTGCGCTAGTCATTGGAGGATTACACGTTGGGCAGCCTCTACGCTTCTTTAATATGCTTTTAGGCGTAGGCCGCTCACCAATGAGTAATGAAGCTTTACTCAGTGGTATTTTTGTCGCTTTTGGGGCCGCAACTTTATTATTCACCTTATTGATTAAAAATAAAGCGCTAAGTGAACTGTGTAATATTGCCACGGTTATTTTTGGTTTGACATTCGTATGGTCAATTCCTCAAGTTTATAATATTGCCACAGTAGCCAATTGGTTTACTGTTTTCACGACATTACAAATGTGGATGACACTATTAGTCGCTGGTGGCGCGTTAGCTATCCTATTTGGCGCTCAGCGGTTAGGGGCGATGGTATTTTTGATTGGTTCAATTATTATTTTTGCTACTCGCGCGGCTTATGTGTCATTTTTAGGCGAGACAGGGCCAGAGATTAGTGCCGAGCAAGCTGGTTTTTGGAGCTTCCAGTTAGTCGTCTTAGCGGTGATGTTATTTGTTTACCCGGCGCTGTTATATCGCGGAAGAAATTCATCCGTACTATTAAGCCTATGTGCGCTAGCGGTTATTTTAGCAGAGTTATCTGGCCGAATTGCCTTCTATAATCTATGGCAAATAACAATGTAATCGCTTCTTAACCACTATGACAATAAATGCCTATGACTTGATTGCCATAGGCATTTTATCTTTATGGCTTACGGGCAACTAAAATTGCACGTAGTGGTGCGGGGTAACCTTCGATAGTTTTAGTTTTATCATTGGGGTCTAAAAATTCAGCCAGTGAATCTGTTTTCATCCATTGTGTGCGGCGTTGCTCTTCCAAAGAGGTTACTTCTTGGTCAACAATTCGGACATCGACAAAACCACATTTCTCTAGCCAAACTTTGAGCATTTTAGCGGAAGGTATAAAATAGACATTACGCATTTGGGCATAGCGCTCACCGGGGATTAAACACTGAAACTCATCCCCCTCAATAACCAGGCTCTCTAAAACCAATTCTCCTTCGCTGACTAATTGATTCTTAAGTTGCCACAAATGGTCGAGTGGTGAACGGCGGTGGTAAAGTACACCCATTGAGAACACAGTATCAAATGCTTTCAACTCAGGCAGTTGTTCAATACCTAAAGGCAACAAGTGAGCGCGTTGATCATCGCCTAATAGCTTTCTTACTGCTTCAAATTGGCATAGAAATAATTCCGTTGGGTCAATCCCAACGACAAATTTGGCATCTTGTCCTAACATACGCCACATATGATAACCGCTGCCGCAACCGACATCTAAGACATAACGGTCTTTTAGTGATGAAATATGGGGTAATACGCGATCCCATTTCCAATCGGAGCGCCATTCCGTATCAATATTGACACCATAGAGAGAAAATGGGCCTTTGCGCCATGGCATTAATTGTTGAAGAATATTATTTAGGCGGCGAGTCTCGCCTGCAGTGAGCTCGGGTTCCCGTGTCGCTGTCACGCTATGCTGTAAATCCAAATCAGTAGGAACCATGATTGGCAGGTTATCTAGCATTTTTTCCCATGAAGAAAAACCACCGTGTAACCCTTGTTTTTTCCATTCTGAAAGTTGTGCTGGAAGCGTTTCAAGCCAATGACTTAGCGGGCCAACGGCAATTTGTTGGTAAAAACGACCAAAATCAATCATGCCTAGACCTCTTTGATGGCTAACAGTGAACCAAAATTAAAGCACTGGAACCAAACTTCACAGTGAGTAAAACCGGCATTTTTTAAACGCGCTTTATGTGCATCAACAGAATCTGTGAGCATCACATTTTCTAGCATGCTACGTTTTTGGCTGATTTCTAATTCGCTATAGCCATTTGCCCGCTTGAAATCGTGGTGCATATTGAATAATAACTCACCGATTTCTTTGTCTTCGAAGTTAAACTTCTCGGAAAGGACTAAAATACCGCCGGGTTGTAGCCCTTGATATATTTTACTGAGTAATAATTGGCGATCTTCTGGGTTGAGAAACTGTAAAGTAAAATTGAGCACAACCATGGAAGCATTTTCGATATTTACATCACGAATATCACCTTCTATAACGTCAACCGGTGTATCCGCTCGATAGGCATCAATATGGCGGCGGCAACGTTCAACCATAGCCGGAGAGTTATCAACAGCAATAATTTTGCTTTTTTCTACTGTAATATTACGCCTTATTGATAAGGTTGCTGCACCTAAAGAGCAGCCTAAATCGTAAACATGGCTGTGGGGTTTGACAAAACGACCCGCAAGCATGCCAATCATCGTAATAATATTAGAGTACCCTGGCACGGAGCGTTGGATCATATCAGGGAATACTTCAGCAACTTTTTCATCGAATTGCCAGTCACCAAGGTTAGCGATAGGCGCAGAGAAAAGGCGATCTTTTGAGGTTGGATCTGAGTTTGACATAAGTTCTGTATTAAGCAAAAACAAAAGTAGTAAAGGATTGTATCAGAAAGGCTGTCTACTGAAAATCAATCCATAAGCAATGAAATAATGAGCGGCACATTAATAACTTGTGCCGTTACAGAGAGTAAAAACTAAAGATTAAATGAAACGATTTGCAGCCAAGGTAGGTAATAAGTATTGGCGATAACCATCAGTGCCATTGCAAGGTAAGTTGCTACCATGCCTGAACGGCGATATGAGTAATCGTGATTTTTCAAACCATAAGAGTGCAGTATTCGACCGGCAATTAAGATCAGGCCACAAATATGAATCATCCACACTTGTGCGCCATTCATTTCCATTAAAAGCAATAAAATTAATGAGATGGGAATGTATTCGATGGCATTACCATGAACGCGGATTGCGGTTTGCAACTCATAAAAACCGCCATCACCATAAGCTATACGGTATTGATTACGCAGCTTCACAACATTTAAGGATAATCTAAGCAGCAGTAAGGCACCCAGTACAGCGTACAAAGAGCTGACCATTTTTTACTCCACCATAAAACGAATCAAACTATGAAAACACCTAAAAATATAAGTTATAGTAATGGGTATTAACAATATTTTGTGAATTGTAAATCCTAAAAAGCCGTTAGACAAATGAAATCACAACTTTTTTGGGTAGTCCTCATGCTCTAGTTGATCAAACCTTCTTTCTTTAAGCGAGTTAAAATAGTCACCGCCGTGGTTGAGCAGCGCGGTAAATCGTCAATGCTGAACCAATCTAGCTCAGCAATCTCAGCAGCAGGGTGTGGCTCGCCTTGATAGTCTGCAAAGTAGCAACGAATACGGACTTGCGTTCCATCTGTTTTTCCATCAGCAGGGCCAATAAACTCACCATAAAACCGGATAGAAGCGGCATCTAGCTCAAGTTTTAATTCTTCGCTAATCTCACGGCAGAGCGCTTGTTCATCAGTCTCGCCTTGTTCGCGTTTTCCGCCGGGGATGTAAAACAAACTTTTATTATGGGAACGTACCATCGCAATTTTGTGATCTGATAAGGTGATTAACCCAAGCTTATCAATGATTTTAGCACTCATAATATGGCCACTCTGTTATTTAACGATGATAAGAGAATTATTGCTGTAAGTGAGTCATTAAGTAAAATGATAAAATTACTTAATGACTTAAATTATATTGTTTAAAAATTATTTTTTCTCAACGATTTTTACCAATTCATAACGAATACTTGGTGCATCAGCAGGTGGGTTTGGTACATCAAATTGCTTAACTTGCAAGGTATAAGAGAAGCCTGGTTGGTACTCGAAGCCTTGAATTGAACTATAAAAAAGTTGCCAGTCATCACTTGGGTTTTCTTTCACTTTCATGCACTTCATTGGGACAACTCCCATACAATCAGCAAGTGAAGAATCGATGTAAAAAGTTTTTGTATTATCAGTCTCTGCGGGGTTTCATGTTTTGGCATCCAGCGAGTAGTACAAACATGGAAGTGGCAAGTAACAATTTTTTCATGGGCAATCCTTAAACTGCAGATGGTGATTAATTCAGCGTTATATCTGTCTGTTGTGATTATAGCAAACTGAAAAAGGTAACGATTCTGAAATAGAAAGATTAATGATTAAAGAAGTATTTATTAATCAATAGTTGAATTGGAAAACATTAAGTGATGTTACTTTGCTCAAAAAGACATCGAACTAACAAAATAAACCTCTGCTGCAATATGTACATGGTGCGGATAGTCCCTTAAAATCGATAGGATCATCATGATAGGCGTCTATCTCGCCATTCAATCTTGTTATTGTTGATTAGCCACAACAATAATTGATGAAAATATGATTAAAAACAAAATGGTTTACGTGTTATGTAGAATACGTAACTATTTGTCTAACAGAATTTCCTGTATAATGTCTGCCTTTTTGACATTCTGAATTTTCAGCTCAATGTTCAGCAAAATGCCAAATTTCCGCAGCAAGCAAATGCACAACAAGCTGAGTAAAAGGATATTGTATGCGTACTAATTATTGTGGGCAGTTAAACATCGCTCACGAAGGCCAAAAGGTCACTCTTAGTGGATGGGTAAACCGCCGTCGCGATCTAGGTGGTTTGATTTTTATCGATATGCGTGACCGTGAAGGTATCGTGCAAGTTTTCTTCGATCCCGATCGTAAAGACATATTTGAAAAAGCGTCAGAGCTGCGTAATGAGTTCTGTATCCAAATCACAGGGACAGTACGCGCACGTCCAGATAGCCAAAAAAATAAAGACATGGCAACGGGCGAGATTGAAGTATTTGCTGAAGAACTGAATGTTTTTAATAAGTCAGAGCCGTTGCCATTAGATAGCAACCAAACGAATACAGAAGAGCGTCGTTTAAAATATCGTTATTTAGATTTACGCCGCCCAGAGATGTCTGAGCGTCTGCGCACGCGCGCCAAAATCACCAGCTTTGTTCGTAATTTTATGGATAACGAAGGGTTCTTGGACGTTGAGACACCAATGTTAACCAAAGCAACACCAGAAGGTGCTCGTGACTATTTAGTACCAAGCCGTGTTCATAAAGGTAAATTTTATGCATTACCGCAATCACCTCAGTTGTTTAAACAATTGCTGATGATGTCTGGTATTGACCGTTATTACCAAATCGTAAAAATGCTTCCGTGATGAAGACTTACGAGCAGATCGTCAACCTGAATTTACCCAAATCGATGTTGAAACCTCGTTTATGACCGCAGAGCAAGTGCGTGAAATTATGGAACGTATGATCCGTAATTTATGGTTAGAGGTAAAAGGGGTTGATTTAGGTAACTTCCCAATCATGACCTTTGCAGAAGCTATGCGTCGTTATGGCTCAGATAAACCAGACCTACGTAACCCAATGGAGTTAGTGGACGTCGCGGATATCGTAAAAGGTGTTGAATTTGCGGTGTTCTCAGGTCCAGCAAACGACCCGAAAGGCCGTGTTGCGGCTCTGAAAGTCCCAGGTGGCGCTGCTATGACGCGTAAGCAAATCGACGAATATGGTCAATTTGTCGGTATTATGGTGCGAAAGGCTTGGCTTGGATGAAAGTTAACGAACGAGCTCAAGGCCTTGAAGGTATTCAAAGCCCAGTCGCAAAAATTCTTGAATGAAGATGTGATTAACCAGTTACTAGACCGCACAGGCGCAGTTGATGGCGATATCTTGTTATTCGGTGCGGGTGCAAAAAATGTCGTAACCGATTCAATGGGCGCGCTACGTTTGAAAGTCGGTCGTGACTTTGAATTAACCGATTTAAATAGCTGGCAGCCACTGTGGGTGATTGATTTCCCAATGTTTGAAAGATAATGGTGAGGGCGGGTTAACTGCGATGCACCATCCATTTACTTCTCCTAAAGATTTCTCACCTGAAGAATTGGCCCAGTAAACCCGAAGAAGCCGTTGCTAATGCGTATGATATGGTCATCAATGGTTACGAAGTTGGCGGTGGTTCAGTACGTATTCACCGCAATGAAATGCAACAAACGGTATTTAGTATTTTAGGCATTAATGAAGAAGACCAACGCGAAAAATTTGGCTTCTTATTAGATGCATTGAAATATGGCACGCCACCACACGCAGGATTAGCCTTTGGTCTTGACCGTTTAGTGATGCTGTTAACAGGAACCGATAATATTCGTGATGTTATTGCTTTCCCGAAAACAACAGCGGCAGCATGTTTAATGACGAATGCTCCAAGCCATGCGAATCCTGATGCATTGACGGAGCTCGCTATCGCCGTGGTTGCGAAAGACGAAGAGTAAGTTCAATGAAAAAATATAAGCGCCCGGAATCGATATTAGTCATTATTGTGGCTCAAAGTAGTGGACGGGTGCTTATGTTACGACGTAAAGACGACCCAGACTTCTGGCAATCAGTGACCGGAAGTTTGGAGCCTGATGAAACGCCGTATGAAACGGCGTGTCGTGAAATTAAAGAAGAAACGGGTTTTGAGGTTGAACAAAACCAGCTGCAAGATTTGTCGCACAGTATCATCTTTGAAATTTTCCCACATTTCAGGCATCGTTATGCACCTGATGTTACGCATTGCAAAGAACATTGGTTAAAATGGTGCAAAGTGAAGAAAAAATGCCATTACTGACGGAACACAGCGAATATCGTTGGCTAGCCCCTGATGAAGCGGCGAGCTTAACGAAATCCTGGAGCAATAGTCAGGCTATTTTAGAATTTGCTGTTTAATTATTTATTGACGTTTTTTGGAGATATTTCATGGCAGGTCATAGTAAATGGGCCAACACCAAACACCGTAAAGCGGCACAAGATGCTAAGCGCGGTAAAATTTTCACTAAAATTATCCGTGAATTAGTCACAGCAGCCCGCTTAGGTGGTGGTGATCCCGCAACAAACCCACGTTTACGTGCAGCGGTGGATAAAGCATTATCGAACAACATGACTCGTGACACCTTAAACCGTGCTATCGCACGTGGTGTTGGTAATGATGATAACGATAATATGGAAACCATCATTTATGAAGGTTATGGCCCGGGCGGACAGGCAGTTATGGTTGAATGCTTAAGTGATAACCGTAACCGTACTGTTTCAGAAGTGCGCCATGCATTCACTAAAACAGGTGGTAACTTGGGTACAGACGGCTCCGTTTCTTACTTATTTACTAAACGCGGCGTGATCACTTATGCACCGGGCGTTGATGAAGATGCCATAATGGAAGCGGCATTAGAAGCGGGTGCTGATGATGTTGAAACTTATGATGATGGTGCAATCGATGTTTACACAACGCCAGAAACTTTTGGTGAAGTGAAAGACGCATTAGATGCTGCGGGTTTTACCAGTGAAGCTGCAGAAGTATCAATGATCCCGTCGACCAAAGCAGAGCTGGATGCTGAAACGGCGCCTAAATTGTTACGTCTTATTGATATGTTAGAAGATTCAGACGATGTACAGGAAGTTTACCACAATGGTGATATTTCTGACGAAGTCGCTGCCACACTGTAATTTGTGAGGCACTAAATGGCGGCATAGTCATTTAGCATAATCCGCGTAGAGAAAGCGGGCTGGCGCAGCCTGTTTTCTCTAACGCCTTCTACTCTTTCCTTTCCCTTATCCGCTATACTTTCTTCTATATCAACGAGCTAACTCGCTTTTAGTTTTTATCAGCTATTCAAATAGCTATTTAGTTGAAATTGATAGTATTATGAAGCTTATTAGAACAACATGATTAATATAAAGGAGGTATACAGTAAAATTTATATGGCGATTATTTTAGGTATTGACCCCGGTTCTCGTGTTACGGGATACGGTGTTATTCGCCAGCAAGGCCGGCAACTACTGTATTTAGGTAGTGGGTGTATCCGTACACAAGTTGATGATTTACCAAGTCGTCTGCAACGAATTTACGCGGGTGTCTCGGAAATTATCACACAATATCAACCGGATGTACTATCCATTGAACAAGTTTTTATGGCGAAGAATGCGGACTCCGCATTAAAACTTGGGCAAGCGAGAGGCGTGGCCATTGTTGCTGCTGCAAACATGAATATACCCGTATTTGAATATGCAGCTCGTCAGGTCAAACAAACAGTTGTAGGTACGGGAGCCGCAGAAAAAAGCCAAGTACAGCATATGGTTAAATCAATTCTAAAAATTGTCAGCGAGCCCACAGTCTGACGCAGCAGATGCTTTGGCAATTGCGATTACACATTGCCATTTCAATCAAAATCTTTTAAAAGTTGGCGACCCCACGGTTAGTTTTAACTCGTGGACGTTTAAGATAGCGAGTTTATCTTAAACAGAATTGCTTATTAATAAATAGCGTGTAGCTGGATATGGCATCCAGCATTTTTTGTGGTATAAACAACAGTATTAATGATAATAAACCAACCTGCTCAAGGTTTAGTTAGTAATAGAGGGCTTCAATGTGATAGGTCGTTTACGTGGTATTGTTTTAGAAAAGCAACCTCCAATCGTATTATTAGAACTACAAGGTGTCGGTTATGAAGTCCATATGCCAATGACTTGTTTCTATGAACTGCCCGATATTGGTCAGGAAGCTATTGTTTTTTACTCACTTTGTTGTTCGTGAAGATGCCAGTTGCTCTATGGTTTTAAACGATAAGCAAGAAAGGGCATTATTTAAAGAGCTGATCAAAGTAAATGGTGTTGGCCCCAAATTAGCCCTCGCGATTTTATCCGGTATGTCTGCTCAACAATTTGTTTCCCGCTATCGAACAAGAAGCTATTGCATCACTGGTTAAATTACCTGGAATTGGTAAGAAAACCGCAGAACGTTTAGTGGTCGAAATGAAAGACCGCTTCAAAAGGCCTCAATGGGGATTTATTTAATCCAAATAGCGACATTAATCTGCCAAATGTAAACAGTAAAGTTCCCCAATATGGCGGATATCGAAGCAGAAGCTGCCGCCGCATTGATTGCTTTAGGGTATAAACCACAAGAAGCAAGTCGAATGGTGAGTAAAGTTGCAAAACCGGATAGCGATTCTGAAACATTTGATCCGTGATGCCCTTCGTGCCGCACTTTGATTGAGAGAATTTTAATATGATTGAAGCTGATTCGCCTAATAACTGCTGAAGTATTACAGTCAGATGAAGAAGCTATTGACCGTGCGATCAGGCCCAAAAGCTATTGAATGAGTATATTGGTCAGCCTCAGGTTAAAGATCAAATGGAAATATTTATTCAAGCAGCGAAAATGCGAGGCGATGCGCTTGACCATCTGCTCATCTTTGGCCCTCCAGGGTTAGGAAAAACAACTCTAGCAGGGATTGTTGCAAATGAACTCGGTGTTAATCTGCGTACAACTTCAGGGCCCGTATTAGAAAAAGCAGGCGATTTAGCTGCCATGCTAACTAATTTAGAGCCCCATGATGTCCTATTTATTGATGAAATCCATCGATTATCCCCAGTTGTTGAGGAAATACTTTATCCCGCAATGGAAGATTACCAACTCGATATCATGATAGGTGAAGGGCCTGCAGCGCGCTCGATTAAAATTGATCTTCCGCCTTTCACATTAATTGGTGCAACGACTCGGGCAGGGTCGCTCACATCACCATTACGTGATCGCTTTGGTATTGTGCAACGGCTAGAATTTTATCAAGTTGATGATTTACAACATATTGTCAAGCGTAGTGCCCAATATATGGGGTTAGATATCACCGAAGAAGGTGCGCTACAAGTTGCGATGCGTTCAAGGGGAACTCCACGTATCACTAACCGTTTGTTACGTCGTGTGCGGGATTTTGCTCAAGTGAAAGGTGATGGTTCGATTGATGGGCTAATTGCTAACCAAGCTTTGGACATGTTAAATGTCGATGCTGCAGGTTTTGATTATTTAGATAGAAAGCTTCTAGTTGCTATCATTGATAAATTTATGGGTGGTCCTGTTGGTGTTGATAACCTCGCAGCAGCCATTGGGGAGGAGCGTGAAAACCATAGAGGATGTTTTAGAGCCTTATCTTATCCAGCAAGGTTTTATTCAGCGTACCCCTAGAGGTCGAATGGCGACGGTTCATGCGTATAACCACTTTGGTTTAACGCCTAAAGAAATTTAATTATATTAAATGAATAAATATGGCCCCAACATTGTTTTCAATGTTGGGGCCATTTGCATTAAAAATAGTATGTAATGACTGGAATTATGTAGCTTAAAGCTTAAATTAATTTTTCGCTTTTATTGCTAAGCTTAGTACAAATAGAATAGCCGATACCAACACGACTGAAGGCCCAGCAGGGGTATCGTAGAAAGCAGAGAGAGTTAGTCCCCCGGTTACAGCAATCATACCAATTAAGACAGCGATGAAGGCCATCTGCTCAGGTGTTCGAGCAAAACGCCGAGCCGTTGCCGCAGGAATAATCAATAAAGACGTAATAATTAACGCCCCAACAAATTTCATAGCGATACCAATTGTTAATGCGGTAACTAACATCAGTAATAAACGCAGTCTTTGAATATTAATGCCATCAACAAAAGCAAGCTCAGGGCTAACCGTTATGGACAAAAGTGCCCGCCAACGATAAAAAAGCAACCCACAAACGACAATAACGCCAATAAAAATCGTTATAATATCTTCATAGCTTACTGAGAGTAAGTCACCAAATAAGTAAGCCATTAGGTCAACTCGGACATTAGCCATTAAGCTAACAACGACTAAACCTAAAGACAGTGAACTGTGTGCCATAATACCCAGTAAAGTATCAACGGCAAGTTGTGGGCGTTTTTCTAGCCAAACTAAAATTAAGGCTAATAGTAAAGTTACAGCAATAACGGCATAGAATGGGTTGATATTTAATAGAAGCCCAAATGCGACCCCTAACAATGAAGCATGAGCTAGCGTATCGCCAAAATAGGACATTCGGCGCCACACAACAAAAGAGCCTAGAGGACCTGCCGCAATGGCAAGTAGCATGCCTGCTATCCAGCCAGGTAATAGTAACTCAATCATGTTTGCAGTCCTTGCTGTGTTGGTGACCAACAATAATATTGCCTTCTAAATCATGTTGATGATTATGCTGATGGCGGTATACACCAAGTTGTTGAGCACCGCGATAACCAAACATAGCGACAAATTCTGGATGGTTTGAAACAACATCGGGCGCCCCAGAACAGCAAATATGGCCGTTAATGCAAAGTACTTTATCTGTTTTTGCCATCACGAGATGCAAGTCATGGGAAACCATTAATACAGCGCAGTTAAGCTCAGTTCTTAATTGGTTGATTAAGTCATATAGTGCAACTTGACCTGTGATATCAACACCTTGAGCTGGCTCATCAAGTACGAGGAGATCCGGTTTATTGAGTAGGGCACGAGCCAGTAAAACACGTTGTGTTTCACCGCCTGATAACTTTTGCATCGGTTGTTCGAGTAAATGCGTTGCTTTGACTCTTTCGAGTGCAGGCAATAAATGCTCTTTACGAACACCAAGTTTTAATAACATAAAACGTTTAACAGTAAGGGGTAGCGTCGTATCCAAATGAAGTTTTTGTGGAACATAGCCAATAGCGAGAGAAGAAGGACGCGTAATAGTACCTGATGTAGGGGCAAGTAGCCCGAGTACAACACGTACAATTGTTGATTTTCCAGCTCCATTCGGGCCTAAAAGGGTTACGATATCACCTTTATTCAGTTCAAAGGTAACATCATTGAGAACCTGTTTTTCGCCAAATGAAACAGAAATCTTATTTAAAGTCAGTAATGGTTGCATGTGAAAAACATCTTGCAGAATTCATGTTGTGTTATATTATAACATTTCAAAATCAAAATCACGGAAAAAGACTGCTATGATACATAAATCGAAAAACATTGCCTGCAAATTTCTTTTTGGAGCAGTGGCGAGCTCCGTATTAAGTGCAACAATGGTATCAGCTGCGAATGCTGATGTTGTGGCCTCAATACGCCCACTGGCCTTTATTGCCGCGGGAATTGCAGATGGTGTCACTGAGACACAAGTTTTATTACCAGACGGTGCTTCGCCCCATGATTATGCACTTAAACCTTCTGATTTGAAAAAAATTAAACAGGCTGATTTATTCGTATGGGTTGGTCCTGATATGGAGATGTTTTTACAGAAGCCAATCAATACATTACCACAGAATAAACGCCTAGCACTGGCTGAACAGAAAAATATTAAGCCACTTCTTATGGCAGAGTCCCATGAAGATGAACACGACCATGAACATGGAGATGAAGCTAATCATGACAAGGATCACGAACATCATCACCACGGTGAGTATAATATGCACATCTGGTTGTCTCCAGAAATTGCAAATTTTGCTGCGCAAGACATTTATGAGCGTTTAGTAGAGCTTTATCCTGAACAAAAAGATAAGCTAGACGTAAACCTTCGTAAATTCAAAGAAAATATGACGCAAAATGATCAGAAAATTGCTAGTATTTTGCAGCCAGCTAAAAACAAGGGTTATTTTGTTTTTCACGACGCTTATGGCTACTTTGAAAAACACTATCAATTAGCTCCATTGGGGCACTTTACGATAAACCCAGAAATACAACCTGGCGCGCAGAAATTACATCAAATACGAACACAATTGGTTGAGCATAAAGCGCAATGTGTTTTTGCTGAGCCTCAATTCAGGCCTGCTGTGATTGAAAGTGTAGCACGTAATACGGGGGTGAAAATGGGAACTCTCGACCCACTAGGAATTGGGCTGGCAATAGGGCCGGATAGCTACATGCAGTTTTTGACTCAATTATCAGAGCAATACGCCAGCTGCCTGGATTAAAAATAGAAGGAATTGTTTAAGTGCAGCAAATGGCCAAAAGTCTGGCTCAGGTATACGGTAGCCTGTCTAGAACACACAAAATTGTATTAAGTTCGCTCACTGTAGCGACTATGGCCGTCGCAATTTGGCGGCCAGTTCATGTACCAACAACAGCTGAATATGATGGTACACCGGATACCATCATTCCGCTTTCATTATTACCTGCAAGTGATGCTACCGACGATATAATTCAAGACAGTAGTGAACAGCTACCAGATGAAGGCCTCGCTGATACTGAAGCAGAAGCCGTAGAGACGGGAGGAGTGGCTGCGCCTCTCGTCCATGAATATGTTGTTGCAAGTGGTGATAACTTAACGACTATTTTAACTCAATTCGGTATTGAAGCTGGTGACGTTGCAACACTATCTAACCAACATAAATCACTGAGAAATCTGAAGATAGGCCAGTCATTAAATTGGTCGTTAACTGATCAGGGTGAGTTAGAGTCATTAACATGGGAAGTTTCTCGCCGTGAGACCCGTGTATTTACCCGTGTTGGGACGACAAACAAATTTGAAGAAGCTAAGCAGATTCGCGAAGGTGAATGGACTAACAGTGTTTTAAACGGTACGGTTGACGGCACATTTGCGCAAAGTACAAATAAAGCGGGCTTAACGCGTAATGAAGGCCGTGAGGTAATTAAAGCTTTACAATGGCAGGTTGATTTCAAAAAATTGAAAAAAGGCGATAAGTTCAGTGTATTAATGAGCAGGGAAATGCTTAATGGTCGCAGTGAACAGAGCCAACTTATTGGTGTTCGCCTACAAACGAATGGAAAAAGCTATTATGCTTTTCGCGCTGAAGATGGACGCTATTATGACAGTGAAGGGAATGGTTTAGAACGTGGTTTCTTACGTTTTCCAACTGCTAAGCAGTTTAGAGTCTCTTCACAATTCAACCCTCGGCGAGTTAACCCAGTTACTGGGCGCGTAGCACCGCATAAAGGTGTGGATTTCGCAATGCCTGTTGGCACACCAGTACTTGCTGTTGGCGATGGCGAAGTGATTGTTTCAAAATACAGCGGCGCTGCAGGTAACTTTATTGCAATCCGTCATGGCCGCCAATATACAACTCGTTATATGCACTTACGTCAATTATTAGTTAAGCCAGGCCAGAAAGTTAAGCGAGGTGATCGTATTGCGTTATCAGGCAATACAGGGCGTTCGACTGGTCCTCATCTACATTTTGAAATGTGGGTAAATCAACAAGCGGTAAATCCACTCACCGCAAAATTACCGAGTTCTGGTGGTTTAACAGGAAAAGAGCGTAAAGAATATTTAGCGCTTGTGAAAGAAACGAAACCACAACTCAAGCTACAGTAATTTAAGTTTCTATTTTTATCACTGGCAGGTACTTGTATCTGCCAGTTTTCTTTGTAATGCTCCCGTAAACTATTATTATAAGCTATAGAAAGATGGCTATTATTCACTTGAGTACAGCATGAATAAAGATCAAGACACTGATAGTAAAAAAGGCTATGTGCCAACTTTTCACCGTTCTTACCTATTACCTAAATATTGGGGGGTGTGGCTAGGGGCTGGTGTTTTAGCGGGATTGGCTTTCATTCCTGTTAAGATCCGTGACCCTTTACTTGCTAAAATAGGAAAATGGGTTGGGCGGCTTGCTAAAAGTGGCCGTCGTCGTGCCAAAATTAACTTACTTTATTGTTTTCCGGAATTGACCGAACATCAACGAGAAGAGTTAGTTGATCGCATGTTTGAAACCGCACCACAGTCTTTTGTCATGTTGGCAGAGTTATGTCTTCGTGGTGCGAGTAAAACGCTAGCGAGGACACATTGGCATAATCAAGAAATTATAGAGCGCTTAAAACAGCAGCAAAGTAATGTTATTTTTATGGTTCCTCATGGCTGGGCTGTTGATGCGCCAGCCATGTTATTAGCAGCAAAAGGCCAACAAATGGCTGCAATGTTTCATCACCAAAAGAACCCTGTTGCCGATTACTTATGGAATAAAGCGAGATACCATTTTGGGGGGCGTCTGCACTCAAGAGAGGCGGGGATTAAGCCTTTTATCGCTTCTGTTAGGCAAGGTTATTGGGGTTTTTATCTTCCTGACCAAGATCATGGTGAAGAGCATAGTGAATTTGTTGATTTTTTTGGTACATATAAGGCAACATTACCTGCTATCGGCAGGCTAATGAAAGTTTGCAAGGCGAAAGTTGTACCGCTATTTCCCGTTTATGATCATAAAACGCACCAATTGCATATTTATATCCGTGAGCCAATGGATGATATCGATGGAAAGGACGATAAGTACATCGCACGAAGAATGAATGAGGAGCTGGAATATCTGGTTGCTCCAAACTTAGAACAATACACATGGATATTAAAGCTATTAAAAACGCGAAAAGAGGGAGAGATAGAACCTTATCAGCGAAAAGATCTCTACCGTTAGTGTTTAGTTTTACAGAATAATGTTTTAAGCCATTACTTTTAAGTAATGGCTTTTTTTATTTAAAAGAGTGTATTTATAGAATGAACGAGGGTTCATATTATTACTTGCCTAAAATCATATAAACTAGAACTAATAAATATCAAACCGTATCGTTTTAAGTAATTATTATGCTGATAATATTATAACTGGCAGTAATTAGCCTGTGTTACATTAATCATGAAATTAGATCTTAGTATATATACTGAAGCAGCTTTATTTCAATGTTTGTATTGTGATATTCTTTTTTATTTATCTAATGTAAAGCCCAACTATGTAGTAGATAATATTATTAAATCATCATTAAATGACTAGCCAGTTATGGTTATTATTTTTATGCTTTACAATAATTATAATTGAGTATTGTTTTTTCTTCTAAAATTAATTTTTTTTTCATCTTTATGAAATTATTATTTTTTTAATTTAAAATTGAAATTATTTATTGGCTATTTCTATCCATAATGTAGTAAGTATAAAAAACATATTTCACATATAAAATGAATCTTCATATTAAAAATTATTCCTTACATACTAAAAAAAAGAGATTAAATAATTTTAAACATATGAGTAAATACTAAGAATTATGTATAATCACTTATTAACGATATATAAAATATATTGCTATATTTTAATTATATAATAAAAATGACTCCCAGATTAATACTTGGAGACTCGATGGAAAAAACTCGAACAACGTTAGATCAATGGATAACTCTACAGGCAGTGGTTGACTACGGTGGTTTTGCTCAAGCAGCTGAAATTTTGCATAGGACACAATCATCAATTAGCTACACCATTAGTAAATTAGAGCAAACATTGGAAATTGAAATATTTTCTTTAGAAAAACGTCGTGCAGTATTAACTAAACAAGGAGAGCAGCTATTAGCGCTATCGAGAGAGGTAACAAATAAAGCAATTTCATTAGAAGAGGTTGCTAAGTCATTAAATTATGAAGAAAATAATAAAATTAATATTGTTATTGATTCACTATATCAAAGTGATGAAATACTGAAAAAAATTGGGGATTTAAGTCGCTCCAGAAAAGATTATGATATTGATTTAAAACGTGTTTTATTAAAAAAATCAGATATTTTTGGAGTTGAAAATTATGATTTATTAATTACTCACCATTATGTTGAGTCGTTAAACCCTATATATCTCGAGCAAGTTGAGGCGGTGTTTGTAACCAATCCAAATCATAAGCTTCAACATTGTCATGCTGATAATGTATTAAAATTAATGGAAAAAACAACATTGATTGCTTTGGGATCTACAGAGATGGATGGTATAAAAAGCATCCAAACTATTCATGTTCCTAATGTGGATTTGGCAATTCAATTAACAGAGAATTCGATTGGGCATTTATGGTTACCAAAAAATTTAGTCCAGAAGGAATTGAATAATAATTCATTAAAAGAGCTGAAAACAGCAAATAAAAAATCATTCTATAATTTTTACATGTATATGAATAAAAATTCAATGGCTAATAAAAATTTTAAGATATTACCTAATTGATAATGAAAAATTTAAATGAATGAGCCAATTAATGAATAATCAAAATCAAACATAAATATTTTAGATGTCATTTTAAAAAATTCAATGTATCCATTAGTTAACTTAACTAAAGGTAAATGGTATATTTCTTTCGCACACCCAATATGAGTAATTGATTTATTCATATAGTAGTAATTAATAATTAAAAATTTATATTATAGGAACTATTATGAGTATTCTAAAAAAATCCCTAGCAGTAATAGGGGTTGCTTTAGCTGTAACATCTGCGCCAACTGTTTTTGCTTCAGGTACAATTAATTTTAGCGGGGAAATAACTGATATTGCTTGTACAGTTGATAGTAACTCAAAAAATTTAAATGTTGACCTTGGAAAGGTATCAGCTAAAAGTTTAGCTGCACAGGGTGAAGTTGCAGGATTGAAAGACTTCACGATTAAGCTTGTTGATTGTCCAGCAAACTCTAAAATAACCGTACGCTTTGGTGGTACACGTGATACTGCAGACCGCGATATTCTTGCCATTAACCAAGGTATAGGTGTTGCAAATAATGTCGGTATTGCTTTATTTGAAAAAGACGCAACAACACAAATCAAATTATTTGATGATTCAAAACTAATTGAATTTGATGGTGCAACAGTAGATTTAGATTATGTAGCTCGTTATAAAGCAACAGGCGTAGCAACTGCAGGCCCTGCTAATAGTAGTGCAGTATATAACATTCAATATCATTAATTAGTTGTAGGGCGACAATGGTTGCCCTCTTTTCCACATCAATATCATGGCTGTTTTATGAAAAAAATATTTTTTTCAATCTGTATATGTTTATTTTCTATTTCTAACATCTCTCAAGCGTCAGGTATTAGTGTAGGTGGAACTCGTTTTGTCTATGAAGAAAACAAACGTGAAATTGATATCCCGATTTTTAATAGTGATAAAGAAAAACCATTTTTAATCCAAAGTTGGGTTTCTCCATTGAATGGTGAGGGTAAAGCACCATTTATTGCTACACCACCATTATTCCGAATTGAACCAGATACAAATGGTTCAGCAAGGATCTCATACATAGGTGAACCTATAAATTCAAATGAAGAAAAAATCTATTTGCTTAATATTAAATCAATACCACCGAAAGATAATAGTATTGAAAATGAGCTACAGATAATTATAAACTCACAATTTAAATTATTTTTAAGGTCGAAAGATATTGAACCTTTTGATTTTGAAAAGGTTCATTTAGTTGAAAAATCAGATGAAGTTATGATTGATAACCAAACACCATATCATTTATCAATCAAAAATATCCTTATCAATGGCGAGGTCGTTGATGGCGCTAGCTTAATATACCCATTTAAAAATGACTACATTCTTAAGAAAAAAACAAATAATGATGATTCAATAGTTGTTCAGTTTATTAATGACTATGGCGCTATCATAGAGAAAAAAAACAAGTAAGAGTATCTAAGATGTCAGTTCTCTATACCAAAAATAGACTTATGTATTCTAAAGTTTTTACTACGATCAGCTTGATATTGTATGCCAATAATACAATTGCTGAAGATATATTTGATATCAATGCCATCAACACTGGAATTGAAAGTCAAGTTGCCGATGTGAATAGCTTGGGCTACTTGTCATCCGCAGGTGGGCAATTACCAGGTGACTATTTTGTTGATATTTATATTAATGATCAACGGGTGGACAATAAGAATATTACATTTTTATTTGATGATAAAACTAAAAATCTACTCCCTAAAATAACAAAAAAAATGCTACTAGAGTGGGGGGTAAAAAAACTCAGCAAGCGAAAAGTTCTCAGTAATTGAAGATGATGAATATTTGAACGATATTGCTCAAATTATTCCTAGCGCTAATTATCAATACAAATTCGAAATCCAACAGCTACAAGTTAGTATTCCTCAAATTGGATTAGAAAATACTAGCCGAGGTTACGTTGAACCGAAAGAATGGGACGATGGAATTAATGCGGCATTTGTTAATTACACTGCAAGATTTAATAAGCATTGGTACCAAAATAGAGATAACAGAGATAATACATTTTTAGGTTTAAGAAGCGGTATTAATATAAATGCTTGGCGTTTGCGTAGCTATAGCACATATAGTAATACAACAAATGAAACAAATTGGAATAACTTACAAACCTATATAGAGCGAGATATCAGAAGTTTAAAAAGTCGATTAACGATTGGTGAAACATCCTCTGATAATGGTGTGATGGAAAGCAACCCTTATCGTGGGATAAGGTTAGCTTCCGATGAAAGTATGTTGCCTCAAAGTGAAAGAGGTTTTGCACCGACAGTCACAGGAATTGCACAATCAAATGCGATTGTTACTATTAGGCAAAATGGTAATGTGATTTATCAAACAACTGTACCCCCCGGTGAGTTTTCAATTAATGATTTATATCCAACTTCATACAGTGGTGACCTTGAGGTCTCCATTGAAGAAGCTAATGGAACAATCCGATCTTTTATTCAGCCGTTTTCAGCGGTACCAATGATGCAAAGGGCAGGTGCATTAAAATATAGTGTAGATATTGGTAAATATAATGTTGATAGTGCACGGCGTAAACCAAATTTTGCGCAAGCATCAGCAATTTATGGGTTACCATATAACTTATCCGCTTATGGAGGTTTTTTAGTTTCCCAAGGCTATCAAGCTTACACAATAGGTACTGGAGTAAACTTAGGTAATATTGGTGCGATATCGACAGATATTACACAAGCATCGGCACGATTGATTGATAAAAAGAAGGCAGAAGGGCAATCATACCGAATTCAGTATTCAAAATATATTCCAGATACAGGCACTTCTTTTTCTTTAGCATCATATCGCTATTCAACAAAGAATTATTATGATTTCTCTGATTCGAATAATTACTTTTATAACATCGGTCGGAAAAAACAACAGTTTCAAGCATCAGTATCCCAATCACTTAACGGAATAGGTTATTTATCAGTGAATGGTTACCAGCAATATTATTGGGATAAAAGTGGTTCAGATAAAAATCTAACCATGAGTTTTAGTTCTAATTATAATTCGATGAATTACAGTGTTGCTTATTCTTATACAAAGCAAGATTATTTGAATACTAATGACCAAATGCTGTCATTAAATTTGAGTATTCCTTTTGATTTAGGGTGGAGAAATAATTGGATCAATTATAGCTATAATACCAGTAAAAAAGGCGACTCTATTAGCTCATTGAGTTTTAATAGTACGCAATTAGAAGATAATAATTTGCAGTATGACCTCACACAAAGATACCACCATAGTCATGATGAATATAGTAATTCCATTAGTGTAAACTATATCGTTTCATCAGGGGAATACAGTGCAGGCTATAATTATGCTCCTAAATATCATTCTGTTGATCTCGGTGCAACAGGAGCATTATTACTCCATTCTGGAGGGCTAACGACATCACGTACTATTTATGATTCTGCAGTGCTCGTAAAAGCTGAAGATATTGATAATTTAAAAGTGAATAATGCGCAGTCGCTCTATACGAACTCTTCAGGCTTTGCCGTAATTCCTACGGTTACACGCTATGAACGAAATAAAATTAGTGTCGATACTGCAACATTAAGTGGTAATAATGATGTTGCTATTAATACAGCAACTGTTGTTCCTACTCAAGGCGCTATTGTATTAGCTAATTTTCAAGCAAAACGCGGCGCTAGAGTATTATTAAAACTGCAGCATGCAGGCAAACCCATTGCATTTGGCACACAAGTTTCTGTTATAGAAAATGAAGAGCAAGTGACTGGAGGTATTGTTGCAAATGATGGGGAAGTGTATTTAAGTGGTGTTCCAGATCAAAGTATCATTATTGTGAAATGGGGGAATAGTCATAACCAACAATGTACAGTTCCACTTTCATTATCGTTAGAAAATGAAAAAATTCAGTTTATAGAACGAACTTGTGAATAGGAGTTGTCATGAATAATTTAGGATTAAAAATCGGCATTCCGTTACTTTTATATTCACAACTTGGTGTTGCAGAATTTAGGGCTGAATTTACTAACCAACTTGTTAATTCGAATAAAACACTTTATGTCTCACGCACATTACCGGTAGGTACTTTTATTGGCTCAGTTGATTTAGGTACTCATTCCCCTTGGGTGTGGTGGAATGTAACTGGTAATACAGAAGTTGGCATATATTTACCAAGCGGATCTGGGAATTCAATGTACATTTCTGGTGTAGGTTATGTGAGAGAAGTTAATAATTCAGGTGTTGGTTATGCTTTGCATGGAACAGTGATGAGCCCTTGCTCTGGTTTTGTGTATGTTGATGGGGTAAATACGAAAGATGGAAATATCAATAATAGACTAATATGTGGCTCTAATGCATCTTCAGCAACTTATACTGTAAAGTTAAGAGCAGATTTTTATAAAGTTGGTAATAATGTTAAAAACCAAACTTTGCCAACAACTTATGCTGCGATGTTAATTTTGTTCAATAATGGTTTTATTGCTTCAGATTTATATGGAAGAATTGAACCAAAAGTGACTATGGGGCCAATTAATGTTATTTCGAGTGGTTGTGAAGTTAAAAATAAGTCAATAAATATACCATTTGGTAAAGTCAGCAAATCGTCATTTACTGGTGTTGGCTCAATGAGTCCAGAGAGTAAGAAAAGCTTTCAAATTCAATTAGACTGCGACCCTATATCACCGATAAAAATTACGTTTATTGGATCGCAAGACACAAGCCAAACACCGGGGGCAATTGCACTCAATAATTTAACTGATGAAAATACAGCGAAGGGCTATGCAATCCAAGTAAAATATAACGGAGCACCAATTAAGCTTAATCAGTTAATGCCTATCGTTGAACAAAATAATGTAGGCCAATATAACATTCCGTTGGAAGCTGCTTATATCCAAACTCAATCTATAACAACTGCTGGGAAAGCAAACGGTACGCTACAATTTAATCTACAATATCACTAAGTTCTATTTGCTCTGCACGTAACAGGAGTGAACTGCAGAGTTTTACTGTTTTGTATTACTATTATTTAGCCATCATTTTGCACTTTATCTTAATTCATCACTAACCTGAAGTAAGTTATAGTTAGCTTTTATTGATGAATAAGTTGAGGGCGACTATGGCATTTGATCGTATGGATTGGCATTACGGTGGTGATTATCCATCAGACTTACCAAATGAGAATGGAGGCACCCATATTGGCTTTTATTTAACATGGATTATTCATAATAATTTAGTAGGAGAATTTCATACTGAAGAATCAGGGGAAGAACTCGCATTAGTTAAAGCTCGAAAGTTGGATGGACGTGAATTTTTGATGACAATGTGTGATGAAAAATTTATAGCTGAAGATTTAAGTGATGAAGGTAATACTTTTACTCAGTTTTACTATGCAGCGGAAGAGAAGGGCTATTTTGACGATTATGAACGTGTCCTTAAAGGCCATTTACCAACAATTTACCATATAGAAAATTCATGGGAAAATTATGATAAAATTGCCTCTGTAATTAGCGAAGCATATGCCAAATGGAAACAAGCTCAAGGTTAGATAGAGCATCAATATAAAAGACAGCCCCCACCTATAGGCGAGGGCTAAAAGATTATTCGACTTCTAGAATACGACAAGTATTCGTGCTACCTACGGTGCCCATTAAGTCACCCTGAGTGACAAGAACCACGTCACCACTCATTAAATAGCCGTTATCACGTAAACGCGTCACCGCTTCATTAGCAGCCGCAATACCATCTGTGTGGGTGCTACAGAAAACTGGGGTAACACCACGGTATAGAGAACATTGGTTGAGCGTTTTTTCATGACGAGACATTGCAAAAATAGGCAAGCCAGAACTGATACGAGACATCATACGTGCAGTACGACCAGACTCAGTCATTGCAATGATAGCTTTAACCCCTTTAAGGTGGTTAGCTGCATACATTGTTGACATAGCAATTGCTTCTTCTGGGCTGCTAAATTCTGCATCTAAACGGTGTTTAGATACATTCAGGCCAGGCATTTTTTCTGCACCAAAGCAAACTTGTGCCATTGCAGCTACCGTTTCTGCAGGGTACTGGCCTGCGGCAGTTTCAGCGGAAAGCATAACGGCATCGGTACCATCCAACACCGCATTCGCGACGTCCATGACTTCGGCCCGCGTTGGCATTGGGTTAGTGATCATCGATTCCATCATTTGTGTTGCAGTTATTACAACGCGATTTAATTGACGTGAACGGCGGATTAATTTTTTCTGAACTGCGACTAATTCAGGATCGCCAATTTCTACACCGAGGTCACCACGAGCAACCATAACGACATCAGAAGCGAGAATAACTTCATCCATGACTTCATCATTGGCAACGGCTTCGGCACGTTCGACTTTAGCAACAATTTGGCATTCACAACCCGCATCACGAGCCAAACGGCGCGCATAATCTAAATCTTCACCTGAGCGAGGGAATGAAACGGCTAAATAGTCGACATTAATTTTTGCTGCAGTTTTTATATCTTCTTTATCTTTATCTGTTAATGCTTCAGCAGAAAGACCGCCACCAAGTTTATTAATACCTTTATTGTTAGATAATTGGCCACCAACAGTAACTTCCGTAAATACTTGTAACCCTCTGACTTCACGAACTTTTAATTGAACTCGACCGTCATCAAGAAGTAAAATATCGCCAGGAACCACATCGGCAGGTAAACCTTTATAGTCGATACCCACTTTTTCTTGGCAACCTTCACCTTTACCTAAATTGGCATCAAGAATGAATTTATCACCAATATTGAGGAAAACTTTACCATCTTTAAACGTAGATACACGAATTTTAGGGCCTTGTAAATCACCTAGGATCGCAACGTGACGTCCTAAACGAGCGGCGATCTCACGTACTTTATTAGCACGTAATAGATGGTCTTCTGGAGTTCCGTGGGAGAAGTTAAGGCGAACAACGTTGGCGCCAGCATTGATAATTTTTTCAAGATTATTATCGCGATCGGTAGCTGGACCAAGAGTTGTAACAATTTTAGTTCTTCTAAGCCGTCTAGACATGTATTACTCCGTTGACCTGTAATGGTGTTGATAAAAGAGTGAAACCATTTCACTCCATTTCGAAACCTGTTTACTGCAAATAGGGATGCTGACACGAGCACAGCTATTATATACAGCCAATTTCTTAATGCTATCAGGTCTGTAAAACTATTAAAGCCTGAAAAGCATTTATACTGTCAGTTTATTGCCTTTAGATGCTATCAAACCGCGAATCACGTAATGCTTCTTTGACGCGCTTCAAGTTATCTCTAAATTTTTCACCTCTTCTTAACGTAAAACCCGTTGTTAATACGTCAATGACTGCGAGCTGAGCCATTCTTGATACCATCGGCATGTAGATATCTGTATCTTCAGGCACATCAATAATGATAGGTAGGGTAGCGGTTTGGGATAGTGGAGAGTTTTCTGAGGTAATTGCTATGACGGTGGCATCGTTTTCCCGTGCTAAACGTGCCATGTCAACTAATGCCTTAGTTCTTCCCGTATGGGAAATGAGCACAATAACGTCTCCCTCAGCACTATTGATACAGCTCATACGTTGCATGACAATATCATCGAAGTATATGACAGGAATATTAAAGCGGAAAAATTTATTCATTGCGTCGTGGGCGACGGCAGCAGAGGCACCAAAGCCAAAAAAACTGATTTTTCGTGCTTGGGTTAATAAATCAACAGCACGGTTAATTGCACTAATATCGAGCGTGTGTTTCACATTATCTAATCCGGCCATAGCCGATTCAAAAATTTTGTGGGTATAGGTATTTACTGTGTCAGTTTCTTCTATATGGCGATTGATGTAAGGGGTTCCATTGGCTAAGTTTTGTGCTAATCGTAATTTAAAATCAGGGAATCCTTTCGTGCCCATTTTCCGACAAAAGCGGTTTACTGTTGGTTCGCTAACATCTGCTAATCGCGCTAGAGTGGCGATACTGAGATGAATGGCATTTTGTGGCATACCTAAAATAACTTCAGCCACCTTTTTTTCCGATTTACTTAAAAAATCGAGACTTGTTTTCATTTGTTCTAAAATATTCATATAGCAAAAGCGCCTATTTCATCGAAAGGAGAAATTTGTGAGTCATCACGTTATCCTATTGTTGATTTTTAATTTCTTGTCGTGATGCTGTAATAGAGAGTGAAAATATACTATGTAAGATATGTAAGCTATCTGAATGCAGGTGATAACTAGCAGCTTTTTGTGAAACTTTGACCCGTATCTAATTTTCAGATTAGTAAACATCCTACATATTTTGTTATTTTTTTACGGAAGCTGTCTCCATTCAGTTAAATCGCATCTTTTTAATACACTAAAAATTATTCAGTGTGTAACATAAGAGCAAACAGAGAATATGTTGTTTTTTTCATCATAAAAACTGTGATCGGTATCATGAAGATTTACTGGGCACTAGCAACAGGGTACATTAGCGGAATTAGGGCTAATTTTAACAAAATTACAATAAGGCCTATCCTAGTTAGGTCTTACATTCCGCAAATTGAGGAGAACCAATATGGCGGTACATAATGCTGCTCAAGCTTGTGACTTAATTATTTTTGGCACCAAGGGAGACCTCGCTCGTCGTAAGCTGTTGCCATCGCTTTATCAGTTAGAGAAAGCAGGTTACATTCATCCAGACACGCGTATTATTGGTGTCGGTCGAGCTGAATGGAGTCAAGATGATTATGTCCACTTTGTCAAAGAAGCGTTAGATAAGTTCTTAAAAGAAGATCTCGATTCAGCATTGTGGGAAAAATTGAGCTCTCGCTTGGATTTTTGTAACTTAGACGTTAACCAGACTGAAAGTTTTGTGCGTTTAGCTGAAATGTTAAAACAAGATGCACAACCGGCTATCCATTACTTTGCCATGCCACCGAGCACCTTTGGTGCAATGTGCCAAGGACTGGGTCATGCTAAATTAAATAAAAAGCCAAATCGTGTTGTCATGGAAAAACCACTGGGAACGGATTTAGCGTCGTCACAAGAAATTAATAATGAAGTGGCCAAGTATTTTGATGAAAGCCAAGTTTATCGTATTGACCACTATCTTGGTAAAGAAACAGTTTTAAATTTACTCGCACTGCGTTTTGCAAACTCGTTATTTATCAATAACTGGGACAACCGCACTATCGACCATGTCCAGATCACGGTTGCGGAAGAAGTGGGAATCGAAGGGCGTTGGGGTTATTTCGACCAAGCTGGTCAAATGCGCGATATGGTGCAAAACCATTTATTGCAGATCTTAACGATGATTGCGATGTCACCACCGGCAGATTTAACTACTGACCGTATTCGTGATGAAAAAGTAAAAGTCCTGCGTTCTTTACGTCGTATTGACCATACTAATGTGCGTGAAAAGGCAGTACGTGGGCAATATACCTCTGGTTTTGTTCAGGGCAAAAAAGTCCCTGGATATCTAGAGGAGGAGGGGGCGAATAAGCAAAGTATGACTGAGTCATTCGTTGCTTTGCGTGTTGATATTGATGACTGGCGTTGGGCGGGCGTGCCTTTCTATTTACGTACAGGGAAACGCCTACCGGCTAAATGTTCAGAAGTTGTGGTTTATTTTAAAAAGCCCGCGTTGAATATTTTCTCGGAAAGTTATCAAGATCTGCCTCAGAATAAATTAACCATTCGTTTGCAGCCAGACGAAGGGATCGATATTGAAATTATGAATAAGGCACCAGGCCTTGATCATAAACACCGTTTACAAACCACTAAATTGGATTTAAGTTTCTCCGAAACTTTCAACCAAACTCACCTTGCTGACGCCTATGAACGTTTATTGCTTGAAGCAATGCGCGGCATTCAAGCACTGTTTGTTCGCCGTGATGAAGTAGAAGAAGCATGGAAATTTGTTGATTCTATTATAGATGCATGGGCAATGGACAATGAAGCGCCTAAACCATACCAGGCAGGGACTTGGGGGCCGATCGCTTCTGTCGCGATGATTGCTCGTGATGGTCGTTCGTGGAATGAGTTCGAATAAAATTATCAATACTTGAAATATTAGACGGTGTATTGACTAAAATGGCGGATAATCCCGCCATTTCTCTATGCTTGTTATATCGTGGTTTAAAGAATCAATTCACTACGTCCTGTAGCGGCCATGTGAATAATCGCTTGTTCGATGCGTAAACACGCCATTTTAGCGGCATCAGGAACGGACAGCCCAGCTAATAATTGTGCGGTGAGTTCTGCACCAAATAAATCCCCCGTTCCTTTTGGCGTGACAGGGTAACGCTTGTGGCGGATCACGGCGACGTCATCTTTGGTAACACAGACCACTTCGATATTATCATCATCAGGCTGGAAAGCACTTGTGATGATTACCCACTGGGTATTTCCTTTTAATAAGCTGCGGGCTGCAGCTGTTGCATCATCCAAATTATTAACTTGTTTGCCACTTAAGGTCATGAGCTCGAATTTGTTTGGAATAATTCCTGTTGCTAAAGGTATGACTTTATCACGGTAGACCTCGGCAATTTCAGGGGGAATATAAAAACCACTGTCCTCATCCCCCATGACTGGGTCAACAATAACCGGCAGTGCTGCTCGTTCTTTGCGGACGAGGGTTAACCAGTCAGCTAAGTCTTGAGCTTTTTCTGGGGAGCCTAGATAACCAGTCAAAATAGCTCTTACAGAATCTAAACTACCACGTTCAACAAAACCGTTTAAATAACCACGAAACCACTCTCCAGGTAACTCCCCACCATAGCAAGTGGTGTAATGAGGAGTATTACTCAGTACTACGGTAGGGACTGCAGCTACTCGTAAACCTTGTTTTGTCAACGCTGGAACGGCAATGCTATTCCCAACGCTGCCATAAATAACTTGCGACTGAATTGATACGACATCATAAGGTAATGGTGTTGCATCTGCGGCATTTTGGAAACTATTGGAGGTAAGGCTAAAGGTATTCATGGCTCTCTCTTCGGCATATTACAATCATATGGCTACTATAAGAAGCTTGTTCAATCAGGTTGTCAATGTTAAAAATCGAATAGTATATTTTAGGTGTGATGAGAGTATAAAAAGTGGAATAAAGAGATTTTTTTATAAAATAATTCCAATGAAAAATTTATCGTTGCCGCTTGTTTATTCGTATAATTGTTGATAGTTCAAGGGTTGATTAGCATATTAATGAATAGTTATGCATATTTTTATTCAATGCAAAAAATGTTTATATTCATTGACTTAATAAATTTGGCATGCTAAAAATAAGCTGAAATTAACTATCAACATGAGGGTTCGGAGTAAATTGGGTAGATGTCTACCTGATGAAAAGAATAAGATATCATGCTTAGCTCAACTAGCGGCAAGATCAGCAAGTCCCAAAAAAGAACGACACACAGGCTTTTCCTTTCAGCTATCCTTTCCAGTGAACACTACTGGTGTGGTGCATTATAGCGTCTCTCTCGATTATTCATTTCGCTGAATAAACTCAGCAACACGTTGTTATTTATTTGAATTTTCAACAATCGCGCAATAGTAATTTGTCTATTTGTTCTGTACAAAAAACAGGCTATTACGTGGCTGTACATAGAGAGATATTATAATGATTTACTGGATATTTTTAGTATTAGCTATCGTTGCCGAGGTTATCGGTACATTATCAATGAAACATGCCAGCGTTAGTGGTGATTTCACCGGTATGGTGGTGATGTATGTCATGATAGCAACATCATACATTTTACTTGCCATTGCAGTTAAAAAAGTGGCATTAGGTGTCGCCTATGCACTCTGGGAAGGGATCGGTATTCTTTTTATCACAACATTTAGTGTCATGTGGTTTGGAGAATCACTATCACCGATGAAAATAGGTGGATTAGTATTACTGATCACCGGTATTGGGTTGATTAAATCAGGCACCAAAAAAGCCACCGTTCGTCAATCTGCACAGAAAGTAAAACAAGTTACACAAAACGCGGTCAATGCTGCCAAAACAAATGCTTTAGTTGGACGCGAAGCTAAGTCGGAGGCGTAATATGGCGAGTCATTTTGAATGGTGGCATGCTGCGTTTTTGATCCTAGCCGTAATATTAGAAATCGCAGCCAACATTTTGTTAAAAATGTCGAATGGATTTAAACGATATTGGGTAGGTATTCTCTCCCTAATTGCGGTACTTGGAGCCTTCAGTGCATTAGCACAAGCTGTAAAAGGAATCGAACTTTCAATTGCTTATGCATTATGGGGAGCATTCGGTATTATCGCGACAGTAGCAGCAGGTTGGATTCTTTTCAATCAACGGCTAAATTATAAAGGCTGGGGGGAATTGTGTTACTGTTGCTGGGGATGGTGCTTATTAAGATGTCATAATGCTCGTCATATTTTGCGTTGTCGCGTTGTTGGCTGCATTCGTTAACCCTAGTCACATACTTTTGTATGCCCCAAGGGATTAACTCACTTGCCGCCTAGCGACATCACAAACTATTTAGAGCATGGATGGGCGCTAATAATTGGCGCCCATTTTTATGCAAAGCAAAACCTGTCTAATCAATCAATTGCTGCAACAATCTTAATTTCAACTTTATATTCTGGCTTCATCAACAATGCTTGGACAGTACAGCGGACAGGCGCACTTCCAGCAACAACCCAAGCATCCCATGCTTGGTTCATACCAGCAAAATCGGCTTTATCAGCAAGAAAAATGGTGGCATCAAGAATTTTACTTTTGTCTGAACCAACACGTTCAAGCATGACATCAATTGCCGCGAGCGTGTTTGCTGTTTGAGCAACAATATCAGCGTCAAGGTTTTCAGGTACACTGGTGTAGTAAATTACATTATTGTGAATAACAGCTTCAGACCAACGATTATCCGGGTCAATACGTTTGATAGTCATAATTATTCCTTATTATACATGTGGCTCAAGAATAACAGTTTGTAGGCTGGATGAAAATCAGTTGTTCAAGGGATAATAATTACCTCAGCAGGGTTAATAAACTCATGGTAAAGTGTGCCCTCATTATTACTAATAAATAGGTCTTGTAGTGCACGACGATTTTTCTGCGGATGGCTTTTTAGCCAGAACAATTCCCGGTTTTCAGCCTCGAGAAGCACAAGTTACGATGTCTAACGCAGTAACTGAGTCGATTGAGCAGCAGCATGTGCTAGTGGCGGAAGCCGGTACTGGAACAGGAAAAACTTATGCTTATTTAGTTCCTGCATTGCGTAGTGGAAAAAAAGTCATTGTTTCTACGGGGTCAAAAGCCTTACAAGATCAACTGTATCACCGGGACTTACCGACAATTATTGATGCCATGGGTTACACTGGGCGTACAGCCTTGTTAAAGGGGCGATCAAATTATTTATGCTTAGAGCGATTAGACCAACAGTCCCTCGGTGGTGGTAGCCTTGAACCTGAAATATTGTCAGCGGTAGTGAGGTTACGTAGTTGGTCAATCGAATCTGAGTTAGGTGATACGAGTACCTGCCATGATATTGCTGAAGACAGCCCAGTTTGGCCGTTAGTGACGAGTACCAATGATAATTGTCTCGGCAGCGACTGCCCACGTTACCAAGACTGTTTTGTCTTAAAAGCGCGTCGTAAAGCCTTAGAAGCGGATATTGTTGTTGTAAATCACCATTTATTTATGGCTGATAGAGTCGTGAAAGACACAGGTTTTGGTGAGCTAATTCCCCAAGCAGAAGTCATGATTTTTGATGAAGCGCACCAAATTCCAGATATCGCCAGCCAATATTTTGGTCAGCAACTTAGCAGTCGTCAGCTGCTTGATCTTGCACGCGATATGATTATGGCCTATCGAACTGAGTTAAAAGACCAAGTGCAACTACAAAAAAGTGCAGATAGGCTCACGCAAAGTACACTGGATTTCCGGCTCAATTTGGGGGAAAACAGTTTTCGTGGTAATTTACGTGATTTACTAAAACGCCCTGAAGTGCAAAGAGCATTGACATTACTTGATGATTCTCTTGAACTTTGTTACGAAGTGATTAAAACCACTTTAGGCCGATCACAGAGCTTAGACTCAATTTTTGAGCGCGTCACTATTTACCGAAATCGTTTGAATCGTTTAAAAGATGTGACGATTGCGGGTTACAGTTATTGGTTTGAAAGTTATGGTCGCCATTTTTTACTGGCGCTAACCCCCTTAACGGTTGCAGATAAATTCAGCGAAATGATTGCAAGTACGCCAGGCAGTTGGGTTTTCACATCAGCAACTTTGTCGGTAAATGAAAAATTAAGTCACTTCACTGACCGTTTAGGTTTAGTCAGTGCAAAAACGTTATTATTAGCCAGCCCATTTGATTATCAAAGCCAAACCTTATTATGTGTTCCCCGTTTTTTACCCGAGCTCAATCAACGAGGTCTAGCACAAAAATTAGCAACAATGCTACGACCTATGATTGAAAAAAATCAGGGGCGCTGTTTCTTTTTATGTACATCGCACCTGATGATGCGTGAATTGGCCGAAGAGTTTAAATCCTCATTGACATTACCCGTCTTAATGCAAGGGGAAAGCAGTAAAAATAAACTGTTATCCCAATTCATTTCAGCAGGGAATGCCGTTTTAGTTGCTACCAGTAGTTTTTGGGAAGGGGTTGATGTGCGAGGTGATGAACTGACTTGTGTCATTATCGATAAACTCCCATTTACTGCGCCGGATGACCCATTATTAAGAGCGCGTATCGAAGATTGTGAATTACGAGGCGGAGACCCTTTTTCTGATGTTCAATTACCAGATGCCGTGATTACTTTAAAACAAGGTGTCGGGCGGTTAATTCGTGATACCAGTGATTATGGGGTTATCGTTATTTGTGATAACCGCTTAGTGACACGTCCTTATGGTGAGGTTTTTTTACGTAGCCTTCCGCCATCACCGCGAACAAGAAGTATACAAAAAGCAATTGCATTTCTTGAAGAGAAAAGACAAGAAGTTAATAGAACGAGGTAAATCCCACCTTTGTTTTTCTGCTATTCCTACGGCCGTTTATGTTAATATAATCGGCATCTTTCAATTAGAAACTATTAATTTGCCGGAGTTTAGGCATGTCGAGTCGTATTCTTGCTGTTGATACAGCAACAGAAGCCTGTTCAGTCGCACTTTGGTGTGAAGGTGATATTATTTCTCGTTTTGCGGTTTCTCCCCGTGAGCACACGCAAAAAATCTTACCCATGGTTGAGGACGTTCTTGCGGAAGCCGGAATGGGGTTAAATCAGTTAGATGCATTAGCTTTCGGGCGAGGCCCAGGAAGTTTCACCGGGGTTCGTATTGGTGTTGGTATCGCACAAGGGTTAGCATTAGGAGCTAATTTACCCATGATTGGCGTTTCCTCTTTAATGACACTTGCCGAAGGCGCCTTTCGTATAGCGGGGCATAAACAGGTATTAGTGGCTATTGATGCACGGATGTCAGAAATTTATTGTGCCCAATATCAGCGAACATCTGAAGGTCACTGGTTAGGTGAAGAAACCGAAGCTGTTCTACTTCCCGATGATTTTAAAAATAAATTTACTGGGCTTTCAGGGGCTTGGAGTTATGCAGGAACTGGATGGGAAGCGTATCCTTCATTGCTGAATGACTCAGCTTCATTGTCCAATAGCCATATTACGCTGCCTGATGCGCAAGATATGTTACCCATTGCTGCGCAATTATGGCAACAGGGAAAAGTGGTTGCCGTTGAAAACGTCGAACCTACTTACCTACGTAATGAAGTTACATGGAAAAAATTGCCTGGTCGTGAATAATACATGGGAAATTAATTGATTTGAATTGGCTATATCACGTGATATAGCCAATTTTTTATATTAAACAGAAAATAAATCCAATATTGAATAATAAAAATACGAATCGAATCATTCAATAATTTAGGATATTATTAGGGTGTAATAGAATTCTTATGGCTACTTTTAACATATCGTGTTTTGTTTGCTAAATGCTATTTAAAACTGTATTACCTGAATTTATAATGTCGCTAATCGGAGGTGGTCTATGAACATTGAATTAAACTGCCGTAATGCACTTAAAGGCCTTTTTGTTGCAAGCATATTAGCACTGACAGGGTGTGTTTCGATACCTGCTTCAATTCAAGGTTCGGTGCAAAACCCAACAGATAACTTAACATCCGTACAAAATGCTCCTGAAATGTATATTGGGCAGGAGGCACGTTTTGGCGGGAAAGTGCTTGCAGTTAAAAATGAAACAGCAAGAACACGTTTAGAAATTGCGGTGATGGCATTAAATAAATATGATGCTGCGCCAGAACTCAATTCCCCTTCTATTGGGCGTATTTATGCGTACCTAAATGGTTTTCGTGAACCAAGTGATTTTACTAACCGTTATATTACTGTGGTGGGGAAAATCACTGGGGAGCAACAAGGAAAAGTAGGGCAAGTTCCTTATAAATATGTCACGTTAGATGTAACAGGTTTCCAACGCTGGAATGTTGCACAAAGTGTCATGCTTCCGCCATCTGGCCCGTGGGGTTATGGTTATTATGGCGACCCGTATTTTTATAACCACCCGTGGGGCTATGGTTATGGATACGGTTATCCTGGAGGCCCAGTACCCGTACAAACGTATCTAACAGAATAATGATTATCTTTCTTTATTTAAAAGCCCTGCTTATAGCGGGGCTTTTTTGTTGATATAGAAAAGATTATCTAAATAAGCGCTAACAGATGAAAGTGCGTAATAAAAACATTAACTAAAATTTAGTTCCAATAAAAATGACTTTAGTTAACGTAATAGGTTAAATCCTTTCTTAAGTGACTAGATAAGCTCTCCAAAAACAACGTAACATCATGTATAATTGCGCAATCTTGTACAGATTTATATCTGTTTAACTAATTTAAGACAAACAAGGCGGCTTAGTCCGCCTTGTTTTTTCTTGAAGAACAAAATTTATTTAGTGATAGACCTCTCAACCTTGACATTGTCTGTTTTTCAAACTGGTACGCTGAGTTAATAATTTGTTAAAAGAGATGTTGAGTATAATAACTTCACTAAATTCAGGAGTAACATTTTGGAAAAAATCTGGCTAAAAAATTACCCTGCTGATGTGCCGGAAGAAATCAATCCTGATAGCTTCGCTTCTCTAGCAGAGTTACTTGAAAATGCGGTTTCTCAATTTGCCGACCAACCTGCTTTCATTAACATGGGGGCGGTGATGACTTATCGGAAACTTGAAGAGAGAAGTCGCGCTTTTGCTGCCTACTTACAAAATGGACTTGGCCTTAAAAAAGGGGATCGTGTCGCATTAATGATGCCAAACCTATTACAATATCCGATTGCTTTATTTGGGATATTACGAGCAGGAATGGTTGTAGTAAATGTTAATCCACTCTATACCCCAAGAGAGTTAGAGCATCAATTGAATGATAGCGGTGCAACAGCGATTGTTATTGTATCGAATTTTGCGCATACACTGGAAAAAATTGTTTTCAATACCAAAGTGAAACACGTCATTTTAACGCGTATGGGTGACCAACTTTCACGTCCTAAAGCCACAATCGTTGATTTTGTAGTTAAGTATGTCAAACGCTTAGTCCCTAAATATAATTTACCAGACGCCATTTCCTTTCGCCGCGCTATGCATTATGGCTATCGTATGCAGTACATTAAGCCTAACATTACCGGTGATGACTTGGCCTTTTTGCAATATACCGGTGGAACAACCGGTGTTGCTAAAGGGGCGATGTTAACTCATCGCAACATGTTAGCAAATATTGAGCAAGCAAGAGCGGCTTACGGGCCTGTACTGAAATTTGGGGCTGAATTTGTTGTCACTGCTTTACCGCTGTATCACGTTTTCGCTTTGACAGTTAACTGCTTACTATTTATTACGGTGGGGGGAGTTAACTTATTGATTACCAACCCTAGAGATGTACCTGACACCGTAAAACAACTAGGACGTTATCCCGTTACGTCAATTACTGGTGTTAACACGTTATTTAATGCGTGGCTGCATAATGAAGAGTTCAAAAAGTTGGATTTTTCACGTTTACGCCTTTCAGTTGGAGGCGGAATGCCCGTTCAAAAAGCCGTTGCAGAAAAATGGCAGAAGCTGACAGGGAAACATTTACTCGAGGGGTATGGGTTAACAGAATGTGCACCACTAGTAACGGGTAATCCTTATAATTTAACCAGTTATAGTGGAAGCATTGGTTTACCTGTTCCGTCAACAGATGTTAAATTCCTTGATGACGACGGCAACGAAGTCGCTATTGGTGAGCCTGGCGAAATGTGGGTAAAAGGTCCACAAGTCATGAAAGGGTATTGGAACCGGCCTGATTCTACCGCGGACACGATAGTGGATGGTTGGTTAGCGACGGGGGATATCGCAGAAATAGATAGCGAAGGTTATATTCGTATTGTTGATCGCAAAAAAGATATGATCATCGTTTCAGGTTTTAACGTTTATCCAAATGAAATTGAAGATGTTATTTCGGCACATCCAGACGTTATAGAATGTGCCGCAATTGGCGTACCAAGTGAAAGTACGGGTGAAGCGGTTAAAGTTTTCGTTGTAACGAAAAATGCGAATTTAACGGGTGATGAGCTAAAAACCTTTTGCCGTCGTTCATTAACCGCGTATAAAGTACCTAAGATATTTGAATTTCGTGATGAATTACCAAAATCTAATGTGGGTAAAATTTTGCGTAAAGACCTACGTGATGAAGAAAAATTGCAAAGAGAAAAATCACCAGTATGATTGTGGTTTAGTCTTAAACAAAGAATAGATGACGCCGGTTTTAACCGGCGTCATTGTGATGAAAATAAAAAAGAGAAACTTGTTTTGAATTATCGTTTAGTAACTACAGATAGTGAATTAGCCCAAGTATGCCAAGAGGCTAGTAATGCACCATGGCTCGCTTTGGATACCGAGTTTGTTCGTACCCGAACATATTACCCACAACTAGGTTTGCTACAGCTATATGATGGAAAGCAAGTTTCGTTAATTGACCCATTATTAATCACGGATTTAGCCCATTTAAAACACTTTTAACCAACCCAGAGCAACTAAAATTTTTACATGCGGGGAGTGAAGACCTCGAAGTGTTTATGCATGATTTCGATTGTGTACCTGAGCCGATGATCGACACACAAGTTGTGGCTGCATTTTTAGGTTACCCAATTTCTTGTGGTTTTGCGTCATTGGTTGCTGAACATTTAGGCATTGAGCTCGACAAAAGTGAATCACGGACAGACTGGCTCGCGCGTCCGTTAAGCGAAAAACAATGTGATTATGCAGCCGCAGATGTACTGTATTTGCTGCCATTAGCTGAAATTTTAATGGGAAAAGTGACTGAAGCTGGCTATTTGGAAGATGCAAAAGATGAGTGCCAACGTGTTGTCGCTCGTCGGCAAAAAACACTAAAGCCAGAAAAAGCCTACATGAATATCCATAATGCGTGGCAACTACGTGATGAACAGCTCGCTT
This sequence comes from Providencia rettgeri, assembly GCA_900455085.1. NCBI lineage: Bacteria > Pseudomonadati > Pseudomonadota > Gammaproteobacteria > Enterobacterales > Morganellaceae > Providencia > Providencia rettgeri. The sequence goes on along the minus strand of UGTZ01000001.1, from coordinate 2,441,208 downwards.
GCCTACAGTTATTAGCACAATGGCGTTTAAACCAAGCTAAAGCACGTGATATGGCGGTCAACTTTGTGGTGAAAGAAGAGCACCTGTGGAAAGTAGCCCGCTATTTACCAGGCTCTCTTGGTGAACTTGATGCACTTGGTTTAACGGGGGCAAGAAATTCGTTGCCATGGTAAGCGTTTATTAGCGATTGTCGAACAAGCAAAACAACTTGATGAAAGCCAATACCCAACACCGGTGGCGAATATTACTGAACAGAGCCAATACAAAAGTGTGTTTAAAGAAATTAAAGCGGTAGTTAAAGATATTGCTGAAAACGAAAAATTTAATGCAGAATTATTGGCCTCTAGACGGCAAATTAACCAATTACTGTCTATTCATTGGGGGTTAAAGTCTTCGGCTACACCTCCTGAGCTATTGGCTGGCTGGCGAGGGCGATTACTCGCTGAACCCATAGCAAAGCTCTTAGCAAGCGTATAGCATATTATGAGGTACAAGAAGAGTACTTCTTGTATCTCATTTAAATAACTTAGTCTACTTTCTCCACCTGTATTTCATTTATATTTATTGTTTGTCAATATATTTATAAAAATATACGTTTTATTTATTAATCAATATATTTATTTTACTTTTATCCAATAATTGTAATTACTCTTAAAAATACAATTAATTCTAAATTGGAACTCTAATAAATAAAATTAGATATTATAGGGTTTTTAATTAACTGTTTAAAAAATAAAAGATTATTTTTTCTTATTGCCTAATAATAAAAAATTGAATTATATTCCCCTCATTTGTAAATAAAAATAATTTGCATATACTCAATCTCGAACATTAAAGGAAAGCATAAATTTTTATTTAATGTGTCTTTTTAAAAAACTACCTAATTCAAACTTCTATTGAAAAGGACGCGCAAATGAAGAAATTATCATTAATTACAGTTGCAGTATCTTTCTCTATATTTTCTGTTGGTGTTATGGCAGAAACGGTATCAAAACAAAGCTTAGATTATGGATATAATCAAACAAATATTATTGTCGATAAAACTCAATCAACCATGGGGCCACACGGGGGGAGTATCGGTGCACCGGGAATTGGTTCTCGCTTTATGAAGGAAGGAAAAACCATATCATTTTCTGGCTTAAAATATATGGTAACACAAAAGCCAGACAACGTGTATGTTTTGGAAAGTGGCGGTAGCCCACACGGTGGAATGGGCAAGTTCCAATTTAGCCAGGTTGCAGATGCCGAGGTGTATTTTGGTGACTGGTCACAAACTGGTTTAGCCGATGATGCAATGCACACGGTTTATTTCTCCGGTGCGAATGCAACAACAGAAGTCCCAACCAGTGGCCAAGCGACTTATACTATAGCAGGCATTAACCAATTCGCAGGTGAAGCAAAACAGACGGGTTGGTTTAATGCAAATTTTGCGGATAAATCATATACAGGTGCATTAGAAGGAACGAATAGCCACTCCATGGCGGGGAACATTGAAGAGGATGGCAAGTTTAGCGGTACTGCCATTGCCAATGAAACACATTATGGTAACAGCATGGGGCAACTATTTGGTGAGAATGCAGAACAAGTGGCGGGTATTCTTTCTTATGATAACCATCGTGAGTTAGACACGGCATTTGGTGGGCAGAAAGACGAATAATTACTGAAAATATAATTGGATAAAAAAGTAGGCAAAAGGAATTTTGTCTACTTTTTTATTTGTATCATTAAAATGGTAGCCTTAATATGTTTATTTTTAATAAAAAAACAAATTTAATATATATAATTTTGTTATTATTTTTCCCTCTACACTCAATACAGGCAGTTCAAGATGTAAACGAAGAGGTTACTAATGTTCTAAATGGTTATAGTAACAAAAAACATCAATCAGAAATAAATAATGTAAAATATAGTAAAAAAAATATCGACGAGCTTGGCTTTATTCTTTATGATCTAATTCAGAAGAGGCATTTTGATGCAATAAATAAAATCATTGATAACTATGTTAGTCATAAAGACCATGATAAAGAATTGGTTAAATATATTTACTCTGAAAAGGCGATATTAAATTATGAATATAACTTGGCAATTAGGTTATATAATGAAATTTTAATTCACAAGCCTAATATGCTTTTGGTTGAGTTAAAACTTGCACGAGCACTAACTTATGTTAAACATTATGAGGCAGCATTGTCGATATATCAGAATATAAAAACAAAACATAGCGGGGGAATATCAAGTAAGTTAGCTGAATATATTGAAAATAAAATAATATATTTAGAGAATAAAAATCGCTGGCAAGGAATGGTTAAGCTAGGTTCAAGTTATGATTTTAATTTAAATGAAGCATCAAATAGCCGTGAAATGTACTGTTTTCGTAGTAAATGTATGAATAGCAGCAATCAGTCTATCGCAGGTGGAAAATGGCATTATTATATTAAATCAACAAAGCGGTTTCCTCTCGTGGGTAACCATTCAGGGCTATTATCATTCGGTGCGTTTGGGTTAGAACCGATGAAAACAGTCACGGCTAGAAAAATAAATATATTTGTTAGCGGGGGTTATCAATTTGAGAATGCGAATACAAAAATCGGCATATTGCCCATATTTGAAGCCAAATGGCATGATAACCAATATTATAATTTAAGCCTAGGAGGAAAAATAGCAACAGAATATACGTTAAATCATCGAGTAACTATTTTAGGTGATTTTGAATATAAAAATAAAACGTATCCTCATGAGTATGGTTTTAATGATGGTGATAAATGGATCTATTCACTATTTGGGACCTATTTAGTTGATTCTCAGTTAGTCGCTTTTGGGGGAATACATGGAGCCAATCGGGAAAAACAACGCAATAGTGATAGTTATTCACAGTATGGGATTAGAGCTGGTTTTTTAAAGATCACCGAGTTGTGTGATTTTCTTGTTGCGGTAGGTTACAAGCAAACAAATTTCGAACAGTTTGATGTGTATTTAAATGTAAAAAGAAAAGATCATAATAAATATTTAAATACCCAAGTAACATTTGATAAAAATAAAATATTAACCTTTACACCTTCTATTTATTTTAATAGCCAAGTGAATAAAAGCACGGCAGATATTATTTATTCTTTTAAGCAAAGTGAAGTCGGTGTCAATTTCACCAAGAAATTTTAATTTTCACCGGAACAGATAATGAAAATCAAAACAGTGATAGCCATTAATATCGTGACAGGGTTATCTATTAGCAGTATTGCAAGTTTAGTCTACGCCCAACAAAGCGAAAACATCGGTTCTATCGTGGTAAATGATAAAGCGACCACCATCAAAGAGCGTGATAGAAAAGGGGCAGACGACCAATATGATAAAGACGAATCAAATATTTATATTAGTAAAGAAGAAATTGATCGTTATAAAGGCACTAACCCCGCAGACACCATTAACCATGCAGTAGGGGTATATAGTGGTGATGCCCGTAATAGTGGGGCGATAGACCCCAATGTACGAGGGATACAGGGGCAAGGGCGTGTCCCGGTGACTGTGGATGGCACAGAACAGGCTATCACTGTGTGGCGTGGTTATAATGGTGCGAATAACCGTAATTATATCGACCCGAATATGATTAGTAGCATTAAGGTAATGAAAAGTGCAACGCTAGACCGCAATGTGCGTACATCGACAGGCGGTGGAGTTGCCATAACAACGCTAGGCATTGATGACGTTGTGGATAAATACGGTAAGTTTGGTTTTGATATTAAATTAGAAACATCGAGTAACTCTACAAAGCCGCGGATTAACCATTTAAACCACGGTATCGATTACCGTGATGATAAGCGCCTAATGAGTTCATTAGAGATCCAGAAGTTTCGTGGAATTTATTTTCAAGATCACGAAATGCTTGTTGATGCTCGTAGTAAAGGTAACGCCAAATTCTTTAATCTGAAAGATAACGCAGCGCGCATTGCCATTGGGACACGGCAAGAAAAGTTTGATTTGATGCTGGCATACAGCTACCGCAACCAAGGCAACTATTTTGCAGGGCGCCGTGGGGCGGATAAATTTTATGATGATATCATTACCTATGACCCTAATAACCCGAATAAGGCGATAGACCCCTATATACCCTTTGTAGCTAGGATTTACGGGCCAAATACAGAGGTGGCGAATACCTCGAATGAAATGTCGACGTTGTTGACTAAATTAAATTTGATGTTACCGAATGCGCAAGATTTATCTCTGGGTTATATGCGTACAGTGAGTCATTATGGCGAAATCATGCCATCACAAATTCGTTACTATGATCTTGAGGGGAAAATTCCGCAATGGCCTTTGGCTAACTTAGCCTTAAATACGTTTTATGCCAATTACTCGTTCAAACCCGAGTCCATTGGTTGGATTGATTTTCGCTTAGGTTATTGGTTAACAAAGACCGATTTAAATTCAAATACCGCAGGGGGCAACCAAGGGAACCATTAGAAAGGGATTGGAATTATGAACTCAACCGAGATAATGGTGTGGGTAAAAACCCTGCTATCAATGGCACCTTAGTTGATGGCATTAAATTAAACCAACTTAACGATCGCTATGGTGTCTCATTATCCAATAAATTTCAAATTACACCTGAATTTAAAGTGACTTTAATGGGAAGCTTAATTGATGAAACCATTGGTAGCCGTGAAGATATTTTTAATTCGGATTCTAGCCCCAAGGGGAACATGTTCCGTGCTATCCCAAGGGAAGGTAAGCGTCGGGAATATAATGGTACTATTCGGTTTGATTGGCAGCCAACTGATTGGTTAAGCCTGAATGCAGGGGCGCAATATATTAGTTACTGGTCAAGGGATTTATTAAAAGAGAGACGCATTGCGGCCAAAGATGTAAATTATGCGCCCTATAGCCATATAACCGCTCGAAACTATAGGTTATCCCGTTTATTAAGTGCAGAAGAATACCAAACAATACAGCAGTATGTTGATGATAAAGGGAAGACATTTAAAGATACAGTAGAAAGACCTTATGAAAGGCGAATTTTTATCGAGAAAGCGCTAAAAATGAAAAAGAATGCTTTAGGATATACAGGCTTTAATCAACGCAATAGGAAAAATTTAGAATTTAGAATCACAGAAATGGACCATATAGTGAAATGGAAGGTCGATGAAAATAACCGATTTATACGCAAAAATAACCCATTCTATAATGGGGAAGTTGATTTAAAAGAAGAAGCAATAGACCCTGTAACTGGCTTAAAAGCCAAAAAACATCGATTGGGGCATAGTAATACTTATGGATTAGATGAAGTGTTCTATACAGATGACCAAAAATTTAAAGCGCCGAAAAGAAATGAAGAATCAGCTTGGGCGCCTGCATTAGGAGTAACACTTTATTTAACAGAGAATGACCGAATATTTGGGCGTTATTTAGAGACCGTTAGAATGCCAAGTATCTTTGAAGACACTATTGGTTTTTCAGGGGGACGTGAAGCAAACTATGTGCCACCGGTTTATTTGCCAGAACGTAGCCATACAATAGAACTGGGATATGTGCGTAATTTCCAAGAACTGGTTGCGGCAGAAAATCATGCTGACTTACGTATAAATTACTACAACACCGTAGTCACAAATGCCTTTGATAGGAACGACAGGTTAGTCTTTACGCAGGTTGATAAACATAACACAGCTGGTTTGGAACTATTGGCACGTTATGATAATGGCTGGGTATTTGGTGACTTAGGGGTAGATTACCGCTTAAAAAATGAAGTTTGTGATGAAGTCTCATTGATGGTGATGGACCCCTATAATAAATTTGGGGGCTCAGAGTGTACAACAGCTGGGTTCCCCGGCGGCTATTTACGTACTCAATTGCAACCCAAATACAGTATTCATGCCAACCTAGGTTTACGTTTCTTAGATGAAAGCTTGGAAGTGGGTAGCCGTATGCGTTATCACAGTAAAGCAAAAAATGAGGATGAGGCGGAAATGATAGATAAATATCCATTCTCATATGCACCATTAAATAATAGCCCAATGAGCTGGAATGCGGTTTTTACTGCTGATGCTTATGTTAATTACCAGTTTAATAAAGATCTATCGTTTGAATTATTAGCTACAAATTTATTTGATGAATATTATATTGATCCTCTAACCCGCAGTATGATGCCGGCACCGGGTAGAACTATACGCTTCAATGTAACAAGTCGCTTCTAAAAGGGATTCCCCTTCGTTGATGTAGTTATGTTTTGGTATTAACGAAGGGGCTATTAGGGATATTAAAATGCTTACTCTACGTTTTAATTTTGCTGTTATGGTTTCGCTATTATTTCATTTTGGTATCGTTTTTTATTGCTTAAGTGCTGAAAAAACACGTCACGCACAAATTTATACGCCAATAAAGGCGGCGATTATCTCTATTGCATTGACGCAAAATGCAATTGAAAGGCAAATAAATGATGTCACATTAAATAATAAGCGAACTGGCGGTTTACTTTCTGAGTCGCAACAAAATGAAAATGCGGTAATCAAAGTTGCTAATAAAAAAAGTACGCATAGTGATGAAAATAAAGTTTCGGATGTACAGAAAAAAGTTATCGAGAAAAAAGAACAAAAACAACCAAATAAAAAAGTGATTAAGCAGAAAGAACAACAACAAAATAAAAAAAACGATGATGTAAAGCAAGAACAGCAAGCTGGCCAAAATAGTACTTTATCAAATGCCGCAGGGGAACAGGGTGCGCAAAATACGAGGGCAGTAGGGGATAATATAAGTGCGAATTATCAATCTTATATTGATAAATTACGTAGAGAAATAGAGCGCCATAAACGTTACCCAAGAAAAGCGAGAAATACCCATACCCAAGGAAAGGTTTTGGTGAATTTTACGCTTACGTCATCGGGGGAAATAACAAGAGTGAGTATTGCTAAGTCTTCTATGCATACACAACTCGACCAAGCTGCGTTAACGGCTATAGCAAAGAGTCGCTCTGTTGGTATACCACCAGAAGGTTTAAAAAAACAGATAACATTGGCCATTGAATTTGAGTTATAAATTGCCAAATAGAAGGTGGCTTTCAATCTGAATAGATGTTTGAAATTAGCGCCCGAGGGGGTGTCCTTTATTTATTTTTATATTAATAAGATAAAAGCAAGCCGCGACCTATTAAATTAATCCTAAAATTAGACAGCGGCTTTCTTTGCAAATTACTTTTCTTCTGTTGTTGTTTTTATTTCGTCACCTTCAGGTAGCGTAACGTTTAGTTCAAGAACAGAAATATCATCCCCTTTTTGCTCAAATTGCACTGATAACATCTCAGGGTCAACTTGGACATACTTACAGATAACCTGCAAAATATCTCTTTTCATATCTGCAAGATATGGGGGCTCGCTATCACCACGGCGGCGTTCTGCAACGATGATTTGTAATCGCTCTTTTGCGATATTCGCTGTCGTTTTTTTTCTCGACAGAAAGAAATCCAATAAAGCCATTATTTATCCCCCAAATAGGCGTTTTAAGAAACCTTTTTTCTCTTCTTCAATGAAACGGATAGGGCGATCTTCACCTAAAATACGAGCAACACAATCATCATAGGCTTGGCCTGCATCAGATTCTGTATCCAAAATGACCGGTTCACCTTGGTTAGAAGAGCGCAGTACAGATTGGTCTTCAGGAATAACACCAATCAAAGGAATACATAAGATTTCCAAAACATCTTCCATGCTTAGCATATCGCCACGGGTTACACGGCCAGGGTTATAGCGTGTTAACAATAAGTGTTCCTTAATCGGTTCTTCACCTTTTTCTGCACGACGTGATTTTGACGCTAAAATACCTAAAATACGGTCAGAGTCACGGACAGATGAAACTTCCGGGTTGGTAGTTATAATGGCTTCGTCAGCAAAATAGAGCGCCATTAAAGCGCCACTTTCGATACCTGCGGGGGAGTCACAAACAATAAAATCAAAACCAAGGTCGTCGCTCAATTCGTCAAGAATTTTGCCTACTCCTTCACGCGTTAATGCGTCTTTATCGCGTGTTTGCGAAGCAGGTAAAATGAATAAATTTTCGGTGCGCTTATCTTTGATTAAAGCCTGATTCAGGGTTGCATCACCTTGGATAACGTTTACGAAGTCATAGACTACTCGACGTTCACACCCCATGATGAGGTCAAGGTTACGTAGGCCGATATCAAAATCGATCACCACCGTTTTATTCCCTTTTTGTGCCAGGCCAGTAGCTATGGCCGCGCTTGAAGTGGTTTTACCAACGCCACCTTTACCTGAAGTCACTACAATTATGCGTGCCATGAATAATTCCTTGTAAATAAGGTCTAATTTAAATATTCGATATTAAGTTTGTTATCAACTAAACAAAGTTTAGCTGCTTTGGCGAGAAATTCAGCAGGGATTTGATCGCTCAGCCAATATTCACCTGCAATGGAGACCAGCTCAGCTTGCAAATGAGTACAATAAATCTGACTTTCAATATCGCCGGAGGCCCCTGCTAATGCACGGCCTCGCATCACGCCATAAATATGGATATTACCATCTGCTAATAGTTCTGCACCTGCACTAACATTACTTGTGACGATCAGATCACTATTTGGTGCATAAATACGTTGTCCAGAGCGAACAGGGGTATTGATAATACGAGTTTTACGATATAAAGGCTCAGTTTGAACTGTAGCAGCCTGAGGCTCAGGCTGAATCTCAACAGGTTTTTGACTTTTACCTTCGCTTAATATCGGTAAACCAGCATCGTTTGCTTTTTGTCGCATTTGCGGGTTAGTACACCCACTAACCCCAACAATACGTAATCCCGCAGATATAACAGAACGATGAATGCTCTGTAAATCTACATTTGGGGATAATTCAGCAATGTTAATCACGACAGGAGCATTTTTAAAGAAATCAGGAGCTTGATTTACTTTATCTTGCAGCGCTTTTTTGATGAGTTTAGGCTCTTCACTGTATAAGTGAATAACTGAAAGAGTAAAACTGCTGCCTTTAAGTTCTATTGGCGATTGTGGCATCTATCCAGACTCAGCAAATTAAAATTTCCGAAACAATCCTCGGGTGAAGATATTCTGTAAAACAATAGCATGTTATAGTTACTATATACTTCAAGCAAGCTAATGAACTAAGAAAAAGAGTTAAATATAATGATTTGTGCAATTTATAGAAGCCCTAAACGTGACCAAACTTATCTTTATATTGAGAAGAAAGATGATTTTTCACGTGTTCCTGATGAATTATTAGCCCAATTTGGTACACCTCAATTTGCTATGCTTGTCTCATTAGATAAGCGTGAAAAGCTCGCCAATGCTGACTTGGCAAAGGTTAAATCTGACCTCTTAGAAGTTGGTTATTACTTACAATTCCCACCTCCGGTGGAAAATTTGCTTTCAGAACACAAAGAACTGAATAACTAGAGCAAATTAAGAAAATCCTGAAAAGCAATGACAGTCTGGAGGAGACAAATGAAACCAACGTTATTATATACATTAGTCGCTGGTTTGTTTTTAACAAGTTGCTCTGCAACTCATAACGAATCAATTGTTACTCAACCGATTACAGCAGAACAAAATGCGGCTATAGCGCAAGAAGTCGTTGCTTTAGATAAAGCATTTCCTATTGAACAACGTGAACCATCACAATTTCCTGCTTATGTGGAATTACTGAAAGAACATGCTATTGAACAGGGGATTAAGCCTGCCACCATTGAACGTGCTTTTGCTAATATCCATTTTATTGAGCGTGTAGTGAAAGCAGATAAAGGCCAACCAGAGAAAAGGGCGACGGTTACGTTAGCAAGCTATTTAAAAAACGTATTACCACAATCGCGTATTAATGCAGGCTATGACAAATATTTAGAAAACAGATCCACTCTAGATGCTATAAGTGATAAATATGGCGTTCCACCTCAGTTTATTGTTTCATTATGGGGATTAGAAAGTGGTTTTGGGCGCTCACAGGGTAAAGAAGATGTTATCTCGGCACTCGCGACATTATCTTTTGAAGGACGAAGAGAAGCGCTTTTTAGCAAACAACTTTTAGCTGCGCTTGAGATAATGGATAAAGGTTATATCCCAGAAGATCAACAGCTCAAAGGTTCATGGGCTGGAGCGATGGGCCAGAGTCAATTTATGCCAACCTCTTATTTGTCTTATGCAGCAGATGGTGATGGTGATGGTAAAATGGACATTTGGAATAATAAATCTGATGTTTTTGCATCCATCGCTAATTATTTATCAACAGAAGGTTGGCAAGCTAAATTACCATGGGGTTACCAAGTTAACTTACCTGTAGATTTTAATAAAACGTTGGAAGGTGTAAAAGCAGAACAAGGAAGATCTGTTAGTGAATGGCAAGAACTAGGTGTTACATTACCTGCATTCGCTCAGTTACCTTCAGGCGTAAAAACGTGGGTGGTTATTCCGGATGACCCTGAAGGCAGGACATTTTTAGTGACCGAAAATTTTCGAACCATTATGCATTGGAACCGCTCGTATTATTTTGCATTGAGTGTATGCATGATGGCAGATGGTATCGCTAATAAAATACAATAACGATAATAGGAGTACTATTATGTATCAACATCGTGACTGGCAAGGTGCGTTACTGGATTTCCCTGCAAATAAAGTTGTTTGTGTTGGTAGTAATTATGCAAAGCATATAAAAGAAATGGGGTCTGCTATACCGGAAGAACCTGTTATTTTTATTAAACCAGAAACTGCCTTGTGTGATATTACTCAATCAATTGTTATTCCAAAAGATTTTGGTGCTGTTCATCATGAAATTGAAATGGCAATCTTAATTGGTATGCCATTAAAAAATGCAGATGAAGATCGTGTATCACGTTCTATCGCCGGTTATGCAGTTGCATTAGATTTAACCTTACGTGATTTGCAGGCTAAATTTAAAAAAGCAGGTCAGCCATGGGAAAAAAGCAAATCATTTGATGGTTCATGTCCAATTTCTGGCTTTATTCCTATTAGTAACCCAAATGACTTACAAAATGTTCAGCTTTCTCTGGAAATAAATGGTGAAGTTCGCCAAGAGGGCTCAACGCGTGATATGATCACGCCAATTTTACCTCTGATTAGCTATATGTCCCGCTTTTTCACATTACGTGCAGGGGATGTCATCTTAACGGGTACACCTGAAGGTGTTGGCCCATTAGCTTCTGGTGATATGCTAAAATTATCAATTAATGATCACTCGCTGACTACACGGGTTATTTAAGTATAGGATTAAAAAGTATTATGTCGCAGTTCTGGCAATTTAAAACTTTAGATGAAATGACGGATGAAGAATGGGAATCTCTCTGTGATGGTTGCGGGCAATGCTGCTTACACAAATTAATGGATGAAGATACAGATGAAATCTATTTTACTAATGTCGCTTGCAATCAGCTAAATCTAAAAACTTGCCAGTGTAAGCATTATGAAGACCGCTTCAGTTATGAAACGGATTGTATAAAACTTAATCGCTATAACTTAGAAACATTTGGATGGCTGCCAAGCACTTGTGCTTACCGTTTGTTATTAGAAGGGAAGCCTCTCCCGGCCTGGCACCCATTAAAAACCGGCTCTAAAGCGGCAATGCATAATGAAGGCGTGTCTGTTCGCCATATCGCGGTCAGAGAAATTGATGTGGTGGATTGGGAAGAACACATTATGAATAGGCCGATGGGTAGGGGGTAGTAGTAACCCTCTATGATACAGTAAGTTATTATGGAAATATCACTTTCAACTGTAGGCTTATTTGCCATTCTAAATATTGCTATTTTACCGGCAATAATTTCTTTTTTTGAAAAATTTAGCCAAGTTGCATCGATGATGATTTATTCATTTTAATTGGTGCATTATAGTGTGTTAAATGAAAGTAAATAATAATCACACTACTACAAGGTGTGATTATTTATTCTATTAGTTATAGAAGTTTTCAATAAATATTCAATATTGCCTTCTAGTTATTAGCCTTATCAGTCTTAAAATTTTAACTGCATGAAAATCTATCTTTAAAACCAACCTCTCACAATTTTTTATGTTATATCTTAAAACCATAATATTTTTATTTGAGGAAAAATGATGATTTGTGACCTCTCATTTTGCTTTTCTCAAGATACTTAGCTAATCTATTTCTTGTAAGAGTAACATGGAGGATGGAAATGAAAACATTTGGTGTGGTACTCACAATTATAGGTCTCATTACCGCGATTATTTCTTACAATATGGATGTAAGTATTCCTATCGTTTATGGTGAGAGTGTGAAGGATTCAGGGCTGGCATTTGATAGGCAGAATTATATTATTGGCAGTTTGCTAATTGCCTTTTTTGGCATTTTGATTGTCCTTTTTGACAACAAAAGGCGTAAGTAAAATGGCTTTTATTTATTAATAAAATCAGTTTATATTCGTCTCATTCCATAATAATAAATGAACGTTCCAAATTAACTAAAGAATATTTCTTATGAAGAAAACACTTATGTTAGTGAGTTTTGCTGCTATTTCCGGATGTGTTTCCAATACAACCGCAATTGAGTCAAAAGCGGTAGGCATGGCCAACCCTGCTTCGGTGTATTGTGAACAAATTGGTGGGAAATTAGAAATTAAGAGAACAGAGCAAGGGCAACTCGGGTACTGTATCTTGCCCTCAGGTGAGAAAATAGAAGAGTGGGCTCTATACCGTCAGAACAAACATTAACCAATTATTCACTTCTTGATTACTGCTACAGCGAAAACTTAGTGAAGATTTTGCTGTAGTTCCAATCTAACAGTTCCAATCCAATAATATTTCTATTTTGCATTAATTATTTCTTGAAATTAGCCGATATTACTACTAGTTGTCAGCGTATTTTTGTCATTTGATCAACTAAATAGCGATGTAATAACAGGACTAATACTTATTAAGCTCATCATAAGGGGGGAGGCAATATTTTGATAGCTTCATATAGATTTAGTAAGGATGACCTCATCTGTTTATGGCAAATTATTGATATAAAATATTTTTATCCACTAATGTCTCATAACCGGTAATTTGTTGTACTAAAATAGAAACAGCTACCTTATGTTATGTAATTGCTAAATAAATTAGTCTTATTAGAGTGATTGATTTACCAAAAAGACGTTAAACTGTCTGCTAGTGGATAAGTAATAGAGTAAAACATCATCTTTTAGCGATGGCTTTTTGGATTTGATCACACTTTAACACACGCAATGAGTTATTTAGGAATATTCTTAATGTTAAAAATTGATGCATAGATCACATTTCCATGGGGTGTTCGTTTTAAGAAAACATCATTATTTTCATTAGGTTATAAAGCAAGAAAATTGATATAACACAGTTTATAGTTTGTACAATTAATCGGGGTTTCTTATCCTATATCAAAAATAATGATAATTTTTTTTAACATAGCTTCGGCTAAATAATTTGGTATTCTGGTTTTTACTACAAGATCAAGTTGAATGAATAAAGGATTATATTGCGATTTTATCGCTATTTCCTTTATCATTTTTATTTCCCTCATTCCATTTATTTTTTAATTTTGATTAAAATCGACATTTACCTCGTAAAAATTCACATTCTTAAACTTTAATAACGACAAAAGCAGACTGTTAATATAAAAGAACGCCTATACACTCATAGTGTGTTAATTTGATATTCAAGCATAATAATTCGAAATTTAATATTTGTAATTGACGGGTATTACATATCTTCACAGATCAATAAATATTAATTATATTAATGTTTGAGCCTTTATGTGATATTCATTATTAGATTAATATTGTGGATATTTTGCGACAGAAAGTATCAAAATGTGAATTAAAATATGTATTCAATCCAATTATAATGATTTTTGTATTTTATAATAATCTACATTTTTTAGTTTGGTTAAATTAAAATAAGTTAATACAAAATTAATAGATATTAAAATCTAAATATTAAGCTTTGTACGAGTAAATTAGTGGAATCAGCACATCAAAATGCTCAATCAATAGGTTTGTTTTAATAGCCTTTACCTATCAAAAAATTAATAAGTGATGAAAAAAACGATTTAATAAAATTTAAGTTATTATGTATCCTCTCTTCGAAATCATATAGAGCATATGATTATAAATTCTAAATAGGACTAATTAAGAAAGATATTTATTTGCATTAGTAAAAATGGTTTAAAAATGAAACATAAATGACTAACTGTATTCAATATGCGGTGGAGTTTTTATTTTTCTTTATTTACCAATAAATTAAATAAAAACTTAATAAGTTCTTTAAATGTAAGAATAAAAATCTCATATTAGGAAATGAAAATGAAGAAAGTACTACTGACCGCTGTTGCTACAACAATCATCGGCTTATCAACAGCTAATGCAGCAAATAAAGTTGGCGGTGGCCAAGTTAACTTTAACGGTAAAGTAACTGATGTTTCTTGTACTGTTTCTGTTGACGGTCAAGGTAGCGATGCAAGCGTATACTTAGCACCAATTTCATTGGAAGAAATTCAAGCAGGTGGTAAAGGTACATTATTAAAACCAAAAACATTTGCAATTGATGTGACTAACTGTTCAGCAACATCAGTTGGCGGCAACGCTAAAACGATCGGTGTGGTGTGGACTGGTGGTAACTTATTAAGTGGTAGCGAAAAATTAGGTTATTTAGCGAATACTGATTCTACTGGTGCGAAGAATATCCAATTTGTCTTATCGGCTGATGACGCTAAAAAATTCATCGTACCAGGCGGCGACAATCAACAACCATCCGAACTTATTACCCAAATTGACCAAGGTTCACGTTTCCAATATTACGTAGGTTATATCACCGATAAACCAACAGAAGTTACTGCAGGTGAAGTTAAAAGCTACGCAACTTACGAAATCACTTATCAATAAGAATAGGTTGGTTGTTTTAAGTTAGTGTTATTAGACGTTGTAGTAAAACACTAATGGATATTATTGCAATAAGCGGTAGAACACTGCCGCTTTTATGTTTTGAGGTTTAAATGAAAGCTATCGTATTAGCATGTTGCTTTATCTTCAGTATTAATTCGTTTGCTAACAATATAATTGTTAATGGTACGAGGTTTATTTACCCTGGAGATGAGAAAGAGATCACCGTACAACTTTCAAATACAGCAGAACGTCCTGCGGTTGCTCAAGCTTGGCTTGATACAGGTAATGCATCAGAAACACCTGATACGATAAAAACCCCATTTCAAATTACTCCTCCTGTTTCTCGAGTAGAAGCAAAGGGTGGTCAAAATTTACGCATAAAGTTAATGGATAAAGGGCAAATTCCCCAAGATAGGGAAAGTTTATGGTGGCTTAATATTCTAGATATTCCGCCTACTGTAAAAGGCAAAGATGGGGAAATGCAGAATGTTTTACAGTTAGCAATTCGTTCTCGTTTTAAGTTTTTTTACCGGCCTGTTGGGCTAGGTAGCCGAGAATTAGCTCCTGAACAGTTAGTTATCAAAACAAATGGTAAGAATATTGTTATTGAAAATCCAACACCTTTTTATATTACGGTCACAAAAATATCCACCGATGGAAAGGTTGGCCTTACAGATAAAACTGTTTTAATAGAACCCAAAAATCAAACATTAGTTGAATTAAAGCAGGCAATTAAGTCTGGCAGTAAGGTTGTTGTTAACAATATTAATGACTATGGTTCAGATGTTGCGGTGACTCTAACTGCAAAATAGGAATATATAATGAAACAGCGAGAGTTAAACAATAAATATAGCAATACACTCTCTGTAGTCTGCTTTATTACGTCATGGATTGTTCCCGTATTCCATGCCTCAGCTGAAGAAGAAACCTATGAATTCAATAGTGGCTTTATTATGGGAAGTAAAGACAACGTTGATTTAGACCGTTTTAATGCGACAGGGATTAGCCCAGGAAAGTATTCAGTTGATGTATATACGAATAATGATTGGAAAGGGCGTTACGAACTTAATTTTGAAGAACAAAAAAATAAACAATTAGGGGTTTGTTATACCCGAGAGTTACTTTCAAACTTAGGTATTGATACTGAAAAATTTAATCCATCAATTGATAAAAACAGTGCTACTTGTCTGCCGTTGGATGAGTGGAACAGCGACAAAGAAGTTAAAGATATATTTCATACGTCGACACTACGTTTAGATATTTCTGTACCGCAAATTTACGAACAAAAAATTTCTCGGGGTTATGTTTCTTCGCAATTTTGGGAAACAGGAATTCCTGCATTAAATATTGGCTATATGGCTAATTACTATGATAGCCATATCAGTGGAAACCAAGGTTCAAATAGCTCTAGCGCCTATTTAGGCGTTAATGCTGGCTTAAGTTATGATGGTTGGCTATTGAAACATATAGGGAATTTGGGTTGGCAACGTTCTACAGGTTCTGAATGGAATAGCAATCAAACTTATCTGCAAAGGCCCATTGCCGCACTAAAATCAAAAGCGACTATTGGGCAGTTTTATACGGATGGTAATTTATTCGATAGTATTGGCTTAAGAGGGGCTAAGCTAACAACGGATGACAATATGTATCCAGATGGGATGACAACTTATGCGCCTGAAATTCGGGGGATCGCTCAAAGTAATGCCTTAGTGACGATTCGGCAAAATGGCAATATTATTTATCAAACAACCGTGTCTCCTGGGCCATTTAGTTTGAATGATGTTTACCCATCGGGTTATGGTAATGATTTGAATGTTACAGTAAAAGAGGCTGATGGTAGCGAGACTAATTTTAGTGTGCCGTATTCTTCGTTAGCACAATTATTACGTCCAGGGTTTACGCGTTACCAAATAGCAGGCGGTAAATCTGATTCTGAAAATTTAAGAAATCGTCCTTTTGTTATGCAAGCGACTCTTCAGCATGGGATTAATAATACATTTACCCTTTATGGTGGGGTCACTGCTTTTAATGATTACCAAGCTTATTTGTTAGGAAGTGGTATTAATACTGGGATTGGTGCGGTTGCAATTGATGTAACGCAATCTCGCATTGTATTTAATCATCGTACAGATTATGGGCAAAGTTATCGTTTTACATTTAATAAGTTATTCACTGAAACAGACACTAATCTTGTGTTAGCAGCATATCGATATTCAACGAAAGATTATTACAATATTAATAATGCACTTTATGCTATTGATAACGATAAACGTGGCGTTGTCGATACATTAGGGCGTGAAAAAAATGGTTTCAGTTACACTATTAACCAAAATTTACCTGAAGGTTACGGTGGAATTTATTTCATGGGGCGTATTTCAAGTTATTGGGATAAGTCAGGAACAGAAAAACAATATCAACTAAGTTACAACAATAGCATCAATCGCCTTTCATATGGTTTGTCATTTATGAGGGTATATACACAAAATAGCCATGATAAAAAAGATGACAGGCTCGGTGTGAACTTGAGCATTCCTCTTTATTGGGGAGAGAATCAGGTGTCCACCTTAACGTCTAATACTACATTTAATAATGAAAAGTTCGGAAGTAGCCAAATAGGTACCAGTGGTACGTTTGACCGTGATAATAATTGGACATACGGAATCAATACCTCAGTTGCAAATGGTGGTGCGAAAAATATCGGTCTTAATACTAGCTACCGTACATCGTCGGTCAATACAAATGCGAATTACAGCCAAGGTGAAGGTTATCGCCAATATGGTGTAGGCGCAAATGGGTCATTAGTTTTGCACTCCGGTGGAATAACGCTAACGCCGAATAATGCAACCACAATTGCATTGATTGAGGCGAAAGACGCGGAAGGTGCATCAGTGGTAGGGGCGATGGGGACGACAATTGATAGTCATGGTTATGCTATTGCGCCTTATGTAAGAGCTTATCGCACTAATAAAATCGAAATTGACCCGAAAGGCAGTTCTGAAGATATTATTTTTGAAAATATGTCATCACAGATAGTTCCTTATGAAGGTAGTGTCGTTAAGGTTAAATTTGGTACTAAGATTGAAAAAAATGTGGTTTATAACGTTAAAAGATCTAATAACAAACCACTACCATTTGGCGCTAATGTGACAGACCAAAAAGGTGAGGCAATCGGTATTGTTGGGCAAGGTGGTATGGTGTTCATTAGCAGTGAAATTGCAACTAATGCCATTATTACGTGGGATAAAGGTCAATGTACATTCTCATTAGCTGCAGGAAATAGTAAGGAAGTTCTATGTCAATAAAAAATCAATGGTTTTGGTATATTGGGGTAGGGTTACTATTTACCGCAAATGGCGTATCTGCAAATAATGGGCGCCCTGGATACATCTATATGAATAGTTGCGAAAGAACAAGTCAGCCGGCATATAGAGTAGATATGAGACTTGGAAAAATTGTTGTAGATCCTAACCTTCCGGTTGGGAGTGTAATTAAAACACAAGATTATTCAATGAATACTAACCAAACCTACCTCTGGTGTCGTGGAAAGGTGAATATTGAGGCTGAAGTGGTCATGCCTGATTTACGCGATATTGGTGGGAAAGTTTACCAAACGAATGTTGAAGGTATTGGTTTAAAATTCCACCGTTCATCGGGTCGGCAGCATTCTATGACTTACCCAAGTACTTTTCCTACAAATGTGGGATATTATAGTACCCCAATGTCATTAAATGATTCTACTTTTACGCTAAGTATAATAAAAACGGCTAAATATACAGGAACCGGAACACTAGCAAGTGGTATTTATACCACTTATGGATATAAACCTAATAACAGTCCAATCTTAGTTAGTTATTTAGATGCAAATGCTATTACTATCGTTTCTCCATCCTGCCAAGTGACAAGTGGTGAAAATCAAAATGTAATGTTAGACCCTATAAAAACGAGTTCAATTAACAGCGAGAGACCAACCTGCAGGTGAAAAAGATTTTACCATAAAGTTGAAATGTAGTGGCGGTACTAGTTTTACGGGTAAGACTAATATTGATGTTACTTTTAGCGGGATACAAAGCGACAGGGACTCAAGTAAACGGTGTTTTAGCAAACCAAAGTACCTATAGCCCAGCAAAAGGAATTGGTGTTCAAGTTATAGAACGAAAAGATAAAAGCCCAATCAATTTTGGCCGCCCATATCGTGTAGCATCATTAAATAATAATGATACAAAAGATATCGATATAGAACTTACCGCTCGTTATTTTCAATATGAAGATAGAACTTCACCAGGTGAAGTTTATGCTCAAATGCGCTTTGATATTACATATGATTAGTTATTAAAAGTATTTTATTTAATAATAAAGGCTGATTTTATATTTAGAGTCAGCCTTTATTTTATATTCAAAATAATAACTCGTAGTTATTATAGAAGACTTATTTCAAATCAACAATTATACTTTCAGCAACATACTGTCGTTCTTTATTGATATGTTCGGATGCATCATTTTTTTCATTTTTTAATCCACTAGTATAACCTTGGAAAAACCATTCAATGGGGCAATTTAGCGCTTCAGCGATATCAACTAAATGATTGATAGGTATTTTATTAATTCCATTCTCATAACGTGAGATTTGCTGTTGACTTAAATTTAATTTATTAGCTAAATTAGCTCCAGATAGACCGAGTTCTTTTCTCCGGTTTTTTATTTTAATACCAATTATAGTATGAATGTCCATATGACATCCTCAATTTATATGAAGGGTTATTATTTAATGCACTTAATTAAAATTACATTTGATAGTATATTAAAAACTAAAGTGTTTTAAAAGATTTAATGAACATAAATATGATGAAAATCGCGATTTAGAGCTTTAAACATTAATAAATAATAACATTGTTTATAGTAAGGGATTATAACGAAAATAAGTAAAATAGCTAATGCAAGAATTCATCAAACTAAGATTGTTAAAATAAGAATTAATATTAACAAATTTAAATTGATACTTAAAATTTAATGGTTATAAAAAATGGTTAATTATTTTCTTTGTTTTCAGTTAGTTGCTTTCTTTTTGGGATGTGTAAGATTGAAAGTGTAAAGTTAAATCATGAGAATAAATGTTAATTTTTTGTTTTTATTGGTTGGCGGAGTTATTATTTGAATAATTAAAGATGACTAATAAATCAATAATATTTATTAGCTATCAAATAAGTTGATTTAAATAAAGCTATAAACATCTTAAATGATTACTTTTGAAAAAGGATCATGATTAGCATCTTTATTCCATATATACTCCATTTTAAGCGCAATATTATTTGCAATGTCTCGGTTATAAAAATCGCAGATAATCTGTAATGACATATCAATACCTGCGCTAATGCCAGATGAGGTATAAAACTTATTATCATGAACCCATCTTGCTTTAGATTGCCATAATACTCGGTCATTGAGTTAAGTTACCCACTGATAAGCGAGCTTATTTGTTGTAGCCTTAAAGCCGTTTAAAAGGGACGTTTGAGCAAGAAGTGCGGAACCAGTACAAACTGAAATGACAGTTTCCGCATACTCGACCTGTTTTTTCAGCCACTGAATATAATCATCATTCTGCGATAATGAGCGAGTACCTTGCCCTCCAGGTATCAAAATATATTGATAGAATGGGGTAAGTATAGGGCGTGTATTGACTGTAACCCCTTGAGATCTAGTCATTGCCTTTCCTGAAGGTGATATAAATTCAATTTGGCAATGTTCTAAGCGGCCAAATACTTCAACAGGCCCCATAACATCAAGGGTTTCAAAATTATCAAAAGGATAATTGCGATGGAATTTAGCTGCATATTTTTTTCAGGAGTAGCCATTATTAAACGTATTTTGCCATGATCTGTATTTCATTATTGGGATTTTGTGCACTCTATTACATTTATTTTTCCTTGCGCTAAACAAAATTTTACAAGCGTGATAAGACATAAATGTAAGCACTCAAGTATACTGTATAAACCTATTGTAACTTTTATTATCAAATTAGTGAGGTTAACAATGAAATTATATATTTATGACCACTGTCCGTTTTGTGTCAGAGCAAGAATGATTTTTGGTTTAAAAAAGTTAGCAGTAGAGCAAATCGTTTTATTCGATGATGATATAGAAACACCGACAAAAATGATTGGTCGAAAAATGTTACCTATTTTACAAAAAGATGATGGAAGCTATTTACCTGAAAGTTTAGATATTGTTCATTATGTTGATAGTATTAATGAACCTAAATATGCAAAAGGGAGTATTGCTCCTGAAATAGAGACTTGGTCTAAAACGGTTTCGGCGGTGGTATATAAGCTTGTAACACCACGCTTTACTCAAACGGATTTTCCCGAAATCAGTACAGCGGAAGCTAGAGCAGCATATATAAGCAGAACATCAAAATCTTACGGCGACTTAAATGAGCTTAAAAAAGAAACACATACGTTGCTAGTTGAATTAGAGCCGCAATTATCTTTATTAGATGCGTGGTTAGAAACACGGAGCGAAGATATTGATATTAATGATTTTATTATTTTTCCAACCTTACGCAGTTTGAGTATTGTTGAGCACTTATCATTTAGCACAAACATTCGGAATTATATGGAGCGAATTGCAAAATCTACGAATATTAACTTGCTATTTGATAAGGCTAAATAGCTTGCTTGGTTGCCAGTTTAGTGGGTTTTGTTAAATGCCAACCGCCTCTAAAAGAGGCAGGTTGTGCAGGATAATCCATTAATGGACGTAGTCACGTAGTGTATAAACTAATTTGTAATGACCTTGAATTAAGGTTAATTGATTGTTTTTTAAAGTAATAACAGCGCCATCAGACAGTACTCGGTTTATCATTGAATCCCATTTAGATAAATCTTCATCAACACATTCGAGTTCCGTTCTAGTTAAGTTTTTTACAGTAATTTTTGCGTTTTTGATATCGCCAAACCCGTTAAAATCATTACACATTGATGCAGAAACAAACATTTTCTCGCCAAAAGAAAGGGAAGGAGCTGTTTGCTTACTGTTAATGGCCTTACCATTCACTTCAGTGAGAATAAAACGATGATGCATTAATTTATTTTCAAGTGCTTGGTCATCATTTCGCGCATTGACTTGATGAGTTTGGCAAGCTGCTAGCAATAAACCCAAAATTGTAAGTGGAATTAGGCGTTTCATGGTTCCAGACCCAACTATGCGTTAACAATATTAGGGCAAATTTCCCCGCGACTTATTTGACGGATATTATTAAGCGTAGTTTGACTGATGCTTGTTAATGCTTCTTCCGTTAAAAACGCTTGATGCCCTGTAAACAATACGTTGTGGCAAGAGGAAAGCCGACGAAAAACATCATCTTGTATGACATCATTAGATTTATCTTCGAAAAATAAATCGCGCTCATTTTCATATACATCCATACCTAAAGCGCCAATTTTCTGCGATTTTAGTGCATTAATTGCCGCAACAGAATCGACTAATGCGCCTCGGCTTGTATTGATGATCATGACTCCATTTTTCATCTTCTTGAAGGCATTTTCATCGAGTAAGTGATGATTTTCTGGTGTTAATGGACAATGAAGAGAAATAATATCTGATTGCTCATATAAAGTATCTAAGTCAACATATTCAGCACCCAAATCTAAAACAGCTTGGTTCGGGTAGGGGTCATGTGCGAGTAAACGCATTCCGAATCCCTTTAAAATACGTAGTGTTGCTTGACCAATTTTTCCTGTGCCGATAATACCCGCAGTGCGGTTATGCATATTAAAGCCTGTTAATCCCTCGAGAGAGAAATTTGCATCTCGAGTACGCTGGTACGCACGGTGGATCCTGCGATTAAGACATAGCATCATACCAACAGCATGTTCGGCGACAGCTTCAGGAGAATAAGCGGGCACGCGGACAACCTGAATACCTAATTCTTTAGCTGCTTGTAAATCAACGTTGTTAAAGCCAGCACAACGTAAAGCTAAAATTCGAATATTTAGTGCGGCAAGCTCTTCCAAAACAGCGCGATTAGCTTCGTCGTTAACGAAAATACAGATGGCATCGGCACCAACCGCATTTTTAGCGGTTTGAACCGTCAATGGAAAATCAAAATATTCAATACTAAAATTAAATCCAGAATTTTGATTAACTTGTTCCATGTGCTTGCGGTCATACTGTTTGGTACTATAAGAAACAATTTTCATCATAAAGACTCCAATTTTTAGGAACCAATTAGAAAAGAGTAGGTAAAAAGGTGTACCTACAAAATATAAACTCAGAATAAGGCAATTAAGTTTGTAAATCACCTATAAATTAAGAAAATAGGTATCTGTTTACGATTGAATGTGGTTTATCTTTGTTAGTATCACGTTTAATAAGAAAATTTTGCTGAAAATTATCACGTGCGCTATAGAACAATTCGAACAAGGGACGCAGTAATGCAGTTAATAAAAAGAGCATTCAGAACATTACTCTACTTTTTGGGTGGAAGCGCTGCTCTCTTAATACTCTTATGGATAACGATATCCCACTGGGTGCCAGTTGTCGCATCGCACTATCTTCCTAAGCCACTTAAACTTTCATTTTCAGAACCAAGAATTAGTTATGGTCAATTGGATATAGCAAGTATCAGTATAACAGCAAACAATTGCACTTTGGTTCAATTGAATAGCACAAGGTTTTCTGTCTTTCCCTTGCATGCTATTGTGGATGGTCTTGATGTTAAAACTGAATGTTTAAGTGCTCTTGAGCCAACTAATGAAACAGTTAATGAACCGATTAATATTGCAGAGTTTATCGATAATCTCCCTGTTTTTTCATTAGTTATAAATAATACCAATATACAACCATGGAGTGATTACCAAGGTAGTATCTGGTTGCGTAAAAATCAGGTTAACTCTCTACAGTTTGATTTTAGAGGGGATAATTTAAGATTATCATCTTTAATTACGGCTGAGCATCAATTGGTTATTAAAGATTTCTCTGCGTACCTACCAGAACAAAAGCAAACAATAGAGTTATTTGGTGATGTTCAATTGCCATTAATGGCTAATCAATTTCCCGAAAAGGGGGAATTGAATGCTTACTTTAAGTTAATCAACCCAGAAAAATTTTTACTGGCTGAATTTGGTTGGGTGAATGGCCAAGGGGTATTAACGGTCAAGGATACAGAAACACAAGAAGAATTACTTTATCTACCATGGGCGCTATCACCATCTAACATACAGATATCTCAAGGAAAATGGCAATGGAAAGAAGCAGATATTCCTTTGCAGGGGGGAGTTAATTTTCAAGTCGATAACTGGGATAAAACGTTAAGTGAAATGGTTTTCTCAGGGCGTGTCAATATGCTTACACAAGCGAAGAAAGGTAAAGCTAATATTGTTTTAACACTGCCAGCCACTAAAATAGACTTACTCGATACGAATATTAATTTTAGTTTAAATGGCCAAGTTAAATATGATGACATGGTGCTGGATATTAATTTACCCGCTAAGCTTTCAGGTCAGCTAGCAGCCCCAAAAATTTCTTTTTTATCCAGTTCATTATTAAGAGCTTATGGCCGCCTTTCTGAAACACTTGTTCTGAATGAAGTTAGATTGCCACTCGCGGGAACATCGTTAAGTGAAGATGGTATTTCAGGGCGTTTACAAGCTATCCTTAAGGTTAAAGAACAGTACTGGGGAGATTTCGACATTCATTTGGATGGTAAAGCCAATAAGTTTGCTTTAGATAAGGGAAAATGGTTTTGGAATTATTGGGGAAATGCCAATTTGCCTTCATTATCAGCTAATTGGGATATTAAGGGTAATGGGAGTTGGCAGGACACTTTAATCACATTAAATAGCTTAAATACAGGGTTTGACCAAATACAATATGGGCTCTTATCGATGAGAGCTCCACGCTTACAGCTAAGTAAGCCATTGGTTTGGCAGCGTGATCAGAATAAAGCCAATTTTAATGGAAAATTACAGCTTACCAGTGAACGGATGCAATTCGGTACTGAAAGTTATCTGCCAAGGATCACATTAAACGCAGATCTTAGTGGAAAATCTCCTGCTGAATTTCAACTTAAAGGCGATTTAAGTACTAAAGATGTAGGGCCAATAGTCATTTTTGGGCGCTGGGACGGTGAAAGATTAAGAGGGGAAGTTCGTTGGCCTGAACAGTCGGTCACGGCTTTTCAAACGTTAATTCCTGCTGACCTTGGTATTGAATTAAAACAAGGAAAATTATTTTCTCAAGCCGCTTTTTCAATAACGCCGGAAGATGGTTTTATTGCAGGAGGACACTGGCGCGTAGAGAATACTAGTCTTTGGTTAAAAGATGGCGAATTATCAGGATTAGATTTTGTTTTACCGTGGCGTTTAAAACAAAGTACTTGGACTTTGGGCGCTAAAGCACCTGTTGAGTTGCGTATTAAGCAGCTCAATAATTTATTCGAATTAACTGATATTAAAGCAGATCTCTCTGGTTCTTATCCGCCAACGGAAAATTCGCCATTAAAACTGACTAATGTAGGCTTTAAAACATTAGGGGGTGAAATATCGATGGATTTACTGCGTTGGCCACAAACTCAAGCCGCTACGATAAAATTAAGGCAGATTGAACTTAGCCAGTTATTTACCATACTAAGAGTGTCGCAATTTGCTGTTTCCGGTAAAGTTAATGGTGAATTACCTTTTTATTTAAATAACCCAGAATGGATAGTTAAAGATGGATGGTTAGAAAATAGTGGGCCATTAACATTACGATTAGATCCCCAATTTGTTGATTCTATCCGAGAAGATAATATATCTGCAGGTTCCGCAATGGGGTGGTTACAATATTTGGAAATAAAACGCAGCCGTACAGATGTTAATGTTACAAATTTAGGGATGTTAAAGATGACAACAATCCTTGAAGGGTATAACACTCAAGAAAAGAAAAAACGTGAAGTTCATTTGCATTATCAACATGAAGAAAATATCTTTCAATTATGGCGTAGTTTACGATTTGGTAGCTCTTTAGAAGAGTGGTTGGAAAAAAATTTATAATGAGCATAAGAATGAACGTGAAAATATTAAAATTCACTACAGCTATATCGATCGCATTGTTGTTATCAGCTTGCTTGCGAGTTGAGGTCGCAACACCGGATAAGCCCATCAATATTAATATGAATGTAAAAATTGAACATGAAATCCAAATAAAAGCGGATAGGCAAGTAGAAGAATTATTGAAAGAAAATAGTGATTTGTTCGGTGAGGTAAATCCTAAATGAGTCGAATTATCAAGGTACTAGCACTATGTTCATTATTGACTGCTTTTCAGACGATAGCAATTACGGTTGATGAAGCCAAAGAAACAGGCCTATTAGGGGAAACACTGTCGGGCTATTTAGCTCCGATTAATACGAGTAACCAGGAGGCAACTAAGCTAGCAGCACAAATTAACCAAGAACGAGAAAAAAGATACAGCGAAATTGCTGCAAAAAATAACCTAAAAACAAATGAGGTCGCTAGGATAGCAGGGCAAAAACTCGTAGAACGGGCAAGTCCTGGGGAGTTTGTGCGTGGCATTAATGGCCAATGGTTACAAAAGAAATAAAAAGCGCACTCAGAAAGTGCGCAAAATATAACAATGGTAGCTTTGGGTTTTAATAATATATGACTTAAAAAGACTATATCTTAAGCGATAATAGTATTTATATGGTTTTGTGCTTGTTGATGTGCTCGTTCAACGGACTCTTGGCCTAACGATGTTCCTTCAGCAAAAACGAACTCAACGTCTGTAATGCCAATGAAATCTAAAAATAATGTTAAATAAGGCACCATGGTATCTGTTGGTGTACCTTTATAGATACCACCTCGACTCGTTAATACATAGGCACGCTTGTCTTTTAATAAGCCAACAGAACCTTGTTCTGTATATTTAAACGTGTGCCCTGAGCGAGCGATAAAGTCGAAGTAATGTTTTAAATGAGAAGAAATCGTAAAGTTATACATTGGGGCTGCAATAACAATCACATCGTGAGCTTTAATTTCATCAATCAACGTATTTGACAGGTCCAAATGTGCTTGTTGTTGTTCTGTTTTCGTGTCACTTGGGCTAAAAGCTGCTAAAATTTCACCGTCAATCGCTGGAATTGGCTCTTTGACTAAATCTCGTACAGTTACTGTATCTGCTGAGTGTTTTTCCTGCCATTGTTGAATAAAGTAATCTGCCATTTTATTGCTTTGTGAATAGTCAGCCAGAATACTTGATTTCAATAGTAATACTTTACTCATGTGTTCCTCTATTTTTAGGTAAAACTTTATTGGTAATGATACGTAAGGTGTAACTGATTGATAGGAAAAAAATTAGATAGCCTTCTTCAAAAAAATTGATGGTATTTTTATGTGATAATAACAATTAAAAATAAAAACGAAATTTAGCCCTTACAAATTGCGAAGTGGATTGGCTAGCGTGTATTGAAATTTATTAAAGATAAGGATTTAACAGGTGAAATCCATTCTGACAGCATTAACCGCTGATATTGGACAAACTTCATTACGTGACCAATGGTTACTAAAGAAAAGAGTGCAAGGTATTGCAAAGATCCAGAACGAAAAATCGCGCTCTGCGGTACTTGACGCTATTAAAATAGATATTGAAAAGGCCAAACAAAAAGTTGAAATTAAACGATTAAATGTGCCTAAAATTGTGTATCCGGATAATTTACCCGTCAGCCAGAAAAAAGAGGTTATTTTAGATGCCATTAAAAAGCATCAAGTAGTTATTGTTGCAGGTGAAACGGGCTCTGGAAAGACCACCCAAATTCCAAAAATTTGTCTAGAACTTGGCAGAGGGGTCCTAGGATTTATAGGCCACACTCAGCCAAGACGTTTAGCCGCACGCTCAGTCGCTACACGTCTTGCTCAAGAACTTGAATGTGAATTAGGTTCAAATGTTGGCTATAAAGTGCGATTTAGTGACCAAGTGAGTGAAACAACTCAAGTCAAATTGATGACTGATGGTATCTTGCTTGCGGAACTACAAAATGACAAATTGCTGTTGCAATATGACACTATCATCATCGATGAAGCTCACGAAAGAAGCCTCAATATCGACTTTATTTTAGGTTATTTACGTCAATTATTACCAAGACGCCCTGATTTAAAAGTTATTATTACATCAGCAACTATTGACCCAGAACGTTTTTCGAAACACTTTAATCATGCTCCGATTGTTGAAGTGTCTGGCCGTACCTATCCGGTTGAAGTCCGTTATCGTCCTATTATGGGAGATCAGAACGATAGCGACCGTGACCAAATAGATGGGATAATAGATGCAGTAAATGAGCTATCTGTTGAAGGTAATGGCGATATATTGATTTTTATGAGTGGTGAGCGGGAAATTCGTGATACCGCAGATGCGTTATCAAAACTTTCTTTACGTCATACTGAAATCTTACCATTATTCGCAAGGCTTTCTAATAGTGAGCAAAATCGCATCTTTCATCCTCATGGGGGACGGCGGATCATTCTTGCAACAAACGTAGCAGAAACATCATTAACTGTACCTGGTATCAAATATGTCATTGATACCGGTTATGCACGTATTAGTCGTTATAGTTACCGTACAAAAGTACAGCGTCTCCCTGTTGAAGCTATCTCTCAGGCTTCAGCTAATCAACGTAAAGGGCGCTGTGGCCGTGTTTCCGATGGGATTTGTATTCGTTTATATTCAGAAGATGACTTTCTATCACGCCCAGAGTTTACAGACCCTGAAATTTTACGGACGAATTTAGCATCAGTTATATTACAAATGACTTCTATTGGTCTTGGTGATATTTCCGCGTTTCCATTTGTAGAGGCTCCAGATAAACGTAATATCCAAGATGGTGTGAAATTACTGGAAGAGCTAGGTGCAATTAAGTCCCACAAACAGGCAGATAAAGGCTATCAATTGACAGATACAGGTCGGCAGCTAGCTCAGCTTCCTGTTGACCCAAGACTTGCTCGGATGGTGATTGAAGCACGTAAACATGGTGCAGTACGTGAGACAATGGTGATTGTTTCTGCATTATCAATTCAAGATCCGCGGGAGAGACCGTTAGATAAACAGCAAGCTGCTGATGAAAAACATCGCCGTTTCCATGATAAGCAATCAGATTTCTTAGCCTTTTTAAATCTTTGGGATTACTTAAAAGAACAACAAACGCAGCTTTCTAACGCCCAATTTAGAAAAATGTGCCGCCAAGATTTTCTCAATTATTTACGTATTCGAGAGTGGCAAGATTTATATACCCAGCTGAGGCAAGTGGTAAAAGAGCAAGGTTTTGCAATTAATAGTTCTGAGGCTGATTTTCGAAGTATTCACGTTTCGCTATTGGCTGGGTTACTTTCACATATTGGTCAAAAAGATGCCGATAAACACGAATTCACTGGGGCTAGGAATGCACGTTTTACTATTTTTCCCAGGTTCGGGGTTGTTTAAAAAACCACCAAAATGGACAATGGTTGCGGAACTTGTTGAAACATCGAAATTATGGGGAAGAATTGCCGCATCCATCGATGTTGAGTGGGTTGAACCCTTAGCTGAACATTTAACTAAACATAGTTATAGTGAGCCTCATTGGTCAAAATCTGAAGGCGCGGTAATGGCATCCGAAAAAGTGACTCTATATGGGCTACCTATTGTTGCGTCAAGGCAGGTTAACTATGGGAATATTGACCCATTACTATGCCGTGAGTTATTCATTCGTCACGCTTTGGTTGAAGGGGATTGGGTCACTCGCCACGCATTCTTTAAAGAAAATCTGAAATTATTATCAGAAGTAGAGGATTTGGAGCATAAATCACGTCGACGTGACATTTTAGTTGATGATGAAACATTATTTGCATTTTATGACCAACGTATCCCGAATGATGTGATTTCTTCCCGTCATTTTGATAATTGGTGGAAAACAGCATCTAAGCAACAATCTGACCTGTTAAGCTTTGAAAAAAGTATGCTGATTAAAGAGGATGCCAGCAATGTTTCGGCACTTGATTACCCTAACTATTGGCATCAAGGAGATTTAAAATTTCGGTTGAGTTACCAATTTGAACCTGGAACTGATGCTGATGGGTGTGACGGTACATATACCTCTTGCTGTATTAAATCAGGTTCAGAATATTGGCTTTGATTGGCAAGTTCCTGGGCTGCGTCATGAGCTAATCGTTGCTTTAATCAAATCACTACCTAAACCTATTAGACGAAATTTTGTCCCTGCACCTAATTATGCTTCTGCATTTTTAGAACGAGTGCCAGAGCCTGAAGGCAGCGTATTGGATAAACTTGAACGTGAATTACGCCGTATGACGGGTGTCACTGTTGAACGTGAATCATGGCAATTAGCGCAGCTTCCAGCCCATTTAAAAATGACGTATCGTGTTGTGGGTGACAAAAATAAAGCCGTTGCGGAAGGGCAAAATCTTGATGAGCTAAAAAATAGCTTAAAAGAAAAAGTGCAAGAAACGTTATCTGAAGTTGTGGATGACGGTATTGAGCAACATGGGTTACATATTTGGAGTTTTGGCGAGTTACCTCAACGTTATGAGCAAAAAAGAGGCGGATATTCCGTTAAAGCTTATCCTGCGTTAGTCGATGAGAAAAATAGCGTTGGGTATCAAGGTATTTGAAACCGAATTGGAACAACAGCAAGCAATGTGGGCCGGAGTGCGTCGGTTATTGCTGTTAAACATTCCATCGCCAATTAAATATCTACATGAAAAATTACCAAATAAATCAAAATTAGGTCTGTATTTTAACCCTTATGGTAAGGTATTAGAGTTAATTGATGACTGTATTGCTTGTGGCGTCGACCAAATAATTGCTGATTTTGGTGGTGCGGTATGGGATGAAGTGCAGTTTGAAAAGCTGAAAGAGTTTGCACGTGCAGAATTAAATGATGTGGTTGTTAATATTGCTAAGCAAGTTGAACAAATATTAACAGCGGTGTTTGCTATCAATAAACGTCTAAAAGGGCGGGTTGATTTTTCGATGGCGATAGCGTTATCGGATATAAAAACACAAATGTCGAATTTGGTATTTAAAGGCTTTGTGACCACTCATGGTTGGAAGCGCTTACCTGATATTCTTCGTTATTTAAATGGAATAGAGCGGAGATTAGAAAAATTAGCGATTGACCCTAACCGAGATCGTGCTCAAATGAGTAAGGTAGAGCATGTTCAGAATATGTGGCAACAATGGCTAGTTAAATTATCTCCAATTCAGAGAAATATGCCAGAAGTTCAAGAAATTCGTTGGATGATTGAAGAATTGCGAGTTAGCTTGTTTGCCCAACAGCTTGGAACACCATACCCAATTTCGGATAAACGCATTATGCAGTTGATGGAACACTTATCACAACAGCTGTAAGAACTATTATTTTTTACTCATTGGCGCTTCACATATTGTTTATGTGAAGCGTTTTTTATTTTAGTTAATCTTGGTTTATTTAGTTACAACATACTAAGGGGGATTAAAAATATAAACTTTCGAGTTCGTACAACAGTCATTTTCACTAAAATAAGAGAGCGAAAAATATTGAAAGAGGAGGGGTAATAGAAAACTATTGGGCTATTAAGCGACCAGGGACTAGGATTTTGCAGCAGATTAGGGCTTAAATTTACACATAAAAATTAAGCCCTTTATATAAGACTAGGCAACCAAATAATAGAGCGCAGGAATAGCGGCTATCGCAATGGCATACGCCATAATTTTTTCAATCGCTTTTAATGGCATTTGGTTGGTTTGCTGCTGACGAGCATAGAAAAAGACCAAAATACCTGGAGCATACAAAACGACAGATAATAGCAAATTAATTAACCCTGATGCATAAAGCAGCCATAAACCATAAAGGCTGGCAATGGCTCCAACGGCAAGTAATGCTTTATTATGACGTTCAAAAGCCACTTTTACTAAAAATGCGCCAACAAGGAAATAAGGGACTAAAATCATTTCAGAGGCGATGGTAAGCAATGTGTTGTAATTACTCCCACTAAGCCAAATAAGAACCAAAGATAGTTGTACTGCACCATTGGTGAGCCATAAAGAAGATGATGGTGCATCATTTTTATTTAATTTGTTGAATATTTTAGGGAATGATTGATATTGGGCTGCGATATAAGGTACTTCCGCAGCCATAATAGTCCAGCTTAGATAAGCCCCACAAACGGAAATAATTAGGCCTGCCGCAATAATAATATCACCACTCGAACCAATTAAATTTACCATGAGCGGAGCCATGGATGGGTTTTTTATTTCTGCGAGTTCAGCTCTAGGCATGATACCTAGGGAAAGTAAGGTAACAAGAATGTAGATAATTAATGCAGAACTTACTGCAAAAATTGTTGCTAAGCCAACATCACGGCGATTTTTAGCTCTAGCAGAAACGACAACAGCACCTTCGATACCAATAAATACCCAGAGTGTAATCAGCATGGTATCTTTAACTTGTTCCCAAACCGGAACACCAAATTCGATACCACTAAAATCTGCATTGAAAATATCAAGTTTAAACGCAAAAAAAGCCAATACAATAAATAAGCCAAGAGGAACCAATTTTGCCATTGTAGCAAGTTTATTAATCCCAGCGGCTGTCTGTACCCCTCGAAGGACTAAATAATGAACAAACCAGAGAAGTATGGACTCTCCGATTAGAGCTTGCCATGTATTCCCATCACCAAAAACAATGTTATCAGGCGTATCTGTAAAAAAACTGATTGCTGCGAATACGATAACGAGATAAGACACATTGGCAACTACCGCACATAGCCAATACCCCCAGGCTGAACAGAAACCAATTAATTCCCCGAAGCCGACTTTTGCGTAAGTAAATATTCCACCGTCAAGGTCAGGACGTATGCGGGAAAGTAACAATAGGGCAAATGCTAAAAAGAGGATACCCACACCTGTAATTGACCAACCAATTATTAATGCGAGTGGGCTGGCAACTTCCGCCATATTTTGAGGGAGACTAAAAACACCGGCGCCAACCATTGAGCTAAGAACTAGCGCTGTTAGTGCGGTAAGACTCAAAGTATTTTTCAAAGTAAATCCTGAACGTTCAGAAATCAAAAGTTAAAATGACGTTAAAATGCCATTGCAATAATTAGTTTAACTAGTAGCCATTAAAAAAGCAGATAGAATGACTGCATGTTTTCATAGGTGTGGATTCTACGAACGAAATGACAGATATGCAATGGCAATGTATGCATTTTTAAAGATGTTTTATGCACTTTTTTAAAAGAATGGAAGTGAATAGAGCCAAAGAAAATAAATAACGTAAAGAGAAAGTATAAAAACAAAAAAACCAGCCGAGTAGGCTGGTTTTAACATCACGTAATACTCGGTTATTTAAACAAGTCAGCACTGATAGTGACACTTCCACCATTAGATTGCCATTCTCTTGTAATATGGAAATATTTAGCCCCTTTAGCTTCAGCACGTTTTGCTATTTGGTAACGTACCTCTGGCGTATTGGTGTAATATCCTGAGAATGTAATAGAGTCAAATGGAACCATTTGAGCTGCTGCTGTTTTGTTCACTTCTTCAATAACATAGCCACTTGGCAGAGTCACACTAGTACGACCTGGCTGGCTGCTAGAGGTTTCAAAGAAGCGACCGACTGCGCTTGTTGGCTCTTCAGAAGATGCAACACCTGGGATACGTACTTTTTTAGCTGCTTCACCGCCTTCAGCTAATAGAGCTCGACCAGCTTCTGAATCAGCAGGAACCACTGCGTCTTCATTAAGTACTTGTCGTTTCGGGGCATCTTTCTTATAGATGTAAGCCGTTGCTAATGTGTTTCCACCATCATTCATTGCGATATTACGAACCACATAGAACGAGGCTGCATTTTTCTCAAGGGCTTTTTTAGCAATAGCCTCATAGAGGTCTGGTTGAGAAGGGTAAAAACCGCTTACCGTAACAGTATCAAAAGGCTCATATTCTGTTGCGTCAGTTTTTGACATTTCTTCAACACCACCGAATACACGACGTTTCGGTGTACCAACTTCTGGTGCATCTTTTGCGTAGACATCTGCAACAACACGCATGTTGCCGCTATCACCTACATCATCAAGGCTTTGAATGTAAAAGGCATATGCCCCCATTTTATCAGCCCTACGGGAGACTGCATCGGATGCTTCATAAATAGCATTAAAGCGCCCGGTAACTGTTATACGCTCATAAGGTTTTAATTCAGTAGCCTGTTTTGGCGTCAATTCAACAGCCGCCTGAGTAGCAGTTATACTAGTTAATGATAACACCGCGGCTGCGATGACCGTAGTTTTCAGCTTCATACAAAATCCTTCCGCCTTGCGCAATTTATTATAAACATGCTGAATCTTAGTTGTATCACATGTACGTGATTATTACACGTAACGGAACCCGTTGTCTCATGATTTTCTTTTTATGAGAAATAAATAATTATTGACTAGTTAAATTTACCAGATTTTTTAAAGTATCCAGTATTTTATTGACCTAAAACTAAGATTTTCACTGCGAATTCCATTTACTGTCTAAGAATCGAGATCAATTATGGATCAAGAAGCTTATTTTCAGTAGGTTATTAGAACATTAAAAATCTGTTTATGCACAAAATAAGACTTTTCTCTGTGATGATAGTCATTATTTTAGCAAACACTCTATTAACAACATTACGTTAGGCATTAAAAAGGGAACATTATGCGTATTGGTATACCAAGAGAAAGACTTGCCAATGAAGCGCGTGTTGCAGCTACACCATCAACAGTGACTCAACTTCTTAAGTTAGGTTTTTCTGTCTGTGTAGAACAAAATGCGGGTCATTTAGCCAGTTTTGATGATGTAGCATACGAACAAGCGGGGGCAGAAATCGTTGATCGTGATACTGCATTTGCTGCGGATATCGTTTTTAAAGTCAACGCGCCACTGGATGATGAAATTCCTCTGTTAAAAGAAGGGGCAACACTGGTGAGTTTCATTTGGCCGGCACAAAATGCTGAGCTAATGGAAGCTTTAAAAGCTCGGAAAATTAACGTGATGGCGATGGATGCCGTGCCACGTATTTCACGTGCCCAGTCACTTGATGCGCTGAGTTCAATGGCTAACATTGCAGGCTACCGTGCAATTGTTGAAGCTGCTCATGAATTTGGCCGTTTTTTTACGGGGCAAATTACGGCAGCAGGTAAAGTGCCTCCAGCGAAAGTCATGATCATCGGTGCTGGGGTTGCTGGCCTTGCTGCAATTGGTGCTGCAGGTAGCTTAGGCGCTATTGTCCGCGCTTTTGACACTCGCCCTGAGGTGAAAGAGCAAGTTCAGAGTATGGGAGCTGAATTCCTTGAATTAGATTTCAAAGAAGAGGCTGGTAGTGGCGATGGCTATGCCAAAGTGATGTCAGAAGCATTTATTAAAGCTGAGATGGAATTGTTCGCTGCTCAGGCGAAAGAAGTCGATATCATTGTGACTACGGCACTGATCCCAGGTAAACCCGCCCCTAAATTGATTACCAAGGAAATGGTTGAATCAATGAAACCAGGGAGTGTGGTTGTCGACTTAGCTGCGCAAACTGGGGGAAACTGTGAATTAACTCAAGCAGATAAGTTGGTTGTGACTGACAATGGCGTAAAAATCATTGGTTACACTGACTTACCAAGCCGTTTGCCAACTCAATCATCACAGTTATATGGAACAAACCTTGTTAACTTGATGAAACTGCTATGCAAAGAAAAAGACGGTGAAATCAACATTGATTTTGACGATCTGGTTATTCGCGGGGTCACAGTGATTAAGCAGGGTGAAATCACCTGGCCTGCCCCCCAATTCAGGTATCTGCTCAACCGCAGGCGAAACCGCAATCGGTTGAAAAAGTTAAAGCGCCTGAGAAAAAGATGTCACCGACGCTGAAATATGGCTTGATGGCATTAGCCATCATCTTGTTTGGTTGGTTCGCTAATTCAGCGCCAAAAGAGTTTTTATCGCACTTTACGGTATTTGCATTAGCTTGTGTGGTCGGTTATTACGTGGTGTGGAATGTCACTCATGCATTGCATACACCGTTAATGTCAGTCACTAATGCTATTTCAGGGATCATCGTCGTGGGCGCCTTGCTCCAGATTGGAAGCGGTGGCTGGGTAAGCTTCTTATCCTTTATCGCCATATTGATCGCCAGTATCAATATTTTTGGTGGGTTCACTGTAACCCAACGCATGTTAAAAATGTTTCGTAAAGGGTAAGGGGTAACTTATGTTGTCGAGTGGAATTGTGACAGCAGCTTATATAGTTGCTGCTATCCTATTTATTTTCAGCCTTGCTGGGCTATCCCGTCATGAAAGCTCCCAACGAGGGAATACTTACGGCATCATCGGGATGGCTATTGCATTGGTAGCCACGATTTTAGGTCCTCACAGTGCTAATGTGGGCTGGATGATCGTTGCGATGATTATTGGTGCAGTGATTGGTATTCGCTTAGCGAAAAAAGTTGAAATGACAGAAATGCCTGAGCTGGTGGCTATTTTACATAGTTTTGTCGGTTTAGCAGCAGTGCTGGTTGGTTTCAACAGCTTTATCGCAAGTGAAGGGCACGCTGATGTTGTGATGGAAAACATTCATTTAACAGAAGTTTTTTTAGGGATCTTCATTGGTGCGGTTACCTTCACTGGTTCAGTGGTCGCTTATGGTAAATTATCAGGAAAAATGTCATCAAAACCGATGATGTTACCTAATCGCCATAAACTGAATTTAGCGGCGTTAGTTGTTTCATTTATTCTGCTAGTGATTTTCGTTAAAACAGAAAGTGTGGGCTTACAAGTCTTCTTGATGCTAATCATGACTGTGATTGCTTTAGCCTTTGGCTGGCATTTAGTTGCATCAATTGGTGGGGCAGATATGCCTGTAGTTGTCTCAATGCTGAATTCTTATTCAGGTTGGGCTGCTGCAGCGGCAGGTTTCATGTTAAGCAATGACTTGTTGATTGTCACAGGGGCATTGGTCGGTTCTTCAGGGGCGATTCTGTCTTATATTATGTGTAAGGCGATGAACCGTTCATTCATTAGTGTCATTGCGGGAGGCTTCGGTACAGATGGCTCTTCAACGGGTACTGAAGAAGAAATGGGTGAGTACCGTGAAAGCACTGCAGAGGAAGTTGCTGAAATGTTGAAAAATTCAACATCGGTAATTATCACTCCAGGCTATGGTATGGCAGTTGCACAAGCGCAATACCCTGTTGCGGATATCACTACTAAACTACGTGAACGTGGTATCAAGGTGCGATTTGGTATTCATCCTGTAGCAGGGCGTTTACCTGGCCATATGAACGTATTATTAGCAGAGGCCAAAGTCCCTTATGATGTCGTATTGGAAATGGATGAAATTAATGATGATTTCTCTGATACTGATACCGTTCTGGTTATTGGTGCTAACGATACGGTTAACCCAGCGGCTCAAGAAGATCCAAACAGCCCAATTGCGGGGATGCCTGTCCTTGAAGTTTGGAAAGCAAGCAATGTCATTGTATTTAAACGTTCAATGAATACAGGCTACGCTGGGGTTCAAAACCCGTTATTCTTCAAAGAGAATACACAAATGTTGTTTGGTGATGCGAAAGATAGCGTTGATGCAATCTTACGTGCATTGTAATTTAATGAATCGTTAATTTACTTCAAAATTAGCAATAAATAAGAAGGGGTGATTGGCTAATACCAGTCACCCCTTCTTGGTATTTAAGAGCTAAATCAATTTATGTGGTGTAATTTTATAAACGTATCATTTGATGCAAAATCTAGCGCAATTGGTTAGTCCGCGAGCAAAGGTAAACACTAATAAAAACGCTAGTGTTGATATCATGAGCATGCTCATCATGAGAACTCCGCCATTGAAATTATCCATGACATATCCTCCCACTAAGCTACCAATAGTAATTAAAATTAAAAACATAAAGGTAATCAAAGCTGAACCTTTTTCGGTTAATTCTGGAACATGAACGTGCATCCACATGTTGATTGTTGCAGGAACCATACCCGCAGCAACTCCCCATGAAAAAACAAATATGATACTGGTCGCCCAATTAAAATCTAAAACGGATAATGCGAGAAAAGCTAAGGCCAATAAAAGTGCACTAATCGCAAAATTATAACGAACATTATGTTTTCCGACATAGCCTGCCAGTATATTGCCAACGACGCTAGCTACACCAAAAAAGAGTAATAATGCTGAAATTTGCCCTTCGATAAAACCTGCGGTTTGTTTAAAGAACACCGTAAAATAGTTATAGGCGGAGAAATGCGCTAAAAAAATCAATGTAAATATAACTAACCCTTTACGTGCAATTGGGTGCGAGGGCATCAATAATAACTCTTTCCATTGCATAGACGAGGACGGCTTTAATGATGGTAAAGAAAAATACTGCATTAAAAATGCGATAGCGCCTGCAATGACTAATGCAATATAAGGTGTTCTCCAACCATAGTTATCAGATAGCCAAGCGCCTAGAGGTACGCCGAGTACGGTAACTAATGTGACTGCCGAAAAAAATATTGTTACGGATGTGGTAATTGACATGTTTTTAGGTGCTAAACGTACGACTAAGCCAGCAGCAACACCCCAAAAACCCCCTAATGCAATTCCTAATGCGAAACGACCTAATAAAACTAAACTAAAATTAGAAGCGAAAGCCGTAATTGCGTTGGCTAATATCATGAGAGCAACTAAGAAAAGTAATACTTGGCGTCTATCGATATTTTTTGCATAAATGGGAACAAATAGGGAGGATGCCATACCTGCGATAGATGTAACTGTCACGGTAAGCCCTGCTGTACCTGTTGATATTTGGAAATCATAAGCGATATTATTCAGGACGCTTATCGCTAAAAATTCACCAGTAACAATAATGAAGCAAGCAAAAGTTGCAGATAATAGTGAAAGCCAGTTACCATTGTGCGAAGAAAAATGAGTTGTTGTCATGTGCTTTCCATGAAAATGAAGTAGTTTACAAAAAAAGAAATAATTTTATAGTGATCGTTATAAAATCATAACGCTATTCTTTATGCTAATTTAGGCGCTGTCAATTATTTTTATAGCGATCACTATAAAATAGTTATGGCATAGTGAGTTGACTGCGAGTAAAGTGAGAATATGAATCAAATAAAACGTGGGCGGCCGAAAGGCTTTGACCAACAAGATGCATTAGCTAAAGCCATGTTACTTTTTTGGCGAAATGGCTATGTTGCAACCTCAATTAGCGATTTAACTCATGAGCTAGGTATCACCGCACCTAGTCTTTACTGTGCTTTTGGTGATAAAGCATCGCTGTTTAATCAATGTATTGATTATTATTTGATGAATGAAGCTTGCCCTATTTTATCTATCGTAAAGCAAGCTAAAACGGCGAAAATTGCGATTGAATTACTGATGTACGAAAGCGCCAAAAGGCTAATTCAGCCAAACAAACCCGCAGGTTGTATGTTGATTACTGCGGCAATGAATGGGGCGAAGCAAATCGAAGATGTGCAATTAAATGTTCAAGAAAAACGTAAGAGCTATCAAGAGATTCTACTAGAGCGTATGCGCAAAGGTATTGCTGATGGCGATGTTGCACCAGATGCACCGATTGAAGCTATCGTTGATTTTTATATCACGGTAATTGATGGTTTTACCATCCAAGCGTGTGACGGAATTGAACTTGAAAGGCTGAATCAAGTTATTTTTAATGCTATGCAGGTTTGGCCAGTACTTAATTCCAGCCAACATAAACAGAATCAGGATTGAATTGCTCCCCTAGTTAGTGAATTAGGGGGAGCAATTTTTAAATGATTAATTAATCTTCATCAGCAGGGGTGATAGGGCAGACAAAGCCGTCAGGTTTAATCGCTAATAAATCACATTTTAGCTTATCGATGACATGCTCTGCGGTATTCCCCAAAAAGGCCGCTGAAATCCCTGTACGGCCTAAAATACCCAGCACCACAACCCCCGCATGTAATTCTTCACTCATGTCAGGAATAATTTTCTCGGGTAGGCCTTCACGGACATGGGTGTACTTTTCATCAATCCCAAATTTTTGCCGTAGCTCTTTCATCGCAATTAAATGTTGGCCACGTAGTGCGTTGTTATATAAGCTCGGGTCGAAATCGGGCAACTCTATGGCAATATTCATTGGCGCAACAGGATATGCGCTTACTAAATGAATTTCCTGTTCTTTAATAATGCGTGTTGCTAAGTCTTTTGTTTTTTCGACCAATTTGATATTGAGGTCATCGTGATAAGATTCCTCATTTGATAAATTAACGGCAACAACCACGGAACCGTGGTCTGGCCATACTTTATCTTTCACCATCCAGACGGGAGCAGGGCATTTTCGGAGTAAGTGCCAGTCTAACGGGGTAAAAATAATTGACTCGAAATTATCGGTTTGATGCGCCATTTTCAGTAATAAGTCATGTTCACCACTGATAACTTCCTGAATAATGGCCTCATATGGCTTGTTGTGCCAAATAACTTTAATTTCAATATCAATACCTGCTTCAAGATAGAAATGAGCTTGCTGTTTGATCCACGCTGCTTTTTGGCTTATTACACCTTTACGCATGGCATTACGCTCTTCAGGGGACAGTAATGTTGTCATGTCATAGGAAAGGTCGTAGATAGGCAAAAACGCTTTTATCCGTCCACCATTACGCTGCACGATGTAGACAGCACGTCTTAATGCAGGTTGAT
This sequence comes from Providencia rettgeri, assembly GCA_900455085.1. Taxonomy (NCBI): domain Bacteria; kingdom Pseudomonadati; phylum Pseudomonadota; class Gammaproteobacteria; order Enterobacterales; family Morganellaceae; genus Providencia; species Providencia rettgeri. Next base: position 2,400,657 of record UGTZ01000001.1, on the reverse strand, counting down.
CATCCTGATTTGGGTCAATTGCAACTAGCAGGTTTTTATAGTTTGCCATATTGAAATCCTCTCGATACACGGATATTTCCATATAGATAAACTATGATATTGAGATTAAATAGGCAAGAAATCTGGGAAAAAAAAATGAAAACGGGTCACGTTGTCAATGACCCGTTTAGGGGGATTAGCATGTAATTGCCGAAACTTTACCAGCAATATCAGTTAGTTTAGCCATATCTTCGATAGTGATATACTTACCTTTAACACTTAGCATGCCACTTTTTTGGAAACGACCTAACAGGCGGCTGATAGTTTCAACGGTTAATCCAAGATAGTTACCAATATCTCCACGAGTCATGGTTAATCTAAATTCTCTTGGTGAAAAACCACGCTCTGCAAAGCGGTGTGAGAGGTTAAGAATAAATGCAGCTAAACGTTCTTCCGCATTTTTCTTAGATAATAAAAGGATCATTTCTTGGTCACCTTTAATTTCACCGCTCATTAAACGCATAATTTGTTGACGTAAATTAGGCATCTTGCCTGATAAATCATCTAATGTTTCAAAAGGTATTTCACAAACCATTGATGTTTCAAGTGCTTGTGCAAAACTTGGGTGCTGTGTATGAATGATGGCGTCAAAACCAACAAGGTCTCCAGCTAAATGAAAACCGGTAATTTGCTCATCGCCTTCTTCGGTTATTGTATAGCTTTTTATTGTACCTGAGCGGATGGCATATAATGAACGCAACTCATCGCCTGCTTTAAACAAAGCTTGGCCTTTTTGAATTGGTTTTTTGCGTTCGATGATATTATCAAGTTGATCCAGTTCATGTTCATTCAGCGTAAAAGGAATGCAAAGCTGGCTAATACTGCAGTCCTGGCAATGAATAGCACAACCACCAGACTGGATGCGACGAACAACTCTTTTTTCTGGGATCATATTTAAGGCTCAATCAAGTTAAAATTATTGATATGAGTCAATTTTAACATAAGATAATGCAACTGGTAAGTAGTAATGTATGACGGAATCGACTTAATAAACAAAAAAGCCAATCAGAGAACATGCAAGAAATTAGTGAATTTAGATATTAATGCTAAATTAAAGAAGATTACTAAATATAAAATTTGATATAGATTAAATTTCACCCTCTAAACGATAAAAAGATGACAGATATCACCATTGTAATTAATACTTAAAATTATAGTGCTTGAGCACGAAATATTAAACTAATTAGCATTAATTTAACACGAAAATAAATTTATGAATATCAATTTTTCAAATTAACCTCAATAAGGAGATTATAATGACACTTACTCAACAGTCTTTACCCACTTCGATGACAGTTGTTGACATTATAGAACCTGGTGGGTCAGAAAAGCTGCGATTAATTGATAAACCGTTACCTAGAATTTCTGCAGGGTATTTACTTGTTAAGGTGGAAGCTGCGGGCGTTAATCGTCCTGATATTTTTCAGCGTAAAGGATCTTATCCTCCACCGGCTGATGCTTCACCGATTATGGGGCTTGAAATTGCAGGAACTATTGTAGGCAAGGCGGATGATGTAGCGGAATGGCAGCTAGGTGATAAAGTTTGTGGGCTGGTTGCTGGGGGGGGCTATGCGGAATATTGTCTAGTGCATAAGCACATCGCCTTACCGTTAGGGAATTTATCTTTCATCGAGGGGGCGGCAATACCTGAAAACTTTTTTACTGTTTGGGCAAACGTTTTTCAAATCGGCAAGTTAAAAAAAAGACGAAACAGTACTTATTCACGGGGGAACATCGGGTATTGGTAGTGTGGCGATTATGTTAGCGAAAGCTTTTGGTGCAACAGTGATTACCACTGTCGGTTCTGAGGATAAGGCTGAAGTTGCAAAATCGTTAGGTGCAGATTGTGCTGTTAACTATAGAAAAGATGATTTTGTTAAAGCTACACTCAATTATACCTCTTCTCGAGGTGTAGATATGGTCGTAGATATTATCGGTGGCGATTATGTTGCAAAAAATTATCAAGTTGCAGCTAAATTTGCGCGTATTATCCAGATTGGGATGATGAAAGGTAACCCTAAAGAGTTAAATATGATGCCCTTAATGGTAAAAAGATTAACTCATACAGGGTCAACGATGCGTTCTCGAACGATTGAAGAAAAAGTTTTGATCGCACAAGAGCTCAAAGAACAAGTTTGGGGAATGTTGCAAAAAGGTAAAATTAAACCTGTTATTAACAAATATTATCCTTTAGACCAAGTAAAAGAAGCTCATGAATATATGGAGTCAGGTGACCTTGTTGGTAAAATAGTCCTAATAAACAATTAAATGTAAACCTTTAATCTGGTTTTTACTGTTGTGTTACAATATTACTTATAATAGTAAAAGCCAGTTTGTTTATAACAAATAATTTACATAATCAAGTCTTTTTAGCGTAAATATCTCTTTACAGTTAACTAAATTTTGATTTTTTGTGCTTGCCCACAAATTAGAATGAAATTCCAATTAGTTTGTTAATAATTTAATAAAAATAGATTATATCTATAAACAAGTTGGCCATTAACGGTTTGTTTATCAATAAGTAATTCTTAAATGATATTTTTAAATGTATATCATTAATATATTGATATCTTTTATATAAACACAGCCCGTTATGCACTTTCCAATGATATTAAGTTAAGTGACTTAAATGCAACTAGCGGCTGCTAATTGCAGTTTGAAGGTGTAGTAATGATGAATAATTTTAAAAATGCAAAGATGAATGTAGATGCATTGTTTTTAGGCCCTAAATCTGAAAATGCTGTCTTTTTCAAAGAAATGATGGAATATTCAGTGAGTGAACACATGCATTGGCGCTCTAGCTATCATCCAGAAGACCCTGATCTTATCTCTACCGTTGACCGCTATGCCCCTGAATACCGAGATACGTTATATCGTACAGAAGGTATTCTTAATCAACTCTCTTCAAAATTAAAAACAACATCAGTTCCATGGTTCTCTCCACGTTATATGGGCCATATGAATGCAGATACGCTGATGATTTCTAATTTAGCTTATGTTATGGCGATGATGTACAACCCTAATAATTGTGCACAAGAATCTTCTCCGACGACAACCGTTTTAGAAATAGAGGCCGGATTAGATTTATGTGCCATGTTTGGTTATGACGTACAACATGCTTGGGGGCATATTACATCAGGTGGGACAGTAGCTAACTATGAAGGATTATGGGTAGCTAGAAATATTAAAACACTACCGTTGGCGATTATGCAGCATCCAAAATCCCAATACCTACTAAAGGGGAAAACCGAAAAAGAGTTGCTCAATCTTTCAGTGCCTACAGTTCTAGACTTAATTGACGAATTAAAGAAACAGCAAATTTTTGAAGAAATTCGTGATCTGACCTGTCGTGGCGTTGGAATAGAGCAAGGAAAACTCGGTAAGTTATTGGTTCCTCAGTCTAAACACTATTCATGGATGAAAGCGATGGATATCCTTGGTTTAGGCCAACAGAATATTGTGCAACTACCCGTTGATGCAAGTTATCGAACGGATGTGTGTAAAATGCGTGAAACCGTATTTGCATTGATTGAGCAAGGAGAACCTATTTTAGCGGTCGTTGCCGTTATGGGAACCACAGAAACTGGCGCAATTGACAATGTCAAAGAAGTCATTGAGCTACGACGTGAATGTGAGCAACGTTTTGGTGTTTCTTTTTATGTGCATATCGATGCTGCTTATGCGGGATACGCTTGTGCGATGTTTCGTGATGAAGAAAATCAATTTATGGAGTATGAGAATTTAATCCAACGGTATCATAGTGAAGGAATTTTCCCTGAAAATATGGTGTGGCCAAAACGCGATGTGTATGAAAGTTTTAAAGCATTAAGCCAAGCTGATTCTATTACCGTTGACCCTCATAAAGTGGGGTTTATTCCGTATGCGGCGGGGCAATTTGTATGAAAGATAAGCGGATTGTAGATTTGGTTTCTTACCATGCCGCTTATGTATTTGAAGAAGTGCAAGAAAAACAGCGTAAAGCAGAAAAAACGCAGAATGTATTACTTGGCTCTTCCATTATGGAAGGGTCAAAAGCAGGCGCAACCGCCGCAGCGGTATGGGCTGCACATCGCTTAGTCCCATTAAATGTTTTAGGGTATGGAAAAGTGATTGCCGCAGGGATCATCACGGCCAATTGGATGATTGACAAAATTAATCAATGTGAGCCTTTCATTATTGATGAGCGTCAATTTTCAATTATTGCTATGCCTACGCCTGATTTTCACATGATTAACTTTATGTTTCGTGAAATCGGAAACACCTCTTTAGAAAAGCAAAATCAGCTAAATAAGCGGCTATATGAATTATGCTCTTATGCAGCTGGTCGGAGTTATTCTAATGATTTTCTCACCTCATCAACTTCGCTAACTTATAACGAATATGGTGATAATCCATTGAATTTATGTCGAGATGCACAGTTCTCTGATAATGAATGGCATAAAGTGCGGTCAATTTATGTACTACGGGCAGCGATCATGACGCATTGCTTGCGTGATAGGGCACATTTTGAAACCTATTGGGCGGAGTTAAAAAATATCTTTGAAGATAAACTGCAACAACTCATTAATCAAGAAAATAAGTCAAATCATTCCAATTATAAAATTAATATTTAATTGATTGTTAGGATCTCAATATGAAAAATCGCACACTTGGTAGTGTATTTATTGTTGCAGGTACTACGATTGGCGCAGGTATGTTAGCTATGCCTATCGCGGCTGCTGGTAATGGGTTTTTAGTTAGCTTGGCTATGTTATTAGTGTTATGGGCATTGATGTGTTACACAGCATTGCTCTTGGTCGAGGTTTATCAACATGAATCCCACGAAACGGGAATTGGTAGTGTTGCGCAACGGTATTTAGGGTCTAGTGGCAAATTTATTACGGGTTTCAGTATGATGTTCCTTATGTATGCACTGACAGCGGCTTATGTCAGTGGTGCAGGGGAAATCATTACTTCAAATTTAAAAAGTAGTTTTGCCATTGAAATGGCCGATTGGATGGGAATTGTTGTATTTACCGTCATTTGGCGGTGGCGTTGTATGTTTCGGGACTTCATCCGTAGATTTTATCAACCGTATTTTATTTGCTGCAAAAATTGTTTTCCTAGTCATTATATTGGCATTAATGATACCGCATGTTGAGCAACAAAATTTATTGGCTGCGCCAACTGAAAAAGTTCTCATTTTATCTGCGATACCAGTATTTTTTACCTCATTTGGCTTTCATGGTAGCGTCCCAAGTATCGTTAAATACATGGGGGGAGATGTCAAAAAGCTGCGAGTTATTTTTATCATCGGAAGTGCTATCCCATTGATTGCTTATATTTTATGGCAAATCGCAACCTTAGGGAGTATTGGTACAACCACGTTCGTTGGTATTTTGGCTGAAAACGCAGGGCTTAATGGACTATTAGATGCAATTAAGGATGTGGCTCAATCAGGAAAAACAGAGTTAATTGCACAAATGTTCATGAGCTTGGCTCTAGCGACATCTTTCCTTGGGGTTGCTTTAGGGTTATTTGACTTTTTAGCAGACTTATTTAAACGTCAAGATAATGCTTCAGGGCGTCTACAAACAGGTTTACTGACTTTTGGACCACCGTTAGTTTTTGCTTTATTTTATCCTAAAGGGTTTGTGATGGCGTTAGGGTATGCCGCAATTGCACTTTCAATACTAGCTTTATTACTACCTAGTGCAATGGCATTTAAATCAAGGGCATTGAACCCACAGAAATATCAAGTATTGGGTGGTGGATTAGGTTTATCATTGGTATTTATTTGTGGCATTATAGTTATAGGAGTTCAGTTAGGTATTGTTTTCAACATATTACCTAATATTGGTTAATAAACAGTTTACTTGCCAGCCGTCTCTTGATGGCTGGCTTGTTCTTTTCCTAAAAGCCTTTCTCAAATTTACTGCATAATTTACTCAGTTAGACAATTTACCGCACATTTTTTACTGTTGTATTGGTATTTAGTCGGTATAATCCATATAAGAATGATTATCATTAGCACGTTATGCACAAAAACAGATATATCTAAAGCTGGCATTTTTTGTAAAAGTAACTATTATATTAGATATATCGGTTTTAGAATGAATAACCCTGAGAGTTTTAATGGCAAGTGAACAACAACTAGACCCGTGTTTGTGTAACGGTAAAAGTGTCAGTCGTATGTTTAACCCTAAACAGTTAAGGATTTATATCCTACATTTACTGACAGGGGGAATTAATTATGGTTATGAGTTAATAAAAAAAATTGCAGAAGAAACGGCAGGTTTTTATTGTCCAAGTCCGGGGGTAATTTATCCGACTCTAACGTTATTAGAAGAGTTAGGGTTTATTTCAGCGGGTAAAGATAATGGAAAAGGGCGCAAGTGTTATGTAATTACTCCAGAAGGTCGCTGTTTTTTATTACTCAAAGCTGAAATATTGGCAGAAGTTCAACTAAAATTAAAATATGCACAGGAATTAAAAGCAGGTAATCAATTTGCTAATGAAATTGAATGTGCTGTAGATAAATTTAAGTCATTGTTGAGACACCAAATCGTGATACAACAGTTGACAAAAGAAGAGACAACAAGAGTCGTTGAGATCATTAACCGCGCAGTTGGAACGAATTGAGCAAGTCAATGCGGTGTTAGTGGCAGAGGGAAAATCAAATGGCTAAAACGAATGATATTATACAAGCAAAAGAGCATTTATATATGAAAGAAATAAGCAAAATACCACAGAGCAACTACCCGGTTACTTCTGAAAATGAACAGCCTGTGAATACGAATAAAGATGTTAAATTTAAAGAGGTTGTTTGCCCCAATGTCCCAACGTCATATTTTAAGCGAGCTAAAAAACAAAAAATAAAATAATAATTTGGATAGTTTACAAAATCTTTATTCATACGAAAGGCATAAAGAATAAATTCAATTATTTTCATTATTGATGAATAACAGTACTCAATTTTCTATTATTTCGTCAATAAGGTCAATTTTAGGGTACATATAATTATTTTGTAAACTGTAACTATCATCCTATATCAGTATACGACTTATTGAGAAGGCCCCCCTGATCACTTAGCGTCATCAGGGGGTATCGGTTATAAGTCCAATTTTAGCGTGTATTTGGGCTATTTCATTTATCCACTGTTGTTGTAACTGTGGCTTTTTGGTGGCTTAGTTTGCGTTTTTGATCCGCAAGTAACTTTTGCTCTAATATCAGTAATGTTTCTAGTAGCTCATCTTCATGCGCAGGTTTCTCACAAGGAATTTTAATCGCCGATTTAACAGAGACATCTCTCCCAAGTGTAGGCGTTAATAATGACTGGGATTGCAGCTCGATTTTATGATAAATATCATCAACATTAAGGTATTCCTCTAGCCGATTATCATCGATAAACCAGAAGCGTTGGCAGCTATTTTCAATGAGCCATCTATCATGGCTTACAACCAATAATGCTCCAGAAAATAAGCTAATTTGTTCACAAAGCGCTTCCTTGCCTTCTAGATCAAGGTGATTGGTAGGTTCGTCCAATAAAATCAACTCGTACTGAGCTAAACTTAAACCAATAAACAATAACCTAGCGCGTTCTCCACCACTCAGTGTTACTACTTTCTGTTGATGGCGTGAATAAGCAAAACCAGCGCCAATCAAGGCCATTTTTTCGTTGTTCATCGGTTAAAGGTGCAAAATGACGTAGTGCCTCTAGTAGGCTATCATTATCATTTAGCTGCTCTAATTGTTGGTCATAATAACCAGCACTGATTGCTGGGTGAAACTTCAATTGCGAGCTATAACGCAAATCTTGTTGATAACATTGCCAAAGTAGACGTAATAGTGTCGATTTACCACAGCCATTAGCGCCCATGATGGCGATACGGTCACCACTTTTCACTTGATGATATGCCGTTTTAAAACAACTGATTTCCATTCGGTGTTGAAACAACAGTGTTTTCCAACTCCAAAACTCTATCTGCAGGAATCGCTTTGCCATTTAAAGCAAGCTTCCATTGATAGCCTTCAGTTAACTCAGTTTGGGCATCTTTAAGCCGAACAATATGTTTTTCCATCTGCTTGGCTTTGCGTGATAAGGCTTCATTGTCATACACATGCCCCCAAATAGCTAAGCGCTTGGCACTTGATGTAATACGGTCAATTTCTTTTTGCTCGGCTTGATTACGACGTGCATCAGTGATGTCTTTTTCACTCAATGCTTGCCGTGCTGCACTGCAAGGTAACCGATAAAAATGCAGTGATTTATCTCGTAAAATCCAAGTACAGTTACTCACTTTATCTAATAATGATTGGTCGTGAGACACGAGTACGAAACTGCCTTTCCATGACTGTAAGAAATTACCTAACCAAAAAAGTGTGGGTAAATCTAAATGGTTACTTGGTTCATCAAGTAGTAGTAAATCGGGCTGCTCAATTAAAGCACGACCTAGAAGCAAACGAGTATGTTGCCCTCCACTGATGGCATTAACTTTTTGTTCCCATTGTTCAGGTGTAAAACCTAATTCTGATAATAAAACTTCAGCCCGCCAGCGCTCAGTGACTTTGTCTTGTTCAGGTAATTTTTGAACCAGTGCATCAAGCAGTGTCAAGGAAGCAATATCATCGGGTAAATGTTGTTCAATATAAGCAGTAACACAGTGATTCGCATAAGTAATACTGCCATTATTAGGGAACAACTGCTGGGTTATTAGCTTCAATAATGTACTTTTCCCGCTTCCGTTATGGCCAATTAAACCAATACGGTCGCCTTGTTGAACGGTAAAAGAGATATCATTCAATAAAGTCGAGGTTGAAGTATCGTAATTTAGTGATTTTACAGTTAATAAAGTGCTCATAGCTTACTCAAATTTTAGGCATAAAAATGCCAGGGTATAGTCGTCACGACAACCCAGTAAGCTGAGGGAAGATTTTCTTTAGTAGCTTCGCTCAGGCAGGGTTATCGCAGTATAAAACTGTGAAAGCCTGAGCTCTGGCGATTACCAAAGAAGTGTGAGTATTCAATAAGATCACACAACAGCATAGATTAGCCTCCTTAATATTTGTTAAGTTAATCCATGAGATAATCATAGCAAACATAGTCTTTGGCAAACAATGTCCAGAAATGCGTTGTTTGATTATTATTGTTAAATTAAGTATATCCACAGATATAAATGATACTTATATCATACCCGAAGAAATGAATAATACTGCTGTGAATTGGGTTCTTCGTTAGTAGCGTTTAAAATTAGGATTCAAAAGATAAGAGACCCCCAAATGAACGTAGAAATAAAGTCAGCAACCCACCAAGATGCCGCTTTGATATTAGATATGATCATTGAACTTGCGGATTACGAAAAAGCACGTCATGAAGTGAAAGCAACAGTTGCTGATATCGAAAATTCTTTATTCGATGAAAATTCAAGCACTGAAGCATTGATTTGTTATGTCGATGGGCACCCAGCAGGGTATGCCGTATTCTTTACAAGTTATTCAACATGGTTAGGTAATAGCGGTATCTATTTAGAGGATTTATATGTATCTCCTGATTTTAGGGGAGCAGGAGCCGGGAAAAAACTATTGAAACATATTGCAAAATTAGCCGTAGATCGAAAATGCCAGCGTCTGGAATGGAGCGTGCTTGATTGGAATCAGCCAGCAATTGATTTCTATAAAAGCATAGGCGCGCAACCACAAGATGAGTGGGTTCGTTACCGAATGGACGAGAAAACGATAGTTGAATTTGCTTGCTAATATTTATTCAAATCAAATGCTATTAATAAAGCCAGTAAACTAATTGACTGGCTTTATTTTTTATATATTGAATTAAATGTATACAATTAATGCCTTATTATTGTTTTTATCTGTCTATTCTACCTTTTTGTGACACAAGGCAACTTCACTTAACTTAAATGCTGATAAAATGTTATTAAATTAGATAGATAGCTAATTTAATAACTGTGTTTACACGTACTAACATAGTTAAAAAATAAAAAATTATTACTTTTGTCTTAGTTGTATTTATTTAGCATATAGGACAGTTATATCGTTTTATTAATATTTACCAGGTTAATAATCAAAATAATTGTTGTTCCTTGTTTTCTCATTTAATGGAAAGGGATGGTATGAAAATAAATAAGCAAAAAATATCTTTTTACATCATTTTAATAATAATTATTGTTGCGGGTGGTTTTTATTACTGGAATGTTAATTCAGGTGGGCTACCTGCTGGATTTGCACAAAGTAATGGCCGTATAGAAGCAACGGAAATTGATATTGCGACTAAGACTGCAGGGCGCATTGAAACGATTAACGTCAAAGAAGGGGATTTTGTTAAAGAAGGCCAAGAACTTGCTCGTATGGATACTCGAGCGCTTCAAGAGCAGCTTCATGAAGTACAAGCCCAGTTGCGCCAAGCGATTAGTGCAGTGACGACAGCCGAATCTGCTTTAGCCCAACGAAAAAGTGAAAAAGTTGCTGCTCAAGCCGTTGTTCGTCAACGTGAAGCGGAATTAGACGCTGCACAAAAACGGTTAAATCGCTCTAGAGCTTTGGTAAGAACCAATGCTGTTTCTCAACAACAAGTCGATGATGATACAGCGCAGATGCAAGGTGCTCGCGCAGCACTGGAGGCGTCAAAAGCACAAGTTGCCGCCGCGACATCAGCGATTGATTCTGCAAGCGCCGGTATTGTTCAAGCGAAAAACCGTGTTGATGCAGCGACAGCAACGGAACGTCGTATTATTGCGGACTTAGATGATAGCATTCTAAAAGCGCCAAGGAACGGGCGTATTCAATATCGTGTCGCTGAGCCTGGAGAGGTACTTGGCGCTGGTGGGCGGGTCTTGAATATGGTCGATTTAAGTGATGTGTATATGACCTTTTTCTTACCGACTGAAGATGCAGGTAAAGTTGCCTTAGGCAGTGATGTTCACATTATCCTTGATGCTGCACCAAACATCGTGATCCCAGCAAAAACCACGTTCGTGGCAAGTGTTGCACAATTCACACCCAAAACCGTAGAAACACAAAATGAACGCTTAAAATTGATGTTCAGAGTACGTGCGCGTATTTCCCCTGAGTTATTAGAGCAACACTTAGAATATGTCAAAACAGGGTTACCTGGTAAAGCGTATGTACGTTTGGATCCGAATGAATCTTGGCCTGCTGAACTTGAGGTGAGATTACCACAATGACCAATAAACTGATGGATGATGTGATTATCGATATACAGCATGTCAGCCAGCATTATGGTGATAATTGTGCGTTGGATGACATTGTGCTTTCCATCCCAGCAAGAAAAATGGTTGGGTTGATTGGTCCAGATGGTGTAGGAAAATCAAGCTTGATTTCTCTGATCGCGGGGGCAAGAGTGATTCAAGAAGGCCAAATAACGGTACTTGATGGTGATATGAATGACATTGAACACCGCCGAGCTGTTTGCCCTCGCATCGCTTACATGCCACAAGGTTTAGGGAAGAATCTCTACCATACATTATCTGTTTATGAAAACGTCGATTTTTTTGGGCGTTTATTTGGTCAATCAAAAGCTGAGCGTGAATATCGCATTCAAGATTTACTTGAAAGTACAGGGCTTGCACCCTTTAAAGACCGTCCTGCTGGCAAATTATCAGGAGGCATGAAACAAAAGTTGGGATTATGCTGTGCGTTAATTCATGATCCCGATTTATTAATTTTAGATGAACCTACCACTGGGGTTGACCCGTTATCTCGTGCACAATTTTGGGATTTAATCGATCGTATTCGTTTGCGACAAACCAATATGAGTGTTTTGGTCGCAACAGCTTATATGGAAGAAGCCGAACGTTTTGATTGGTTAGTGGCAATGGATGATGGCAAGGTGCTTGCCACTGGCCATGCATCTGAATTAAAAGCACAGACGCAATGTGATGACCTTGAAGCTGCGTTTATTCAATTACTACCAGAAGAAAAGCGTAGCGGGCACAAAAAGGTTGTGATCCCTGCGCGTGATACCACAAAAGACAATATTATTGCCATTGAGGCTCAAGACCTAACCATGCGTTTTGGCAACTTTGTCGCTGTTGACCATGTTAATTTTAAAATTCCGAAAGGGGAGATTTTCGGTTTTTTAGGCTCCAATGGGTGTGGTAAATCGACCACCATGAAAATGTTGACGGGGTTATTGCAAGCCAGTGAAGGTCAAGCATGGCTATTCGGTCAAGAAATTGATCCTAAGGATATCGAAACACGCAAACGCGTCGGTTATATGTCGCAAGCTTTCTCGTTATATAGTGAACTCAGTGTTGAGCAAAACCTTGAACTGCATGCAAAACTCTTTCATATTCCAGAAGAAAAAATCGCACAACGCATTGATGATATGTGTCAACGATTTGAACTCGAGGAAGTCAGGGATACTATGCCTGATGATTTGCCTTTAGGAATTCGTCAACGGTTATCTTTAGCTGTCGCTGTTATTCATGAACCTGAAATGTTAATCCTCGATGAGCCAACGTCAGGAGTGGACCCTGTTGCCAGAGATATGTTCTGGAATTTAATGGTCGATTTATCAAGGCGTGACGGCGTCACAATTTTTATCTCAACTCACTTTATGAATGAAGCCGAACGCTGTGACCGGATTTCATTAATGCATGCAGGAAAGGTACTTGATTGTGATACGCCTGCAAACTTAACCAAAAAACGCGGATTAGCGACATTAGAAGAAACTTTTATTGCTTATTTGCAAGATGCGGTAGGTGATGCAGGGCAAGGGCAAGAAACTGCGCCTGAGTTCCATGTTGACCCTGAACTGAAAGAACAAGCGACTGAAGCGTTGAAAAAACGCTTTAGTTTACGTCGGTTATTTAGTTATTCCATCCGGGAAGGCATGGAATTGCGTCGAGATCCTGTCCGTTCTACATTGGCGTTATTGGGAACTGTAATTCTCATGTTTATCATGGGTTACGGTATTAGTATGGATGTAGAAAATTTACGTTTTTCAGTACTCGATCGCGACCAAACAGGGCTAAGTCAGGGATATACTCTGAACTTAGCAGGCTCACGTTACTTTATCGAACAACCACCAATTAAAGATTATGATGACTTAGAGGCAAAAATGCGTAGCGGTGATGTTACTGTTGCGATTGAAATTCCACCTAATTTTGCAAGGGATGTTGCCCGTGGTAATAACGTTAAAATTGGCGTGTGGATTGATGGTGCCATGCCAAACCGTGCTGAAACTGTGCGTGGCTATGTACAAGCAATGCACTTAGCATGGCTAAGTACGATGGCAGCTCGCCAACCCGTTGGTGTTGCTGGTATGCCCGCTATCGATATTGAAACTCGATATCGATATAACCCAGATGTTCGTAGCTTACCAGCGATTGTTCCCGCGGTTATTCCATTATTATTAATGATGATCCCTGCCATGTTGAGTGCGTTAAGTGTTGTTCGGGAAAAAGAACTTGGTTCGATTATCAATCTTTATGTCACCCCGATCACCAAATTAGAATTTTTACTTGGAAAACAGCTCCCTTACATTTTATTAGGCATGTTTAACTTTGTATTACTGTGCATATTATCAGTGTATATATTTGGTGTTGAATTTAAAGGTAGCTTTCTGACATTAACGCTGGCAGCATTTCTGTATATTAGTATTGCAACAGGTATGGGACTACTAATTTCATGCTTTATGAAAAGCCAAATTGCGGCAATTTTTGGTACTTCTATCATCACGTTGATACCAGCAACTCAGTTTTCAGGAATGATTGACCCTGTCTCATCATTGGAGGGTATTGGCCGTTGGGTTGGAATGGTTTATCCAACGTCGCACTTTCTGACTATCACGCGAGGAACCTTCTCTAAGGGATTAAATTTATTCGATTTACAGTCATCATTTATTCCATTACTGATCACCGTACCACTGGTTATTGGGCTAAGTGTTTTATTCCTGAAAAAGCAGGAGGCATAGTGATGATACGTAAAATTCAGAATATATTTAATTTAGGAATCAAAGAATTGCGCAGTCTGGGCCGCGATAAAGCAATGCTAGCCTTGATTGTCTTTGCTTTTACGGTATCGATTTATTCGTCGGCAACGGTGACACCCGGTTCTTTACATAATGCTCCCATTGCGATTGCTGACCAAGATAAGTCACAGTTATCAAACCGGATAATCAATAGCTTTTACGCACCTTATTTCTTACCTCCCGTAGATATCACACCAGACCAAATTGATGGCTTGTTAAACCGTGGCTCATATACATTTGCATTAGATATTCCGCCTAATTTTCAACGTGATGTGCTTGCCGGCCGGCATCCAGAAATTCAGGTGAATATTGATGCAACAAGAATGAGCCAAGCCTTCTTAGGGAATAGTTATATTCAAAATATTACCTTAGGTGAAGTGAACGAATTTTTAGCAAAATACCGCAGTAATGCGAGTTTGCCTGTCGATTTGGAAGTGCGTATGCGCTTTAATCCTAACTTGACGCAGTCATGGTTCGGTTCTGTTATGGCAATTATCAATAATATTACGATGCTATCGATCGTTTTGACGGGGGCAGCACTTATCAGGGAGCGAGAGCACGGTACCGTTGAGCACTTGATGGTCATGCCACTAACACCATTTGAAATTATGATGTCAAAAATATGGTCAATGGGGCTGGTGGTATTGATTGCATCCGGTGTTTCCTTAATTTTAGTGGTAAAAACATTGCTACAAGTCCCCATAGAAGGGTCTATCTTATTGTTTATGTGTGGAGTTGCCTTGAGTTTATTTGCGACAACATCAATTGGTATTTTTATGGGGACAATTGCACGATCTATGCCTCAGTTTGGTTTGTTGATGATTTTAGTACTGTTGCCATTAAACATGCTTTCTGGCGGGATGACAGCACGAGAAAGCATGCCCCAGCTCGTTCAAGATATTATGTTAACCATGCCGACCACACACTTTGTTAGTCTAGCTCAGGCGATTTTATATCGCGGAGCAGGTTTCCAAATTGTTTGGCCTCAATTTGCAGTGCTCGTTGTGATTGGCGCTGTATTCTTTTCCCTCGCACTCATTCGTTTTCGCAAAACGATTGCCACCATGGCTTAACTCACTGAACATAAAATAGGCCTTATAAATAAAACGCTTGCTGAACAGAACAGGAAGCGTTTTAATGTCTCACCTATTGATTTTTGAAATATGATTAGGCTGCACCTATCAAATCGATAGTAGGTAATGATTGGATTAAGCTGCTGTAAAACAGTAACTTAATAGGCAACCAAACAGGAGAACATCATATGTCATTAATTAATACTCAAATCAAACCATTTACTAACCAAGCATTTAAAAACGGTGAATTCATCGAAGTTTCTGAGAAAGATGTTGCAGGTAAATGGAGTGTTTTCTTCTTTTATCCAGCTGACTTCACCTTTGTTTGCCCAACAGAATTGGGTGACATTGCTGATCATTATGAAGAATTCCAAAAATTAGGTGTTGAAATTTTCTCTGTTTCTACTGACACACATTTTACCCATAAAGCATGGCATGCAAGTTCAGAAACTATCGGTAAAATCAAATATGCAATGATTGGTGACCCAACAGGCGCATTAACACGTAACTTCGAAAACATGCGTGAAGATGAAGGCTTAGCAGACCGCGGTACTTTCGTTGTTGACCCACAAGGTATCATCCAAGCGATTGAAGTTACAGCAGAAGGCATTGGCCGTGACGCTTCAGATTTACTGCGTAAAGTAAAAGCAGCGCAATATGTTGCTAGTCACCCAGGTGAAGTTTGCCCAGCTAAATGGAAAGAAGGTGATGCAACGCTGTCCCCATCTTTGGACTTAGTCGGCAAAATCTAATTAATCTAGCTTAATTGATTAATACTGAATAATTCAGGTTGCAGGTGTCTAGGCCTGCAACTTGGATCATGACGGGTATATGTACCCGATTTTATGATAAAAATTAAAGGGGATTACATGCTCGACAATAATTTACAGGCACAATTGAAAGCCTACTTAGAACGTTTAACTAAGCCCGTTGAATTAGTTGCTAATATAGATGACAGCCAAAAATCAAATGAAATCAAACAGCTGTTAGAACAAATTGCGTCGTTGTCTGATAAAGTCACTGTACGTGAAGAACGAAATAGTGCAGTAAGAACACCTTCTTTTTTAATTACTAACCCAGGTACAGATAGTGGTTTGCGTTTTGCAGGCTCGCCTCTGGGACATGAATTTACGTCTCTTGTGCTGGCTTTATTGCAAATCGGTGGTCATCCATCGAAAGAAGCACAAGAGTTATTAGAGCAGGTTAAAGGTCTTGAGGGCGAGTTTCATTTTGAGACTTATTATTCTTTATCTTGCCATAACTGCCCAGATGTTGTTCAGGCACTGAACTTGATGGCAGTTTTAAATCCAAATGTTAGTCATACCGCTATTGATGGTGCACTTTTCCAAAATGAAATTGATGAACGTAATGTAATGGGCGTTCCTGCGATTTTCCTGAATGGAAAAGAGTTTGGTCAAGGGCGTATGACATTAAGCGAGATTGTTAGCAAAGTCGATACCAATGCAGATGCGCGTGCAGCAAAATCACTAACAGAGCGCGAACCTTTTGAAGTACTTGTTATTGGTAGTGGCCCAGCAGGGGCTTCAGCGGCAATTTATACGGCTCGTAAAGGGATCCGCACTGGTGTGATTGGTGAGCGTTTTGGTGGCCAAGTCATGGATACGGTTGATATTGAAAACTATATTTCAGTTATCAAAACGGAAGGCGCTATTTTTGCAGGTGCATTAAAGAACCACGTGGACAACTATGATGTTGATGTCATTGATGGCCAATCAGTTGCAAAACTGATACCTGCTGCAGAAGAAGGTGGATTACACCAAATCGAAACAGCATCAGGTGGTATCTTAAAATCACGTAGTATCATTATTTCAACGGGTGCGCGCTGGAGAAATATGGGTGTTCCGGGGGAACAAGAATACCGCACTAAAGGCGTAACATTCTGTCCGCATTGTGATGGCCCATTATTTAAAGGTAAACGTGTTGCTGTTATTGGTGGCGGCAACTCAGGTATTGAAGCGGCTATCGATTTAGCTGGAGTGGTTGAACATGTGACCGTACTGGAGTTTGCTCCGGAACTGAAAGCAGACTCAGTGTTACAGCAAAAAGCCCGTAGCCTGAAAAATGTCGATATTATCGTCAATGCGCAAACCTTAGAAGTAAAAGGTGATGGTAGCAAAATGACGGGGCTTGAATACAAAGATCGTACTGATAATAGTACTCATTTACTGGAAGTTGCCGGCGCATTTGTACAAATTGGTTTATTGCCAAATACCAATTGGTTAGGTGATACGGTCGCCAGAAACCGTATGGGCGAAATTGAAATTGACGCTCGTAATGAAACCAGTATTAAAGGTATTTTCGCTGCAGGTGACTGTACTACAGTCCCTTATAAGCAAATTATTATTTCAGCCGGAGAAGGAGCAAAAGCCGCACTTAGCGCATTTGATTACCTGATCCGCACAAGTACCAGAACCGCTGAATAGGTGTAATTTACTTTATATTCAGTGAGTTGTAGTCAAAAGGCACTCGGGGGCGAGTGCCTTTTTTTTTGTGCATAATCTGTACAAAAAAGGCTCAAAAGTGCCTAAAAGTGTTCAAGTGTGGACAACTTGTGGACGATCTAAACGCTGATTTGGTGGTACTTACAGCGGAGAAATGCATCCCAGTGTGGACAATTTGTGGACATGCAAAAGTTAAATTTGCCTCGGTTTTCGTCGTCAAAATCATCCTAAAACGAACAATCTATTAAGCTAACTCTGTTCCTCCCTTTAATGGATTATACGTAATCGCATCTTGAAGAAAGTCCGGTGCAAAGTGTGCGTAGGTCAGTGTTTGCTGTAATGTCGAGTGACCTAAGATTCTCTGCAAAGTAATAATACTACCGCCATTCATCATAAAATGGGTTGCTTGGTTTGTTTGATAAATCGGGGTTATTGGTGGTCGTGGCAAATTGCCCTGAAACTTATAAACGCCGTGGGCTCAGGTCGCACGCAAACTATCCGTATGATTTAGTGCTGAGATTGAAAGTGACTTAAAAGGCGTTTGGGTGTTCCAGTCTACTTATGATGAGTTTACAAAAACCGAGAAATTAGTTTTCAAAGTTATACAAAACTTTAACGGATTCCCAGAATGGAAAGAACTTGGAGCGACTGAATTGAAAGAAAAAGAAGTTTATATAGCTAATAAATGTAAAGTTAAATTGATCAATCATGCAGATAAGATCATAACTCCATTATAAGATGCATTAGATTTAGGGATTGCTTTAGAAAGTCAGAAATTACAGTTAAGCGCCTGGAAAAGATATTGAGTAATATTAAATCGAGTAGAGACTTCAACTGCGTCGGATATTATTTGGCTAGTTTATCCGTAATATTTTAAGGATGCCTTATGAGTGAAGGCATCCCATTTTATTCTTATTTGGAATAATCATCGGGTAAATCATCAAACATGCGATGATTTCTATTAAAATCAATTATAATATTTTGGTTAGGGCAATCGTTTTTAGACAACATATCACAATTACTTTCAATATTACTTTCTTCTATTCCGGTCCACTGAGAAAATAAAGACATAAAACTTAGCCCACTACGACGGCTGTTTATCATTTCTTTATGCTTAGAATTATAAGATGTGATGAAAAAAGGCACTTCATAGTTCTGCTTGTACTTATCACTATGTGCCAATTCATTTTTGTCATATGTTAAAGATAACGCATGATCAGAAAAATACATCATTGACCATTTTGATTTAGTTTTACTTAAGTCAGAATATATTTCTGATAACAATTTATCTGTATTTTTTATACTCTGGACATAACAAGAGAATTTTTTATTCTGATAAAAATGATCAAACTGCTCCTCTGTTCTGGTACAAAATGGCGTATGACTTCCCATAAGATGAACAACAATAAGTTTTTTAGGTACTTGGGACTTCAAAGCCAATTTAAATTCTGGCAACAATGCATCGTCTGGAGAGACTAATTTATCATCTGAACTTCTTCTTTTAATAAAAAAACTATTGTTTGCTCTTCGTCCAATAGCGGCAACTGAGCCGTCATATTCACCCACAAATCCTTGATTAGATAACCAGTAAGTATCAAAACCTGCTTTGTTAGCTAATGTCATGATGTTATTACCGATTTCAGGATATAAGGATAAGCTATGCGTTAAAGAAGGTTGTGTCGAACTCGCTGCAGAGGTGTAGTTAGTAAAAAAAGTCCCATTGATTGAGCTCATAAATGGCGTGTTCTGTATTTTAAAACCGTATTCTTGCATAAAATCTTTTCGGACACTTTCACCAATAACAATAACGTAAGTATCATATTGGTTATTAACGTCAGTGATTTTAAAAGTGTCATCACTTGTATATAATTCAACCTCATTGATTAAGGAATAAATAGAATAAATGAGCTCTGTAAAAAAACGAGTTTCTGGTGTTCCTGAATTAGCCGCTCTCTCATATTTACCACTTAAAGCATATTTTGAGGGAGTGAAGAAAAAAACCACCATTACGATACTTAATATTGTCTTTTTATGATAATTCATCGGATTGGCTTTAATAAAGCTAACTAAAGTTCCAAAAGCGAGTATTAAGATAGAATAAATAAAATATTTATTATCTATATTTGATATAAATTCTCGTGATTCTTGTATGTCGGTATAATAAAAGGAAGCAACTGTATTATATGTAGGGGAGCTATAGATCAACCCGACAGGTAAATAAACAGCAGCTAAAATAGTGAAAAATAAAACAATAAAACGGTAGATACTATTTTTCACATAAAGTAAACCAATGCTTATAAAAAATATATACAGCGGCTTGAATGGATAGCCCATTACCTTGTGTAATATAGAAAAGAGAAAAAATAATGCGATAAACTTCAGCATTATTTTGCTTAAAATTACATTTTGTATTTTCTGGATCATAACTAGCTTTTTAACAATTCACTCTTAATTTTTGCCGCGTAGATTAGCACAAATAGAGTAAACGAAATATAACAATAGGATTGAATTTTTGATATTATCAGAAAAATTTATCATTGATTGAGCTATGTCACTCATTATAAAGTTCTATATCATGGCTATGCTAATGGTTGTTTGTGTTATCACCGGCTTTCGCACTGCCTAAATCCAATTCGGTAAAGCGCCCGCCAGTTTGAATTTCACACGGAATGGATTCACCGGTTGAATCATTGTAGTAAGAGCCCGCAAAGCGGAATTGCTTACCGTCAATGGTGGCACCCCAGCTTTCCAGCAATTCAGACATTAAGCCCCCCATAGAGGCCTCCATATCTAAAGCGCCAGAATCAAAGCCCATCATGACAGCCACAGAGCCCACCATACCGGCACCCTGATAATCCTCTGTTTTTAATGACAGCTTTGGTGGGGTGACTTCTTCTACTTGTCCAAGGTAGGTTTGGCCATCAATAAACAGGTCAAACATAAAAAGTTTTTTAGGCATACCCATAATTCAATTTCCTTAGCCCAGTTGGTCAAAAACAGCGAAATACTCGTCAGTGAATTCCTGTGTTAATGTCAGGTTTTTCCAGTGGCGGTACGGGAGTGTACTTGTAGCGAATGTGTGACTTACCATCGCGTAAATTTTCTTTCGGGTTATCCGGTGGGTCATACCAACATTGAAACCCTAACAAACGGCCATGCGTGACGAGTTGCGTGCCTTTGCGGTTGATACCATCCACAATATCTTTTACCAATGAGGGCGTGAGTGTTTTGTCGATTTTTCTATATGTACTAAATAAATTTATTTCACTAACCAATGTTTAAGTCTTTGTGTCGAATATTCATTCCTTCTAAGAAGTTAGCCATATAATGTACTTAACATTATGAATTATAATGTAAAATAATATTTCTTGGTTCTCTGTCACATAATTAAAATAAGTAAAATAGATGATCATGAAAATCGTTCATGTTTGAAATGAAATTAAGTCGCTTTCACTCAATCAACAGCTCTGGCATAAATTAGATAACGCAAACAAATTAACGTATTTACAACATAAAGATTGATGAATGGGCAACTAAAACTTCTAAAAAATCAAGAAGTCAATTGAGTTTCCATCTTGGAATTTAGGGTGTGACGAGACGATGAACAAAAATTTTACATTTACGATTAAAAGTAGTCTTTTTGACGAAAATTATAATCCTTCTGAAAATACACGTATTACAACTAACTTTGCTAATTTAGCCAGAGGGAAAAATCGCCAAGAAAATTTGCGCAACACGCTTGTCATGATGAACAACCGTTTCAATACATTAGCTTACTGGGATAACCCTAAAAGTGACCGTTACTCTATCGAACTTGAAATTATTTCTGTTGAGATGAGTGTTGAAGGGAATAGTAATACCTTTCCTGTGATTGAAATATTGAAAACCAATATTGTTGATCACAAAACAGGCAAACGTACTGAGGGCATAGTTGGAAATAACTTTTCATCTTATGTGCGTGATTATGATTTTAGTGTTTTATTGTTAGACCACAATAAAGACCAAGCAAACTTTAGTGTTCCAGAAAATTTTGGTGACTTACATGGGAATATCTTTAAATATTTTGTTAATTCTAGCGAATACAAAGCTCATTTTAGTAAAGCGCCAGTAATATGTTTAAGCGTCTCCAATAAAGACATTTATCACCGAACTGGGAATCAACATCCTATATTGGGTATTGAATATCAGCAAAATGGGGCTTCATTAACGGATCAATATTTTAAAAAGATGGGATTACAGGTTCGTTATTTCATGCCTCAAAACAGTGTTGCACCGCTGGCATTTTATTTTACGGGAGATCTGCTGAGCGATTACAGCAATATTGAATTAATTAGCACGATTAGCACGATGGAAACATTCCAGAAGATTTATCGCCCAGAGATTTATAATGCGAACTCCGTTGCGGGAGTATGCTACCAACCGAGTTTGACGAACCAAGATTATTCATTAACAAAAATTGTTTATGACCGCGAAGAACGTAGCCGATTGGCTATTGAGCAAGGGAAATATACGGAAGAACACTTTATTGAACCCTATAAGCATATTCTAGAGCAATGGTCTGCTAACTACGCGCTTTGATTAATTATAAAAATTTAAGGTCAATTATTATGAAAACATTATTACCAACATCTACCGCGGGTAGCTTACCAAAACCGTCTTGGCTTGCTGAACCTGAGACGCTTTGGTCTCCTTGGAAGTTGCAAAATGAAGAGCTCATTGAGGGAAAACAAGACGCACTGCGCTTATCCCTTGAAGATCAACTGCGTGCTGGAATTGATATTGTTAGTGACGGTGAACAAACACGTCAGCACTTTGTGACGACATTTATTGAGCATCTCAGCGGTGTTGATTTTGCAAAGCGTGAAGTGGTTAAAATTCGCGATCGTTATGATGCGAGTGTGCCAACGGTGGTTGGCGCGGTTGAACGTCAAAAGCCTGTTTTTGTCGAAGATGCTAAATTTTTACGTAAGCTAACGAACCAGCCGATAAAATGGGCGCTTCCTGGACCAATGACGATGATTGATACCCTGTATGATAATCATTACAAAAGTCGTGAAAAATTGGCGTGGGAATTTGCTAAGATTTTGAACCAAGAGGCAAAAGAGCTTGAAGCGGCGGGCGTTGATATCATTCAGTTTGACGAGCCAGCTTTTAATGTATTCTTTGATGAAGTCAACGATTGGGGTGTAGCTGCGCTTGAAAGAGCCATTGAAGGGCTGAAATGCGAAACTGCGGTTCATATCTGTTATGGATACGGCATCAAAGCTAATACTGATTGGAAGAAGACGTTGGGCTCCGAGTGGCGACAATATGAAGAGGCTTTCCCAAAACTACAAACCTCGAATATCGATATTATCTCTTTGGAATGCCATAACTCCCATGTTCCAATGGATTTGATTGAGCTTATTCGCGGTAAAAAAGTGATGGTGGGGGCGATTGATGTAGCCAGTAATATCATCGAAACACCAGAAGAAGTTGCTAATACGCTACGTAAAGCACTGCAATTTGTGGATGCAGATAAGCTTTATCCATCAACAAACTGTGGGATGGCGCCGTTATCTCGTCGTGTCGCAACGGGTAAACTTAATGCATTAAGTGCAGGGGCTGAGATTATCCGCAGAGAATTGTTGAATAAGTAATCTAAGTATAAATTAACGAATAAAAGGACCCAGAATTGATGAGGTGCCCTATAAAGTTGGGACTTCATGATATCTGGGTTTTTTGCTGTTTTGTGTTTCTTTTTTTGTTCTGACTTGAGGTATATTAGGCGTATTATTTCAAAATTACGATCTTCAATAGGAATATTGGCAATGGCTTTGATCCCTAAAAACTATGCGCGATTGGAAAGTGGCTATCGTGAAAAAGCACTTAAGATTTATCCATGGGTTTGTGGGCGCTGTACCCGCGAGTTTGTGTATTCAAATTTGCGTGAATTAACGGTTCACCATATCGACCATGATCATACTAATAACCCTGAAGATGGCAGCAATTGGGAACTATTATGCCTATTTTGCCATGATCATGAGCATTCGAAGTACACAGAGGCTGAGATGTATGGCACTAATGTTGTTGCAGGGGAAGATGCGCAAAATGATGTTGAAGCAGCGACCTATAACCCATTTGCTGATTTAAAATCAATGATGAATAAGAAAAAATAAGTATCATTGCAGACTCAGGCAGTTGTATTTAAAGGCACTCTATCGAGTGCTTTTTTACGTATTTAAATCCATATTGGTTATTAATGAATATCCTCATGACTACGATATACGAGTGATAGTTCAGGGTGATTCCATAGGCTTGCGGGCGTCACTGTAGTGCGTTTCCATGGGATATGACCAATAAACCAAAGTTTCCAGAAATTTAATTTTGCATTCGGATTTTTAGTTAATAATTCTTCAAAGGTTTCAATTTCGCCAATTTGGATTGATAAAGCAGATTGGTAAATATCAAAAACAAACTTAGAGCAAAACTGCCTAGGTGAATTGTAATTAAACCCGGTGTGGTAAAATTTGTTTAAGCGAGCAGGAACTTCAGCGACTAATGCTGATTTTTGTTCATGGGTTAGTGTATGAGCAAATCGACGTACGCTGTAACGGTTACCAGATGAACGGGAAATAAAGCGAGATAAGGTTGTGGTTGTTGAAAGCGGAACACGACTTTCTGCAATCAAATAGTCTTCGCCATTATGGCCGACAATCATGCCAACATGGTTACTCCAACATAAAGATGCTGAGGCTATTTGGCGAAATAATTCGGTCCCAATACTGGTAAAGACAACATCGCCAACTTCGTACTCATGGGGATAATTTATTTTTGTCATAAAAGTACCTCAATATAAACAATGCTATTAAGGTACAGTTATAAAGATTAGAAAATTTTCTAGCTATCGGATAAAAGCTGAAAATCATTTTTGTTTAACTAGGGGATATTTTACTCAATTGTTCGCTAAGTAATTTTACGTTGCTAATTATCTCATTTTCACCATGAGCGGCGTAGCCAAATAGAATCGCATTTTGGTGAGCACTTTGAATGCAGTAACGCGATAGCGGTTGTGCACCAAAGCCTAACAGACGGCATTGGTTAAGGATCAGGTTAATATCATAACCATCTTTAACCCAACAAACGGTATGAATGCCTGAGTCTGTCATTTGTACATCAAATAAATGCGGGAGATAATGGTTGATGGCATTGATAAACGTATTTTGTCGGTCGTAACATATCTTTCGTATTTTTCTGACGTGGCGTGCATAGTGGCCTTCTTGGATAAACTGCGCTAAAGCTGCCTGCTCTAAATAACTACAGTGGCTATCACTATAATATTTCATCATGGTGAATGCCTCACTCAGAATTTCTGGCACAATTAAAAAACCTAAACGAAAACCGGGATACATCATTTTAGAGAATGTCCCTGCATAAATAACACGTTGATGATTATCTAAGCCTTGTAAGGCTTGAATAGGTTTTGATAGAAAACGAAATTCACTGTTATAGTCATCTTCAAAAACCCATGCATTATTTTGTTGTGCCCAATCCAATAATGCTAAACGTCTCGGTAAGCTGAGAGTTGTGCCGAGAGGAAACTGGTGAGAAGGCGTGGTGTAAATTAATTTTGCTGTTTCATGATGTTTTGCACCATATACAATATCCATTCCTTCTCTGTCAGATGGAATAGCGGCAATCTCAGCACCTGCTGCGGTTAAAATAGCTCTCGCACTATCATAGCCAGGGTCATCTAACCATACTTTATCCCCTTGCTGTAATAAGACTTTTGCGGCTAAATTAATGGCTTGTTGTGTTCCATTGACAATAATAATTTGTTGCTGTTTACAATGAACTCCGCGAGTAGAACGAACGTAATCGACTAATAAATTTTTAAGCGGTGTATACCCATCAGGGTGATTAAAATGCGTAATTGCATGTTTGGATTTACGCCAAACTCGGCCTAATAATCTACCCCATAATTCATGTGGAAATTGGTCTACACAGCCAATACCAATATTAAACATTGAGTTCTTATCGGTATTCGGCCGTGAGTTTTTCCATAAATTTGTTAAAGTAGAAACTCTAGGGTTCAGATTTAATGCAGGGTATCCAGATTGGTCGCGCTGTTTAGTACTACTTATGGTGCCAACTAATTCATCAGGAATATGGGGGCGAAACATAAGTTCCTGAGCCTTTTTTCGAGTAAAGATACCCTTCATCAATTAATCGTTCAAACCCAGCAATGACCGAGTTTCGCGAGATCGACATCATTTCCGCTAATGCTCTCGAAGAAGGTAGCTTAACACCAGCAGCAATACGTCCATCTAAGATAGCGTTACGTATTGTGTGATAAATATTTTCCTTAATGTGTCCATCTTCAAGTAAAAGTAATGGGAACTGCGCATGTTGTTGGCGTCGCATAAAGTGGTTCCTAAATAAATAACAAAAGTGTCTCTTATACAGAGCCAGATTGCTATGTACTATAACTCCATTATGTAATATGTCTACAAATGGAAGGGTTATTATGAGTAAAACAACATTATCAGTTACCGTAGAATTTGTTGCTCCAGAACATTATCCAGCATGGTTAGTGTACTGGCTGGAATATCAAAAATTTTATCGAGTAGATTTAAGCGAAGAAATTACCCTAAAAGCATGGGAGCGCTTTTTTGATGAAAATGAACCGATGTATTGTGCGGTTGCGCTTGAAGGTGGAAAAGTTGTTGGTTTTGTGAATTATTTATTTCACCGTTCAACATGGGCAGAAAATGATTTTTGTTACCTAGAAGATTTATATGTGACACCAGAAATGCGTGGACGGCATGTAGGAAAACAATTAATTGAATTTGTACATACACAAGCGCAAGAAAAACAATGTGGCCGCTTATATTGGCATACACAGGAAACCAATTTACGAGGCCAAAAGTTGTATAATTGGGTTGCAGAAAAACCAGGGGTAATTGAATATAGAATGCCTTTGTAATAAAACGCAGTAGCATATCCTATATTCAGTAACATATTGATAGGCCCGCTGTTTAGTCACAACGGGTTTTTTGTTTTTATCAGAAAATAAGCAAAAATTAGAGAGTTAGATTGGCTAACTGACTTCTAACATCCATTAATGCAAAACCGAGCAAATTTAACCCTTTCCATGTTAATGGGTTTTCAATATTTTCAGTATCTTCGGCAAGGCCTATTCCCCAAATTTTATCAACGGGGCTAGCTTCAACCAGAACACGTTCGTTTGTGGCAAGTAAAAACTGCTTAATTTCTTTATTTTGAGAAAATTTGGCCATATTCGCCGCAACAACAATGGTAAAACGGTTTTCATCCCATATATCTTGTTTAAACCCACGAACCTCACGGCCAAATGCTTTAGCTGCACCAGGATTTGGTGCATGAATAATTTTATCCAATGTTTCTAAATCACCAAATAAGCGTGCTTTTTCTGCCATCATAAAATGTTCTGCGCTAGCAAAACGGTGATTATCGACAACAAATGGGGAAGGGTACCACTGGCTAAAACAGCTTTTTGTAATTTGGTTTTGCTTGGTTTGGTGGCCCCAGAAGAAAATATATTTAAATTTTTTCCCTGAGCGGTATTGTTTACAGAGGCTTTTGATATCCATAACTTAAGTTTTATTAAGGAGTAATATTCTTAGCTTATCGATAATAAAAAGATTTGGATATCAGAAAAACCTGCTTAGATTACTAAGCAGGTAAAAAAATTAAAGTACTTTACTTAAAAACTCCGCAGTTCGTGGGTTTTTAGGTGCAGTAAAGAGTTGTTCTGGTGTGCCTTCTTCTTGAATTATACCTTGGTCAATAAACATAACGCGGTCAGCGACTTCACGCGCAAATCCCATTTCATGGGTGACGATAACCATCGTCATACCTTCATTCGCTAGGGTTTTCATCACAGAAAGTACCTCCCCAACTAATTCAGGGTCAAGCGCAGACGTCGGTTCATCAAATAACAAAATGGACGGTTGCATTGCTAAGGCCCGGGCAATAGCAACACGTTGCTGCTGCCCACCGGATAAACTGGCAGGCCATGCATCAATTTTATCTAACAGCCCTACTTTGGTTAGGAGTTGTTCAGCTTGTTTAAGTGCCAGTTCCTTTTTTATTCCTTTTACTAAGGTTGGTGCCATCACTAAATTTTCTAACACGGTCATATGGGGGAATAAGTTAAAACGCTGAAACACCATCCCCACATTTTCTCTCATTTTATTTAAATCGGTTTTAGGGTCATGAACGTTAAAACCGTTAACTTGTATTTCACCGCCATCTGGGCGTTCTAGTGCGTTTAAACACCGTAAGAAGGTACTTTTGCCTGAGCCAGAAGGGCCTATGACACAAATCACTTCTTGAGGTTTAACTTCGCAAGAAATACCTCTAAGTACATGAGCATCGCCAAATTTCTTTTGTAAATTATTAACGTAAATCACTTCTGCCCAACCTTCTTTCCATATATTGCACCAGCTGAGCAAGTATAAATGTCAGCATCCAATAAATCACAGATATCGTTAAGTAGGGTTCCCAATAAGTTGCATAAGCACCGGATACCGTTCTCGCTGCATAGGCGAGATCAGCTAAGCCAATTGCGGAAGCAAGGGAGGAATCCTTAACAATCGCGATGGCATTATTTCCAAGCGGGGGAAGGATACGACGAAAAGCTTGTGGAAGGATCACTTTACGCATTGTTTTTGCCCAACTCATACCAAGCGCACGCGAGGCTTCCATCTGCCCTTTGTCAATAGATTGAATGCCCGCACGAAAAATTTCAGAAACATAAGCCCCTGAGTTTAAAGTGATTGCAATGACACAAGATAAAAATGCACCGTAATCGGAGCGGAGCATTTTAGCCGTATCAATAGACATTATCCCTGAGGTAACAAATAGGCCATCACGCGGGTTAATAAATAGTGGAACTAAGGCAAAGTGAACAACCATTATTTGAACAAATAGCGGAGTACCACGAAAAGCACTGACATAGAAGCGAACAGGCCACTGCACAAAATAATGTAAAATCGGTTTCCAAATTCCTTGCTCAGCTTTGGCAGTTCTTCCTAAGCCGAGAGTTAACCCCCATAATGAGCCTAAAATAACGCAAATGATGGTTGCTTTTATCGTCATCATTGCGCCTTCAGCAAATAATGGAGCATATTCTTCAATTATTTCCCAACGAAACGCAGACATCTTAATTTTCACCCTGATTTAGAACGTGAAAAAGCCATCTAAGGATGGCCTTAAGTTAGATTTAATTATTGTTTTGGTAATTGAGGAACGTTTTCATCAAACCATTTTTGATAAATTTTATTGTAAGTACCGTCTGCAATAATTTTTTCTAAGCCATTATTTATTTTTTGCTGTAATTCGCTATTTCCTTTTGCGACAGCAATACCAAAATATTGTTTTTCGAAGTGGTTATCGTAGATCAGTTTAAATTTTTTCTCTGGGTGCGTTTTTATGTAATATTTAATCACACCAACATCACCAACAGCTGCATCAATACCATCTTCAAATAGCTCTTGTAATAAAAGCGGTGTATTGTCGAAACGTTTAATTGATGTACTGTTTTTTCCGATTACATCAGAAACAACAATGTCACCTGTGCTGGAGTTGACGACACCTACATTCAGCTCTTTTAAGCTATTTAAATCTTTTACATCAGATGTTTCGCTGATAACGATCGCTTGCTCAGCAGGGAAATAGGGATTAGAAAAATCAACCATATTTTTGCGTTTATCGGTAATTGTAATCCCCGAAATTAAAATATCCCTATCACCTGACGATAAAGTCGCAAAAATCCCTTCCCAAGGAGTATTGACAAGTTTAACGTCAAAACCTTCTGCTTCCGCGATTGCTTTAATGATATCAATATCAAAGCCTTCGAGCTGTTTTTGGCTATTTTCATATTCGAATGGACGGTAAGTCCCACCAGCACCAACTGTATAGCTTTCTTTTGCGTAAACATTCCCGGCGAAGGCTGCCAATGACATACAGCCAGCAAAAACTAATTTTTTAAACATATCAACCTCTTTAATTATGCATTTATAGTGAATAAAAATACATAATATTACCGTGGTAAGCAAATGATTTTTATATGCCTAAGTGAGATAATTTTAGGGTTCATTTTTTGTATGGAAAAAATATTTATTTAAATATAAACAAGCGATAATCGATTAAATATTGATTGATGCAAAAATGAATGGAGAAAAACCAAATATTGAAATAGAGCTTTTTTTACCTATCCGTCACAAAAACTTAACGATAGACTAATTAATATACTTAGCTAATACTCAAATAAAACAGATTACGTTCTCATGGATAAGATTTTATTAGTTTTATGGCCATTATTTGCTCTGATTGCAATGGGGTTTGTATTACGTCGTTCGACAATAGTTGCCACTGATTTTTGGCCGAGTGCTGAAAAGTTAAACTATTTCATTTTATTCCCTGCATTATTAATCAACAGTTTAGCAACAGCACCATTGGATAACCCTAAATTACCCTATTTAGCGAGCGCCATTCTATATGTTTTAGCGATTAGTTCTGCGTTAGTTCTTGGTTGCAAATATTTATTCAAAATTCCTATCCCACGATTTGGGGCTCATATCCAAGGAATTACGCGTTTTAATACTTATTTAGGGCTGGCCATTGTTGCAGATTTATTTGGTAAAGAAGGCATTGCTATTGCTGCAGTCATTATGGCTGTTTTAGTGCCAAGCTGTAATGTCATAGCTGTACTTTCATTATCTTCTGGGCAAAAAGTCTCCGTTAAGCAAATTTTATTGCCGATCATAAAAAATCATTAATTATTTCTTGTGTTGTGGGAGTGTTATTAAATATATCGCCTGTGGGGTTACCGTTTGGATCTGATCAATTTTTAAAATTACTCGCAGCCGCTAGTTTACCACTAGGCCTAATCTGTATTGGAGCCGCATTACAAACCTCAACACTGAAAAATGAATTTAAACCCATCATGACATCGACACTGTTACGCTTACTTCTTATGCCTATTTTAGCGGTAACAGTAGCGAGTTTATTTTCATTGCCAAATCTTGAAACAACCCTATTAGTGCTATTTTTTGCTATTCCCACTGCACCAACCGCTTATATTTTAACGCGCCAGTTAAATGGAGATAGTCAGTTAATGGCAGGTATAATAACCTTACAAACCGTGGTTGCTGTGTTCACATTACCCATTGTTTTATCCTTTGTAGTACATTAATTGTGAATATATTAATTGTGGGATAAGCACATTAGTCTCGATATATTTTGCAACTATCACACTGATACTCTATGTTATCGGAGATGATTTTATCTGATGATAAGGAGTTGTGTGTGTCTTTGGAAAAATGCCAGAAATATGAAAACTTATCTATTGAAGATGTTTTGGATAAACTTTCGTTGTTATATAGCAATGCGATAGACTCATTAAGGGACGCTATCGCTATTTATGTAAAAGAAGGCCGCATACCAGATATTACAGAAAGGGAAAATGGGTTATTCGCTTACCCCGAGCTATGTGTAACATGGGAAGGAAAAATCGATCATTGTGAAAAAACACGTGCTTATGCTCGCTTTGTTAAACGAGGCGATTACACCATTACGGTGACGCAGCCAGATTTATTCCGTGCCTATTTAGTTGAACAGCTGTCTATTTTGCAACAGGATTATGATGTTACTTTTGCTGTTCGCCCTTCAAAAATTGAAATTCCTTATCCTTTTGTCATTGATGGGTCAGACTTAGTGTTGGATAGGAGTATGAGCAGTAATTTAGCTGCATATTTTCCTATAACCGATTTATCTCACATTAGTGATGATATTACCGATGGTTTGTATTCTGCTACAGATGAAATGCCACTGTCCCATTTTGATGCATTACGTGTGGATTTTTCATTAGCACGTTTGAAACATTATACCGGAACCCCACCTGAGCATGTTCAACCGTATATTTTGTTCACCAATTATAACCGTTATGTTGATGAGTTCGTGAATTGGGCATGTGAACAGGTACGAGATCCTGAAAGTCGTTATATTGCATTATCTTGTGTAGGGCATAATTATTTAACCGCTGAAAATGCAGACCCGCAAATTGCCACTTCTGATTTAACATGGAAAAAATTTCAAATGCCTGCATATCATCTAATCGCTAGGGATGGTGCAGGGATTACTTTAGTGAATATCGGTGTTGGGCCTTCAAATGCAAAGAATATTTGCGACCATTTAGCGGTTTTACGACCACATGCTTGGTTGATGATAGGCCATTGTGGTGGATTAAGAGAAAGCCAAAAAATTGGTGATTATGTTTTGGCACATGCTTATTTGCGTGATGACCATATTCTTGATGATGTATTACCGCCAGATATTCCTATTCCAAGTATTGCAGAAGTCCAACGCGCGCTGTATGACGCAACGAAACAAGTTAGTAATATGCCTGGGGAGTTGGTAAAGCAACGGCTACGAACAGGAACCGTTGTTACAACAGATGATAGAAACTGGGAATTACGCTTTTTTGCAACGGCTCGCCGCTTTAGTTTAAGTCGCGCTGTTGCAGTGGATATGGAAAGTGCAACAATCGCAGCACAAGGTTATCGTTTCAGGGTTCCCTACGGTACGCTTTTATGTGTTTCGGATAAACCTTTGCATGGTGAGATTAAATTACCGGGCCAAGCAAACAGTTTCTATGAAGGTGCAATTTCTGAACACTTACAAATAGGTATTCGTGCTATTGATTTATTGAGGCAAGAAGGGGATAAATTACATTCAAGGAAATTAAGAACGTTTGATGAACCCCCATTTAGATAGCAAGGAGATGCAATCAATGTCTGTAATACCTGAACTTGAGACAGACAGATTAATATTAAATAAACACCAAGTGAGTGATTTTCCTGCACTTGCGAAGTTATGGGCGACCGAGTCGATGGTTCGCTACATTGGCGGTATGCCATCTAGCGAGCGCGAGTCATGGATGAGAATGTTAGCTTATGGTGGCTTATGGCCATTATTAGGCTTTGGTTATTGGGCTGTCCGCGAAAAAGTGAGTGGCCAATATATTGGTGATTTGGGGTTTGCAGATTTTCATCGTATGGTCGAGCCGCAAGTTAAAGGCATTCCGGAAGCGGGCTGGGTCATTGCACCTGAATATCAAGGAAAAGGTTATGCAACAGAAGCGATGCAGGCTGCATTGTCTTGGCTAATAAAAGAAAATAAGTTTCGGCAATCTATTTGTTTTATTGAGCCGAGGAATTTAGCATCTTTACGCGTGGCTGAAAAATTGGGTTACGTAGTTGACCGTGAGATATTTATGAATGGCACGATCACGGTACTATTACGGCAACAATTAGCTTGAGTTGTGAATGTTAGAGCGGGTTATTATCTCATGCATGATGAACTAGATATTTCTCAAGTTAGCCAATTATCAGGTTTAGCGGCATCAACCTTACGTTATTATGAAGAAAGAGGTTTGATTAAACCGATAGGCCGCAAGGGGTTAAAACGGGTTTATCATGGGAAAGATGTTATGACCCGCTTATCTTTAATTGCATTAGGGCAGGAAGCTAAATTTTCACTCGACGAAATTGCTACCATGCTCAATCATAAGG